>NZ_JBIVBP010000001.1:456346-939834 GCF_044746145.1 Enterococcus sp. NPDC086594
GGTCGCATCCAACTCATAACCAGTCGGTGCTTGCGTTTCTACCAGCTGATATGTTCCTGGTGCCAAACCTTCGATCGCTAGTCTTCCGTCAACGCCTGTGGTTAACCCAGACTGCAAAGCTGTTCCATCTTTATCTTGTAACTCAAAGACCGCTCCTTGTAAGACTTCCCGACTCTCTTCAGCGTATTTTATTAGTTTGACGCTGCCGGTATCAAGGATATTTTGAATAGTTAATGTTACTTCTTCTATCGAGTTTTCATTTATGAAAACTTCATGGAGCGTTGAATCTAAAAGATATCCTTCTGGAGCTTGTGTTTCTCGGATTTGATATCTACCTACAGGCAGTGGTTCGCTTATAAACTCACCATTTTCATTTGTTTTACCTTCTGCTATTAATTGTGAATCACTGGATAAGATTTCAAACCCTGCTCCCGGTAGTCGTTGGCCGTTCTCATCTGTTTTAATTACTTTGATACGTCCATCAATTTTTCTCGTACTTACAACACTTGTGTTTAGCCTGCTGTCCCCATTCACTAAAGTTGCAAAATTTGAAATTTGGTCACCAACTGAATAGGCTGCTACATTGACCTTAAAAGAGAGTGTGAAATTTATTGGACCGACAATCTCACGATTCGCACTGAACCGAACTACATTATCATCCACATCTGTATCAATGAAGGAAGGAATATCTGACAGAAATGAGTCAAATACCATCCCCTCTTCCAAAACATCTTCAATAACTAGAGTATTGCTTGTACCAGAAAACATTGAAACATGTAGAGAATACGTTAGTTCATCTTCATCAAGGTTGATAATATTTTTATCCACACTTTTTCTTAAAGATATCGCAGGAAGATTGCTCGCTGGAATTCTCAAACGATAGGATTGCTCAATTACTTGATTATTATAGGTCATGCTCGCATAGTTTCGAGAAAAACCATCCTCTTGCCTTCCTTCATTGAACAAATCAACATCGGTCACTTCAAGAGCATATTCAATAATATACGCTTGCTCCCCTGTTAGATCACCAAAATCCACAATGAGTGTATTCGTTTCCCTATTGAATGATACCCTATCAACAAAATCCTCGGAGACATAATGGAAACTATTTCCTGCTTCACCAGGATTCGTTACTTCCGCAATTCGAACTCCGCCGGAAATGGTCTCTGTATTTCCACTAGCATTCCAAGTGCTCGGATTTGAAGCTAGTGTTGTTCCTTGTGGTAATACATCCGTGACCACTACACCATCTTTTTGTGATCCATCATAATTGACCGTTAATATAAACTTGTTACTATTAGTTACATCTTGCCCGTCAATTTGTAGATTACCAAGCGCACCTTGGCTGTCACTTTCTCTAGAGCCATAGTAAAGTTTCGAAAAAATAGGCTTTGATAAAGCCGCAGGTGTAATAGAAAATTCCGTGTTTACAACTTGTTCAGCATAGCTAATTTGCACATTATATGGGTTATTCGGAGCTGTCCCGCCTGTTTGAAAAGTTGCAACTTCAAACATAATGCTGAATGTATAAAGCTGAGCAGCTTCCCCCAGTCCTTCATAATCAAAAGTAAAAGGAAAAACAACATCTGTTCCTTCTTGATAAAATGCCAATGGCTTTAAAGGTGATCCAGCAGACACATTTACTACAATAGACGCAACTGATCCTATTGATTCTCTAGGAACTCGAACGAACATCTCTCCGTACTCTTCAAGAATATCACCCGCACCACCTTGAATATACCCAGTCAATGTTTGTGTATTTCTACTTATCAAGGTTGGATGCGTGGCAGAAATACCGATATCATAACTCAAAAGATTCTCTTCTTTGTTTATCTGTGGTTCTTGCGATACAGACGGATCAGAAGAATCTACTTCACTAGAAGAGGCACTGCTACTTTCTTCTGGCGCATTGATTGCAATTGAAACTGTATTGGATTTAATATCACCACTTCTTGCAGTTAACTCATATTCCCCTGAATATTCAGAAGAATAGGTAATCACACGCTCATTATCGCTGACTTGATTCACTTCCCCTTCAGTCAAGTCTTGACTCTTTTCAATGATCAATGCATCTAGAACCTCTGGGGTCCCTTGGACTCGCAGTTGAAAATTCTCTCCTTGTGCAGCTTCTGTTCGATCAATTTCAATTAATAATGATCTATCAGACAATTCGGTTAAAGATTCTGCTAATGCGGTTATTCCCCCTACCTGATTCATAATGATAAGTAAGGTTAAAAATAGATTTATTGTTTTTTGAACTATGTTTTTCAATTGTTACTCCTCCTTGTAATTTTGACTAAATAATAAGGTGCCTGATAATTTTCTAAAAAGATTCCCCAACTCAAATCTGCTTTGTTCACCATCATGTATTTGGGGCTCCTCTTCAAGCCTCACAAGATATGCTGTAAATAACGCTAATGGCTGTCGGTCATTTTCAATTTCTTCAGGTGAATGATCTGATATTTTCGTATTACTTTTAGTTATCTTTGTTACTCGACCATAACTAACTTTTCGCGAATTTTGTAAATCATCTATTTTAGATTCCGAATCATCAAAAGGAATCCACCTGAAAAATACACTAATCAGTAATAAAAAGACCGAAGTTATACTTATTTTTTTATTCATTTTGGTCGTTACCTACCATTCTTTAAACACCTCTCACCAAAAAAACTGTATGTGCTATCCTGTAAAAATAGTATACTGAAACATTCACGATCAATTTGGTCATAACGGGACATTTTTTATTCATTATTTTCATTTGGAGAAAATAATCTATAAAAAAAGCCCCCTATTCCTTCTACGAATGGCGGCTCCTCCAAGAAAAAAGTAGGATACGAGCGAGTAACTACCTTAAATCCAGCAGCATCTGACAACTATCTACACAATCTTTTTTCTTTTGATATGAATAATTTTATTTCCAAAATCTTCCCAATCATCAGAAGAAGGCGGATTTTTCCAGATTATTTGTTCAACACCAATTTTATTTATTAAGCAATCAGATAAAAACAAATCTGTTCGACTAGAAAATCGATCCTCTAATATAATGTTAAAGTTCTTAAATCCCTTAATCTGTGAAGAAATATAATGACTATATTGTTCCCCTAATGAAAAATCAACGCATACATACACTGGTTTTTCCAGTGTAGATATGTCACAAGAATCAAATAACAGGAACAGGTAATCATAAAACAATTGAGCTTGATTGATCGACTCATCGAATGGTAGTTGAGAAAATCGTTCTTCAATAATTACTTTGATCGTTCGTGCAATTTCTGGATACGTCTCTGTAAAAAAATTGATTTGTTTTTTTGAACGAAATACAAACGGATGAAAATGAAACAGAAAATATCTACGATTAGTTTGAACAATTTTTTCTAAAAGCACTTGATTTACTTCAGTTGCTTTGGCTTCTCCTAAATTTGGAAGAAGTAAGGAATCAAAAATAGCTTTGACAATTTTCTTTGATTCACCATCTACTTTAAAGAACCTATCTGTATCGATTTTTTCAACTAGTTTATTCTGTCCTCTAAAGCTAGCTGGTACACAGAGATAAAGATATAGAATAAAAGTCCCTATCTCTTTTAGGAACTGGTTTTGGTTAGGAAACGCTGTTGCTGAAAAAATATTGAGTAAACTTTGATCAATATCATAATCCGTTAGGTAATCAGCATTAATTGAATGTTTATTTTGATACCTAACCGTCATAATCCCTAAAAACAATTGTAATTTTACATATTCGGTATGTGACAACTTAAGATTAAACCAATGCAAAGCATACTGCGTAAGCTGGTTCACAGATTTTTCAGTAGCAGCTGAAAAAGGAAAGAACATCCCATTATAAATCTCAAAATAGATACAAAAAAGTTTTGTCCGGATATTTTGTTCATCACCTATAAGCTGATTTTTTTTAATCTTGATACCATTTTTTTTTAGAAAAGCTTTTAATTCTCTTCGTTTTACATAAACATTTGAACTGCTTAAATGGTTATTATCTGAAAATGTATCGACTGATTGTTCATTTACCAGTAGATCAGTCAAAATTTTAAATTTGGGGGCTGATTTAAAATAGTGAAGTCGCATTTGTTTGATTACTTCGAGATTTAATTTCTCACATAGAATTTCACCATCATCCATTAAAATAATTTGATTGATTCCCGTGACTAATTGAAGTTCTTCTGTAAGTTCCTTAAAATATACAGTGAACTTAAATTTTGTTAGCCCAGTGATTTCTCTTACTTTTGAATAGAGAATGAAGTTGTTTTTTTCAATCTCAAGTAACCTAAGAATCGAAATTTTATAATGTTCTTTTTCTTCTAACAGTTCTTCAATATTCAACTAGAACACCTCTCTAAGTCATGATTATGAATATGCCGCTTGTCTATCCGAGAATTATATAAGAAAAATTCCCTTTATGAAAGTCCATTAAATAATTTATACAATCCGAAGTTTGCAATGTAAATACATAGAGCAATAATAATTTTATGTAAGGAAGCGGTATTCTTCTTGACTACATTTATACTCAAGAGTAACTAGTAAATACAAAATGGTGCTAACTGCAGTATTTATTATTTTCAAATTTACCTATGCTACTCCTATCACAATTAGGGCTTATCACCCAATCATTTGTGTATAAACTAGCCTGGCTTTTAGTGATAAATTATCTTGGTGTATCTTTTTAATTATTCTACTTTATTGATTCTCGCTTGTATATTTTTTTAACTCAAAGATAATATTTAGCCATCACAACTGATGATATAGAAGAAAGAATCAGTTGTGATGGCTTTCAATATTAAGGTCTTTTGATAGCCGCAACGAACAGTTTCTTTATTTAGATAAGATAACTTCTCAATAACATTTCCACTGTTAGCATTTAATTATTTCCTATTGCCCTCATGGGTTAAACTAATTTTAAGTGTTAATTAGTTACTAAGGTGATCATAAACAGGGAGCACAAACGCAAAAGATTCTGCCCCTTACATTTTAATCAAAATGAATTCAACAAACATTGAATATTATGGAATGACGAGTTTCCATGCTCAAATCATATCCACACAATTCTTTAAAGTAGTTTTTATAGTCATTCTCAATAATTCGAATTATCTCATCCTTTGAAAAATCCTCAAACGTACTCAATTCTACTAATAGATTTAATTTGGCATCTATGCCCAATATTTCTGGAAAGATTTCCCAGAATGTATCTTTAGAAATATTTTCTGTTAACTTTTCTAGATTACAAAGTTGAGAATTCAAATAATCTTCCAATTCTGCCTCATCATTACATTTGTCATAGAGTTCATATCGAAAATGATCAATATATTCTTTCTTTGATGTGAATAGCATAATAGTTAAATTTCCTTTCTATAATATTGAAAAGCAACAAATCACTAATAGATTTGTTGCTTTTTTTTTAACTAATCTTTATCCTTCTTCCTTTTTCTTACCACGAATACAAAAATTCCCATGACAATAAGCGATCCCGCCAATACCATTGATACCTGTCCGATTAATGATTCACCAGTATTAGGTAATTTTTTATTTGAATCAGAGAAGTTGTTATCTGTCGATAAATCATTATCAGAATTATCTTGTTCACTATCGACTTTATTTATCACATAGATATAAACAACTTCTTGCGGGTTTTCGGTAAAGATTCCTGAAGAATTATCTGGTATTCCTGTCAAGTGCCAACCAGGAATCTCTTTGGCTTCACTTTCATATGGCAAGCCAACTTTTCCGCTCAGGATACTTGGCTCTGATAGTTGATTCCCTTCAGTATCGACATATCTAACAGTGATCGGTGCGGCATCCGAGCGGTCGTAAACATACACCGCTTCTTGTGGCTCTTCAGTAAATGTTCCTGAAGCATTGTCCGGTGTTTCCAACACATACCAGCCAGGGATCTCTTTGGCTTCACTTTCATATGGTAAGCCAACCTTTCCGCTCAGGATACTTGGTTCTGCCAGCTGGTTTCCTTCGGAATCTTGGTACTTCACAGTAACTGGTGCGGCATCTGATCGATCATACACGTACACCACTTCTTGTGGGTCTTCAGTGAAAGTCCCTGAAGCATTGTCCGGTGTTTCAATCACATACCACCCACGAATCTCTTTGGATTCACTTTCATATGGCAAACCAACTTTTCCGCTTAATATACTTGGCTCTGCTAGCTGGTTTCCTTCGGAATCTTGGTACTTCACAGTAACTGGTGCGGCATCTGATCGATCATACACGTACACTACTTCTTGCGGCTCTTCAGTGAAAGTCCCTGAAGCATTGTCTGGCGTTTCAGTTACATACCAACCAGGGATCTCTTTGGCTTCACTTTCATATGGCAAACCAACTTTTCCGCTTAATATACTTGGCTCTGCTAGCTGGTTTCCTTCGGAATCTTGGTACTTCACAGTAACTGGTGCGGCATCTGATCGATCGTACACGTACACCACTTCTTGCGGCTCTTCAGTGAAAGTCCCAGAAGCATTGTCTGGCGTTTCAGTTACGTACCAACCAGGGATCTCTTTGGCTTCACTTTCATATGGCAAACCGACTTTCCCGCTTAGGATACTTGGTTCTGATAATTGATTACCTTCAGTATCGACATATCTAACGGTGACCGGTGCGGCATCTGATCGATCGTACACGTACACCACTTCTTGCGGCTCTTCAGTGAAAGTCCCTGAAGCATTGTCTGGCGTTTCAGTTACGTACCAACCAGGAATCTCTTTGGCTTCACTTTCATAAGGCAAACCGACTTTTCCGCTTAATATACTTGGCTCTGCTAGCTGGTTTCCTTCGTAATCTTGGTACTTCACGGTGACCGGTGCGGCATCTGATCGATCGTACACGTACACTACTTCTTGCGGCTCTTCAGTGAACGTCCCTGAAGCGTTGACTGGCGTTTCAGTTACATACCAACCAGGAATCTCTTTGGCTTCACTTTCATATGATAAACCAACTTTTCCGCTTAATATACTTGGCTCTGATAGTTGATTCCCTTCGGTATCTTGATATTTCACGGTGACCGGTGCGGCATCCGAGCGGTCGTAAACGTACACCACTTCTTGTGGCTCTTCAGTGAACGTCCCTGAAGCGTTGACTGGCGTTTCAGTTACATACCAACCAGGAATCTCTTTGGCTTCACTTTCATATGGTAAGCCAACCTTTCCGCTCAGGATACTTGGTTCTGCCAGCTGGTTTCCTTCGGAATTTTGGTACTTCACAGTAACTGGTGCGGCATCTGATCGATCATACACGTACACCACTTCTTGTGGGTCTTCAGTGAAAGTCCCTGAAGCGTTGACTGGCGTTTCAGTTACGTACCAACCAGGAATCTCTTTGGCTTCACTTTCATAAGGCAAACCGACTTTCCCGCTTAGGATACTTGGTTCTGATAATTGATTACCTTCAGTATCGACATATCTAACGGTGACCGGTGCGGCATCTGATCGATCGTACACGTACACCACTTCTTGCGGATCTTCAGTGAAAGTCCCTGAAGCATTGTCTGGCGTTTCAGTTACGTACCAACCAGGGATCTCTTTGGCTTCACTTTCATATGGCAAACCAACTTTTCCGCTTAATATACTTGGCTCTGCTAGCTGGTTTCCTTCGGAATCTTGGTACTTCACAGTGACCGGTGCGGCATCTGATCGATCGTACGCGTACACCACTTCTTGCGGCTCTTCAGTGAAAGTCCCTGAAGCATTGTCTGGCGTTTCAGTTACGTACCAACCAGGAATCTCTTTGGCTTCACTTTCATATGGCAAACCAACTTTTCCGCTTAATATACTTGGCTCTGCTAGCTGGTTTCCTTCGGAATCTTGGTACTTCACAGTAACTGGTGCGGCATCTGATCGATCATACACGTACACCACTTCTTGTGGGTCTTCAGTGAAAGTCCCTGAAGCATTGTCCGGTGTTTCAATCACATACCACCCACGAATCTCTTTGGCTTCACTTTCATAAGGCAAACCGACTTTCCCGCTTAGGATACTTGGTTCTGATAATTGATTACCTTCAGTATCGACATATCTAACGGTGACCGGTGCGGCATCTGATCGATCGTAAACATACACTACTTCTTGTGGCTCTTCAGTGAACGTCCCTGAAGCGTTGACTGGCGTTTCAGTTACGTACCAACCAGGAATCTCTTTGGCTTCACTTTCATATGGCAAACCGACTTTTCCGCTTAGGGTACTTGGTTCTGATAATTGATTACCTTCAGTATCGACATATCTAACGGTGACCGGTGCGGCATCTGATCGATCGTAAACGTACACTACTTCTTGCGGATCTTCAGTGAAAGTCCCTGAAGCATTGTCTGGCGTTTCAGTTACGTACCAACCAGGAATCTCTTTGGCTTCACTTTCATATGGCAAACCGACTTTTCCGCTTAGGATACTTGGTTCTGATAATTGATTACCTTCAGTATCGACATATCTAACGGTGACCGGCGCTGCATCCGAGCGATCGTAAACATACACTACTTCTTGTGGACTATCAGTAAAAGTGCCTGTGGCATTTCTCGGTATTTCGACCACACTCCAGCCGGGAATTTCTTTAGCTTCCGTACTATACTGACTACCAAATTCGCCCTCTATTGTAACTGAAGGCGCCAGCTCATTTCCTTCAGAATCAAGAAATTTAACTGTTACTGGTTGAGAAACTTTTTTTTCCAATATATAAGTTCCTGGTTTTGAGCCATCGTAAAAGGTACTTAACAAGGTTCTTCGAGCTGTTACAACTCTTTCTTCAGGATCATTTCCGTTTTGATCTTTTAGATAAAGCCAATTTCCGGTGTATTCTACTGAAGGAGCACCGGTTTGGAAAACCGGTCTTGAAGAACTACCCATGTGCAAAAATGTTGTATTTACTCCTAAATGAATGGTTCGTAAGTTTCGAGCCTCAAAGATAAACCAAGAGTTCGTTGAGCTACTCCTTACGTTTGTCATATTCCAACTACTAATATCAAGTTCAACTAAGGAAGTCATATTATGAAAGGTTCTATTAATTGAGGTAACATTGCTAGTGTTCCAACCATTCAGATTTAAAACTTCCAGAGAATCGCTGTCTGCAAATAAAAAATCAAAAGTTGTAACCTGGCTTGTATCAAAAGATAGCGTATCAATATAGGTCAAACTTTTTAGATTTTGAAATAGGTTAGCTGCGTTAGCTTGTAAAACGACTGTGCCCTCAACAATAATGCTTTGGACATTGGTATACGTTTTCCACGGAGCAGCAGCAACTGTTCCCGCATTCCCTCCTTGTAATGTTATTGTGGCGGTCTCGCTATTCCATTCCCAGGGGACAGATCCCCAAGTACCTGCTACAACATCTTCTGCTAAAGTCTCTTCCTTTTTTTCTACTTCATCGGAATTATTCGATTCTTCACTACTATCGGTTTCATTATTCGTAGAATAGGAAGGAGTGCTCTCTTCAGAAGTACTATCAACGGTTGAACCCGAATCTATAACATTTTCTTCTATTTTATCTAAGGTACTCTCCGAACTTTCCTCAAGGGCATCAGATATTTCTTCATGCTCTTCACTGACTGAGTTATTGGTTTGCAGTTCGCTATCAACCGTATTAGCAAATACTGTAATAGGTTGACCAAGAACCATCATTCCAACTACCAATATGCTACTAAACTTGTATAACACCTAGTTTCACTCCTTTATATAAAACAGCCCAACTTGAAATGACAGTCGCATTTGTCCCAATATTCTTCATTATTTAGAATGTAAAAATTCCCATAACTCAAATTTTTACATTCCCAGTTTAATAGTATTTCCAAGACCCCAAAAAAAAATTTTAGGGTCTATTTTCCTTTTTCTCATTAACGAAGGTTATTGGTAAAATTAGTATTATATTACTGTCTACATAATACCTTTAATTACCAATAAACTCTTATCATAATTTTCATGAACCTATGAAATTTATGATTTTTATTAACCTTAATAATATATTATTGGTAGTATTCATACTAAATATTTGAACTGATGATATTATAAGTTTAATGAGATGGATAAAAGGAAACTCCATTGATCATGTAGTTCTAGTTCCCTCATTGAATATAATTATTTTCATCATTTAAACTTCAATCTCATATCGATGGCATTTCTAGCTAACTTATGTCCTGTTTCATCAATTCCAGACAAAAATTTCTAACGGAGAAACGTAATACTTCTTTCCGTTGTCAAACTCATGGAAATCCTGATATGTATATAAGTTATATCCCAAAGCAAGCAGTCTTTTATCACCGCCACATAAATGACCATCAAACCAGATTTCACTATTGATCTCTTTTCCTTTAATATTAACAAATGTGTGCAGTTCATTGAACAGTCTATCATCACCAGACAAAATATACACTAAGCTTCTCCAGTAAGGATCATTAAGATCCTTAAATCCTAATTCATTCATCATATTAGTGAATTTTCTAATGTGTTCTTTGTTTAAAAATAATTCTTCCGTAATATCTTCCTCCCAGATTCTGTACCAATCGAGTATAATTTGATTAATTGAATTCGACTTTTGCATTTTTAAATTCAAAATATTTTCCTGACATCCAGTCTTCATTCTCATTCACCAAAATAAACTGATTGGTGCCCATCACTAATTGATACTTCAGTCGACAGGATTTACATTTATAGTAATCAGTCGGGTACATAAACTCACACTACGCTCATACAGTTGCTGTGCGAGACTCCCTCAATCGTTTGGCGGCCAGTACAACCGTTTGTTGTAGGATGTAATCGGTATTTTACATTGACCGCCATAACACTCTCTTTTTTGTGACAAGTCAATCACTCCTTTCATTGAGATCTTATACGCTTAACCGTTCTTTTATATACGGTATAAGCATAACTTCGGAGAAGTTCCGTTTAAATACACAGATAGAAAGAACCATTTTCTATCACTACTCATTTCAAAAGATTATTTAATGAAAGAGTACCCGGATATTTACAGTATTAAAAAAATGATTTTTCTTTTCAAAGTTCACATCACCCTTCCAATGTTTTGGAAGGTTATATCAGAAAATACAATGTATTTAAATGTTTCTTTTTTTAAAGATGCTACGAGAGTCGATCCTTTTAATGACGAATTATTTTCTAATATCTTTATCTCCCAATAGTTTATATTAGTGGGCTGCACACTCGTAGTCCTCTAATCTAAACTGTATTTACAAACACAGCTGATTCATTTAGATTGGCTGCTTCTTCGGTTGTTATAGTAAAATTCCTCTCAAATTCGTAAGTTTTATCATCCGCCTCAACTATTAACTGAATAGTGTATTCTTCAGGTTGGATAGCTGTCTGTTGAAGATCAATTCCATAGTTAAAATTCGAGTTTGGTGCCATTTTTAAGCCTGTTCGATTACTAATATATAGGGGAGATTCTTCCCCAAGGCGATAAATAGTTGCTTCCATAGCTAAAGATGAGATCATTCTTTCAGCAGTATTTTGCAAATTAGCTTCGATAAAATTAAAGCTAGACCGTTGAGCTGCCCGGACATCGTTTAATTGTAGTTCATTTTCAGATACTTCATCCCCTAACTCAATCATCACAGCAATATTATAAGAAAATCGATTCACTACCATAGCTGAACCTTCATCAGAAATTAAAAAACCTTCTAGAAAAAATGGCAGCTAATCTACACATTTTCTAGAAGGATTGGTTAATTATTTATTGAGGTGAAACTAAGAGAATAATCGACTGTTCTATAATATTTATCAACCATTAATCATAAGATATAATGACATTTTTCTGGAAGAAATTTATTGGAAGAAAGCTTTAAATAACGCCGAAAAATATGTTTTTAACGATTTTTTGGAAGAAAATTGGAAAACTAACAAGAAAAATGGTTGAAAGGGTTCGTTATATTTGGTTGGTTTTATGCCATTCTTACTGAGTTTTCACGCTATTTCCGATACATCTTCAATTCCAAGAACAAATCGTTATAGATGCCAAGATACTCAGCACCTAAGTTTTCATAGACTTCGAGGTGTTCCATCAATTCATCGGATGGGTAGAATTGTTCGTCTTCGGTGATCTCGTCTGGCAGTAAGGCCATGGCTTCTTGGTTAGGTGTGGAATAGCCGATGTACTCTGCGTTTTGTGCAGCATTCTCGGGTTCTAGCATAAAGTTCAAGAAGGCGTAAGCACCGGCTTCGTTTTGTGAGGTCTTAGGAATGACCATATTATCAAACCACAGGTTGGAGCCTTCCGAAGGGATCACATAATGAATGTGTTCGTTTTCGTACATCATGTCGGCTGCTTCCCCAGAAAATGTGACCGCAACCGATGCTTCTTCATTGGCCATGTACATCTTGATTTCATCTGCGACGATGGCTTTGATGTTTGGGGTCATGGTCCGAAGCTTATTGAATGCCTCTTGCAGCTGATCATCGTCTTTGCTGTTTAGAGAATAGCCTAAGCTGTCCAAACCTAATCCCATTACTTCACGCGCGCCATCGATCAGCATGATGCTGTTTGCTAATTCGGGTTTCCAAAGATCGTCCCATTGGGTGATCTCACCTTCATCAAAGAATTTATCGTTATAGACGATCCCTAGTGTTCCCCAGAAATAAGGGATCGAATATTGATTGCCCGGATCAAAACTCAGGTCTAAAAAGCGAGGGTCGATATTGTCTAGCCCTTTGATTTTGCTGTGATCCAATGGTTTTAAAAGATTTTGTTCCATCATTTTCTCAATCATGTATTCACTCGGTATGGCGATGTCATAGGACGTACCGCCTTGTTGGATCTTCGTGAACATCGCTTCATTTGAGTCAAAGGTTTCATAATTGACTTTGTAGCCAGTCTCTTCTTCAAACTTACTGATCAAATCAGGGTCGATGTAGTCGCCCCAGTTGTAGATGTTGACGACCTCAGCACCTGCCATACCAGAGGTGCGTTCCAATTCACGGACACCAAAGAGCAAGATCAGGACGATCGCAACAATACCGATAATCAGAGATTGTAGTCGTTTCATCGCAGATTTGCCACCTCCACACGGCGGTTTTTACGTAATTTCTTCGCGCCGTTTTCTTTACTGATAAAGTAATAGCCTACCACCAGAATCATGGAGAATAAGAAGACAAGTGTGCTTAATGCATTGATTTCTAAACTGATTCCTTGACGTGCTCTAGAATAGATCTCTACTGATAAGGTACTAAAGCCATTGCCCGTCACAAAGAATGTTACGGCAAAATCATCAAGTGAATAAGTAAAGGCCATGAAATAGCCGGCGATGATGCCCGGTGTCAAGAAAGGCAAAATGATATTTTTAATGACTTGAAAATTATTCGCGCCTAAATCACGGGCAGCATCGATCATTGAATCGTTCATCTCTTGCAATTTCGGCAAGACCATCAATACCACGATCGGGATACTAAAGGCGATATGCGAAAGCAACACGCTGAAAAAGCCTAAGCTAAACCCACGGAACAAGTTGCCGATCATCGTAAAGAAAATCAAGAAACTGGCGCCAATGATGACATCTGGTGAAACCAGCAAAATATTATTCAAACTCAACAAGGCCGTTCTCGTTCGGCGCTTGCGGGTATAGTAGATGCCCATCGCACCAAATGTGCCAATGATCGTTGCCAGTAATGCTGATAAAAATGCCAGCATAAAGGTGTTCAACACGATGATCATCAAGCGGGTATCTTGAAAGACGGATTGGTAATGTTCAAAAGTGAAACCCGTAAAAGCATTCATGGTGCCTCCTTCATTGAAGGAATAGAAAATCAAATAAAAGATCGGCACGTACAAAAGAATAAAGACGACGATCAGATAAAGATTCGACCAGCGAAATTTTTTCATTTACGTTGCCCTCCTTTTTTCTTTTCTCCCGTAAACAACATCACGAGGAACATGGCGATGATCAAAATGACGCCGATGGTCGAACCCATGCCCCAATTTTGGGTAACGAGAAAGTGCTGCTCGATCGCCGTACCAAGCGTGATCACGCGATTGCCCCCAATCAAACGGGTCAACATGAAGAGGGAGAGCGATGGAATGAAGACGGCTTGGACGCCGCTTTTTACCCCGTTTAACGAAAGAGGGAAAATCACTCGTCGGAAAGTATCATAGCTGTTTGCCCCTAGATCGCGACTGGCACTGATCAAAGAGGGATTCATTTCTTCTAAGGCATTAAAAATCGGCATGATCATAAAGGGCAGTTCGATATAGACGGCAACCGTCAAAAAGCTGAAGTCAGTAAACAAAATCTGCTTTGGTCCAACCCCCATGATTTCTAGGAAGTTGTTGACACTGCCATGAATGCCGAAAATCCCAATAAACGCATAGGCTTTTAACAATAAGTTGACCCACGTTGGTAAGATGATCAACAGCAGCCACAAATCTTTGTGGCGCAGCTTAGTTAAGAAATACGCTGTCGGGTAGCTGATCACTAAGGTAATCAAGGTGATCAAAAAGGCATACCAAACCGAGTTTAAGGTCATGATCAAATATTTTCCCGAACCTAAGTAGCTTTGATAATTGACCAGCGAAAAGTTGCCGTTCATATCAAAAAAAGATTGGTAGATGATCAATAAGACTGGTGCAATAACAAATAGCAATAACCAAAAGACATAGGGTATCGCATAAAAACGACGCATTTTCGTCATTAGCTTTCCCTCCTAATCTTCGTAGCTCTCTAAACGAGCATCAAAATCTTCTTCGGACTCATTGAAACGCATGACGTGGATGTCTTCTGGTTCAAAGGAAAGACCGATCTTGCTTCCTTCAGTGGCTTTTCTTGTAGAGTGAACCATCCACTCGTTGCCTTGTTCGTCGTAACAAATGATCTCGTAATGCACGCCTCGGAACAATTGCGTGTCTACTTCAACGACCAGCTTGCCTTTTTCCGCCGTCGTCAAATTCAAATCTTCTGGACGGATCACGATCTCAACGGCTTCATTCGGCCGCATCCCGCCATCGACACATTCAAATTGCTTGCCGACAAATTCCACTAAGTTGTCTTCGATCATCGTACCTGTGACGATGTTGCTTTCACCGACAAAATCCGCCACAAAATGGTTGATTGGTTCATCGTAGATATCCACCGGTGTGCCGCTTTGGACGATCTTCCCTTTGTTCATAACGAAAATCTCATCACTCATCGCCAACGCTTCTTCTTGGTCATGGGTGACAAAAATAAAGGTGATGCCTAGTCGCTGCTGCAATTCCCGCAGTTCGTATTGCATGTCAGTTCGCAATTTCAAATCCAATGCGGACAATGGTTCATCAAGAAGCAATACTTTGGGTTCATTGACGATCGCTCGTGCGATTGCGACCCGTTGGCGTTGTCCTCCAGACATTTCGCTGATTTCACGATTCTCATAACCAGGAAGCTGCACTAGCCGCAACGCTTCTAAGACTTTTTTATTCACTTCATCTTTTGGTAATTTTTTGATTCGCAGACCAAATGCCACATTTTCAAAAACGTTCATATGTGGGAATAAGGCGTAATCTTGAAAGACAGTATTCACTTGCCGTTGATTGGCAGGAACATCATTGATTCTTTGTCCATCAAAATAAACGTCGCCTTCTGTTGCGTCCGAAAAACCCGCAATGATGCGTAAGATGGTTGTTTTTCCACAACCTGAAGGACCTAACAATGTATAAAAGCGACCTTCTTCAATATCAAAACTCACTTTTTTCAAAACTGTTTCATCATCATCAAATCGCTTCACCACATTGTTGAATGAAATTATTGTTTTTCCCACACTCTTTCCTCCTGTACTATAAATAAGAATCTGTCACGACTACAAGCACACGGCTTTTTTTGCCCGCAATATTTTTTAATTGATGCGGCTCAGTCGCCTGATAATAAATCGATTGGCCTTTACGAGCCTTGTACTGCGTTTCTCCTAGTGTCAAGGCCACACTGCCCTCTAAGACATAGATAAATGTTTCTGCTAACGATGGTTCAAAGGTCTTGTATTCGCCCGCTTTATCAAAGGTCAGCAAGACTGGCTCCATTTCTTTTTCATTGGAATCGGGAATCAGCCACTTCAATTCATAGCCATTTTCTTCATCATAATAAAGCGTGCTGTCTTCTTCGCGATAAACCACTTGATGCTGCGCATTTTCTTCTCGGAAAAATTCCTCTGGTGTCACGCCTAAAACTTCTAAGATCGTAAAAAAAGTTTCCATAGAAGGCGAACTCAAATCACGCTCCAACTGTGAGATATAGCCTTTCGTCAAATCGGTCCGCTCGCCTAATTCTTCTTGGGTCAAATTCTTTTGAACGCGCAAATTGCGCAGCTTCTCGCCAATCTCCATGTTCATTCCCCCTTTGATTGACACAACTTCAAATAAAAAAGTTTGCTATAAGTAAACTTCATGTTTAATTTCACTTTTTCTAGTATACAAATAATTGCAAAAAACACAAGCCTTTTTTCTTCATTTTTTTGAAATCTTTTCTCTCTGATCAAAAAAAGGAGTGACGCTAAACGCTTGTATTATAAAGGAAAGGAGTGGCGGTCCCGTCATTTTCGCTTTTCAAAGGTTTAAAAGAACAACTTCTATTTTAACGAAGAAAAGGTAGATTTAATAATGATCTGTTTTTGCTGATTTTTTGATAAGAAGCCCTACCTTTTCTTGCTTCGCTGGTTAAAAAAATAAAACTTATGGTATTATGAGTACAAACCATCAAAGGAGTGTCTGAAATGACGAATTTCTCTACCTTTCGTGTCATGAATGAACCAAATTTTACTGCTTCACTCACAACTGCAACCCTTGACGAGCTGCCAGCAGGCGATGTGCTTGTCCGTGTTGATTACTCAGATGTCAATTACAAAGATGCCTTGGCAGCAAAAGAAAATGGCGGCGTGATCCGCACGTATCCGATGACGCCGGGAATCGATTTAGCAGGGGAAGTCGTGGACAGTCAGTCTGCTGATTTTGCCCCAGGCGACCAAGTCTTAGTGACAGGTTATGGCTTAGGGGTTTCTCACCCAGGCGGTTACAGTCAATTTCAACGGGTCCCAGCCGAGTGGCTCGTGAAACGTTCTGCTGGTTTTTCAGCAAAAGACAGTATGACCTATGGCACTGCTGGGTTCACAGCAGCTTTAGCGGTGCAAGAATTAGAACAGCTGCACTTAGCAAAAGACGCTGCTATTTTGGTGACAGGTGCTAGCGGTGGCGTCGGCAGTGTCAGCATTGCTTTATTGAAAAAACTGGGCTATACAAATATAGTGGCGCTATCTCGGAAAACCGATGCGCAATGGTTGTTGGACCTAGGCGCAGCGAAAATCATCAGTCCTGATGACGTGGTACCAGAAAAGGTCAAACCATTAGCAAAACAAACGTTTGCAGCGGTCATCGATACAGTTGGCGGTCCATTGCTTGCGGCAGTGCTTCCGCAAATCGCGTATGGGGGCGGTGCCTTCTTATGCGGCAATGCTGGTGGAATCAAAATCGAAACGACTGTCTTACCATTTATTTTGCGTGGGATTCGCGTAATTGGGATCGATTCGGTCAATGTTTCCCATGAGATCCGCTCGGCATTATGGGAGAAATTAGCGGGTGAGTGGAATGTGATCGATCAGCTTTACACGAAAGCCATCACTTTGGAAGACTTGCCAGAAACATTGGCAGCTTTATTAGCTGGTACGCACCAAGGACGGACGATCGTTGAGGTGTCACAAGCGCAATGAGAATTTTGATTACGGCTGGCGGTACTTCCGAAAAAATCGATGATGTCCGTGCAATCACGAATCATTCCACGGGCTCACTTGGTCAAGCCATTGCCAAGGAATGGCTGCAATACCCTGAGGTGGCCATCGATTACGTTACGACGAAAACTGCCAAACAACCGCCGATCGATCCACGCGTTACCTGTCATTTCATTGAAGGGACCACGGACTTATTGACGCAGTTGACCGATTTATTGACGACCCATTCGTATGCTGCTGTGATCCACAGTATGGCAGTCAGTGATTTCACCCCTGCTGCTCATTTTTCAGAAGCAGCGTTTTATGAAGCAATCAACGATGCCCTACCAGCTTATGACAACCAGGTCACTCCGGCATTGATGGCACACGTGCTCTCACAATCTGAATCAACGGCAGGCAAAGTTTCTTCCAATACTGATCATTTGTTTTTAGTGTTGAAGAAAACCCCGAAAGTGATCCAAACCATCAAAGCATTACAGCCGACAACCTTATTAGTCGGATTCAAATTATTAGTAGACGTAGCGGAAGCCGAGTTGTTTGCGGTCGCACGAAAAAGTCTGCTGGCTAGCCAAGCGGATTATGTGTTGGCCAACGACTTGACGCAAATTTCTGGAAACCAGCATGTCGGACACCTTTTGACACAAGAAGGACAAATCGGGACTGGCCGCACAAAAGCTGAGATCGCAACCTTGATCGTTGACACATTACGCAATGACCTGCGTGCTTAGCTAGATGTTTTTTAGAAAAGGAGAAAGAAACATGAAACAAAAACACGTTCTGCTTGGCGTCAGCGGCAGTATCTCTGCATACAAAGCAGCCGACCTAACCAATGAATTAACCAAAAAGGGCTATGCAGTGGATGTCTTAATGACCCAAAATAGCACACAATTTATTACGCCTTTGACGTTACAGTCATTATCCAAACGCCCGATCCATGTGGATGTTATGCAAGAGCGCCAACCAGATCGGATCAACCATATTGAACTAGCCAAACAAGCCGATCTTTTCTTGCTCGCCCCAGCCAGTGCCAACAGTATTGGCAAGCTGGCGCATGGGTTAGCCGATGATTTGATCTCAACAGTTGCCTTAGCGTTGCCGTTATCCGTGCCCCGCTTGATTGCACCAGCCATGAATACCGTCATGTACGAAAACCCGATTGTTCAAAGAAATTTAGGGATTTTGAAAGAAGTCGGCTTCCAAGAGATTGAACCCCGTGAAGCGTTACTGGCTTGCGGTGATTTCGGCAGAGGCGCATTAGCAGCAACAGAAACGATTCTCGAAAAAGCATTGACTGCTTTGGAAGTACGGAGTGTCTAACAATGAAAAAAATATCAACTTTTGAACTTGTCTTAACAGCTTTCTTTTTAGGAATCTTGATTCTTTTAGCATCGGTACCCTTTCTTGGGTTTATTCCCTTAGGACCAATCAATGCGACAACGATGCACATTCCTGTGATCATCGCTTCCATTGTATTGGGCCCTCGGATCGGCGGCTTTTTAGGCGGCGCCTTTGGGATCATCAGTATGGTGCGTTCGACATGGATCATCACCCCGCTTTCTTTTGTCTTCTCTCCTTTCGTACCGATTTATGGGAGTGATCAAGGAAGTTGGAAAGCGATCCTCGTAGCGCTGATTCCCCGTATTTTGATTGGTGTCGTTCCTTACTTTGTTTATAAAGGCTGTCAAAAAATCTGGAAAAACAAACAGCAAAGTCTTTCGCTACTGATTGCTGGTGTTGCCGGAGGTTTGACGAATACGATCCTGGTAATGAACTTAATCTACTTCTTGTTCCAGCAAGAATATGCGGAGGTTGTGGGAAAAGCCGGCAATGCTGTTTACGCAGCGATTTTGGGTGTGATCTTCGCCCAAGGCGTGCCTGAAGCCATTGTAGCGGGAATCGCCACGATGGCAGTTGGAACCGTTCTTTTGCGCTTAGTCATGAACCGCAAAAAAAATCGAATCTAAAAAATAGCGACCGCCTAAAGTTAGCTTTTTGGCTAACTTAGGCGGTCGCTTCCCTTTTGAGTGACTCATAAACTTTGTGTCATCTGGAGTGCTTCGACAAGCTCTTGATACTGCTCTTGGGTCAAATACTCTTCATAAAATGTCAGATAATCATCGATATCTGCTTGGGTCAAATAAGGCAGCTCTTGCTTGATTTGCAGCAGCAGTTCTTCAAACTCCTCATCCGTCAGCATATAAGAAGACCAATCATCGGCTTCATCATAGCTATCCCAGTACTCATCATCATAATCATTCTCATCCCCATCGTCATAGCTGTCATCCCAGCCATAATCATAGGGAGAAAACAATTCTTCTGGGTCAATCAATTCTTCCGCTGTGGGAATCGCAACCGCAGTATCACTTTTCTTCCCTGTAAAAGTCACCGTGGCTCCGATAGTGGTTTGCAGCTCATCCGCTTGCACGAAGTGAAAAGCCATTTTCTGCTGATTTGTTTTCGTATTGACGGTCATAGCTAAGTCAAACTGTTCGACTTCTTCCAGCATCGCTTCTAATTCGGCGACTTGCTTTTGATCGGCGCCGTGTTCTTGGGCATAGGTTGCATAATCTGCCAATTCTTCTTTGGTAAACGTGTGGCTGATCGTATCTCCATCTCTTTTGAAAGCATCCGGTTCAAAGGTTTTCAAATAGTCTGCAAATGTCTCATTATGAAAAAGACTGTTCATGGTAAAGAGGTTTTCAGGCGCTTTTTCTGCTTCGGTTGTCCCCTCGCCGTCCTCTGCAAAAGTTTCTTCGCCAAAGTAAGAATCCAAGGTTTCTTGATCGATGCGCAGGTATTTGCCTTCATATTCCGCAGCGTCTGGATTTGTCCCATAACTGTCACTACCAAATGCGCTGATATACCCTTGCAGTGTTTCATAGATTTCAGCTGACACATACGCTTCTTGTTTTTCTGGATCGACGATCAGCTTGATCGGCAGCTCCTGACCGCCATAAGCAACTGCCAGATTGAGTAAAATCGCTTTGGTTTCTTTGTCCTGGACGAAATCCCCTTTAAATGACGAGCCGACTAACTGTGACATCAACATAGAGGCATACCTATCGGCTTCTTGACCGTATTCGCTGGTGCTACCCATCTCAAAGGTATCGATCGTCGCTTGGAATTCACCAGCATTCGTTGCTTGCTGATTCGTTAACTGTTCGGCAAACTGTTCTTGCGGTAATTTCGTACAACCACCGAAAAGAAAGGCGAACCCAACAAACAAAATGACGCATCCCCACTTTTTCATCCTGCTCACTCCTTTTCGTTTATTGTACCGAAGACTGCGAAAGCTTACAATCCTAAGCTCTTTTTATTAGCTCTCATGAAAAAAAGATTGCCCCGCGGGACAATCTTTTCGCTAATCTATTCTTCGCCGATGATTCGGACTTCTGTTTCTAAGGTGACATCAAAGGTTTCTTTGATGACTTGTTGGATATGAGCGATCAGTTCAACGTAATCCGTGGCTGTTGCTTGATCGACATTCACGATAAAGCCCGCATGTTTTTCCGAAATTTGGGCACCGCCCCATTTCAATCCTTGTAAGCCTGCATCTTGGATCAGCTTGCCGGTAAAATGACCGACTGGACGTTTGAAGACACTCCCACAAGAGGGGTATTCTAGCGGTTGCTTCAATTGCCGCAATTCTGTCAGTTCATCCATCCGCTTTTTGATTTGCTCTTGATCGCCTTTTGCTAAATCAAAGCGACTGCTCAAAATGATCATCTTTTGCTCTTGCAATTTGCTATGGCGATAAGCAAATTCCATTTCTTCCTTGGTATAAGTCACGATTTGACCATTAGCCAGCAAAACGTCGCAGGACGCAAAAACATCTTGGATCTCGCCATCATAGGCGCCTGCATTCATAAAGACGGCACCGCCGACACTGCCGGGAATCCCGCAGGCAAATTCAAAACCAGTCAACGATTCATGCAAAGCGACATAGGTGGTATCGATCAACTTTGCTCCAGCATCGACGATCAAAGAAGTGCCGTCCACCACGATTTGGTTCATTTCTGATAGCATGATCACCACGCCACGAATACCACCATCACGGACGATCAAGTTGCTGGCATTTCCTAAGACGATCCAAGGAATCGCTTGTTCTCGGCAATAATCAAGCAGCTGTTTAGCCTCTTCCGCTGTTTTGGGAAAAGCCAAAATGTCTGCCGGTCCACCAGTTTTTGTATACGTATAGTTCAATAAGGGTTCATCTTTTAATAAGGCAATTTCAGGGAATTGCGCAATCATCAAGTCTTTATTCACGAGAAGGTTTCCTTTCACAATAAACATCTCACTTATTTTAGCATGTTCAAGGAAAAGTTGCTACCTCTGGTGAATCAAAGAAAAGCTTAATAATCGAATGACCTGATTAATAAAGAGTAAGCTTCAAAAAAAGTGTTTTGTTATTTCAGATAATCGTTCTTTCATCTCCGTTGTGACTTTATCGACTACTTCTAAGTTGCTGCGATGCAAGAGGTCCACACTGCGAATATGCTGACAAAGAATCGTCCCTTGAACTTTACTCTTTTGTGTTTCGGTAACTGTTTGAAACGCATTCGATCGAGCGAATTTTTCTTCTACATATTTTTTTGAGCTACTGATTGGCATCACTAAGACGGTATTGAAACTCTTGTTATAATAATCATTACTAACCACCACACACGGTCTTTTTTTTGCCATTTCATTTCCTTTGGTGGGATTTAAGTCAATAAAAAGAATATCTCCTTGTCTTACCATTCAATATTCTCCTCACCTAAATCTTCTCCAAAAAACATCTCACCTGTATCAAATTTCCCCGTTTCTTCTACGATCGCTAATTCTTGTTTCCAAAAATCTTCAAAGGAAGGTGCTGCTTTTTCGCCTGTTACCTTGATCTCGCCTTCTGGAGTAAATTCAAAAATTACCCGCTGATTCTCTTTTAAGCCTAACTTTTGCCGCACACTTTTTGGAATAGTTATTTGATTTTTCGAAGTCATTTTCGCTGAAACTTGCGCTTTGATCGTCATGTGAACTGCCCCCTTTTCAAAACGATTGTAACATAAAACGTAAGGAAAAGTAAGGATTTATTAATCCTTTTTCGTACCACAAACGAATTTTCTCTAGCATCCAAATTTAATCCTCATTCTTCCTCCTTATTTTCCTCATTCCGCTCACTTGCTTTGCGCTTCTGGCTTTTTTAGGTAAAATGGGAGGCGTAGTGGAAAATAAGGAGGAGTCTCAATGAAATTTATTTCTTGGAATGTGAATGGTTTACGGGCCATCGTTAAAAAAAATTTTTCTGAAGTGTTTGAAGCCCTCGATGCTGATTTCTTTTGTTTACAAGAAACAAAGCTGCAAGAAGGTCAGATTGAATTGGATTTACCAGGCTATCATCAATACTGGAATTATGCGGAGAAGAAAGGCTATTCCGGCACGGCGATTTTCGCAAAAGAACCTGCGCTATCCGTCCGTTATGGATTAGGAATCGAAGAACATGATACGGAAGGTCGCGTCATCACACTAGAGTATCCTGAATTTTTCTTGATTACTTGCTACACACCGAATTCTCAAAATGAATTGCGCCGCTTAGATTATCGCATGACTTGGGAAGATGCCTTTTTGGCTTACTTGACTGAATTGAAACAACAAAAGCCAGTGATTCTCTG
This sequence comes from Enterococcus sp. NPDC086594, assembly GCF_044746145.1. NCBI lineage: Bacteria > Bacillati > Bacillota > Bacilli > Lactobacillales > Enterococcaceae > Enterococcus > Enterococcus sp. NPDC086594. The sequence goes on from NZ_JBIVBP010000001.1 coordinate 479,679, forward strand.
TGGTGATTTGAATGTTGCCCATAAGAATATCGATATCAAAAACTGGAAAACCAATCAAAAAAATGCTGGGTTTACACCTGAAGAACGGGAAAAGTTTTCGACTCTTTTGACTGCTGGCTTTACCGATACGTTCCGTTATTTCTATCCAGATGCAGAAGGCATTTATTCTTGGTGGAGCTACCGTTTCAACGCTCGCAAAAACAATGCCGGCTGGCGCATCGATTACTTTGTCGTTTCGGATGACTTAAATGAGCGCTTGCTAGATGCCAAGATCCATACAGATATCATCGGCAGTGACCATTGCCCGGTGGAACTGGATCTCAAATAACCGTAAGAAAACTTCAGTTTTTCTTAACGTTTGTTCGCTTTTCATTCTTTGATTTTGTGCTAGAATGGCAATGAGGTGAGTCTGATGAATTTTATCGCAATGGACTTTGAAACAGCAAATTATCAAAAGCATAGTGCCTGTTCCCTTGCACTAGTCATGGTACAAGATAGCAAAATCGTGGGCGAATATTACACATTGATCCAACCGGAAACGGAATTTTTTTGGAAAAACATTCAAATTCATGGCATTCGTCCAGAAGATGTGCAAGAAGCGCCTAAGTTTCCTGACGTATGGAAACAAATCCAACAATATTATCAATTAAACAGTCTGATTGTTGCGCATAATGCTGGTTTTGATACCGGCGTTTTGGCGGGGTGTCTTGACTATTATGGGTTGTCACAACCAAACTATCTTTCCTTGTGCACGGTACGAACAAGCCGCAAACTGTATCCAGAATTTACGAACCACAAATTAAATACGGTTTGTGAGCAATTGCAGATTCCTTTACTAAACCACCATGATGCCTTGGAAGATAGCCGGGCATGTGCCCAAATCTTATTGCGTCAAGAAGAAGAATTTGGCATCGATCCATTAAAAAAAATGGTTTTAGTCAAATAAATAAGAACGTGCGTCCTAAAGTCAGCATTGCGCTAGACTTTAGGACGCACGTTTTCATTTAAGGAAGGAATCATTTTAAGTTAGATCGATCCAATAATGACAGATTACAGCGCCATCTTCAGGATCAATGGCTTTTTCGGTTAGTTTACCTCCGTTATTTTCAATGACTTTGGCGGAAGCACGATTGGCTTCTTTACAGGTTACTAACACGTTTTTCAAGCCAAATTGTTTGGCCTTTACCAATGACTGTGCCAGCATTGCCGAGCCGATGCCTTGCTTTCGATGGTCTGGGTGCACCGAATACCCGATGTGTCCGCCAATTTGGCGCAAATACGCATTAAGTGTCAGACGCAGATTCAAGAGACCGACCACTTTTTGATCTTGGATAGCCAGATAGGTACGGGCGGGGACGAATCCTTCTGGTACCGTTTCAGCTGTTTTAAAATCCGCCAATCCCTCTAGCCAGTCTTTGGCTGTCGGACTTTCTACAAGTCCTGCCCCACCGTGGATGACTTCTTGATTCTTCTCAAACGCTTGCCGATACGCTTCGATTTGATCGCAGTCTGCGATCGTCGGTTCCCGAAACTCCATTTCCTTCACTCCTTTTTTATGATTCAAAAAGACGTGCCATCATCAAGACGTCAACTTTTTGCCCCTCGCGGGTTTGCACTGCTTCTTTCATGCAGCCTTCTGTTAAAAAACCAAATTTTTGATACAGATGGATCGCTCGTAGATTTCTCGCTTGGACGGTCAACTCGATGCGGGTCAATTCGCCAACTTCTACTACCCAGTCCAGTAATTCTTCAATCAGGAGCGAACCTAAACCCAAGCCCCAATAGTCTTTTAAAATCGAGATACCGATCTCCCCGACATGGGCTAATTGCCACTCTTCGTTGCCTTTGACTGATGCCATGGCGATCAATTGTTCTTGATCAAATGCCAACAACAGCAAATAGTCCTCCCGTTCATAGATAGCATCCAGCTGTTCTGCCAATAGGGCTTCTGGCAACGCCAAGCCGCTTTCGTCCATTAAGAGAAAATCCGTTTCTTCTCCTAGCTGTTGACTGACTGCTAACACGGCTTTCGCATCAGCACCCGTGGCTTCTTTGATCTGTAATTGGATCTCACTCATGGGCTGCCTGCCATTTGGTTGTGATCCGTTGCAAAAAGGCGGTTGCTTTGGAGCCATATGCATGACATTTCACAAGACGTTTTTGTTCATCTGTATCATCTTTTTCCAAAATCAGTTCTAAATAATCCTCTGGCAGGGAGGCTTCTAAGAGGTTGCCCCACTCGATCACACACAAGCCATCTCCTTCGAAATAATCATCCAGTCCTAAATCTTCTGCACCGTATTCCACCCGATAGACATCCATATGGTACAGGGGTAGCCGCCCATTGGTATATTCACGAATGATCGTATAGGTCGGACTTTTGATCAGTTGCTCGATCCCTAACCCCAAGGCGATGCCTTTCGTCAATGTTGTTTTGCCAGCACCCAAGTCGCCCGTCAATACCAGATTATCCCCTGGCTCGGCTACTTCTCCAATGATTTTTGCAAATGCTGCGGTTGCTTCTAAGTCGTTAATGGTAAACATAGTCCCCATCCTTTGATCAATCTAATTTACTAGTTGCTAGTATAGCTTGTTTTTCAAGGAATTGTAAAGAAGGAGCTTAAGGAAAATTTCCCGACGACCACTGGATCGTTGATTCATACGGACGCCCCCTGCTTTGCTGCCCTCAACTTTCCAAAAGCAAAACAAAAAACTGACCCTCAACGGATCAGTTTTTCATAAGTGCAGCGATTGGCTGCTTATTTTTCCATTAATGTTTGTGCCGCAGTAATGATTGATAATTTGTAGACATCTTCTTCATTTGAACCACGAGACAAATCAGAGATTGGTTTGTTCAACCCTTGTAAGATTGGTCCAATCGCTTCAAAGTTACCGAAACGTTGGGCGATCTTGTAGCCAATGTTTCCTGATTGTAAATCGGGGAAAACAAAGACGGTTGCTTTACCTGCTACTTCAGATTCAGGAGCTTTCAATTGCGCAACTGCTGAGATATACGCAGCATCGAATTGCAATTCTCCATCGATTTGATATTCTGGTGCCAATTCTTTGGCGATTTTTGTTGCTTCAACGACTTTATCTACTTCCGGTGCTTTCGCAGAACCTTTCGTTGAGAAGCTTAACATAGCAACTTTTGGATCGATTTCAAATAATTCAGCGGTTTTCGCTGAGTCAACAGCGATTTCTGCTAGTTCTTGTGCATTTGGGTTTACATTGATGGCACAGTCTGAGAACAAGTATTTTTCTTGGTCACGACCACGAACCATTAAGAAAGCACCACTTGTACGGCTCACACCTGGTTTTGTTTTGATGATTTGTAAAGCGGGTCTTACTGTATCACCCGTAGAATGGATCGCTCCGGAAACCATTCCTTCAGTAATGCCCATGTAAGTCAACATTGTACCGAAATAGTTGACATCTTTTAAGATTTCTTCTGCTTGTTCTTTCGTTGCTTTGCCGTTGCGGCGTTCCACAAAAGCTTCAACCATTTCATCCCAACGATCATAATTTTCAGGATCTAAAATTTCAAAGTTTGATACGTTGATTCCGCGAGCTTCTGCTGCTTTTTCGATTTCAACCGGGTTACCGATCAAAACGGGTTCAATCAATTCTTCTGAACGTAGACGGCTAGCAGCACCTAAGATACGAGGATCTGTTGCTTCTGGAAAAACGATTTTGATATGACGACGCACGATTTTAAATTTTAAACTTTCGAATAATTCCACGGGTAAAGACCTCCAGTTTTTTTATACCCTTCCATTGTACAATAACTGCGAAAAAAAGAACAGATAAAAATCCTGTATTAGTCGATTATTTTAAATATCGTTACCTTTTTCACAAAAACACCAGTTCTAAATAACACAGTTTTACAACTGTGTTATTTTTTCCGGTAACGCCCAAGAAATCGGTTCTTCCCCTAATGCAAGCAACGCTTGATTGATCTTAGAAAAAGGCTTTGAACCAAAGAATCCTCGATGTGCCGACAACGGACTTGGATGAGGCGCTGTTATAATAATATGTTTGCTGGTATCTAGTAAAGCGGCTTTCTTTTGAGCGGGTTTGCCCCAAAGCACAAAAATGACCGGTTTTTCTCGTTGATTCAATTTTTCGATAATCGTATCTGTCAGCTGCTCCCAGCCATGCCCGTGATGTGAATAGGCTTGTCCCTCACGTACCGTCAATACGGTATTCAACAATAAGACCCCTTGCTGCGCCCATGGCACAAGATAGCCATGGGACACAGGTGCAATCCCTAAGTCATCGGCTAATTCCTTGTAAATATTGCGTAAGGAAGGCGGTATTTTGACCCCCGGCTGCACGGAAAACGACAGTCCGTGGGCTTGGTGAGGGCCATGATAAGGATCTTGACCTAAGATGACAACTTTTACGTCATGGTATGGTGTCAGTTTAAGTGCTTCATAAATATGATCCATCGCTGGATGGATCTTTTGCTGGGCATATTCTTGTTTCAAGAAAGCCCGTAGTTGTTGGTAATAGGGTTGCTCAAATGATTCCTGCAATTGTTCTTGCCAATCATTGTCCAATAGTCGTTTCATGGCGAATCTCCTTTGTTTTCTTCTAGGATAACAAATCCCTCCCCTTAGAAACAAGAATTACTCTTCGAAAGAAAAAAAATCCGTGATTTATGGTACACTATTTGTAGAAACGATTAAGAAAGGACGCTGACAATGATCAAATTAATTGCTTCTGATATGGATGGTACGCTTTTAAATGCCAGTATGCAGATTTCAGAAGAAAATATCCAAGCAATCAAATATGCCCAATCCAAAGGAATCGAATTTATGGTCGCAACTGGCCGTAACCGTAAAGAGGCATTGCCGCCGCTGCAAGAAGCCGGGATCGACTGTGCAATGATCACCTTGAATGGGGCCCAAGTCTATGACGAAGCGGGTAATTCATTATTTACTGTGCCGATCAGCCATGAACAAACTCGTTCGTTGATCGACCTACTAAAAGAAAACGACATCTATTTTGAGGTCTCAACGAGCAATGGGATCTATTCGGAAAGTCAGACACGTCGGATCGAAAATTTTGCGATCCATACGGCAGAAGCAATGCCCCATCTCACTCATAAGATGGCGATTGCTATGACAGCTGCCCGTTTAGAATTTTTACCGATCAATTATGTCGATGATTTCAGTGAGTTGTTTTCGATCGAAGAATTAGAATTTTTGAAAGTGATCTGCTTCCATCAAGATGGTGCGCGGGTATTGGGTCCTATCACGAAAATCATCGATGGGTACGGCGATTTAGTGGTGACTTCTTCTGGACAAAACAATATTGAGATCAACCACCGAAACGCGCAAAAAGGAATCGCAGTGGCACATGTCGCCAAAGATCGGATGATCTCACTGGCGGAAGTGATGACGATCGGTGACAACTTAAATGATGTAAGTATGCTGCAACTGGCAGGCGTTAGTTTTGCAATGGGAAATGGCGAGTTAGAGGTAAAAGAAGTCGCGAAGTATTTGACGGACACCAATATTGAGGCTGGTGTCGGCAAAGCAATCGTTCGGGCAATTGATGAAAATCTTTAAACCACGCAGCTTTTTGGGGATACATGAGGAGGCGTAAGTATGTCAGAATTTTTCATCCAAGATAGGCAACTTAGCAGAGTCACACGAACCATTGTCAAAGATGAAACAGGCAAATCACTATTTTTGATGGTGGGACGTTGGGGAACCAAGGGCGATGCCCTCTCCCTTTACCGTTTAAATGGGCAAATGGTCGCTAGTATCAAACAAATCAGCTTTACTTTTGGTACACGCTTTGAGATCTACAAAGACTTTGAGAAAGTCGGTACACTGCAAAAAATCTTTAACTGGCCAGGTGATTTCTACTATATCCAGCAGCTTCACTGGGCGGTCCACGGCGATATCTATAATCATCGCTATGGGATCCATCATTTCAATAAAAAGATTATGGAGATGGACAAAGCGACCTTGTTGACGGGGGATTATTATGTACTGGATGTTGTCGATGACCGGGATGCGCCGGTCTGCATCTGTATTGCGGCCGTCATGGATTACTGGCTGTACAATCGGCACCGCAAAAAAGACCATCCTCTTGAGCTTCGACTAACAAATGGAACCAGCTGAAAAATCAGCTGGTTCTTTTTTGCATATGGTCGTAAAGATGGCCACTGATCTCTCTTTGGGCCACGACTTCAAATCCGTGCTTTTCATAGAGCCGCTTCGCATGGGGATTTGCTCGGTCAACACTCAAGCCGATCACCTCATAACCATCTCTAGAAGCAATTTTCGGCAATGCTTCTAACAAGGCTGAGCCGACGCCTTTGCCCCGAAATTTCTCAGCCACACAGATGGTATCTAAGTACCATTCATTTGGTAAAGTCTCTTCATCGATAAACAGCTTCATGTCTTTACTCAAACCGTACTGTTCCAGCACTTTATCTAGAGGCTGATCGATCGTCGCCTCTTCTTTGTCTGGATATCCAAAGGCGACGCCAGCAACTTCTCCGTCGATCTCATTGACTAGCGCACGGCGAAAGCCGTAACGATAATCGGGTTCTAGCATGGCATCTGCCAATATCTCTAAGGTCTTGGCTTCTCCGATCTCTTTGACAAACGGCAATTCCATGTCCTTTAAAATGACTAAAACGAGTTCAGCCATGACAAAACGATCTTCTTCTTTTGCAAATCTTATCACGTTTTTTCCTCCTTGCTTCTATACATAGAATAACAATTCTCTCAAGAAAAACCAAGTTGAATCGACAAAGGATCAACACAAAGTCTTCCTTGTTTATTCATGTAATTCCAACGGCAAGCCGTCTGGATCTTGGAAAAAGGTCATCTTCTTATTGGTGAAGGTATCAAAACGAATCGGTTCGCACACAATCCCTTTAGTGGCTAACTCCGCTACGACTGCTTCAATATTTTCCACCGCAAAGGCCAAATGTCGCAAGCCGGCTGCTTCGGGAAAACTTGGTCTTGCTGGTGGGTTTTCCACCACAAACAGTTCTATTTCTGATTCCCCAAAGCGCAAGTCGATTTTTACATCTTTCTTTTCTGGGCGCGCATGTTCACGAATCACTTCAAAGCCTAATTTTTCTACATAAAACTCTTTGGTCTGTTGGTAATTACTAGCGATGATCGCCACATGATGCATTTTTGAAAACATTATTGCCACTCCTTTGTATTGGACTCCTCTCTCAGTTTAAAGCCTTTGGCTGCATTTTACTAGAAAAGACTGCCGAAGTTCTCCTCTTTTCATAAATGGTTTCTGTTATACTAGAAAGCGGAAGGTGATGAAAAAATGAAACTACTTTATATTTCAATCTCTGGAAATACCCGTGCATTCGTCAACCGCTTGTTGGCCTATGCAGATCAGCAAGACACACCGAGCACTTGGGAAGCCAAAGAAATTCATGACAATAGTGTCTTTGAACAAGAAGACGAACCTTATGTGGTTTTTGTCCCTACCTATTTAGAAGGTGGAAACGGCGTCGATAACGGCGATCAGGAGATCCTTACAGAAACCATGCGGGAATACATTGACTATGAAAACAACGCCGCTCTTTGCTTAGGCGTGATCGGCAGCGGCAACAAAAACTTTAATTATCAATATTGCTTGACCGCAAAGCAATATGCGGAACAATTTTCGATTCCGTTCTTAGCGGATTTCGAGCTGCGAGGCACGACCCAAGATATTGAACGGATCTATGCTTGTTTAAAAGAAATCGATCCTGCCCACAGCAACACTTAGCTTTAGCCAGCATTCATTAGCCATTAGGAGGACTTTTGCATATGGAACCACAAACGATGGTCATTTTGATCATACTCGCCAGCATTCTCATCTTGACCGCACTAGATATCTGGAATCGATACAAAGTACGTCGTTACGTTCGGCTTGCTTGGGGAAAACTTCCCCGTCAGCCCCGCTTTGATAAAGAAGCGAGTTTGAAAAAAGCTTGGCTGACTGAGAAGAAGTTTCACGATTTTGATAGCGAGGTCGATGACATCACTTGGTATGACTTGGATGGCTTTTCGTTGTTTGAGTCCATTAATCTGACGTTTTCCAGTGTTGGTTCAGAAGCGTTGTACCAGCAATTACGCAATTTCCACTTCAAGCCGGACAAACAGCTGACCAAATTGATCGACTTTTTTGCTGCTGACAGTGCCGCACGCGAACAATCCCAATATACGTTTGCTCGTTTAGGAAAACAAGATGATAATTTTTCGAAAGCCTACTTGGCCAATGAAGCGGCGCAATCGATCGGTTCTCTGCCGTTCTTTGTCTTTTTAGGTGTGCTGCCATTAGTCGGCATCTTGCTGCTCCTGCTGGGGATTGTCCAAGGCCTCCTGTTGACGTTGATTAGTGTCGTTTTCAATACGATCTATTACTCCATCAAAAAAGCCAAGCTGGAAACAGAACTGAACAGCATGCGCTATTTGGTTCAAACGATTGCCTGTGGCAGTCAGATCGCTAAAATCAACACGCCCCTCCAAGATGAGCTCAAACAATCCTTGGCACCATTAAAGAAGATCACTCGTTTCGCTTTCTCGTTTCGTGCCAAAAACGGCAGCGAAGGAGACATGTTGTTTGAATACATCAATATCATTTTTATGCTGCCGTTTATTTCCTATCAAACGGTCACCAATACTCTGGCCAAACACCAACAAGCAGCCATCGATCTGTGGAATTTGCTGGGAAAATTGGAAGTCGCAGCCGCCATTTTAAATTTTCGCACGTATATGCCCATCACTTGCCTTCCGACCTTCCAAACAAGCGGAGGTGTGCAAGCAACGGGTACATATCACCCGCTTCTAAGTGAAGCAGTCATGAATGATGTCACTTGGCCCCACAATACCCTTGTAACTGGCTCCAATGCCTCAGGCAAATCGACATATGTCAAAAGTGTCGCCATCAACTGTATTTTGGCACAAACCATCCAGACAGCAGTAGCTGAAACCTTTACGATGGTTCCTGGTCACGTCATTACCTCGATGGCTGTCGAAGATGATCTATTTGAAGGCGACAGCTATTTCGTGGCGGAGATCAAATCCATCAAACGCCTGCTAGATACCGTTGCCACGAAACAGCGCTGCTATTGTTTTGTTGATGAGATTTTAAAAGGAACCAATACGGTGGAACGAATCGCTTCTTCTGCTAGCATCATCCATTGGTTGCGAGCCTACCCATCATTGGCCTTTGTCGCTACCCATGATATTGAGCTGACTGAAATTTTGAAAAATGATTGCCGCAACATTCATTTTTCTGAACAAGTCACGGAAGATGACGGCATCTCCTTTGATTATAAGGTCAAATCCGGTCCTGCCTTGAGCCGCAACGCGATCGCCCTCTTAAAAGTCATGGGCTACCCTGAAACGATCGTTCAAGACGCCTACGCCGCCGCCAATGATTTTGATCAAAATCGTAAATGGCAGGAATTATAACTTCACACAAACAAAAGCGCCTTATCCCAGTGTCAGTCACAGGATAAGGCGCTATTTTATGTTTCATTTAGTCAAACAAACCAGTCGTTAAACTGTATTGCTCTCCTTGTAGCACATCATATTGGATCAAATTGTAGGCATCATAGATTTCTTGGGCTTCTTGATCCAACGCAAGAGTCGTCTGCCATTGTCCCTCTTGATAATATTGACCCAGTTCAAAAGCCGGCAACTCATCTTGCAAGCCCAACAACAACTGGTAAAACCCGCTGGTTGGTTGATCACTGGCTTCTAATAGGTTCGGCGCAAAATAAAAAGGACTTGTTACTGGTACATCTTCTGGCGCAAAATTCCCTTGCGAATCAACCATCAAAAATTCGGTTTCATGCAGGGCAGCCGTTTCATTTTGATCCTTGATCTCATCGGCATAAATGCCTGGTAAATGATCTCCCCAAAAGACGACCAACGTTCGCCGATCTAGCTGCTCTAATTCAGCCACAAAGTTTTTCAACGCTGTACTGCTATAAGAGATATCCTGTAGGTAGTTTTCCAAAGAAGCCATATTGCCCGGACCGCTCGCTTGGTAATTCAGCGTATCGTATTTGCCAGCATAAGGCATATGGGTCTGCATCGTCACTAAATGGACAAATTGCGGTTGCTGATCGTTTTCCAACAATGCCAGCACTTCTTTGTAGGCCGCCTCATCAGAGATGTAAGGATTATTTTCGATTTTGTCGGTATAGGTCATCGTATCTTGATCGATAAACTGTTCAAACCCCATCACCCCATAGACATCCTTGCGTTTGTACATTGATGTATCGTAAGGATGGATCGCCGTTGCCGTATACCCTGATTGTTCCAAGAAAGAAACCAAGGATGGCAGTTGCGTCAATTTCGGCACTAGCATCGTGTAAGGCGTTGTCATTTGCGGATTCAATAGGCCCATGGCAAAACCAGTCAACGCTTCAAATTCGATGTTTGCCGTACCGCCCCCATAATTTTGCGAAAGCATTTTTCCACTGATGGTTTGATCGGCGACGTGGTAATAGTCTTTCAACGGATCGCCGGTGATCGACAAGCCATTTAAATGGCTCGGGTCGGAAAAGCTCTCACTCATCACATAAACGATATTTGGTGCTTCACTTTCACGGTCTTGGTTTTTCTCCGCCGCCTGTGCATTGTAGGTATCCGCAATCGCTTGGATCGCTTCTTTTGAATACCCCTCAGGCTTCGTCATGGCATCTACCCGCAAGTTGTACAAAAACCCACCGATAAATCCCGTATTGTAATAGTTCATTTTTTGTGAATACGGAATCCAGAGCGCCGTCTGATTGTAGGCTTTGCGTAGAAGGTTGTTGCTGTCGTTGAAGTGTGAAACATAGACTAAGCCCAGCGAGCATACGACCAGCACTGCCCCTCGCATTACTTGTAAACGCCGGTTTAATTTGCGGCTGCGATAGATACTCCAGCCGATCGCCCCGATCGCCGCCAGAGCAAAGAGGATGGCTAAGAAAAACGCGCCATTGCCGATCATGGTTCGTAGAAGGTCGAATTGAGTGACCATCTTTAAATCATCAGGATAGATTGGTTCTTGGCGATAGACCATCTTCGTATGGTTGGCGTACCCTAAGATTCCGATGACGACACTATAAAAGATGCCCCCGATCAGTACTGAACCTGCCAAACTGGCAAACACCCCATACACCAGCAGTAGCACCCCACAAGCCAAGAAAAACTTTGCTGTATGCCACGAAAAGGCAAATTTCAAGGCTAATTCAACGGAAAGATTGTTTTGACACCATTGCAAATATAAATTACTGAAAATGATCAACAGGACGATGGCGATGCCTTTTAATGCGATCTTCAGATAAGGATGGCTATTTATTTTCACGAAGGAACATTCCTCCTTTTCTACACGTTCTAGGTACCCTCGTATTTTATGCTTTCAAGACAAGAAAGTAAAGCCAGGGCAAGAAGCTTTTGTTATTTTTAAAGAAAGCAACCCTCATAAAAAAAGAGTCTAAGGTTTCTTGCCCCCTAGACTCTTCTTTCTATCTGAATGGAACGGAATCACTGGTTTCGTTTATTTCCAAAAATCATCAAAAATCGTGACTGGCAAGTGGCGTTTGTGTTGCGTTTTGTTCCACCAGTTTTCAATGGTTTGTTGGGCTTCAGCCGCAATTTCCTTGCCTTCTAAATAGTCATCGATGTCGTTGTAGGTCACTCCTAAAGCTGCTTCATCTGCCACTAAAGGTTTGCCGTCTTCCAAGTCCGCAGTTGGGACTTTTGTATACAATGCTTCTGGTGCGCCTAAGTATTGCAAGAGTTGGCGGCCTTGGCGTTTGTTTAAACGAAACAGTGGTAAGATATCGGCACCGCCATCGCCGTATTTCGTAAAGAAGCCGGTGATATTTTCAGCAGCGTGATCCGTACCCAGAACAGCTCCTGCTTTTTCACCCGCAATGGCATATTGCGTAATCATCCGTTGACGGGCTTTGATATTGCCTTTATTAAAGTCAGAAACCGCTAAGCCTGCTTCTTCCACCGCTTGCACTTGGGCATCGACGGCGGCTTTGATGTTTACCCGCAGCTCAATATCTGGTTTGATAAATTCAATGGCTTTTTTGGCATCTTCTTCATCTGCTTGTTCCCCATAAGGTAAGCGTACCCCTATGAACTGATAGTTGGGATTCCCGGTTTCACTGCGCATTTCCTCCATCGTCAATTGCGCGATCCGGCCAGCTAATGTCGAATCTTGCCCACCACTGATCCCCAAGACAAACGTATGCAAGAACGAATTCTTTTGCAGATACGCCTTTAAAAAATCAATACTCTTACGAACTTCTTCTTTCGGGTCGATGGTCGGTAAGACTCCTAATTCTTTGATAATTTCTTGTTGCATGGTCATAGAAACGCCTCCTCTTATTTTTTGAAGCAGCTGACTGATCCTAGGACCAGCGCAGTTGCGGATTACAAAATCGCGCCATTGGTTTGTTTACGTACTTTTTCAATCGTCCGCATTTTATGATCCCAACATTCTTGCGAGAGATCGACTGGGTATTTCTGTGGATTCAAGTCACGTTTGTACTCATCCCAAAGGGAATCCAAGCAATTCGTCGCATAGGCTTTGACGTGTTCTAAGTCAGGCACTTGATACACTTGCTGGCCATCTACAAAGATGTCTTGCAACAATGGTCGCGCATCAAAGTTCGTCACTGTTTTGTTGATAAAAGTGTGAACAGGATGGAACATGAACAGTTCGTCTGCAGCTTGGGGATTTTCTTCCCATAGCGTGACATAATCGCCTTCGGACTTGCCGTCCGATTTACGGGTGATCCGCCAGACTTGTTTTTTTCCAGGGGTCGAAACCTTTTCGGCATTGCTGGATAATTTGATGGTGTCGATCATTTCTCCCTGCTCATTTTCGATGGCAACCAGTTTATAAACCGCGCCTAATGCCGGTTGATCGTAAGCGGTGATCAGCTTGGTGCCGACACCCCACACATCGATTTTCGCCTTTTGCATTTTCAAGCTTAAAATCGTATTTTCGTCTAGATCATTGGAAGCATAGACTTTGGCTTCCGTGAATCCCGCTTCATCCAGCTGTTCACGGACTTTTTTCGAGATATACGCCATATCGCCGCTGTCGATCCGCACACCTAAGAAATTGATTTTATCCCCCATCTCTTTGGCCACACGAATCGCATTTGGCACACCTAAACGCAATGTATCATAGGTATCGACTAAGAATACGCAATCTTTGTGGGTTTGGGCATATGCCATAAATGCATCATAGTCATTGCCGTAGGATTGCACGAGGGAATGGGCGTGGGTTCCGCTGGCTGGGATGCCAAAAATCTTCCCTGCCCGCACATTACTCGTCGCATCCGCTCCGCCAATATAGGCCGCTCGAGTCCCCCAAATGGCTGCATCCAATTCTTGTGCCCGCCGTGAACCAAATTCCAACAAGGGATCCGTGCCGATCACGGATTTGATGCGGGCAGCTTTCGTGGCGATCAAGGTTTGGAAATTGACCATATTTAGTAACGCCGTTTCGATCAGCTGCGCTTGTGCCAACGGCCCTTCTACTTGTATGATCGGTTCATTGTTGAAGACCAAATCGCCTTCTAACGCTGAACGAACGGTACAAGCAAACTTGAACTCTTTTAGATACTCTAAAAAGGCTTCTGGGTAGCCGCCGATTTCTCGCAAGTAGGCAATATCCGTTTCTGAAAAGGATAAATCGTTCAAATAATCGATCAATCGTTCCAGACCGGCAAAGATCGCATAGCCGTTTTCAAAAGGCATGTCACGGAAATAGCATTCAAACACCGCATTACGATCGGCTCTGCCTAACTCCCAATAGGTTTGCATCATGTTGATTTGGTAGAGATCAGTGTGTAGCGTCAAGCTGTCATCTTTAAATAATTTCTGCATGTTCTTACTCCCTCTAGCTTACTTCTTCTCATTATAGCAAAAAAAACACAAAAGACAGAAAATCTTGTTTTTTTCAAAAAAAAGTTGGGTTTTTGCCAGTACAAGGCAATCCATCTGAGAACAAATTGCTCAAAAGCATGGGTCAACCTCCTACTTATTGCGCATTATTTACGCGCTCGTATAAGGTCGCCCCTTTGTTCAACGTTTGATTGCTCTTGCAACGTGCATGTCCCAACTTCTTTCAACTAGTGTTCTTTCACAGGAAATTGAACAAGAATGACATCTTTTCTCGGTTTAGAAAAGGTGATGCCTCTTGCTTCCATTTCTTTACGAATATTGATATTGACGGTCACGTCTTTGCGATCGACCTTCAGCAAACGATGAATCGCTGTATCGACTTCTTCCCGACTGATTTTCTTTTTATTGTTGATCAATACTAAAGAAATCGTATCAAAACTATCCACATAGAGAATCTGCGTCCGATCAAGCGAATACAATTTATAGTATTTGATCGCTATTTTGTCGAATAGATACTTGGAGATGTTCGGGTAAAAAGTTTCCATATTTAGATTTTGGTTTACTGGGGTTTCAATCAACTTCATGCACAACATCCTCTCTCGAAACTAATTCTGTTAAAATAAAGCGGCCAACACCGCCGTCTTCCGCGCGCTCAATGGTTCGATCACAAACTGCTTTGATCGCTGGGCTGGCATTTGCTACAGCCAAAGAAACATCCACCGCTTCAAACATCGCAAGGTCATTTTCACCATCACCGATCCCGTAGCTTTTGGCAGCGGGAAAAGCTTCTAAAAAGCTACGGATCGCCGCACCTTTGGTCGCCAATGGATCAACGATTTCCAGTGTTTGGACAAAGGATTGAAAAATCGCTGCCGTTTCTGACTGGATCATCGCCCGCAGCCGTTCTCTTTTTTCGTCTGACGCTTCCATCAGTTCGATTTTGATGACCTTTATCTCTGGATGTTCCTTCATAAACTGCAACACGTCGTCTTTATGAAGGCATTCGTTGTAGAAGAACTCGTATTTGTAGTCAGCGATGATTTGCCCTCGCTCCCCTAACTCCGCGAGTAACTGCTTACGGCTTTCTTGAAATTGCGCTTCATACAAATGCGCTTGTGGGGAAATGATGCCATGGTCAGTATGTAAGAAATAAAAAACCGCTTCTGTCTCTAAGATACCAATCACTTGTGCCAATGTCTTATAGGGTAAGGTATGCGTCAAAACAGGCGCTTCTCCTTTTATCATCAGACCGGCGCCGTTTCCGAAAATCACATCGCAGGAAAGGCCTTCTTCCGCCATCATATCTTGAACAAGCTCAAATCCTCGCCCTGTGACAAACACAAAGTGATCCCCTTGGGCTTGTAAACAACGGATGGCTTCTTTATTGATCTCATGAATCGGGTGCCCCATTTCTTGAAACGTCCCATCAATATCAGAAAAAACTATTTGCATCTTATCTTCCTTTCTTTGTTATAATTATAGCACATTTTAAAAAACGCAAAAAAATTTTCTTGACTTTGTCGTTACGTCAACCTTTAGGATACAGGTGTAAGGAGGGAAAAGCCGATGGAATATACGATCAGTGCCTTAGCCAAACTGTCAGGAGTCAGCAGCCGTACCCTGCGGTATTATGATCAGATCAAGCTGTTACAACCGCAACGCACCAACTCAGCTGGTTACCGTATCTACGGGAGACAGGAAGTCGATCGCCTACAGCAGATTTTGTATTTTAAGTCTTTTGGGCTGTCATTAGAAACGATCCGCGGGATCTTGGATGAGCCGCAAGCATCGATCCAAACGGTCTTGTTGCAGCATTACCAACAGCTTTTACAAGAGCGAGCAGCCCTGGACAGTCTTTTGACCACCTTAGCGCAAACAATTGATTATTATGAAGGAGAAAAGACGATGACCGATCAAGAGAAATTCAGTTATTTTAAGAAACAAAAAATTCGTGAAAACGAAGCAAACTACGGTGCCGAGTTACGAGAAACCTACGGTGAGGAGATCATCGAAAAAAGCAACCAAAAGTGGCAGCAGATGACCCAAGTCAATTATCAAGCACTGACCGACAACGAAAACCGCTTATTACAGCTGTTAAAAGAGCTATTGACTGAAAAGGAAGGGAAACGAATCCCTTCTGACAAAGCCCAAATGGCTTTTGCTGCACATCAAGCATGGCTCAAACAAGCAGCACCCTTTTACTCAGCAAAATATCACCGATCTTTAGGGGAAATGTACGTTCAAGACGAGCGTTTTACCGCCTATTACGATCAAAAAGCGGGCGTCGGCAGCGCCCAGCTGTTGAAACAGATCATTGACCATTACACCGAATCCCATTAAAAAAACGATGCGCAAGCACTGCCCGTTCAGGGGCTTTGTTTGCGCATCGTTTCGTCTATGCTATCGTTTGATGAACTCATAGGGCATGCGATAGTTGCCGCTTTTTTCCATTATCGCCAATTGGACGGCAGTCTCCCCGCAAGCTTGCAAGTGATGATCGATCGTTGAAAGCTGCAGCAGCTCGCTGATGTATAAATTGTCCCGTCCAATCACAAGCCATTCTCCCGGCGCCTGCGACTGGATCCCAGCAGCAACATGATCCCCATTGGTGAAAATCGCTTCGACCCCTTTATCTGCAAAATAAGCAGCTGCTTCTTTGCCATCTTCTTCCGTCAAACAATCCCAAAAGATCAAGTCTTCGGAAAAAGTCGAAAAATAGTCATGAGCCAAACGGACCGTGATTTTTGAATTGCTGCTGAGCTTGCGGCTACGTCCCAATGTCACGCCGATTTTCTGGATACCTTGTTCCTTAAAATACGTAAAGACTTCTTTGATTGATTCCTCTCGATCAATATAGGTGCAACCGTCAGTCAAATACGAGATATTCTCACAAAAGACGATGCGACCGTAAGAACGATAAGGCAATAAGGTTTCGATCGGATTCGCCCGCGAGGCAATGATCAAGGCATCAAAGCTTTTCGCCGCAAATTCTTGCAAATACGCTTCCTCTACTTGCGGATCATAGTTCGTGGCTAAAAGCGTCACCTTATAACCCCGAGCAAACGCTGCTGTCGTGATGCCGCTCAACAAGCGATCGAAGTACGGATGATTGACAAATGGCAGAATCACACCAATATTTTTGGTTTTACCAACACTCAACGCTCGTGCCGTGTAATTTGGAATATAGTTGACCTCTTCCATGACAGCCAGGATCTTACGACGCTTTTCTTCACTGACATACGGATTGTTATTAATGACTCGTGAAACCGTTGAGACCGAATAACCGGTCAAGCGTGCAATATCCCGAATGTTTGCCATGACTCACTGCTCCTTAAACGAATAATTGTTCTTTCATATAGTCTATCACACTTAACCCACATGTATAAAATTCATAGTAATCATTGTGATGAATAAAACCGATGCGCTGAGACCCGAAGTGTTCATCACACGTCAAGTGACTGATCTCATCCACAGGAATTTCTACTAATCGTTCTTGAAAGAACCCTTTTGGCTTCGTCAATACCAGTTGTTGTCCATCAAAAGCCAACGTTACATAACAACATTCCGCACCATTTTTCTTCATGTATGTATTCATTTTTTCATCCCGCCTTCCTTTTTATAAATCAAGCATACTGTATGAAACGCGTCTCAGAGCAAGTCATTTGTTTCACTTTTTAACAAAAACCGTTCGACCTTCATGTGAATTACTTCGCATATTTTGCTTTTGTTGGTACAATAAAAAGAGAACAGTGCGAAAGGAAGCGCAATTTTTTAAGGAGGACCGCAAAGTGACATTAGAAGAAGCTTTTTTATTAGACACCTTGCGTTGCCGCTTCAAGTTTTTAAGAGAAGAACGCGGATTGAGCCCAAAAGAAGTATGCCAGCATCTCGATGTGTCTTACCCCGATTACACCTTATACGAAGCAGGCGATCGCTTACCCGATGTATTGACGCTGCTACACGCAGCTTCCCTCTATAATGTTTCTGTCGATTACTTACTAGGACAGACAGAACGACCAGAACGGTATTTATGCTAACAATCGACTTTATCGAAAAAACGATCAAACGGTCGTTTTTTCTTTTGTCTCTTTCCCACTTTTAATCAATTAGCAACAATCGTTATCTAATCGAATGAAAAAATCAAAACATGCGGTTCTTCTTGAAAAAAAATGATAGAATAAACCATCATACATAGAAGGAGTTCAAATAAACATGACCTATGCACTAGAACTAACCGATTTACGCAAAGTCTATGCTACCGGCGTTGAAGCGTTGCGGGGCATAAATTTGACGGTAGAAGAAGGCGACTTTTATGCCTTGTTAGGCCCAAACGGCGCTGGAAAATCCACCACCATCGGCATTATCACCTCTCTTGTCAATAAATCTTCCGGAAGCGTCAAAGTCTTCGGCTACGATTTAGACAAAGAATTGGTCCAAGTCAAACAACAGATTGGTCTAGTTCCCCAAGAATTCAATTTCAATCCCTTTGAAACGGTCCAGCAGATCGTGGTCAATCAAGCCGGGTATTATGGTGTCCCCCGCAACGAAGCCATCAAGCGCAGCGAAAAATACTTGAAGCAGTCGAATTTGTGGGAAAAACGCAATGTTCGTGCGCGGATGCTGTCAGGCGGGATGAAACGCCGTTTGATGATCGCTCGTGCCCTGATGCATGAACCACGGCTATTGATTTTGGATGAACCGACGGCAGGTGTCGATATCGAATTGCGTCGGGAAATGTGGAGCTTTTTGCGGGAGCTGAACCAAAATGGCACAACGATCATTTTGACGACCCATTATTTAGAAGAGGCGGAAATGCTTTGCCGCAATATCGGGATCATTCAATCTGGTGAACTGATCGAAAACACTAGTATGAAATCTTTGTTGGCAAAACTGCAATTTGAAACCTTTCTTTTTGATATCGCACCGATCAAACAAGCACCAACGATCACTGGATATCCGATCCAAATGGAAGATGAACAGACCATCGCCGTTGAAGTCGCTCGAGACCAAGGCGTCAACGATCTTTTTGCTCAATTCAGCCAGCAAGGGATCAATGTCCTCTCCATGCGCAACAAATCCAATCGCTTGGAAGAACTATTTTTGAAAATCACCGAAGAAGCACACGAAGCGGAGGAAAACCATGTTTAGTCTTTATTTTACAGCCTTAAAAAGTTTAGCGGTCAAAGAGACCAACCGCTATTTAAGGATTTGGGTGCAGACCCTCGTCCCACCCGTCATCACTACTTCCTTATACTTCATTATCTTTGGGAAAATGATCGGCAGCCGCATCGGCGAAATGGGCGGCTTTTCTTATATGGAATTTATCGTTCCCGGGCTGATCATGATGTCGACGATCACCAGCTCTTACTCCAATGTGTCTTCTTCCTTCTTTTCACAGAAGTTTCAAAAAAACATTGAGGAACTCTTAGTGGCGCCGGTTCCTACTCACGTCATTATTTGGGGCTTTGTCTTTGGCGGACTTGGCCGTAGTATCTTGGTGGGCACATTGGTGACCATCATTTCCCTTTTCTTCGTGCCATTACATGTGTATTCTTGGGTCATCGTTGTCTTAACCCTTGTCATGACCGCCATCTTATTTTCATTAGCAGGGTTGCTAAATGGGATCTTCGCCCAATCCTTTGACGATGTTTCCATCGTGCCAACCTTTGTTTTACAACCATTGACCTATCTTGGAGGCGTCTTTTACTCCATCAGCATGCTGCCGCCGATTTGGCAAACGATCTCCAAAGTCAACCCGATCGTGTATATGATCTCTGGTTTCCGCTACGGCTTTTTAGGCACCATCGATGTCCCAATTTTCCTATCCATCGGTATTTTGGTCTTGTTCATTGTTGTCTTATACAGCGTATGCTGGTACTTGATCCAAAAAGGCCGCGGGCTGCGTAGTTAATTGCAATAAAAAAAAGATGAACTTCATTAATGAAGCTCATCTTTTTTCTTTTATTAGGCATTCAAAACGACTTTTTCCAGCAATGCACCGGCTTGGTGTCTGCCTTCTAAATCAGTACTTCCAGAAAATTGCTGCACGCGATCCATGTTGGTGATCAAAACGATCACCATGGTTTCTTTGCCTTGCTGCTTGATATAAGGTAGATCCATTTGTGCCAGTTTGGTTTGCGGAGTGACTTGCTCCCCAGCTTTGACAAAGACATCAAAGCCTTGCCCGCCAAGTGAGACTGTATCGATCCCCATATGCACAAGAACTTCAACGCCGTTTTGGGTTTTGATCCCGACGGCATGTTTTGAAGGGAACACAGTGGTGACTTCGCCACTGACCGGTGCAAAGATTTGCCCATCTTGTGACTCGATGGCATAGCCTTCTCCCATCATTTTCGTTGAAAAAACTTCATCTGGTACATCTTCTAATGGGACATATTCTCCATGGGTCACGGCATGCAGATCCACTTCGTTGGTGTAACGATCGCCTTCGGCTGCTTGATTTGGTACCAAGAACCAGCTCATTGCAAAGGATAAGCCGATTGCCAAGATGATCCCTAAAACAGCATAGATAAAGTATTCCCCAATATAGGCTGGCAAACTAAAGATACTTGAAAGAATATATCCATAAATCCGAACACCGAAGAAACTGATGAAGGCAGACGCCACAGAACTACCAACTGTTGCTGCGATAAAGGCTTTTTTATACTTCGACAAAATCCCGAATAACGCAGGTTCTGTGATCCCTAACAAGCCCGAAACAGCCGAAGATAGAATGATCGATTTTTCTTCTTTGGTTTTGACTTTGAAATAAATAGCTGCTGTTGCGCCGGTGATTGCCATATTTGCCATAAACATCATTGGCATCAACATGTCATACCCTTGATTGGCGAAGTTTTGCAAAGCGATCGGGGTCATGGCATGATGCAGACCCGTGAAGATTGCGATTGGACGAATCGCCCCTACCACAATTCCTGCTAAGACAGGCGAGATAGTGAATAACCCAGCCACGCCAGCAGCCAGTAAGTTTCCTAGATGGATACTGATTGGGCCAATGACCGTTAATGTCAAGATACCAGCGACAAACAACGAAATCGTCGGTGTAAACACGGTACGCAGCACTTGTGGTAAGAGTTTATCGACCCAACGGTAAATATAGCTAAGCGCTAGCACGGCAAAGATAATGGGAATCACTGTCCCTGCATAGTTAAAGACGGGTACTGGCAGTACGCCGAACAAACGAAAGGCGGAAATGCTTCCTTCGGCTACCGCATTGGTCATCGTTGGAAATTGCAGCGTTGCCGCGATTGCGATCGCTAAATATTGATTGGTTTTAAAAATCCGAGCGGCTGAGGCAGCAACAAAAAATGGCAAGAATGTAAATACGCCGCTCGCGATCATGTCGATCACTAAATAGGTGTCTGTTTGATTAGAGATGACATTCAAAGCCACCAATCCAGCCATTAATCCTTTGATCATTCCTGCGCCAGCGATAGCTGGAACGATCGGACCAAAAACGCCAGAAACGGTATCCATAAATAAGGAAACGGCTCCTTTTTTCTCTGATGTTTCCCCTTGGTTCGCTTCATCAAGACCTAATTCTTTGGCTAAAGGTGCATAATAATCAGCAACATCCGTTCCTATCACTACTTGCAGCTGATTGCTTTGATATTTTGTTCCTACGACTTTGGGTGTTTTTTCTAACGCCGCATAGTCGACTTTTTTCTCATCCTTTAAATCAAAACGCAAGCGAGTCATACAGTGCCATGCATTGTTGATATTGTCTGATCCGCCAACATCTTTAATGATCTGTTTTACGATGTCTTCTTTGGTCATCTTTTTTTCCCCCTGTTGTTTGCTAACGGTCCTGATCCTTTTGACGGGCGCCCTTTCAGGTGTTTCCGTTTTCACACACATAGTAGCATGCTCACACAGACTTGTAAAACCAGTCCTTTTTTGATAAAACCAGAATAAAAACGCTATATATCAACGTTTTATTATAAAATAGGCAAAAATTGGACTGGTTTTATGGTGTATATCCAGTTTTTATTAGACCAAATTGACAGCGGTTGCCAAGCATGTTTCAATGGCTATAGCAACTAGAGACAAAAATTGGAGTGAATGAAATGACACCAACGATCATCACCGACGTCAAAGCCTTTGCGATCAAACCTGATCGTCATAACCTTGTTGTCGTTAAAGTAGAAACGAACAAAGGCGTATCTGGGTTAGGTTGCGCAACCTTCCAGTTTCGCCCACTAGCCGTAAAAACCGTCGTTGACGAGTATTTACGCCCCCTCTTACTTGGCCGCGATGCCAATCAAATCGAAGATCTTTGGCAAGTGATGAATGTCAATTCTTACTGGCGGAATGGTCCGATCACCAACAATGCCATCTCAGGAGTCGACATGGCTTTGTGGGACATCAAGGGACAATTAGCCGATATGCCATTGTATCAACTGTTAGGTGGAAAAGCGCGTACGGCGATTCCCGCCTATACCCATGCCGTGGCAGACAATCTCGAAGACCTTTATCAAGAAATCGATCGCTTCTTGGCTGAGGGGTATCGCTATATCCGTTGCCAATTAGGCTTTTATGGTGGAAACCCTAGCCAACTGCAAACACCCGATCAGCCCATCGCTGGTTCCTATTTTGATCAAACAGACTACATGGACACAACACTGAAAATGTTTGCTGCGATCCAAGAACGATACGGCAATCAATTTCAAATGCTGCATGACGTTCATGAACGGCTGCATCCAAACCAAGCGATTCAATTTGCAAAAGCCGCTGAACCTTTTAATCTCTTTTTCCTAGAAGATATTTTGCCGCCGGATCAAAACAAGTGGTTGCAGCAACTCCGCAGCCAGTCGGCGACCCCGATCGCGACCGGCGAATTGTTCAATAATCCGATGGAATGGCAAGAGCTAGTCAAAAATCAACAGATCGACTTTATGCGTGCCCATGTCTCACAAATCGGTGGGATCACGCCAGCATTGAAATTGGCTCACTTCTGCGATGCGATGGGCATTCGGATCGCTTGGCACACGCCGTCTGATATCAGCCCTGTCGGCTTAGCCGTCAACACCCATCTAAATATCCATCTGCACAATGCCGCGATCCAAGAAATGATTGCGATCCCAGCAAATACCCAGTCGGTCTTTGGTGGCAGTCCACAACCTGAAAACGGCTATTTTTATCCGATCGAGAAAAGCGGGATCGGGATCACGTTTGATGAAGCAGCTGCTGCGGAATTTCCCGTGGTTTACCGTCCACATGAATGGACCCAGAGCCGTACACCAGACGGCACATTGATCACTCCTTAAACACAACAAAAGACATCCCCTGTCCAACCGACAGGGGATGTCTTTGTTCTTTCTGGGTAAAAAAGACGCAACTGGCAAATTTGCTTTTCCAAATCAATCGATGCGTGAGCGATGGATCTCGCGGTCAAAGGGACGGATGTAGGTCACGGCATAATCAATGGCAACGATATTGCTGAACTCATACACGCGGCCGTCTTCTAAAATCGCCCGATTGCTGATCTGCATTGCCGGCGTCCCCCGTTTGCACAATAAAATGCCCGACTGCGCAGTCGATGTGGTGATGGGGGTATAGCTGGTGATGTAGTGGGAAATGCGGTACCCGCAGCTTTCGACATAGCGTTGGATCGAGTGCTCCACGATTTCTTGTGTCAATTCGGGAAATAGGCTGACAGGCAATTTAGAGGTTTCCAGCTGTTCGATTTTGTAATTAACGATCCGCACTCGTTCAAAGGTCCAGACCTCCTCGTCTGGGCCTATTTGGAAAATCTGCTGTTCATCCAACGTTGCTGCCGCCTTATTCAAGGAAATCATTTTGGAATGGATTCGGTCATAAGGGGTACGGGTCAAGGAATTAAAGATCATTGGATTTTTGACCCATTTTTCATGGATAAAAATCCCTGAACCTTGAACTACTTTGACGATCCCGATCTCTTCAAGGTTTTTGATTGCTTGCTGGATCGTAAACCGCGAAACGCCATAGGTTTGCGCAAGGGTTCTTTGGTTGGGTAATTTGCCGGCAGAAAATTCTTCCTGATAGATTTTACTCAACAGATCTTGCACGATAAATTCACGTTTTTTCATAATGGCTCCTTCATTTGAGCGGGAGCGATCTCGCTCATGGACCAACTGCAAGCCTTCATATCGATACGACCACTGGCTTTGAAGACCACCCCTTCATCGACGAGTGCTGCTTTTCGCACATTGGCGGTGGGACCAACTAAGACGCCATCTGCCCGCACGACTCGATGGGCAGGGACATCCTGAGGGCTCAAGCGCATCGCTCGACCGACTGCTCGCGCGCCGTTGATTTGTCCCAATTTCCACGCAATCTGACTATAGGAGACGACTTTACCAAAAGGGATCTGCCGCGCCAGCGCATAGACTTCTTCATAGAATGGATTCATACTACTCGCTCCTTCTTTGATTCTTTCTATCATAGTACTGGATTCCCTGCCAATAGTAAATGAACAGACGCAACTTTAGCAATAGCCATCCAAACACTCGATTCCTTCTCTAGCAAGCCAAGAACGAATCGAGTAGTCATTAGTTTGGAAAATCAAAGTAGGTTTTCGCATTGTGATAGGAGATGTCTGCGACGATCTGCCCTAAATACATTTCATCTGCTGGCAGTTGTCCGTCTTCCACCCATTCACTGATCACCTGACACAAAATCCGCCGGAAATACTCGTGGCGTGGGTAAGACAAAAAGCTGCGAGAATCCGTCAGCATGCCGACGAAGTTTCCGAGAATCCCGCCTTCTGCTAGGGTCGTCAACTGATATCGCATACCAGAATACGTATCATTGAACCACCAAGCAGAGCCTAATTGCAGCTTGCCTTTGCTCTCTTCTTGGAACGCCCCCATCAGCGCAGTCAACACTGGATAATCTTTGGGGTTCAGTGAATACAAAATCGTCTTCGGCAATAAGCTTTCCGCCTGAAGCTGCGCCAATGTCCGACTCAAGCCGCTCGCTAGACGATCGTCCCCCATCGCATCACCGCCGCTATCAGGTCCTAGTTGTTGGAAAAGTTTTTGACTGTTGTTGCGAGTCGCCATCAGATGCAATTGCGCGGTCCAGCCTTGCTTCGCGTATTGGCTCATCAAGTCAATCAGCAAGCCGGTTTGAAACTGTCTGATTTCTTCATTAGTCAGTGTCCCAGTGGTCAAACGCTTCTGAAAAATCGCTTCAAGTGCAGCGGTATCGTAGGCTTCCTCTCCAAGACGTGATAGACTGTGATCTGCTAAACGACAGCCCCGTTGCTGGAAGTAAAAAATACGTACGGCCAATGCTTCAACCAGCGTTTGATAGCTAGTGATTTCTTTGTTCGCAGCTGCAGCCAATTGCTTAAGGTATGCTGGAAATTCTGGATTCTGCAGATTGATTGCTTTGTCAGGACGAAAGGTAGGATACACGGCAAAGGATTCTTCTGCCAACTTTTGATGATATGTCAACGAATCAATGGGATCATCCGTCGTACAGATTACCTCAACGGCCATCTTTTTGATCAGTTCTCGTGGTGAAAATTCCTTCGTCTGCAGCTGTTGATTGACTTTTTCCCAAATGCTTGCTGCATTGGCTAGTGTCAACCGCTCATCAATACCAAAGATTCGCTTCAATTCCAAATTGGTCCAGACATATAATGGATTGCCAATGCAAGCCTCCAAGGTCTGCGCCCAAGCACAGAATTTTTCGTAGTCATCAGCATCGCCAGTGATCAAAGATTCTGCAACACCATTGGCACGCATCAAGCGCCATTTGTAATGGTCCCCCGCCAGCCACGCTTGGGTGAGATTGGTGAAGTTTTGGTTTTCGAAAATCTCTTTCGGCTCTAAATGGCAATGGTAATCAATGATCGGCTGCTTTTTTGCATACTCATGGTACAACTGTTTGGCAAAGCTGTTTTTCAAAATAAAATCGTCAGTTAAAAACATTTCTTCGCTCCTTTTCTTAACGCCCCACGCTCTTGTCGATGGCTTCCCACAACCCTAATAAGTAGGAAGCGCCGATCGCCCGATCATACAAGCCATAGCCTGGACGTCCCGTTTCTCCCCAGATCATTCGCCCATGATCTGGTCGAATGTAGCCGTCAAAGCCATTTTTGTACATCGCTTCTAGGATCTGATACATGTCTAATGAGCCTTCAGATGAGAGATGCGGTGCTTCATAAAAGTCTTTGTCATTGCCCAAGTATTGAATGTTACGAACATGGGCAAAAGGAATCCGATCCCGGCGACAAAACTCAGCCAAAATCTCATAGACATTATTGGCTGGGTCTTCGGCGATACTGCCAGTACAAAGTGTGATACCATTTGACGGACTGTCTACCACGTTGCAGACCCAATCCAAATCATCGCGGTTTTTAACGATACGAGGCAGACCAAAAATCGAATAGGGAGGATCATCTGGATGAACAGCCATCTTGATGCCGACCTCTTCACAGGTGGGAATGATGGCTTTTAGGAAATAAGCAAAGTTTTCTCTTAATTTGTCATCATCGACATCCTTATACGCAGCAAACAATTCTTTGACATGTGCCAAACGTTCTGGTTCCCAGCCTGGCAAGGTATAGCCAGAGCTTGACTCCTCAACTTCTTTGACGATCTCTTCTGGGTCTTTGTCGATCCCTGCTTTTTCAAATGCCATCGTAGAAGAACCGTCGGCTAAGCGATAATCGAGATCCGTTTTGATCCAATCGAAAATCGGCATAAAATTATAGCAGATCACTTCGACCCCATATGCTGCCAAATTACGAATCGTTTTTTTGTAGTTTTCGATATACAGGTCTCTCGAAGGCAAGCCAATCTTGATGTCATCATGAATATTGACGCTTTCGATCACCTTCAGGGAAAGGCCAACTGCTTCGACTTCTTCCACGAGCGCCTTGATCCGTTCTTTCGGCCAAACTGCCCCAGCAGGCAAATCAAAGAGTGTGCCGACGATGCCTTTCATTCCAGGAATTTGACGGATATCTGCTAACTTGATTTTATCGTAGTCTTTTCCATACCAACGAAATGTCATTTCCATTTTTTATTCGATCCCTTCTACTGTTTCATGTAATGTTTTACGGACTGCGCCGGTTCCTGCCAGCATCTTAGCGAACAAGTGACCCACCTTTTCAGCGATTCCTGCTTGATAAAGATCCAAACCAAAAATCTGCGGATTTGCTAAGATTGGTCGAATGATCCCTTGAACATCGGCGGCTGTCCCTAACTGACACTCACGTAAAATCTCTTGTAATTCTGCTAAGAGGGGATCAGGACTTGGGCCAAATGGATGGCCTTCATCATCGATCGCTAATAGATAACGCAACCAGCCTGCAATCGCTAAGGGAATGAAAGTCAGCTCAGAAGCCGAGCCTTCTTTCTCCACATACTTTTTGATGGTTTCGCCAAAACGGATGGCGATTTTCTGTGAGGTATCTGCGGCGATCCGCTGTGGAGTGTCAGGAATCAGGGGATTCGGTAAACGAAGGCCCACCACCTCATCGATAAATTTCTTTGGCTGAATGATCTCAGGATCTTCCACTACCGGCAAGCCTTCACGATAGCCGATTCCTTTGATCAAAGCAACAATATCTGGATCGGTCATTTCCGCAGCAATAGATGTATAACCGAGTAAACAGCCGAACAAACTCATTGCGGTATGCAGTGGATTCAAACAAGTTGTGACTTTCATACTATCGGTTTTGTCGACGATCTCTCGACTCGTCAAGATCACCCCCGCTTTATCCAAATTCGGGCGACCATTTGGAAAATCATCTTCAATCACCAAGTAATGAGTCGCCTCTGTGTTAGCAAACGGAGCGATATTCGTTCCTTTATCGGTATGTGTAACTGGCAACTGCTGAATGCCAGCTGCTGCTAATTCCTCTGCAACTGCTGTCGAAGGATTTGGCGTGATCCGATCGATCATTGACCACGGAAACGTCACCTGCGCGTTGTTTTCTAAGTATCGGACAAACGCTTCTGAAACATGCCCCAGCTTTTGCCATTCTTTTGCGATGGTGACAATCGCCATTTGGAAACGGAGCCCATTTTGCGAAAAATTATCGGTGGAAACCATAGCGATCGGAAGTGCCCCTGATTGAAAACGATCCCATAAAAAGCTAGCCAAAATGCTCATTGTATGGTTGACCTGATGGGGACCCGCAGCGAGATCCGCTTGTACGACAGGTAAAAATTTCCCCTGACTGTCTTTTAAGCCATAGCCTTTTTCTGTGATCGTTACGGTAACCAACTGTAGTGACGGCTCCTGAAATACTTTGCGTATTTGCTCATAACTCGCAGCACGGGAAGGATGGCAATAATAACTAGCCGCCGTTGACTGGAGCAATTTTTTCTCCAACCGTCCCCCTTCATGCATGACCACTTCTAAAATATCATTCTCGTAAGGGGCATATACTTGATCAATCACCTGTTCATCAAAGGTTTCACAAACTACGATTCCTTTTGTCAGCGCTTGTTGATCGATCAACGTTTGGGCTACTTCTGCGTGAAATGCCCGATACAAATTTCCCCCACCAAAGTGTAACCATTGAAACTGAGTATCTGATTGATCCGTCACTTCTTTGGGAACGATCGGCATCGTAACTCCTGCCTGCTTCAAGGCAGCAAAATCAAACATCCTACTTCCTCCTTTTTCTTAAAACTGATATATTAGTATTCTAGTTCATTCTATACTGAATTGCAAGCCTTTACAAAAGGTTATTCAACTTATATACTAGTTTTATTACTCAAAACTATCCCTAGGCACCTTCCTTCAGAGTTTTTCTTTAGAAGGTAATTGAATGCCTGATACAGAAAGAAGCGTTTATGTTGAACCCTACAAATTTTCAATCACAAGCTTATGAATCAATCAAAGAGTTGATCTTAACCGCCAAACTGATTCCCGGTCAAAAAATATCTGAAAAGGAATTGGAGCAACGGCTAACCATTGGCAGGACGCCGATCCGTGAAGCAATTATTCGTCTGCGCCGTGAAGCACTGATCCATGTCGTTCCCCAAAGCGGCACCTATATTTCTAAAATCAGTATCAAACAAATTGAAGAAGCTCGTTTTGTCAGAGAGACGCTTGAAAAAGAAGTATTCGTAGCGGCCTGCCAAGCCATTACAGAAGAGCAGCTGAAAGAACTAGAAAAACTCGTTATTTTGCAGCGGACCTATGCCCAATTGAAGGATGAAATCGAGTTTTTCCAACTCGACGAGGCCTTCCATCAGTTGATCTATAAGATTGCAGACAAAGAAAATGTCTGGAATTGGCTACAAACGATCAATCTGCCTTTAAATCGCTTCCGCTTCTTACGTTTAGAGGTGGAGGAATTGTCTTGGGAAATTATTTTGCGGGATCACGAAGAAATCTTAGCCACTTTAAAAGAAAAAGACCAAGCCAAAATTGCTCCCTTGGTCGGACAACACATTGATGTCATTGATAACGATTTGATTTTTGTGGAAAAGGCCTTTCCCGATTACTTTACGGAGTAAAGCTATTTGAAAATCATGGACCTTAAAAACCACCCTCGTCGAGTAGATTGCCTACTTGACGAGGGTGGTTTCATACGCTGAACAAGCGAGAATACGCTCATTCGATTGGGTGATAACTAAAGCCTTGGCCCAGTACTTCTGAGACATTATTGACGATCACAAACGCTTTTGGATCAATGGTCTCAATGATTTGTCTGATCTGCATAAATTCTTGGTCGCTGGCCACGATCAACAGTACTTGTTTGTCTGCTTGCTGGTAGCCGCCTTGGGCAGCCAATAGTGTGGCACCACGAGCTGTTTTATCAAAGACTGCTTCTCGAATCTCGTTCACGTGGTTCTCACTTAAGATCATGATGGATTTCTTCCGGTTAAAGCCCGTTTCAATGTAGGTCATCACACCAGAGGTGATCACGATCGATAATATCGCAAACAAGAACTCTTCAAACCCGAAAACGAACAAGTTCATAGAAACAACGATCGCATCGGTCGCCAGCAAGCCAATCGCTGGATTCAAATTAAAGTATTTCTTGAAAATCAGCGGTGGAATCGTTGTGCCACCGCTAGAAGATTGATTTTTATACAAAATCGCTACTCCTAAAGCAAAAATCGCACTGCCAAAAATCACGGAAAGCAGCCGGTCTTCAGCCACCATATATTCTGGGACTAAAGCAATTGCTACTGGAAAAGCAAAACTACCATAAAGGACTTTCAAAAAAGGGCCCTTCCCTAAAAAGGCATAGGCAAGAATAAGCATGAGAATATTCAAGACCATGATCACAGCCGCTCGATCCCAACCGAGTGCTGACTCTAATAAAATACCGATTCCGCTGACACCGCCAGCTGCCACATGATGCGGGCCTAAAAATAAATTGATGCTTGCCGCTAACAAGAAAAGTGCTGCGGTGATTTTTCCATAGGTTTTCAGAATTGTCATTTGTTTCCTCTTTTCTCTGTCATTTTCACAAGTTGATTCCGTCAGTGACCGATTAGCAGCCATTCTTACTCCTCACTATACGCCCATTTGATGTCACCGACAAAATTTATGTTTAGCCAGAGGGAATAACCGGAAATCTGTTGACTGATTGCTTGATTCAATCGTTCTCGCAAGGGATCTTGCCGCCCTACTGTATCAAGAGGAGTTGCAGGTAAAATCACTACATCTAATTCCACAATAACTTGATTACCGACTTTAGCGGTACGTAACACAAAGTCCACCACTTCTTCTGCGCGCAATTCTTTTTCAACGATCGTCATGATCGTTTCTCGCAGTTCTTCTTTTGGGGTAGAAGAAGTCAATTCTAAAATCGCTGCTTTCAACTCTTTTATCGAAAGCTGGATAAAGAATAGGGTGATCCCGATGGAGATGATTGGGTCGACATACATCGCAAAATTCCCATAGGGACTGGCTTGAATCAGCCATGACACAAGAAATGAACCGACGACACCCAGACTAAAGAAAAAGCCGAAACGCCATTGTTCTAGTTCTACCCAGTAAAAGGGATGAGTCAGTGGTTTCTTTTTTAAGTACAAGTAAAAAGAGAAACAGTAGATCGTACCAATCAGCGAGAAATACAAACCGATTGGATCAATCATGCCATCACTGACGTGTAATAAACTAAAAGCAGATTCAATGATTCCATAAATTGAGATCAGCAAGATGATACTATATTGAATAAAAACAACCAACGGCATCAACGCTTCTTTGCCGAATGGGAAACGTTCAAAGTCTTGGGCTTGGATATATTTTGCCACATACAAAGCAATCAGTGACATCACTGCACCAATCAATGTATAAACACCATCTAACAAGAGGACGTTATAACTGACCAGTAACCCAAAAAGCAAGGCACCGCCGCCATAGATACTCCCAGCGACAATCGATGCCAGCAAAAGTTTGCGTATTTTTTTCTTTTCACTCATGATACTCCTCTTTCTTTTTTTCAAAAAAACTATCAAATTGATTGCATTCTTCTATCTATAAGCCTATCTTCCCATATAAATAACATAAAAAACAGTCAATTTTTTCATACAAAGCGGAAAAAAATAGTATTGCTGTCAATCATTCACTCTATTCTCTAGTGATGCATATTCGATCTTTCTATTCCACTCTTTTTACATTCTGGTGTAAATCCCCTTGACTACGCGGATTGATTCCCTTATCATCAAGGGTAACCATATTCAATCAGAATTTTCAGAATATTCCGTTATATTTTTCATAACGGCGATTCATTGGAAGACAGGGAGGATGAAGAGAGTGAATGAAGCAAAACAAGTCCCATGGACAGGAGAACCAAACCAACGAGCGATCAACTATTTGAATGAAGAAGGCAAAGTGATCGTCTGCCCAACCAAAGTCGGCTATATCATTGCCGTCTCTGATAAAAAAGGGCTGGAACGCAAGTTTTCAGCAAAGAATCGCAAGCGTAACAAACCAGGCGTCGTTCTTTGCAGCTCATTGGAGCAGCTACATGAATTAGCCGAATTAAATGCGGAAACCGCCGCCGTTTATGAAACGTGTTGGAACAATGACGTGTTATTCGGTGCGATTTTGCCTTGGAAAGAATCAGGAAAAGCCTATATCCCAAAAGATGGTTCAGAAGAATTGATGACGGACGTTCGGGGAACCAGCTGTTTCGTGATCAAATTCGGTGTCCCTGGTGAGCAGATCTCAAAAGAACTTTGGGATCAAAAAAAGAAATTGCTTTTCGCCAGCTCAGCGAACCCTTCAGGCAAAGGAAACCGCGGACTTGTTGAAGGGATCGGCGAACAAATCGCGCAAGAAGCCGATCTAATCATTGAAGGCAACGACTATGTTGCATCGATCCAACCAGACAAAACGCTGGAAACCCGCTACGAACAAGGAGTCATGGTTTCTTTCGTTGATAAAGACGGTAACTTGATTCCAGAGCAAGGAGACCAACGCTCCATCACTCCCGCACCTGTCTTGATCCGTAAAGGACTCGATGTTGAAAAAATCCAAATGTACCTTTCTGATCACTTCAACTCATGGGACTATCGCCACGGGGAGTATTATTAATCTTTCATCGTCAACAAAGAACCGAAGAACCAGCTAACGGCCCTCCTTTTCAAGGAAAAACGCTCAGCTCGTTCTTCGGTTTTTCAATAGAAAAAAACACTTTTCTTCTATCGTGTTTCTTTCAAAAGCTGAATGATCTGTGCCTGTTGTTTGATGATCGTATCTTGTTGCTTGATTTTAATCCAGTTTTGGTCGATTTGGATAGCTGCTCCGAGATTTTTGTAACTAAGGTTGGGGATCTCCATGAAATGTATTCGGTGTGCAGATAAGTCATTAAAGATCTGAACAGACAGTCCCTCACTCAATTCATGAACCTCTTTTTCTACAATATACTGGTTGATCAGGTCTTCTACAGTCAAACGCTTTTTTCGTTTCTTGCCTTGTGTGCCATTCGAATTTTCAGATTTCTTGTTCGTACCAAACATTTTTGTTCTCCTTTCGTTAGGTCATCCTTCCTCCATTTTGTGATTCCGTGTCTCTTCTTCAGTGACCAAAATAAAATTGAGCGAAACCTACATACGAACATTTTGTCATAAAATAGCATTATAATCTACATTTTGTTGTTTTTAAAGATAAAAAAGGAGATAAATTACGATCAGGTTTTCTCTGTCATAGAATTCCAACTCTATTTCTGCTATAATCCCCTCATAAACACATAGGAGGGACTCTATGAAAAAGCATTCCTCAATTGCTTTCTAGGGGACGACGCCAATGACAGTGACTTTGGACTACACTTACTGCTGGGTTGTGGGCTGCCGCAACACAGTGCTTAGCACAAAACGAAAAAACTAAGCGTGGTACGGATTGCGAAATCGCATGAAGCTGGAAGCAGAAGTAATCGTTACGGACGGTGAATGTGTCCCTAGCCAAAGAAGCCTGATGAAGAACGAACGGAACCCTTTTCTCTCAAAAGAAATCATTCTTTTGGAGGAAAGCAAAATGAGAAAAGGTGAAAATACGACCTTTGTTTGTAAAAACTGCAGTACGCCTGTGGCACCCTTGACCAATGGTTCTTACCGCAACCATTGTCCCCAGTGTCTCTACTCGTTACACGTGGATATTCGCCCGGGTGATCGTCAAAATACTTGCCATGGCTTGATGCGACCGATTGACTATCGCCAACATTCCAAAAAAGGCTATCAGGTGCTGCATGAATGCACCCGCTGCAAAAACCAGCAGTGGAATATCGTGGCACAGGATACGCAACAGCCAGACCATTTTATTGAGTGGTTGACTCAAACCGCTGCGTATCACTAAAAAACCAAAGAAGACCATGCTTAAGGCTGATCTTTTTTGTTTATCAGATCAACGGATCTCTTATACCACTAACTGCTCATAGACATTGTCGTCATAAGAAGCGCTTGCTTTAACCTAAAAAAAAAACAGCCCGCTGTTTCGTCGATTAGTTGACGAAATTTCGGGCTGTCCTGCTAGTGTCTTCTTGATGATTTTACGTTGGTTTGCGCTTATTCAAAAACGAATTGATTGTGATACAGTTCCGCATAAAAGCCGTCAGCCGCCACCAATTGATGGTGATTGCCTTCTTCAATGACTTCGCCGTCCTTCAAGACAACGATGCGATCGGCATTCAAAATTGTCTTCAAGCGATGGGCGATCACAAAACTGGTTCGTCCTTTGATTGCTTCATCCATTGCTCGTTGAATTTTCGCTTCGGTCACGGTATCGACATTACTGGTGGCTTCATCCAAAATCAACAATTCTGGATTGGTCAGAATCGTTCGGGCAATACTCATCAATTGTTTTTGACCAGTACTGAAAAGGTTGTTCTCTTCGGTGATCTCCGTGTCATAGCCTTTTTCCAACGTCATAACAAACTCATGGATATTGGCTTGTTTCGCTGCTGCAATGACTTCTGCTTCGGTCGCTTCTGGTTTCCCAAAAGCAATGTTTTCACGAATCGTCCCTGAGAACAGCACGGATTCTTGCAAAACGATTCCCACTTGAGAACGCAGCAGATCCAAGTCTAGCTCCCGGATGTCGATGCCGTCAAAGGTCACAGAACCACCATTCACATCATAGAAGCGATTCAACAAGTTCATGATGGTCGTTTTTCCTGAACCAGTCGGTCCGACCAATGCGACCATTTCGCCTTTGTTGACCGTGATCGACACATCTTTTAGGACCAATTTTTGACTGTCATACCCAAAGTCCACATGATTCAAAGCAACCGCCTCTTTGATGCCCTTCACTTTGATCCCGTCTTTTGGTTTGACCTCATCAGGTTCATCAAACATTTCATTGATTCTGCGCGCACCGGTGATCGCCAACTGAATCATGCTGTAACCAGAAGAGATCTGCATCAATGGTTGGTAATACTGCTGCGAATACTGGACAAAGGTCACAACTAATCCTAAAGCAACGGAACGTTCTAAGTCACCGTTCAATGCTAACCAGCCACCAAAGAAAATCACGATTGCCGTGTTCAACAAGGACATCCCTTGCATCAAGGGGAAAAGCAGCCCAGAGTAGACTTGCCCTTTGTAGGTAGCTTCCCGGACTTGTTGGTTGTGGACCAGAAAACCATCGATGGTTTCTTCTTGCAGTCCATTGGTGATGATGATTCGTTGACCACTGATTTTTTCATCGATATAGCCGTTTAATTTTCCGACTTCATCTTGCTGCAGATCGACATATTTGCGGGCTTTTTGGATCACGATCACCGCGATCAACACCGCAATCGGGGTAGAAGCAATCGTTGCCCATGCCAATTCAACGTTTTGACGGAACATCATGATCAAGATCCCCACCATTAAGACTACATTGGTCAGCACTTGCAACAATGCTTGGTTCAGACTGTTTTGGATGTTATCCAAGTCACTGGTGAAACGGCTCAAAATATCACCGTCTTGATGAGAATCAAAGAATTTGATCGTCAATTTTTCCAGTTTATTAAATAAACCGATCCGCATTCTGTTGGTTGATTTCCCCACCACTTGCGTGAACAAGATACTATAGACAAAATTGGCTGCACTGGCTAAGACATAAAAAATCAACAGTTTCCAAATGATCGATAGAAAAGCCGATTTATCATCGACCCCTTGCATCAAACCGCCAACATAATTCGCCAATTCCTGGAACGCTTCTCCGATAAAGACTGGCGCTTGTACTTGCAAATACGTTGCCAGAATCACCGTCACAAAAATGAATAGAAACGACCACTTGTATTGTTTTAAGTAATGGTAGAAAAATTTACTCGCTTTGAACAAATCTGTCATGGTTACTCCTCTCCTTTCTGTGTTGCGAAGATTTCTTGATAGATGGCATTGTTATTGGCTAAAAATTCATGGCTTCCTTCACCAACCAAACGTCCATTATCTAAAACGAAGATGCGGTCGGCTTTCACAACAGAGGCAATCTTTTGCGCGATAATGATTGTTGTCGTGTCTTTTAATTGTTTTTCAAACGCTTCGCGAACCAATTTTTCCGAACGAGCATCTAATGCACTCGTACTATCATCCAAAATCAAAATTTTCGGTTCACCGATCACGCCTCGAGAAATCGATAAGCGTTGCTTTTGTCCTCCAGAAAAATTGCTGCTGCGCTCGGAGACCGGCGCTTCAAAACCCGCTGTCAATTTTTGAATAAATTCGCTGGCTTGAGCGATTTCTGTTGCGCGAGACATCTCAGACTCTGAGGCATCTTTTTTCCCTTGCCGTAAGTTTTGGGCAATCGTTCCTGAAAAGAGGATCGCTTTTTGCAAGACAAAAGCGACCGTTTTACGCAAGCTTTGTTCATTGACTTCTTTCAAGTCAACACCGCCAACCCGCACGACACCTTCTGTTGGGTCAAACAAACGGGGAATCAGTTGCGCCAGTGTTGATTTGCCGGCACCAGTCGCTCCTACGATCCCAATCATTTCGCCAGGTTTGATGGTAAAACTGATAGCCGTTAGGGCATTTTTTTCATCCCCAGGGTAACGGAAGCTGACGTTTTCAAAAGCGACACTTCCAGACAATTCTTGTTCTGGGACATCTTGGTATTGCAGATCCGGTTCGGTATCTAGAATCTCTTTGATCCGTTTTAGCGAAACTGCAGCCCGTGAAGTCATCATCATCATCATGCCGCCGATAATGATCGCCATCATAATTTGCATCAAATAATTCATGAATGAGGCAATTCCCCCAATCAAAGTTGGGTCATCTTTCGCTAGATCACTGACAAAGAAAATCGCGCCGACCACTGCTAAGTTGGCCGCCAGCATAAAGGAGGGGATCATTACAGAGAACAGGGTTCCTACAATAATATTATGCTTCGTTAACGTTTCACTGACTTTAGAAAAGCCTTGCAGTTGGTTGTCTTCTTGAACAAAAGATTTCACCACACGAATCCCCATCAAATTTTCTTTGGCAATCCCATTGATTTTGTCGATCAAGTTCTGGATGATCATAAAGTGTTTGCCCATCCGTGTAAAGGATAGTGCCGTAATCACTAGGACAGCGATAATCAGTAAGACGATGATCCACCACAGTTGCGGCATGGTTGTCATCGCCAAAATGAAGGCACCGATAAATAAGAACGGGATCCGAAACAACGATTGTAGCGAGATCATCACTAAGTTTTGAATTTGCGTGATGTCATTGGTCAAGCGCACCACAAGATTTCCCGCTGAGAAGGTTTCGATATTTCCAAATGAGAATGTCTGGATTTTCCGAAACATCTCTTCCCGAATATCGGCACTAACGCCTTGCGCCACTTTCGCAGAAAAAACCGTGTTGATGATCCCTGCAACAAGGCCTAGCAATGCTAGCCCAATCAACTGCACACCAATTTTTTTCATTTCATCATTGTTTTCGGTAATAATTGATTCTAGCACTTGCTGCAAGAGCTTTGGCTGCCATAATGCAGCAACGACCATTAAAATGACCGATAATAAGGCAATGCTGGTTGCCGCTTTGTACTTTTTGACATGGCGTAAGACCAGATCCATATACGTACCACTCCTTTGTGTTTAGCAGAAAAGACTGCCAAAAAATTTCGGTTGCACAACAATTTACCATGGATCACGACTAGAAACAAGCGAACAAATAAAACAAAAAGAGCTTTCATGAAAGCTCTTTGAAAATATTGCATAAATGTTGGCGAAAATAACGAATAATAAAGGGATTATGATGATCCTCAAGAGGGTCTTCCTTATTTTCTGGCGCTAAATCTTTGACTTACGATTCGCTGTTTTACAGCTCACTTTTTTGTTTTTTTGTCAGTTTTTGTTTGACTAGATCGTAGGAAACCAAAATCATTTGTTCGATGTTTTCTTCCATCAAGGCATCAGATGCCAACTTGATGGTATTCCAATGGGTCTTATTGGCATAATACCCCGGAATGATGACGTCAGGAAATTGCTCTCGCAGCGTTTCGTTGACCTCGGGCAGATTTTTCAAAGTCAAAAATGCTGTTTCTTCTGCTTGCGGACTCATGATCCCAAACTGTTTTCCTACTAAATCAAAGTAGATTGCATCCCAATCTTCGCGGTAATAGACTTTGGCTCCCGGCAAGCCTTCCCCAAATGCTTGAAATCGCTGCATTTTTTGTGCAATTTTTTCTTCAATCGATGTACTCATTGTGTTTCCCTCACTTTCTACTATCAAAACCGTCATTTTCTGTCTCAATTTTGACAGATTGAATCGCTTTCTGCTCTATTTCCTACTATTATACATGGTTGCCGTGTAAAAAGGGATTTTTTATCAATGGCATGTTGCCTGAAAATGACTCTTGAGAGTTGCATGCGGCGTTACATTCATTCATCTCTCTCAGAAGATACAAAAAAACCCTTATCAGCGAGTAAGATGTACTCGCCAATAAGGGCAATTGATTACTAGATGTCATGGACAAGATTCATTTTAGAATCTTAGTACCAACCATTTGCTTCCCAGAATGCTTTGGCAGCAGACCAAGAACCATAACGTGATGCAACATATTCATCGGCAACCTTTTCTTGGTTAGCAGCTGAATAGTCACCATTTAAGTAAGAGTTGGTTAATTGGTAACGGCCGTAGTATTGTCCGTTTGTCGCTGTGTAAGAACCACCAGATTCTTTGTTTGCGATCCATTCTTTTGCTGAAGCTTCTGAGCCGCTAGCTGAAGAGCTGTAGCTTGAGCTGCTTTGTGTGCTTGCAGCAGCAGATTGTGTGTTGCTTGATTGTGAAGCTGCTGGTTCACTTGGTTGTTGTACACTTGCTGCAGCAGTCGTGTTTGCAGATTCTGTATAAGTGGCAGTGCCATCTGTAGGGATGATCAATGCTTCCCCAACAAAAATCAAGTTTTTATCAGCAATCTCGTTTGCTTCAACGATCGCACTGATCGTATCATCAGAGCTATAACCGTAAAAGTTAGTAGCGATTGTTGATAATGTATCACCAGATTGAACAGTGTATTGTTCGTCTGCAAAGGCGTCTTTCCCACCTAAGAAAAGGCCGAAACCGGCAAGGACAGCTGTACTAAGTAAAACAGTTTTTAAAGACTTCATATAATTAAATCTCCTTCTTTGAAACTCATTTTGCGTCATTTGAGATGACTCAAGCGCATAAACAAGTCTAACACCGAAGAATATTTCATAGGTAAAGAAATCATTACAGATGATTACGAAAACGACAGTTACCTTACGTTTCGTAAGAATTGAAAAAGACTATCATATCAAGCTTTTCTCTGCTGTAATTTTTAACATTACAGTTATTTTGTTTTCAGGTAAACCAGTTAACCTTAGAAAACCTTTCCTATATTACAAAAAACCCTCTTTTTACACAGACTTGTAACAAAAGAAGGAACGAGACAAGGTCTCATTCCCCATTTACTTCCTATTTTTTCTTCACTGGGATCAATTTATTCATGACGATCGCCGCAATAGCGCTTAAAGCAATCGGTGAATCTAATAAATATTGTAAGAATTGAGGCGCAGATTCTTTGATTTCTGCTGGCATAAACAACAAGCCGATGGCAATAATCAACGGTACCCCGATAATATACAACTCACGCTCGGAAAACTCTTCATTCTTAATGACCCGAAAGCCGCTCAACAAAATAATGACACAGACGACCGCGAACACGCCGCCGATGACAGCAGAAGGTACTGCGTGAATCAAGGCTGAAAGTTTTCCCATAAAGGACAATAGGATAAACCAGACGGATGCCATCACAAAGACTTTTTTACTAGCAACCCCAGTGATCGAAATGATCCCTGCATTGGTAGAATAACCAGTCACAGGGGTCGTTCCTACTAAGGCGGCAACCAAGCAGCCTAATCCTTCGCCGATCACGCCTTTATTGATCTGTTCATCCGTAACAGGTTCTTCTGTCACGGAACTGACCGCATACCAAGTACCTGTTGTTTCTGCTAGGAGCACCATATAGATCACTAGCATCGTTAAGATCGCTGAAACATCAAAGTGCAGGCCATAGTTTAGAAATACCAGTTTTGGCAGACTAAAGAAAGAAGCATCCGCCACCGACTGAAAATCAACGCCTCCCATAAAGGAAGCAATCACGGTACCGATAACCAAAGCAATAATGACCGAACTGATTCGGAAGTATTTTCCCATTCCTGGAAAATAATCGCCTAACATGGAAAACAAGATCAAAATCGCCGCAGTAATCGCAGCCAACAACATGTTTTGATTGGCACTTAGTGTTTCAGTGGCAGGATAGATATTGCTAGTAAAGGCCGTTGGCAACAGCGTCAAACCAACGATCATGATGATCGTTCCACTGACGATCGTAGGAATAAAATGACGAACGATATACTTATAGATTCCAGTAAAACCTAGTAAAATGACTGCTGCGGCACCAACAATGCTGGCACCTAACACCGTGTCCATGCCGTTGGCACCAAAATAAATACCGATGATCGCTCCAACGGGTACAAAGGATGGTCCTTGACATACGGGTAATTTCAAGAAAAAGAGGACTTGGATCAAAGAAGCGATCCCTGCTCCTAAAAAGGTCGATTGGATCAAACCTGATGCGTCTGAAGAGGACATCGCCACCGCGGTTGCGATAATAAATGGCGGCACATACACGTCCATTGCCAACACATGCTGTAATCCTAAAAGTACTGCTTGACCAAAGGGAATGTCTTCGTTCATTCCGATCGTTAAATGTTTGTTTTTCGTTGATTCCACTGTCTCATTCTCCTCATTTTTCGTGTACTTTTTTTCCTTGGACCCAGACTTGGCGAATATTTTGCATCGTTGCTAAGTACAGGATTTTTTGTAATCTTGCTTCGGGTGAAGTAAACACACCGAAGTCAGGCAAAGGATTTTCTTTTTGTCGCGTATCGATCACTTGCACATCAAACGCATACCCTTCTTTGATGACACCTACTGGTAATCTCAGTGCCTCACCGCCGCCTTTTGTCGCCAATGAGAACGCATCGATCACGGATATACGAGAATCAGCTACTCCTCGTGTGTTTTGAGGAAGCGTGACATCCACGCCATCTTCTAACATTCTCGAAGACATCACAGCTTGTTTGATGTTGTCATACAAACTCGGTGAAAAACCGCCGGAGATATCCGTTCCTAAACCAATCGTGACCCCTTGTTCTTTCAAGCGCTTGATTGGGATCACGCCATTGGCAAAGTAGGCATTTGAGATGGGACAGTGCGCAACTGCGGCGCCGGTTTCGACAAAACGGGCGCCGTCAGCTGGGCTGATGAAATTGCCATGAGCCATCACTGCTTTTTCTCGCAACAAGCCGAAATCTTGCAGCACTTCGGTATCCGTTTTGCCAAATCGCTCTTGAACAAAGTCATGTTCCCATTGCCCTTCACTGCAGTGGGTCTGAACATGGACATCATATTTTTCAGCCAATGCGCCTAACCCTGCCAAGCCTTCATCGGTACAGCTCGGGACAAATCGCGGAGTAACCACAGGATAAACGCCTTGAGGTGCAGTCTTTGCGATTGCTTGTACTTCTTGAATAAAACGTTCTGTATCCGCTAACGCCTCTTCTGTTGACGCGTCCCGATAAAAAGCAGGATTGGCTTGGGGATCGTCCATAACGACTTTTCCGACTAATCCCCGTTGACCAAGAGTGGCACAAGTCTTCGCCAATTGAAGGCTCGCTTCTAGATGGACCGTTGCAAAATAAAGAACCGTTGTCGTTCCTCTTGCCAATAGCTGTGCCACCAAATCTTGATAGACAGCTTTGGCAAATGCTGGATCGGCATATTTTGCTTCCAGCGGAAACGTGCATTCATCTAACCAAACATTTAACGGTTCATCTAACGCGATTCCTGCTTGCGGCCATTGCGGTGCATGGACATGCAGATCAACAAACCCAGGTAAAAAACACTGGCCTGCAGATAATGCCTGCAGATTCTCTGATGCTTTCGCCAGCTCTGACTCATACCCTTGATCTGTTTTAGCAGTCACTTTTACGATGATCCCTGCGTCATCGACTTGAATCAAAGCTTCTTCTATATATTCTAGTTTTCCATCAGTTGGCGTATGGAAAACATCTCCTTTAAAATAGTGAATGGTTGCCATTTGTTTGATTTCCCCCGTTCTCTAAGACATTGTCAGGAAAAAGCCGTTCATTTAATGTTCCTTTTTCACTAACACGATGTTCTTATTTTAACGCTATTCGAAAATAGTGCAATAAAATTCACTATCATAAAGAAAGATAAAACGATAAATGTTCGGTTTTTATGCGATTTCAAAAAAAAGACACCGTCTAGAAATAAGACAGTGTCAGTTAACGACGCTTATACTTTTGTTTTCTTTAGTTGCCGATAAAATACCACCAGTCCACCTACTAGCAAACAGAGTACTCCTGCAATCGAGCCCCATTTTGCTGGCTCTAAAAAGCTTTGGATCCTTGAGGTCTGATTCGTTGCCGTCGTTCCTGATAGCTGAAACAAGAAAGCCAACGGCTGATGTTCAAAACGAAGAATAACAAATAGGAGTGTCATCAAAAGAAATTGATGTACCAGACTCCCTTTGCTTTGTGTGGCATACTTGGCTAAGCTCTGCTGTTCAATTGCTTCCGGTTTTGCCGCCAAATACTGTTTCGTGAGCCATTGATTCAATCCCGCATTAAAGAAACTAATGACAAATAAACTTATTGGGATCAAAAGATCGCTGCTAAATAGAAGAACACCAACCATCAATCCAAGCAAATACGCCGGTACTAACTGTTTTTCTAGCAAGCGTGCGAGTTTTCCTCCGAGAAACATTGCGCCAAAAAGGCCCAGTGCATAAGGCAAGTAAACGTGAGTACTAAGCGCTTGTGCCCCAAATCGACCGGTAACATAGACCGAGCCGAAAAGAAAAAGAAAGTTACCGATCACTCCCCGAATAAAGGTGAGGATGTTCAAGTGAAGCGGCTGTTTCCACGAGCGGCTGCGTTTCGTTAAAGTGATCAGCAGCAAAGCAAAGAGAAACAAGAAGCCAGTAATCGCCCACTCAAACAGGGCATTCGACTTGATCAGCCTGGCTGATCGCAAGCCAAACAGTAAGAGAAAGAAAAAGAAATACAACAAAAACTGCTTGTTGAATAACTGGTTGCGCTGCATCAACGGTCTTTTTGGGAGGTTGTTGAAGGTTTGACTACTCTTAGCTGCCAGCACAAAGAGTGCAAAATAACTGCCAAATAGGCCAACGCCTTGAAGGTCATCAGGCAACCGTAAGGCAAACAGTAAAACAAAAAGAAAGAACAGCGCCTCCTTCCAATCATTTTTCAGCGGCTGTTCAGTGAGCTTGGCTTTTTGTCGTACCATCAGATCAGCTGGCGGCAGCCAAGAAGCACTGATCCCCAACAAACCAGCAGCTGGCAAGAGTGCCACGCTCCACCAGGTGCTCAAGATACCTACCAATGCGCCG
This sequence comes from Enterococcus sp. NPDC086594, assembly GCF_044746145.1. Taxonomy (NCBI): domain Bacteria; kingdom Bacillati; phylum Bacillota; class Bacilli; order Lactobacillales; family Enterococcaceae; genus Enterococcus; species Enterococcus sp. NPDC086594. Next base: position 522,944 of record NZ_JBIVBP010000001.1, read on the forward strand.
GCGCCGCCGATCAAGACACTTGCTGCTAACAATGATGGTGCAAAAAGCGCCGTAAGCGTCTGTAAGAAAAAGACCCCTGTCATGCGAAAGGTATAAAAGAGCGCAAAGGCTAATGCTGCACTTAGCGACTGCTCTTTGCTCAAAGATAAGAAATAAAGATACGGGATGATCGTGATCGTATTGCTGATGATCAAAAGTGCGGTATGGGATTTTAAAACTTTCATCGTCCGACTCCTTGCCTTGATTTAAAGTTCCATCTTTCTTCTATCCTACACTTTCAAGCAATCCTGTCAACTTGCGTGCCAAATTTAAGCAAAAAGAAACCAAGTGTATTGTCAAAAGACTGACACTTCGTTTCTTTTTCTTATTGCGATTTTCGGCTAGAAGCCAGTAGACTGAATCGTTTGCTTAATTGCCTGAATTTCTTCATACAACCCTTGAAACTCTTTTGCAAGCTCACTCATGATGTCTGCGCTCATCAAAAGATCTTCCGCATGACTTAATAGTAAGGACATCCAAACTTTGTCCCCTTGAGCTTCTTGTTGAACTAACTTCCGATGTGCCAAATGGGCTTCATGATAGTGTTCTTTTCCTTTTTCGATTGCTTGCAGTGCAGCCAGATTCTGGGCTTCTCTTCCTTTTTGAATACTTTCAAAAAAGCAACTTCTTGCCATACCCGCTTGCGAGATAATCTGAAAACAAATTTGTTCTTTTTCTTCCATTCTACTCTCCTATTAGTTCAAGTGCTTGTTCCAATGCTTTTTTTCCATCCATCATGCCATAGGTGCGCATGTCGATACTGGCTGCTGGACAAGCAACTAAGCCTTGGACTTCATTTAATCGGTAAGAAACTTGCGGTCCTAACAGTACGCAATCAGCATCTTTTGCTGCAGTCGTGACCGATTCAATGGAGAACGCATCGATCACCACCGCTTCTCCTTTTTCTTGCGCTGCTTTTTTCATATTATTTACTAAGACGCCAGTAGACATGCCGCCAGCGCAAACTAATACTATTTTTTTCATCATTGTTCCTCCATTTTCTCGTTATTTGTTACTCAACGACTGCCGCTTGAGTTTGCAGATTCTTTTCTTCAGCTAGTGCTGCTTTGTCTTGCAGACGCATAAAAGGGATGTAGATGATGACACATAAGACAAATTGGATCAATTGTGCAATGATCCCTTGCCAGCCATTCACTAAGAAGCCACCGAAAATAATCGGAAATCCAGTTGGGATATTGACTCCATTGTGATAAGGCAAAAAGCCGACAATTGTTAAGAGATATGCTGACAACACGGAAACAGCCGGTGTTACCATCAAGGGAAGCAGCATTCTGATATTCATCACCTGAGGAATCCCAAATTTGATTGGCTCAGAAATACCAAACATGGAAGGGATCAATCCAATTTTACCAACAGCTTTTAGCTGCTCTGATTTGCAACCAAAAATAGCCAGTAAAGCGACTGCAAATGAACGAGCCCCGCGATTGTTCAAAATAAACCCAATCGTAAACAAATGTGGTAATGCTTGGCCGGCACTGTACGCCGCCAGATTATCAAGCCCTGGTTGGTAAAAGACCAACATCAAGATCGGATAAACAGCCAACACTCCGTGAATGCCAAAGAACCAAAGAAATTCGATAAACGCCACAATGATCATACAAGCAAAAATATTCGCTCCTAGCAAGGTCAATGGAGCTTGTACCCAAGTATAGATCATATCTGTCAGCGTGCCGTAAGGAGTTGCCGCCATGCCCACATAAATGATGCCCATAATGGCTGAAACAATAATTGCTGGCACGATCGCTGCAAAGGATTTGTTGACGATCGGCGGTACCGAATCCGGCATTTTGATCATCAAATTCTTCTGTACACATAAAATGTAAATTCTGGCACCCAACAAACCGCCAAACATGGCGACAAACATCCCACCGGAGCCAAGGGTCGACAACTCCATCGTACGGGTTTCTTCTAAAGTCGAAATCGGACTCAAGATCAAAAATGATACCAAACTCATGATACCGGCATTTAGTTGATCCGCATTTAAATGCTCGGCTAATTTATAGCCAACTAGAAAGGCGACATAAACGGAAACGACATCGATCGTCATCGCGTTGACTTGGGTTAATAATGCTTTCAAACCAATTTGTTCCATTATCTGTTGCGTTGCCCCAATGTCGATCGCATTGATCAAGGAAGCAATGGAACTGATCATCATGACGGGCATTAAGCCCATCATTGCATTGGCAATGGCTTTCATATAAATATTGTTTTGTACTTGAACGGCTGCAGCTAGTATTTTATCTTTCAGTGTATTCATAAGGTCCTCCTTCACTTAATCCCGCAAGTATTTATCTTTAAGTAGCTGGATTTTCTGCTGTGAAAAACCCAGTTCTTCTTTTACATATGTTTCAATCCCCCCATGAGCCTCAATCAAATCCAAAGCGGTTTGTAAAAAACACCGATCAGCTTCTTTGAAGTATCGCATTGCTGCCACAAAATCGGGGTTGTTCGTTTCTTCTTGTATCTGCTTGAGACTCTTGGTATTTTTCTCCCTTTTGTACTCGTTGGTCAGCAGGTAATCTTCCATGACCTCTTCATAACTGACACCCAACAGTAACTGAATCAGGGCAACGCCATACCCGGTGCGGTCTTTGCCACCACGACAGTGCTGAACCACTGCACCTTCAGCTTCCAAATGAATGGCCAATACTTCTTTGAAAACGGTCTTGCATTGACTGTTTTCAACAAATTCATAATTTTGCCGAATCATCAATTCTTTTGCAACTTCGGCGGTGATTTTTTCTGCAGAAAGCGCCATTGGTTCCCCTTCTTCTGAAGAAGCTAAAGCAGCAATATCAGCAATTGGCGTCAAATAAAGTATCTGAGCATTCCCAATGGGTTTGTCTTCATTGTCTGCTCTTTCTTGGGCATTGCGGTAGTCAATAATTTTCTCAATTCCCAGAGCTGCTAATTTTTTCTGATCGGCTTCTGTCAATTTGCTCAATTCGTCTGAGCGATATAGTTTTCCAGTCACTACGTATTTGCCCTCTTTGGTCCGATAGCCGCCAAAATCGCGAAAATTATACGCACCTTCTAAGGTTACTTTTTCATTTGTCATACACTACTCCTTTAAATAATTAATGAACGTCATAAAGTCCGTTGTCGCAGCTAGTTTGTTTACTTTATCCAACGAAGAACATTGTTTGATCAAATGATCATTCAGCGGTTTCACTTTTAAGTGATCTTGTTCAGCAATCACTAATAAGAAAACGAGACGAACCGTCTGTTTGTACCAGAACACTGGCTTTTTCAAGTTTGCAACGGCAATCACCGTTTCTGCACCAATCAGCGCATTGGGATGAGGGAAAGCGACTGACGGTAAGAAATCGGTTCCAAAAAAGGCTTCTCGTTCAAAAACCAACGTTTCAAAATTCTCAGGCATTGAATACTGTTCTTTGATTTGTTGGCATAAAAAATGCAACACCGCTTCTTTTGTTTCAAATTCTTGTTCACAGATGAATAACGATTCCTTAAAGTAGTTCAAAAGCACTTCTTCTGTGAAGATAGCGGCCAATGCGGCTTCGATCTTTTTGATCATATCCGGTTGCATAAAATAATCAACATTCATAACAGGAATCGTTCCTTCGTAAGGAAGTGGAATCGAAGAAAAGATAAAATCGAACTCCTGCTCTTCGATCATTTGCAAAAATTCATATGGATTGCATACCGTGACTTTCTTGATATAATTGCGAAAATAAAACTCAAATTTCTCTTTAAGGAAGGTATTGGCCGCTCGGCCGAGGTCATTGACCACTAAAATATACTTGCGCTGTGTTTGCGAATTTTTCTTATTTAAAGCCACATCAAAGTGCATCGCCAAATAGCTGAGTTCATGATCACTGATGGTCTTTTCAAATTGCTTTGCAATGACTTGACCGGCAATGATGGCTAAATCATAAGCGACATTACAGTGTACCTTCACCTCATTCAACAAAGGATTTTTCAGCTCGATCCCCAATTCGATCCGATCGATCAGCGGAGCAAAGTGCAACATCAACATCGTTTGCAGATCCAAGTCTTTGCTGAAATCGATTTGGCGGCTTTCCTTGATCGCTTTTAAAATTTTGCTGACCAATTCTGCTGCTTCATCTGAAACAGTCATCTTTTCATTTCTAGGGACTACTCGTTTGCCAACGATTTGCCCTAAAACATAATTTCGCTCGTATTCGGTAAAATGTACAGCACACTCTTTTTCAATTCTGGCGATGATTCGCTCTCCTAGTAATGTCTGCTCATCATTGGTCCTGCCGCTGATCGGTAGGTTTCGATCTAAGTAGCGGCCGCTTTGCATGCGTAAGACAGCGATCGCTAAATGATTCACCAGATTGTTCAAAATAGCCTCCGACATGGGGTAGGCTTTTTGCGAAAACTCCGACGAAACGATCGCTTTTATCTGCTGGTGAAGAAGCGACGGTGTATCTTCGCTGATTGTGCCCTCTTCTAACTGCTTGATATGGGTTCTTTGCAAATAATTACTAGCCATAAACCGTCTCAAGTCAAATTCGCTACCGCTAAGTTTCATTCCGTAATACGGCTTCGTTTGAATGGAGAGCTGGTAATGGCTTAGTATCCGTCGCAGCTTTTTCAATTCTTGAGATAGCTTACTCTGAGAAATGAATAAGCGTTCGCAAAGCATTTCGGATTTAATATACGTTTCTTCTTGAATAAAGAATTCAATAATTCTAGAAACAAAGTCGTCATTGTGGGACGCTTGTTCTTTCCTTCGCTGAAAAGCTTCTTCGTTCGTTATTTGTAAATACAACCCACTCCCTTTTTTCGCTTGAATCATACAACCGTATCGTTCTTGATGCTGGTTGATTTCTTCTGCATAACGGCGAACGGTTTTTCTGCTAACACCCAACTCGGCAGCAGCCGCTTTACTCGTCATAAAACCGTCATGCTCCGAAAGTGTTCTTAACAACAATAGGCTTAATTTTTCCATCTCTCTCTCCCTCGCTTACTAGTTTAGAGTCAAACCCAAGCAACCTCCATAGGTATATCTTCCCTTTCATTAAGGGAAATTTCTACAAGAAGTTGCTTGCCTTGTGCTTTGCTTCTTATCAAAAAAACGAATGGTCGTGACTTTCACTTTGTTGTTGCCACATATGACCGACCAATTTGTTTGAGTTTTCTTCTCCACAAAAAAAGACATGATCTTCACTCAATGAAGGTCATGTCTTTTTTATTTAGCGAACCTCGCTGATTTTCTCTACCGACTGTCGCACTTTTAATTGATGGGGACTAATTTTTCGATGGCTCGTTTCTGCTTGATTGGTGATGATGTCTGCTAGTAATTCAGCTGCATCATAACCGATTCGTTCCATATCTTGGGCAACGGTTGTTAATTCAGGCGTTACGTAGCTAGCCAAAATAATATCATCGAACCCGATGACCGAAATATCTTCAGGAACCCGCAAGCCCATGTCTTTGATTCCTCGTATCGCTCCGATTGCCATAATATCACTAGCACAGAACAGTGCAGTGATTTCTTGATTGTTTTCTAACAGATTTTTACAAATCAAATAGGCAATTTCTTCTTCATAGTTGGCGTACTGGATATACGACTCATTCACTAACAAGCCATGCGCTGCCAAAGAAGCGCGGTAGCCTTTTTCTCTAAGTTCACTGACATTGGCATCACGACTCCCGTTGATCATGCCAATTTGTCGATGATTATTGGCAATCAAAAAATCCACAGCTTCTTGCGCCGCTTTTTCATTGTCAATCGAAACCAAGCCGATCTTAGGATTGTCGATTTCCATATCAATCAGAACTGTCGGCAAAGAGGTTTGCTGTACTTCCTGGTAGTAAGGATCGGTGGTTTTTAACCCTTGAATCACTACACCAGTGATATTGTGCTCATTGCAGAACTGACTAAACGTCTTTTGCTTTTGTTTCTCAGTACTTGTCCCATAAAAGACAAACTCAAAATCTGACTGATCCGTATAACGATAGACCCCATTCAACACTTCCAAAGGCATCGTTGATTTTCGGTTGAAATTCAACTCATTTAAAATCAAGGCGATGGTTTGTTGTTTCTTGGAAGACAGTGTCCTTGCTGCCATGTTTGGGGAATAGTCTAATTCTTTCGCTATTTTTAAAATTTCTTGCTTGGTTTGCTGGTTGATATCACTATACCCGTTAAAAACTTTGGATACAGTCGCTATTGATACACCGGCTGCCTTTGCCACATCGCGAATCGTTGTTCGCATTTGCTATCTCTCCTTTATCCAAATACCACCATCAGTCTTCGTAGCGAGCAATTGGGTTGTCTCCGCTAACTGACAGTCAATATCGCGATCCTTTAAACTGATTTTAACAGGTTCTCCTTGATAAAAGAGCGTAAATTTTAGTTCTTTTATTTTCTGTGGCAAATGATTCGCTAATCGCAGGCCTTGATCGTAATACAACCCTGCAAAACCGTAAATCAAGCTCAGCCAGCTTCCACCCATATTTGCTGCGTGAATGCCATCGACAACGTTTTTTTGGAGATCCGTTAAATCCATCAAAGCCGTATCCATAAAATAACGATAGGCTTTTTCAGAATCCCCAATTCGACTCGCCATCACGCTAAAAATAGAACGAGACAAGGAGGAATCATGCGTCGTCACTTGTTCGTAATAGTCATAATCTTTTTTTAATTGCTCAAGACTGAAGTCTCCTGTATAGAGCATTTGGGCCAAAACCGTATCGGCTTGCTTACAGACTTGATGTTTGTAGATGACCATTGGATGATAATGCAACAGGAGAGGATACTTTTCAGCAGGTGTAGTTTCAAATGGCCAGACTGCTTGTTCTAAGAATCCATCGTCTTGCTTCGTAATCCCTCGCTGTTCATCGTAACCAAAGTACATTAAGTCGGCTGCTTGCTGCCAAGCACTAATTGTTTCTTGGTATTTACCATACCGCTGTGCTAACTCAATGGCATAATATAGATTATTTTGAACCATTTTATTCGTATAAAAATTATTATTAACAAGGGCACTGTACTCATCAGGTCCAGTCACTCCATTGATGCAAAAGGCAAGTTTGCCCTCTTTTTCTACTAGATCGCCATAGCTCAACCAGAATTTCGCCGTTTCAAAAACAACTTCACTGCCAACCGTTTCGATGAATGCCTGGTCGCCAGTCACTCGTTCATACAATTGGAATGCATAAACGATATCCGCATTGATATGGACTTGGGCAGTTCCCGCTGGATAATAAGCACTCGTCTCATTTCCATCAATTGTTCGCCAGGCAAACAAAGCACCCTCTTGGCTTAGCTCCTGCGCCCGTTGTTTGGCTTGCGGCAAGATCTTCCCGCGATAGGAAAGCAATGCCTTGGCTATTTCAGGGTTCGTGAAAATAAAAAATGGCAACAGATACATTTCCGTATCCCAGAAGTAATGCCCTTCATATCCCTCGCCAGTCAATCCTTTGGCTGCGAAATTTGTTCTGCCGTCTCGCCCCGCACCTTGATTCAAATGAAACAAATTGAACCGAATGCCTTTTTGAAGAACTGGATCTCCTTCGATTTGGATATCACTTGCCGCCCAAAATTGCTGATAACTTTGTTGCTGCTCTTGCAAGAGAACTTCAAAATCGGCTAACTCTTGGTTAAAAGGTGTTTCGTGATTTTGATTATCTTCAAGTAGTTTCATTTGGAAAACCGTCGTAAGCGTTTCCTCTGCTTGTAATTGCTTTTCGCCATTGATCACTCGAATTGCTATACTTCGTTGACTATTTTCAGCAGTCCAAATCGCATAATCCTGATAATCAGCTTTTCGTAAGTGATGTGCTTTACTAGCAACCCGAGGATCATCTGTTTGAACAATTGCTGCTTTTTGTTCTAACGGATGTGTTATGGAAATTGGCTCTGAGAAATTGGTGTTCTTAATTTGATACTGACAGACGTAAAGTTCACTTCGTGTCACAGAGGCAAACGACTGCATCACCAATTCAAAAGTTTTACCTAGTGGCGTTACTACTTTATAGGATTCATCCAACACGCCTTTTTCCAAATCCAAAGTCATTTGTATAGGCTTTACTTGCCATTCTGAAGCACTAGAGTCCTCGTCACCAATCTGTAAACGTACACCTCTTAGATTCGGCAGCTTGATGATCGTCTGATGCTCTTTGGCATAGCCGTATGCCCATTCACCATATTGGATCGTCTCACTATCAAAAAAACCATTAACAAAGGAGCCTGGGTTTCCCTTGTAAAGCTCATTGACTTTTAAGGGGTGACCTGCACGCACGCCAATTTGACCATTGCCAACTGCAAACAATGTTTCTAAGTATTCAGGGGTTTGATGAGAAAGTTCCTGTGCTCTTACTTTAAATGAATCATTTTTCGCCATCCATTCGCACTCCTTGTAAGAAATATTTGTTGAACAGCAAGTAAATGATCACAATGGGAATGATCGTGATCACACTTGCCGCCATCGTCTGATCCCATCGTACACCACCATTTCGACTTTGGAAAGTCTGCAACCCTAGAGTCAAAGTATATTTACTTGGTGTGGTCAAATAGAGCATTGGTTTCATGAATTCATTCCAAAAGCCCATAAAAATAAAGACAGCTTGTGTTGCGATGGATGGTTTTGCTAATGGCATCACGATACGAAAGAATGTTTGAAATCTGCCGAGACCATCGATTGCCGCAGCTTCTTCCACATCTTTTGGAAAAGATAAAAAGAATTGACGCATCATAAAGATATTCCCGATGTTGATCGCAGCTGGTAAAATCAACGCTGAAAAACTATCTAACATTCCTAGATTCATCAAGATTAAGTAATTTGGAATCAACAAAACCTGAGCTGGCACCATCATCAATGCCAAAAATCCATAGTAAATTCGTTCACGCCCCGGAAAATTTAATCTTGCTAAGGCATAACCTGCCATCGTATTTAATAAAATATTGATGGTCGTTCCAATAACGGATATAATCACGGAGTTTAGAAACCAGCGCATAAACAAAGAAGAGCGCCCCAAGACATATCGAAAATTGTCTAAAGTAAACTCATTGGGGATCAAACTCATATCCCCAGAAACAATTTCTCTATAGGGTTTGAAAGATGCAGCAATTGCCCAGACAAAAGGATAAAAGGTCAGTACTGCATAAAGAATCAAGATCGTATAAAGCAAAATCTTTAAAATTTTTGTTTTCTCTTTTCCTCTCACGGACGTTACCCTCTTTCTTTGTTCAATTTTTCTGCTAAAAGTGACGTGATAAAGATAATAATTGCTAAAACGATCGCTAATGCTGCCGCATACCCCATCGTGTTCATTTGTCCAAAGGCGTATTGGTAAATCATTAGTGACAAGGTCAGAGTCGAATTGTTGGGTCCCCCTGATCCGTTCGAGAAGATATACGCCTGGTCAAACATCTGAAAGGTACCAATGATCCCCGTCAGCAGTACATAGGTAGTGATTGGGCGTAGATAAGGAATCGTGATATACCGTAATTTATCCACGGTTGTCGCACCATCGATCTCTGCTGCTTCGTACAAAGAATGAGGCAGATCAACTAAAGAAGCCAAATAGATCGTCATATAATAAGGCACGGTCGACCAGATATTCATTACCATAATCACTTTCAACGCATAGGCCGGTTCTTGTAAAAAATTGATTGGTTCTGAGTAAAATCCTAAATTCATAAATAAGTCATTGACTGGACCGTAAATATTAAAAATAAACATAAAGATGATCGTCAATGCTGAACTAGAAGTTAAAGTTGGCAAAAAATAAACCATCCGAAACAGTTTCTTCCCCTTGATTCCTTTGCTGCTTAAAATATACGCGATAATCAAAGCAAAAATCGTTTGTAACGGAACGACGACCAAGGCAAACGTGGCCGTATTTCTAAGAGCGATTCGCGCTTTTTGATCGGTGAAGATACGTAAATAGTTTTCTATCCCTTTAAAAGAAAATGTATTGGTAAACAAATTGACGTCGTTGAAAGATAGATAAAAAGCAAAGAGAACAGCTAAGACGAAAAAGATTCCTACGACAATGATTGCTGGAGCCAGAAAGAGCCACGCTTGTCGGATTTCTTGCCATTGGCTTTTTGTATAGTTAGTTTTTTTTCGTTCCATCATGTTGTCACCTTTCCCAAAAGAAAAGAGAGAGGAGTTCCTCTCCCTCGTTCAAATTCAGACTAGTTTGCTGTAATATCTGCGTTCGCTTGTTCATCAGCAGCTTCCATTGCTTCTTCAAAGGTCATGTTTCCATTTAAAGCATTCGGTAAAAAGTTTTGATAGGCTTTGTTGATCGTATCTAAAGTGGTGCCCTTTTGCCAAATCGTTGCATAATCCCAAGCCTCTAGGTGAACATTCAAGTCACTGTTTTCTGTGATTTTGGCCGCATCTGCTACATCTTGACGACTAGGTAATGTCCCGGTTCCTTCAACCCATGCTTGCATACCGCTTTGACCAGTAGCGTGTTGAATCCATTTATCTGCCAAGGCACTTTTTTCAGTCCCAACATATTTTCCCCAACCGACAGAAAACATCATTGACCCTTCCGTTCCTTTATACGTTGGCATTTCTTTTACAACAAAAGGAATATCAGGAAATTCTGTCTTAAGTGTCTCATACACCCAGTTTCCTTCATCCATGATCGCAATTTTTCCAGAACCAAAAGCTTCGCCGTTCCAACCTGTTCCGATATCTTGCGGTGTAACAGCTGCTTTCGTATCGACCAACTCTTTTAAAATAGAAAGATTATCAACTACTGCTGGATCAGCCAAATTAGCCGTCCCATCTTCATTGATTGGTTGAGCATTTTCCCGCGTTGCAAAATGATAGTTGCGAGCCATATCTTGGTTATAGCTCATGGCAAAAACATTTCCGTCACCATACGCCTCATTGATTTTTTCTTGGAACGACGGCAGCCACTCAACATACGCTTCAAGTGTGTCTGGCACTTCATCGATCGACACACCCGCTTCTTCAAAAATCGCTGTATTGAAATAGAGTGCTAAAGTTGACATATCTTTGGGAACAGCCTGCAGTTGTCCATCCGAAGTCGTAAAAGCATCGATCAAGCTATCATAAAACTGCTCACTTTCAAAATTAGCCGGATCCAGTTCTGCAAGTGTGCCATTCTCTGAGAACCATGGGAACATATAGGCATCCACGTAAAAGACATCTGGTGCCGTTCTACCAGCCATGTCAGCTTGAATTTGGGTATTATAATCGGTATATACTTTCTTTTCAACTGTTGCACCCGTTGCTTCTTCAAAAGATTGGATCATCTCATCCAACGATTTTTCTTCTGCCTCGTTGCCACCCCAAACACCGATCGTTAACGAATCCCCTGTGAAATCCGTCTGATCTGTCGAACTACTGGTGTCTTCGTTTCCCCCACAAGCTGCCAGCACCACTGCTGCAGACAATAGAAGCCCTGTTCCTACTACTTTTTTCCATCCAGTCATTTTATTTCCCCCTAAAAAGTGATTTTGATTTGTTCTTCAAGCAGATAAACCTTATCAAAAGCGATAAACTCAATCGCTTGCTCCCCATGGTTGGTGACCGTAAAACCTTCCTGTGTGACCTCAATCTTTAATGGCTGTTGGTGCCACATAATACCAAATTCAAGTGCTTCCCAAGCCTTTGGTAAATGTGGTTCGATTCTTAACTGGCCGTCTAAACAACGGACACCACCATAGCCGAAGACCGTCATTTGCCAAATACCGCCGAGTGATGCTGCATGAATCCCTTCATTGGAAGACAGCATATTTTCTCCCATATCAATGTTGATTGCTTGTTGAAACAAATCATAAGAAAGTGCTATTTCCCCTAAATCAGCAGCGAGGATGGCATGTGTCGATAAGGATAAGGAAGAATCATGCAACGTTTTCGGCTCATAGTAATCCCAATTCAACCGTTTCTCTTCTTTTGGAAAAAGGTTCTCAAATAAGAACAAGAGCAAAAGAACATCCGCTTGTTTCGAAACTTGCATCTCGTTGACCTGTTCTAAGTTATACTCATGGAACAGTGTGCCTACTTGCGAATCATTTTTATATTTCGTGAGATCGATCTCTTTTTTCGTCAAATAGGTATCGTCTTGCGGGATGATTCCCGCTTCATTCGGTTGCGGTAAATAAATAGCAGCTACTTTTGCTTGCCATTCTTGATAAGCTTCATTTAATGGTAATTTTTCAGCTAGTTTCGTAAATTGTTCTGGCTGGTTCTTTTTCAACTCTTCATACAATGAAATAGCTAATTGAATGTTCCAGTGCGCAGTATGATTCGTGAAAGCATTATTATCGACATGCTCCTTATATTCATCTGGTCCGACAACGTCTAAAATTTCAAAGCGCTGGTTTTCTTCGGACCACTCTAAACGACTCGCCCAGAAGATCGCTGTATCAAAAATCACTTCATAGCCTTTTTCCCATGCAAATTGTTGATCATTCGTTACATCAATAAATTGTTTGATGCCGTAGGTGACATCGCTGGTAATATGCTGTTCAATAAATCCTGACCAAATTTTCGTTGGTAAGCCCGTAAGGATATCCGCAGCGCCCCAAACTGGCGTAGTCTCACCATCTTCAGGCCAAGCAGCTTCCCACGGAAATTGGGCGCCTTGATAGCCGTTATCAGTAGCTTTTTTATGGGCACCAGCCAAACCTAAATAGCGATAAGTCACTAATTTTTTGGCGATTTCTGGGTGTGTGAAGGTAAAATATGGCAGCATAAAAATCTCTGTATCCCAAAAGGTATGTCCTTTGTACCCTTCCCCAGATAGGCCTTTGGCACCTATGTTCATGCGTTCGTCATGGGCTGGTGTCATCACATGTAGATGATATTTTGCAAAATGAATCGCTAATTGATCTAGTGTGTTCTCTGTCTTGATTTTGATTGGAAAGACGGACCAGACTTCTTTGTCCCATGCCGTTGCTGAAGCTTTTGCTAATTCCTGATAGCCGTTTTTGCGAATCTCTTTCAGCTCTTCAAGGGCAATCTTCTTCAAATCTTGTGGTGTCTTTCCTAAATGCTCTTTATCGATCGTGGTATAAACAGAAGAAAACTTCTCAAGCTTCAACGTCTCATTAGGTGCCAAGGTTTGCCAGTAACGATTGTAGATTTTCCGTCTTCCCATCTCGATCCGCTTCTTGGTTCCATCATAGCAATCTTCTGTTTTTTCTAGATTATGTGCTGTCGAAAGAACAAAGGCGATCTTAGATTGAGTGGTCTTTGGCATCATTTGTAAGAAACGATTTTCTGTTAATGATTTGTCACCTTCAGTAAAATGCTGTGAGCCGCTATTTGTCTTTTGTCCGTCAATACCAGAAATAATTTCCAACGTGACTTCTTTTCCTAAATTTTCGACCAGCACTTGTTGCGCAAACACATGCTTTTGGGCAAAGGAAACACATCGCTTAAAGGTCAGTTCGACATTAATCTGACCATGTTTCCATTGAAAGGAGCGCGTGAGTTCCCCAGTTCTCAAATTTAAGACACGTGAATAGTTTGAATATTTGCCTTTTGATAAATCTAATCGTTCGCCATCAAAAAGGAGCTCCATTCCAATCATATCCGGCACATTAGGAAGCTCAGTCACTTCATTTTCGTCGAATTTATTAAAGGTTCCTGCAACAAAAAGATTACGCGTTTCGCCAACATATTTCTCTTCTGTCACAGAGCGCATCCCCAGATACCCGTTGCCCAAACACATGATGGCTTCTGCTTTGCCTAACCATTTTGTATCAAAGGTCTTTTCCGTAATTTTCCAAGGGTCTTCTTTTAAATACTGCATCGCTGTCTCCATTTTTTCCTCCTACTTCTTCAGAAAACGTTTTAGTTTCTTTCAAAAATTTTTTATTTATAAAAATAGTTATTGGACCGAAACAAAAGTACAATCAAGCCCATGAAATAACTACCAATTACTAGGACAATTGCTGCGTTAAGAAACACCCATCCTACGATCAAGTGGAGTGGCGCATAGTAAGCATAATCTCTAATTATTTTTGCGGCTTGGTATTCGTTTCGCCACTTCCAAGCAATAAGACTAGCACTAGCCCAAGCAAAAATAACTAACAAAAGTAGCGCTTGTGTATTGATCTCCAATAAAGGATTCTCTGTTAACAACTCATCGAAGGAGGTTTCGTTCATACTGATTATTCCCCTGTTTCTTATTGAACCCCACTACACTTAGTCCTAAAATGTCGTGTAACGTTTTTTTCGTACCTAGATAGAGGAAGAAAGAACCAGTGAAAAACAACCAACCGATCATTGGTAAAAAGTAGAGCAATTTTGCTACTTCCCTCATTCCTACAGTTAATAAATTACGTTGATTCGTAAAAACAACGAGTTTCGCAAAATGTTTGCCAATCGTTTTCCCCTCAAAACTACTCAAACAAATCATGTTGTAGACCACAAAGAGAAGTTGTGGCAAGACAATCGTTACTCCAGCAGGTACCATTAGGAGATAGCTAAGCATGGTACTTGGTAAAAAAATGATCATGCAATCAATCAAAAATGCTAGCAATCTTAGTAACAGCATATTTGTCCCCCTTTTTTCGAAAACCTTTTCGTTACATCCACATATTACCAGACATCTTTTCTCTATTCAAGCGTTTTCATAAAAAATAATGTTTATTTTTTCCGATTTCCTAATGGAAAATCGCGTAAATACTAAAACGTTTTAGATTGTCTGTTTTTTTGCAAGCGATTTGGTTGGGAACCAGCTTTACTTGTGATACCATGAAGCAAATACGAAAGAAGGCGATTTCTTGGATTTATGGCTTACAAATGTACAACTTGAGACGAGTTATTTAAAAGAAGGCGATTGGTCTTATGGAACCAAAACAGAAAATACAGCAATCGGGATCAATGATGGAAAAATAGCGGAGATCGTGCCGATGACCGAATGGCAGGCATCAAGCGAAGCGACGATCATTGATGGGGGAAATCAGTTATTGTTGCCAGGATTGATCGAAAAACATTGTCATTTGGACAAAAGTAAATTAGGTACTCCTTGGCGTCCAGTAACGCCGGCAGCTAGCTTGGTGGAACGATTTGAAACTGAGATTCCCCAATTAGATGCCTTGCCGTTATCGATCAAAGAACGCGGACAAGCGCTGATCGATTTAGAACTGCCTCATGGTGCGGTGATGTTCCGCTCACATATTGATATTGAACCAATGACTCAGCTGCGTTATTTTGATGCGATTACCGAATTAGTTGCCGAACAACCTTTTGGCTCGGAGTTGGTCTTATTCCCACAACATGGCTTATTGCGCTCAAATGCTGCTTCTTTGATTGAAGAAGCCTTAGCAACGGGCAAAGCATCTTTTATTGGCGGTGTTGATCCTTATATACTCGATCAAGATTACCAGGCTTCCTTACGGACAACTTTTGAACTTGCTCAAAAAGGACATGTCGGGATTGACCTCCATCTTCACGATCGGCAAGAAGCTGGCAGAGCGACCGTCAAAGAAATGATTCGTTTGACGAAGGAATTCAATATGCAAGGAAATGTGGCGATCAGTCACGCCTTTGGTCTAAATGACTTTGAAGGCACAGAACGCAAAGAAGTCTTTCAAGCCTTAGCAGATTTAGAGATCCACATCATTTCAAGTATTCCCATCAGCCCTGGCACGATTCCACCGCTTAAGGAATTGCAAAGCTATGGCGTTGCTGTTCATATTGGTTGCGACAACGTCTATGATTCTTGGTCTTCTCTAGGAGATGGTTCTTTACAAGAAAAACTGGCCCGCTATTTAGAGATTTTTGCCGTCAAAAGTCAGGAAGACTTGACGCAAGCATTAGGTTTAGTCACGGATGGCAAAGTCCCGTTGGATAAAAACGGTGTGCAGCAATGGCCTAAGGTTGGTGATTCGGCTGATTTCTTACTGACACCAGCTACTTGTACGGCAGAATTCGTTGCCCGTAAAGGCTTCGTCAGCAAAAGCTTTTATCAAGGAACAGTTGTTTTCACCGCATAAATCTTACCTATATAAAAGGCATCTGCGCTTCTTTTTAGAGGCGCAGATGCCTTTTTTCAGGAATAGTCGTTTGCTAATTGTACATAGCCTTTCAGGTAAATGAATCAACCTGCTGCTTCATAAACTCTTCTATTTCACTTCTTAGTGGCATTCCTGTTTGAGCCCCCAGCTTTTGAACGGACAGACTAGCTCCATTATTCGCCATAGAAACGGCTTCATAAAAATCGGCTCCTTCCCCTAAAGCTGCTGCCAAGATGCCATTAAAGGTATCCCCTGCACCGGTAGTGTCTACAACTGAAACTTTGTTCGATGGAATCGTCACAACTTGTGACTTTTCTACAAATGTTACCCCTTTGCTTCCTCGTGTGACAACGATTCGCGTGGCATATTTTTTTTGCCAATCAGCAATGACCTGCTCAATTTCGTCTTCCAAAATGGCCTCTTTACCGATCAAAGCGGCAAATTCCGTTTCATTTGGTGTCAAAATATCAATATACGGCAGGAGTTCCGGTACGATTTCATTGTAAGGAGCAGGATTCAAAATCGTTAGAACTCCTTTTTTCTTGGCAAGAATCAATGCTTGTTTGATTGTTTCCACAGGAATTTCCAGTTGAGTAAGTAAGATATCCCCTTGTGAAAGTTCACTGATTGTTTGCTGAACGTAGGCTTCATCGATCAGTCCATTCGCACCGGGGACGACAGTGATACAATTATCCTCTGCTAATTTAAAAATACTCGCAATTCCTGTGAACATATTTTTTTCACGGGAAACAGCCGATAAATCGAGAGCTTCTCTGCTGAGGTGCTGAAGAACCTTTTCCCCAAAAGTATCTTCCCCGATTTTCCCTAAAAATTTTGTTGATGCACCGTAACGAGAAGCTGCCACTGCTTGATTTGCTCCTTTGCCCCCGACAAAATAATCAATTTGCTCCCCAATGATCGTTTCGCCGATCCTCGGCATTCGTGTTGTCGTGATCACGATATCCATGTTCACACTACCTAAAATCGTTATCTTACTCAAAAAATCACCTATTTCTCTTGAATATATAAAAAGGACCAAAGGCTTCCCGACCCTCAATGGTCGTTTCACCAACCTTTAAAAACCCTGTTTTTACAAATAATCGCTGCATGGGCAGATTGGTATGATTTGTGATTGAAAGAAGTGTTTCCCCTTCATCACACTGTTGTTCCAAACAGCTTCTGATCCACTGGCGGCCAAAGCCTTGCCCCGCTTGAGATGGTCTCGCAACGAGTCGCTGAATCGTTCTTATCCCATGATATTCTTTGCTACAATTTGACAATGAGTCAACTGACAAAACACCGACACTTACAATGTTTTTATTTTCATCCTTCAACACCAACAGTTCCTTTTTCTCGATATCCTTCGCTAAGATTTCTAGGGAGGGATAAGTATCAGTCCACTGGTAGATTTTCCTTCTATTCATCTGCTGCTTTGCTTCGATGAACAGTTGAAAAATCTCTGCTAATTCTTGCCGTGACGCCCTTTGTAGTTCATTCATGACTCTAGTAAGGGAGCAATACCAACGACAAAATGACCACTGCTATAATCCCAACGATCGTTGGAACGCTGGTTCGTTTCAGTAACCGAACAGGGCTGACGTCGATTAAAGAAGACACAATCATAATTACAGCGGCAACTGGTGAGATCGTTCTGCCAAGATTGGCGATCATCTGCATTGGCAAGGCGATCAAAATCCCGTCAATTCCCGCTTTAGCGGCAATATCGGGAATCAGTTCAATCACAGCGTAAAACATCGCCAATCCTCCGCCACTCAAAATACCGAACAATGCGGTTGCGCCGCTGAATATCAATGCCGTTAACACGCCAGCAGATTGAGAATTTTCTACCGCACTCATTAGTGAATCAATCACTCCTAAGCTTTGGATAGCTGTGGTAAATAATGATCCACCCACAACCAACATGACTACTTGACTAAACCCTTGTCCCATTCCTTTGAATAGTTCCACTGCACTTTCTTGCGCGATTTTGAAAGATTTCTTTCTCAAACATTCAATCAGTAATGCGACAAAAAAGGAAATCATCGTTAGGACGAAAATATCCATTGTTACACCTTCTTTGAATATACCGATTATACCAACGATAATGATCAACACCAAAGGCAGGAGTGGTAAAATTGCATAAAATCCAGGAACAGCCGTTTCTTCTGACTTACTTTCAATTTCTTTTAGTTCTACAAAGGCATCTTTGCCTTCTTTTTTATCACAATACGTTTGCCAAAAGTAATGAACAATGGCCATGATCAGCAATGTTGGGATGGAAATTTTCGCATGGTACAGAACATAAGTTAAGATGTTGTAATTCAATGTCTGAGCCGCAATCACATTATCCGCACCTAATGGCGTCGGCATGATCGTGGCAGTCATTGCGATAACACCGGCTGCTGTTAAGGAAGAGATACCAATCCCTTGAAGCAGTGGATAAAGGATTGCCATCAAAATTATTGCCAAACTAGATGCACTTGGGACGACTAATGACATCAAATTCCCTAATAAGAAAACGATCGGAATAAATAATGCCTTAGACTTGATTTTGGTCATTGGCTGAACCAGGATATTGACAGCTTTTTGATTGGCACCAATGAGATTCATATAACCTGAATATCCGAATAAGATCATGATCACTAGACCAGCAGAACTTACTTGAGAGATGATCGTATCTTTAAGCTTTAAAAAAATATCGAATAAGGCCAAGCCAGTCCCTTCGCCTTCTGGGTAAAGCGGATTTCCTAAAGCAACGGATGCACAAAGCAAGACAAGTGCCCCAATAATCAAAATCAATGCTGGATTATAACTCTTAATAATAAAATATCCGACGATCCCCAAAACAACGAGTACTAAAATCGCTTCTATCATTTCTTTCCCCTCCTATTTACACTTGCTGATTGCCTGTAAAAACCATTCTTTAAAGAGCGCTTCATCGATATCGACACAAACACGGCAATTGTTTTTCTGCTTCAGACGATTGTTGAGATCGACAATTGTCGCACCTGCTGTGTAGGCTCCTTGTGTTTCGATCGCAACAAAAGTCTCTTGAACAGTGAACATCTCTGGACACAAAAGATAAGCGATCGCACAACTGTCATACATTTTCAGCCCCGTGCCAAAACTGCCACCACGGTATTTTTTGAATAATTGAACCATCATATCTCCGGTTTGATTCATTTCTTTGATTTTTGCGCTGTCTTCTGGGTAAACAAGCGCTTTTGCGCCCACATCTAATGGTGCTACAGAAAGTGGTAAGCCGCTCTCAAAAACAATCGTTGCAGCCTCGGGGTCAATCGCAATATTGAACTCTGACAATACACCAAAGTTTCCTCTGCCTAAGGCTCCGCCCATTAAAACGATCTCATCGATTTTTTCTTTGACTTCTGGATAAATCTTAAGCAAAAGAGCAATATTCGTTAGAGGACCTAATGCGACAATTGTGATTTTTTCTTTATTCTTTTTGATCGTTTGATACATCGTTTCCACAGCTGAAGTTTCCAGCAGCAATGAACGATCTGGTTCTGGAAATGAATAGCCGGCCATTCCTGTGACCCCATGAACATCGCTGGCATCTTTGACTGCTCGCGTTAGTGGCTGAGATGCACCTTGTGCTGCTGGAATCGACAAATCCCAAAAGGAAAGCAGTTTCAGTAAATTATTGGTGACATGTTCAATACCGACATTTCCGGCCACTGTCGTGATCAACTTGACCTCCAAGCCTTCACTAAATAGAGCAATTCCCAACGCAACTGCATCATCGATCCCCGGATCCGTATCAATAATGACTTCTTTTTTTGACATACGTATTCTCCTCTCACCTTTGATAAAACGTTTTATCATTTTTCTAAAAAAAGCGAACATCTGATAAAGCGTTTTATCTAATGTTCACACAAAGAATAGCATCGTTTTAAAGCGCTGTCAATAGTAAAAAAAGAGTTTCGCTAGGAAACTCTTTCAGTCACACTGTTCTTTTTTATCAATCTAGGTGTCAATTGGACGTAACGTGGCTTCTGTCCGCTGATTGCATTCATCAAGGCAAGAACCGTTTTTTCACCTAAATCATTTACATCTTGTTCCACAGACGTTAGAGATACTTCTAAAAGATCATTCAAAACAAGATTGTCGTATCCTACGATCGAAACATCCTCTGGAACCTTGATTCCTAGTTCTTTGGCACGCTTCATAATTCCCAATGCAATCAAGTCGTTGCCAGCAACAATGCCGGTTACATCTCGGTTTTTTAAGAGAATGTCTGCTTTTTCATAGGCGTCTTCAAATTGGAACTTTGTTACCACATGCCAACTGTCTTTTCGTTGGAGATTGAATTCCTTCAGCGCATCTAAATAGCCTTGGTATCGATACACACAATTGATATTTTTATCAGGGTTCATCATCGTACCAATCTTTTTGTGTCCTTTTTTTATTAGCTCACTGGTAGCAATGTATCCCCCATGCCGATTATTATAAAAGACTTGATCGACCTCAAAGTTATCTATTCCTCTATCAACCAAAACGATTGGAACCGAAAGATTCTTCAATCGTTCTTTGGTTTGTACCTCATCCGCGTAGGATTCGGTTGAAAGGGCGATGATCAACGCATCAACGTTGCGGTCAATCAGGAGCTGAATCAATTCCTTCTCAACGTCAACTTTATCATCTGAGTTGACCAAAATCAGCAGATACCCCTGTTTTCGCAGCAAATCTTCTAAGACCTTGGCCAAGTTGGCAAAAAAAGGATTGTTGATATCTGGGATGATCAGTCCGATCGTATTGGTTTTTTTCAAAACCAGGCTTTTAGCCGCAGCATTCGGCGTATAATTGTTTTCTGCCGCCAAGCGCTTGATTTGCTGTTTTTTTTCTTCTGTGATCCGAATCGGTTTGTCATTTAACACTTGAGAAACGGCTGCGATCGATACACCTACTTCTTTTGCAATGTCTTTTAATCTGACTTTCACTGAATACCCCTTTCGCTTTCCTAATTTTGTAAATGAACCAAGCACTCAATCTTATGTTTTCAGTAAATCCTTTTTATACTGCTGAAAAAACGGATTTGAGAATTAGACAAAGATGATTGATTAAAGATTATACTGTTTTTTTGAATTCCTCTTAGATGTTCCACCTCACCCAATCAGCAAACAATTCTGGCCAACGGACAACCGATGCTTCGATCCCGTGTTGATTGCCGTTGGCGGTTTCCGGTGTTCCTAAACTTAGTCCATGACCACCGCGAGGGAAAATGTGCAGCTCATAAGGTATATTAAATTTGCGCAGCTGTTCGGCAAAAAGGAGGCTGTTTTCCGCCAAGACTAATCCATCTTCTAACGTATGCCAAAGAAACGTCGGCGGTGTCTGTTCATTGACTAAAGTCTCTAAAGACAAAGCGGCTTTTTCTGTTTCATAGCGATCTGCTAATAATGAACGGAAGGAATCTTGGTGCCCAAGTTCACCACTAGATAAGACCGGATAACTCAACAGTAACCCGTTAGGTCGCCATTCTTCATTGGCTCCTTGTAAAGCCTCTGCTAGAAAAGGTTGCTGCCAAGACACACCCAGATTAGCAGCTAAGTGACCACCAGCTGAAAAACCGGCAACAATGATTTTTTCAGGATCGACGTGCCAGACCTCATGATTGGTGCGCACAAGACGAACGGCAGCCGCCAATTCCTTTAAGGCTAACGGATAGACAGCCGGTTTGATACTATAATGCAACACAAAGGCTTGGAAACCAAAGCTCATCATTTTGATGGCGATGGGTTCCGCTTCGCGATCAGACAACATTTCATAGCCGCCGCCAGGACAGATGATGACCGCTGGTCGAACACGATCTGGTTCCATTTCAGGAGAATTTTCCATGACATACGTGGTTAAACTGGCTTGGCTTTCTGGTAAAAGTGCGGTTCTTTTTTCATGTATCACGGATTGCGCCTCATTTCATTGTAATTTTATAGACGATTGGTTGGTCGGTTTCAATTGGTTCAAAAGTTAGTTGCAAGCCTTCATCGGTCACTTGCCAATCAATAGGCTGTTCTTCGTGTCCTAGAATCGTCACGGTTTGGATGATGCCGTGAAATTCTGGCAAATTTTGATCTTTAGACTGGGCCAGTGCTTGGATCCTTGCGTGTCCATTCTCAGGACTTGCCATGCCAATAGCATACAACGAATCCCCCTGAACCGTAAAGCGGAAATCCTGGCTCGTGTATGTCGTCGCCTGTGCCTCTTGAAATTGGCCTGAGACAACGGTCGTGGGTCCTTCCCCGGCTTTGCGCCATGGTTTCGCTTCATAAATGGCTTCACCGTTTACATCCAGCCACGCACCGATTTCTTTTAAGATCGTTTGATCTTTTTCTGGGATCGAACCATTCCCTTTCGGCCCGATATTCAAAAGAAGATTGCCATTTTTACTGACGACTTCGATCAAATCCTGTAAAATCTCACGCGTTGTTTTGTAATCCAACGTTGTGGTATAACACCATGAATTGCGAGCGATCGCTGTATCTGTTTGCCAGTAAAAAGGTTGTGGTTCGGCAAATTTTCCCCGTTCGATCTCCACAATACCACTACCAAACATCATGGCATCGTGTTTGTAGCAGATACCAACTTGTTTGCCCCATTCAGCCCCACGATTGTAATAGTAAGCAGCGAAAACTTGCAGGTGCTCCTTGAAGGCTTCGTGTTGGATCCACCAATCAAAATACAGCAGCTCTGGTTGATAGTTGTCGACGAGTTCACAGGTTCGCAGTAGCCAATCATCTAAAAACTCTTTTGAGGGATATGGCTCGCTATACAAATCTTGATTATCAGGTTCTGGCATAGCAGGCCAATAAAAGTCGCCTTTTGCTAACGGTTCCTTGATGTCGCTGTCAAATTCCTTACCATGTCCCATGAAAAACCAATGTTCGGCACGATGAGATGAGGTGCAAAAATGCAGGCCTTGTTCCTCAGCTGCTTCTTTTAATTCCGCAAGAATATCTTTTTTCGGTCCCATAACTGCCGCATTCCATTCAGAAAGCTCGCTTTTGTACATCTGAAACCCATCGTGATGTTCTGCAACGGGAAAAAGATAATTGGCACCGGCTTGTTTGATCAGTCGAATCCACTCATTTGCATCGAATTTTTCTGCAGTAAATATGGGAATAAAGTCTTTGTAGCCGAAGTTTTTTTGCGGACCGTAGGTGTTGATATGGTGATCGTATTCCGGATGGTCTTTGATGTACATATTTCTGGAGTACCACTCGTTATTAAATGCAGGAACACTATACAATCCCCAATGAATGAAGACCCCAAATTTTGCTTTGGGGAACCATTCCGGTAGAACAAAAGCGCCCAAAGATTGCCAATTTGGGAAAAAGGGGCCTTGATGCGCGACTTGGTGGATCGTTTCTACTGTGATCATGGTCTTTCCTCCAAAATACCGACTGTTTCCAGCCATGTTTTTGCAATCAACACATGTCCTGCAGTCGATGGATGCACACGATCACTGCTTAAGACATAGGATGACTGATAAAGCAAAAAATCATCAAACTTTTCCTGCGTATCTCCTAAAAGGATACCATACTCTTGCGCTACTTTAGCAAGCACGTGTTGGTAGTTGGTAAGCATTTCTCTTAGTGGATCTTCTTTGTTGGCTTCAACCATAAACGGGGTCAAGAGAATCATTCCTTTGACACTCGGTAATGTCTGAGCGATCAAATCACGCAACTCTGATTCAAATCTTTCAATCCCCACCAGTTCCGTTTGAGCAAATGTGCCATCAAAATGCCGCCACACATCATTTACACCGATCATGATCGTTACCCAATCTGGTTGAAATGCCAATACATCATCCTTCCAACGCTTCTTCAAATCGACGACTGTATCTCCACTGATGCCTCGGTTAACGATCATTAATTCCATTTGTGGGAGTAATGCTGTGGTATAGGCGTTGATCAGATGAACATAGCCGTCCCCCCATGACGACCATCCCGCAGGTATCGCTTGATAATTTCGATTACTATCTGTGATCGAATCCCCCATAAAAAGCAGACGATCTTTTTTATCCACTATCATTGTTTTCCTCCTTAAAGAAAGAAGACTGATCCGCTGGTGCTGGATCAATCTTCTTAAGTGATTGCTTAACCAAACGCTGTTTACTCACTTTTGTCAAGGAACCGTTGACCAACCATTTTTATGATTCTTTGTTTTTGATTAGTCCCCAAATTCTTTCGCTACTTCTACCCGTTTTTCGTTTTGATCTTTCGCATTATTCATGTCAAATTCTAGCACTGTTTGATAGCCTAAGCCGTCTGCTGTTTCTTGCATTTCTTTTAGCAATTGGTCAAATTCTGCTTCATCTTTGGCAAAAACCATTCGCCAAGAGTACTCGATGATTGTCGCTTTGGCTTGGTTCCGCAACGTAGAGATCTCTGAACTATCTTCTGGCGCTACATAGCTGGCACCAGGGGCAACTAACAATTGGTCGTTCTCCTCTAAATAGCCAATGGTCGATTCTGCACCACCCATATTTTTTGACCAATCTTCTTTTACAGGATCGGTTGTTTCATTTTGATAGCTTTCCCACATCGTATAAGCATATGGGAAGCCGGTATCAGGATTGATATCGATCGGTAATACCGTATTGACGTTTAGCGCGGATACACCATCTTTGTAACTTCCGCCACCATATTCTTCTGGCACATCCCCATCGCCATCTAGCAACGCTTGTTTCCCAAACTCAGTTAAGACAGGCTCGCCATCTTTCATTTCCCAAGTTAAGCCTTCAGGGCCACTACTACCGCTTGTTTGAGAAGAATTTGCTAACACGCCTTCTGAAGAGTAGAGCCAGTCAATAAAGGCTGCGATTCGCTCTGGGTCTTCGGCATTTGAACCGATCCCGATAAATTGTTTGCCACCGTAAACTTCCGCACCATAAGAGAAGATTTTTTGGTCTTGAATCGGTGCCAACATAAAGCCTTTTCCTTCATTCAAGTTCGTAGTCGTATTAAAAGCCGCTTGACCTAACCAAGGCCACCATGAGAATAAGACTTGTCCTTCTTGGAATTTGGCAAAAAGTGTATCGTAATTTTGCGTCGTTGATTCTGGATCCACTAAGCCCATTTGATTGGCTTGGAAATAAAACTTAAGTGCGCGAATATATTCAGAATCACTATCGAGAATGCTTTGATAATCAGAACCATCCGCTTTTGCCAAGACAAAACCTGATTCATCGTACCCATAGTAGGTGACCAGCTGTTTGCCTGCATTCATCATGTTGCCGTCCCAATCGCTGAATAGAGAAAACCCATAAACTTTTTTCCCAGAATCTGTTGTTGGATTGTCTTCTTGCATTTTTTGAATCACAGGAAGCAGGTCTTCCAATGTACCGATTTCTGGATATCCTTGATCCCCATAAAGATCCCAACGCACATAAGCACCAAATGTAGGATCTAATCCTTCTGAAGGATCGGTGGCTTTTAATGTAGAAACGGAAGTTGGAAAGCCATATAGACCATCGGCATCTTTGTTTAGATTTTGAACAGCCGCATCGAAGCGCTGAACATTTTCCATAGTTTCATAATACTCGCTCGCATCGGTCAACAAACCAGCTTCAACCAATTCGTTGTATTGTTGGCCATTATCAACAATGATCAAATCGCCCAAATCACCTGCTGCCGTCCTCGTTTGATAAAGAGTGTCTCCGTTGCCAGCAACGTTTGGTGCGATGATGTTCAATTCCATATTGAATTTATCCCGCACGATTTTGGCAAACCAACCTTCTTGCATCCCCATATAGTTGGCTAGCCCATTATAGACATCGATCGTGATCGTTTCATCGTAGCCACTTTCGCTGGAAGCAGCGTCTGTGTCAGAGTCAGCCGCTCCTCCACAGCCGGCTAAACTACCTAGCAATGTCATGCCTAACAAACCTGTTGTTACATATTTCGACATTTTTTTCATTTTCTTCCCTCTTTCTTTTTATTAACCTTTCACCGCACCCAACATAATTCCTTTGACAAAATATTTCTGGAAAAGCGGATAAATAAACATGATTGGTAAAACAACAATGACTGAAACGGTCATGCGAATCGAAGTCGGTGTCTGCGTTGTTGCAGCTGAAGCGATACTGGAAAGTGATCCCGATGTATTTTTGACCATTTGTGCCAACGAATTGGCTTGATTGATATACGTATAAAGAAGGTATTGCAAGGAGTAGAGACTTTGATCCGTAATGTAAATCAGTGTATCTTGGAAAGAATTCCATTGACCAACTGCCGAGAAGATCGCGACTGTTGCTAAAATCGGCGTACAGTTGGGTAAAATTACCCGAAAGAATACTTGAATGATGCCAGCTCCATCCATTTCAGCTGCTTCTTGCAACGATTTGGGGATTGACTCAATATAGGTTTTCACTAAGATGATGTTAAAAGGCTGAACGACAGCCGGCAAAATATAGACCCAAAAATTATTCGTTAAACCTAATGTCTTCATCGTGATGAATAATGGAATCAGCCCTGCATTGAAATACATTGTAATCACGACAAAGCGATACCAAAATTTTCGTTTCCACATTTTTTCTTGGGTAAACATAAAGCCTAAGAAGGCTGAAGCTAAGACGGTTGCTGCTGTTCCAATCACCGTTCTAGCCACCGAAACGGTTGCGGCTAATGGCAACCCTTTTAGTTGTAACACTTGACTGTAGTTTTCAAAATGGATCTCTTGTGGAAAAAAGCGAATTTGTCCTAACGCACTCAACTCATTATTACTGATTGAATTAATAATCAAGTAATAAAAAGGATACGCACAAATCAACGTAATCAGAAAGAAAAAGGTATAATTGAGGATACTAAACGTCAGGTTTTCACGTTTGGGTACTTTTTTCGCCTTTTTCTTTTCACTAATCGATAGTTCCATAGATATCCTCCTCTCCTAAATAATGGAAGTCCCCCGAATTTTTTTCGACGCAATATTGACGATGGCTAACAAGGCAACAGAAATGACACTTTTTAGCATACTGATCGCGGTAGCCAGAGATAGACTATTTCCACCCATCCCTAAATTGTAGACATACAAATCGAGGACTTGGATCGTATTTCGATTGAATGCATTTTGGAAAACAAAGTACTGATCCATCCCGTTGTTCAACAAGTTGGCGATAGACAGCATCAGCATCACAAGAAACGTCGGCATCAAGGCAGGTAGTGTGATATGACGCATCAGGTGGAAACGATTCGCCCCATCGATTCGCGCCGATTCATACAATTCGGGGTCAATTCCTGAAATGCCTGCAAGATACATGATGGCACCCCAGCCCAAGCCTTTCCAAATATTCCAAAGACACATCATTAGCCACGTATGATTGCCGCTATCCAAAAATTTGACTGGATCTGTAACGAAGCCCCATTCTTGCAGCAACGTGTTTACCAGCCCTGTTGAAGAAAACAAGCTAAAGGCGATCGTATACACCAAAACCCAACTGATAAAATTCGGCAGCGTGGTCAGCGTTTGGACCAAGTTTTTAAACCATTTGCACTTGATTTCGTTCAATAAAATGGCGAAGCCTACTGGTAGGATCGAAGTGGCGATCCCTAAAAAACTCATGGCAAAGGTGTTTTTCATTACTTGTACGATCTGATCCACTTGTGTTGGACTAGAGACAAGAAGTCGAAACCATTTGAAGCCTACAAACTCGCTGCGCGCTAAACCTAATGCTGGTTTGTAATCATAAAGTGAATAAATCCATCCGTGCAAAGGAAAATAAGAGAACAAAAACACGAGAATCAGAAAGGGAACGATACATAGAAACAAAATCTTCCCTTCTCGTGTCACCCGCTTATTTTTTCTTGGGACACTGCTTAGTTTACTTTCCATTTTCCTCCCCCTTTTTTGTAACCGCTTTTACATTTTTAATACTAGCACCTGAAATCTCATTTGCCACCTGTTAAAAATAGAGGTCAATCCGTACATTTTAGACTTTATTTTTCTTTTATTTATAAAGAATGCTGATACATCAAGGTTTCAGATAAAAGACACCTAAATGGCAAGGCTTTCAAAATTTGTTTTTTGCGAGTACTATAGGAATATATCAATTTTGGAGGGATAAAAATGAAGTACAATCCTGATGGTCAACTGTACAAAATAACCACCGTTTTTTCACAATTCACATTGTTAAATTTACTATATATCATTAGCTGTTTGCCAATTATTACGATTGGAGCTGCGACAGCTGCCCTTTATGAAGTGACGATTCGTTATGCGGATGAAGAGCGTGGTGAATTGATCGTGGGCTATGTCCGAGCGCTACGAGCAAACTTTATGAAAGCCACCGGTAGTTTTCTCCTTCTTGGATTGCCCATGGTAGCACTACTGTATAGTAGCTTGTTTTGGTTTTCCTCAAAAACCATTCTTGCCAGTATTTTTGCCTTCGTTCTAATTGTTACAGCTATTTATCTGTTTATTGTGTTAGTCTATTGCCTCGCGTTAATTGGACGTTATGAAAACAGCTTTAGGCAAACATTAAAAAACGCGTTTCTGTTACCGATTGCGGACCCTATCCGTTCGTTAGCCCTCGCGCTTATTCCTATCGCTGCGTTTTGTTTTGTTGTTTTATTTCCATTGTTTAAATTCCTCTTGTTGATTTTTGGTTTTTCTTTCGTTATTTATTGTAGTTCGTTCCTGTTGCTTTCTATCTTTCGTAATCAACAAGCATGAAAAAAATCAGTCATCTCTCACTTTTTCGTCGTCTGAGTCAGTTTTCCATTCGGCGACAATTATTCATTCTTTATCTGCCTGTTGTTTTTTTATCCACAGTGACTATAGGTCTCTTATTGGTCTACGATTCAACCAAACAGCTGACAGGCAATTACCAACACTTGGCAGAGTTGAATGCTCAGCGTGTCAAATCTGTTCTTTTTGATACAACAAACACGCTGACCAACACGGCGAGTTCCTTATCAAACGATACTCATCTACGTCAGCTTTTAACTGCAAATTACCTTGACGACCAAGAAGCGATCGTGGACATCAATAGCTATGATCAGCTAGATGAGATCAGAAATCTTCAAACCTCGATTGCGAAATTAACTATCTATACGACGAATCAAACCATTCCGAACTATAAATATTTTCAACAGGCAGATGACACAATTCAAGCGACCGCCTGGTACCAACGAGCCCTCAAGCAACCCGATGCTTTTTTGATGACGATGCCAGAGGATTACAAAGCAAATCGTTTGAGTCTTTATAAAACGTTGCCTTTGCCTTTATCAAAAGAAACTGCCGTTTTGGAGATCCAAGTCGATTATAATTATCTCAGCAACCGACTTCGTAATTCATCCTATGAATTGGAATTACAGTTAAATGATGATGTCATCTTTTATAGCGACAAAATCAATCAAGTCGGTGAACCGGGACAGCTTACGACTCTTTCTGAGCCGCAAACGAGTGCTGCCTTTTTAAAAGATGATGGTACCAAGGTGATGCTCACCAAAAGCACCTTACCCATGAGTAACAAAGAAGACATCATCACAATTTATAGTGCGGATACAAATGCCTATAGCAATCTACGCGCCAATCTGATCCGTTGGAGCACGATCGTTTTGGTGATTTTGATCACTACTTTCATCATCGTCTTTCTCTTTGCTCGATTCTTTACCAAACGAATCTCTCAACTGCAGCAGGCGGTCTACTTTGCCTCGATCGAGGATTATGATTTCTTTCAAAATATCAGCGGCGAAGACGAGATTTCACAGATCTCTCTTGATTTCCATAAGATCATTCAACGAATCAAGAAAAAAGAAGAAGAGATCTACCGTTCACGTTTGGCACAGCAAGAGCTATTGACTCAGCAGCAGCAAATGGAATTTAATATCTTAGCGGGGCAGATCAACCCCCACTTCTTGTTCAACACGTTAGAAACGATTCGCATGATGGCGCTGACTTCCGGCAATTCTGACGTCGTTTACGCCATCAAATTACTGGCAAAATCGATGCGCTATACGCTAGAAGCCCACGGAACCAAGCGAACGAGTTTAGAAGAGTCCTTAGATGCCGTTCACGTATATGTCAAGATCCAGCGGATGCGCTTTGGCGATCGAGTCAACTTTTCCTATTCAGTCTCCAATGAGATCGACCAAAAAGAAGTCCAAATATTGCCCCTCCTGATTCAACCATTGGTGGAAAACGCCATCTCCCATGGCTTGGAAGGCATCACCTATCCAGGGTTTGTCCGTTTGACGATCACCAAAGACGGCCATGATCTGGTGATCGTGGTACAAGACAACGGCAGCGGGATACCGCCAGAAAAACTCGAACACTTGCAGCAAAAAATCAAGACGCCCTCCACCCATGCCAAAAAGAACATTGGGCTAGCCAATGTCAATCATCGGGTCAAAATGTTTTATGGACCTGAATACGGCTTGACGATCGAGAGTGTGCTGGGTAGCGGCACACAAGTCATCTTGCGCATCCATGATCTAAGCCAAGATTCATTTTCTCTTCACTAAAACAGTAAAGCCCCCTTCGATTCCTGTTTCAGAAATCGAAAGGGGGCTTTTGATTGATTAGAAATCCCGCACACGAACGGTTTGTTGTGGTGAAGAAGCACTGGCGTAACAGCCCACCATGATCCCAGTAAAGACACCACCGACTTCAGTGGTCAGATATTTTGTTTCTCCACTGCCTAAAAGCTGTGCTTGTCCTTGTTCATCAAGAACAGAAAAACGATAGGTTTCTTTATCGGCGCTCAGCTGCAAGGTGACCATATCTGCTGCATAAGGCAGTTTCTTTTCCACTTTCCATAAGGAACCGATTTGTCGGCGGAAAACTAGCTGCTGACTGGACGCCGTTTTTTCTAGGTATCCCTCATAGTGATGGGTGGCATTTAAGAAAACCGTCACTCCTGCTTGCCCATCCGTTAGTTGCCGACAATCAAAGGTTGCCTGAAATTGTTGCTCAAAGGCGGTTTGCCGTTGGAACACAGCGGCGAGTTTGCCTTGATCAGATAGACCCGTCTGATTAGGATGCAGCAAGAAGCCATGCGGCTCTTCTTCAATCAATGTCGGGGCCCATTCGAATAAAGTCACGTAATCAGGCTTGCTGCTCTTCTTTTGTGTTTCCTTTGGTGCCGCCGCTGTGTCTACCTGAATGATTTCTGGCAAGTGACCTTCCTCGCCAAACACCGGCCATGGGTTTGACCAGTCCACCGGTAGCAGGCATGTTTCCCGACCTAGCAAATGCCTCAAAGGATAGCTGATGGGGCGTACTGCCAGACAAACTGCCCACCAGTTGCCTTGGGTATCTTGCACGAGGTCCGCATGCCCTGTAGCTTGCAGCGGCAGATTCGTGCTGCGATTGGTCATCACTGGATTGTTGGGGCATGCTTCATAGGGTCCCGTCAAGGAACGACTGCGGGCCATGGTCAGCATATGACCATAGGACGTTCCACCTTCGGAGATCAACAGGTAGTAATAGCCGTCTTTTTTATACAAGTGGGGGCCTTCTGGATCAGCCGATCCGCTGCCTGTCCAAATGTTTTGGCGCGGACCTAATTCTCCAGAAGCCAAATTGATCGTCCGCAGATAGATCTCCTTATGGGTGCCTAAGTAATAGGTCTGCCCATCGTCATCTGCGAAAATCGTCGGATCGATCCCAGGGGTGTCCAGCCAAATCGGGTCAGACCATTCACCGGCGATGTCATCTGTCCAGATCAGAAAGTTGCCTTCTCTTCCTTCGTTTGCCCCAACGTTGGTACAAACGAGGTAAAAGCGGTCCTTGATAAAACGCAAGGTTGGGGCATACAGACCAAAAGCATTGGGATTTTTCGTCGATAACTGCAGCTGCTCAGGTCGCGAAAGTCCATGACCAATCAGCTGCCAGTCTGCCAAGTTTTTACTGTGATAAATTGGTAATCCAGGAAAATATTCAAAAGTACTCGTCACCAGATAAAAGTCTTCACCGACACGGCAAATACTGGGATCTGGATGAAATCCAGGTAAAATTGGATTCGTGATGGTTCGCATCGGCATCTAGAACTCCTTTATCGTGGTTTGGTCAGCCGTCAGCTTATGGCTCGTTTTTCCAGCAGTCGTGTGAATCTGCAAGGATGCTTGCTGGATCCCTGTCAGCTTGACGATCAGTTCTTGATCGACTCTTTCAACAGCCACCTCGCCAATCCACTCACCGTGGTGATCATAGATAGCCGCAGCGGTCTTGTCTTGCGGATCAAAGAGATGGATCGTTGGATGTTCGGCATAGTCATAGACTGCTTTGGTTTGTTCATGGCCTTCGATAATCAGTTGATTTGGTCGGACTAACAGTGGCAAGTGGAAATAATCATAGGTTTCTTGGTACCAACGTCCGCCCTCGTAAGCTTTGCCAGATAAATAGTCGATCCAATGCCCCTTCGTCTTCGGTACGTAAAAGGAGACCGTTCCTTGATCATTAAAAATGGGCGCAACTAAAAGGTGTTCCCCCAGCATGTATTGGCGATCCAAATGATGGGTCATCTCGTCTTCAGGAAACTCTAAGACCATCGCCCGCATCATCGGAATCCCCGTTTGGGCGGTTAGCACCGATTGAGCTTGCAAGTAAGGCATCAAGGACAATTTTAACTTGGTAAAGGCTTTGGCTACCGCCACGGCTTCGTCGTCATAAACCCAAGGCACTTTGTATTCCCAGCTGCCATGGTAACGGCTATGGGAAGACAGCAGACCAAATTGTGTCCAGCGCTTGTAAAGGTCTGGGGTTGAGCCAGCTTCAAACCCTGAGATATCGTGGCTCCAATACCCAAAGCCGCCTAACCCAAAGGACAGACCTGCCCGCAGTGACTCTGCCATTGATGGATAATCTGAGGTACTGTCGCCACCCCAGTGTACAGGCAAGCGTTGCGAACCAACCGAAGCTGCCCGCGCAAAAACGATGGCTTCTTCTGCTC
This sequence comes from Enterococcus sp. NPDC086594, assembly GCF_044746145.1. NCBI lineage: Bacteria > Bacillati > Bacillota > Bacilli > Lactobacillales > Enterococcaceae > Enterococcus > Enterococcus sp. NPDC086594. Next base: position 555,874 of record NZ_JBIVBP010000001.1, read on the forward strand.
CCTTGACTTCTTTCAGCAAGTCAAAGACGACTTTATTGTATAGGTAGGCGTAATAATTGTGCATTTTTTCTGGATCAGAGCCGTCATAGTACACCGCATCGGTGGGAATCCGTTCACCAAAATCCGTTTTGAAGCAATCCACACCCATGTCTAATAAGGCACGCAGCTTGCTATTGTACCAAGCGACCGCTTCAGGGTTGGTGAAGTCGACGATCGCCAAACCTGCTTGCCATTTGTCCCATTGCCAGACATCTCCATTGGCGCGTTTCAAAAAGTAGCCATTGGCCATCCCTTCGTCAAACAAGGGTGATTTTTGCCCAATGTAAGGATTGATCCAGACACAGATTTTCAATCCTTTGGCTTTCAAGCGCTGCAGCATTTTTTCCGGTTCTGGGAAAGTTCGTTCGTCCCACGTGAAGTTGCACCACTCGTATTCCTTCATCCATAAGCAGTCAAAATGAAAGACCTCAAGGGGAATCTCACGTTCTGCCATACCGTCTACAAAAGATGTTACGGTTTGTTCATCATAATCCGTCAAGAACGAGGTACTTAGCCACAACCCAAAGGACCACGCAGGTGGCAGCGACGGTTTCCCCGTCAAATCAGTGTAGCGCTGGATCACTTGTTTTAACTCATCACCGGCGATCACAAAGTACTGCAGCGTTTGTCCTGGATTGCTGAATTGAACACGAGAAACTTTTTCACTCCCCACTTCAAATTGCACCCGGTCGGGTGAATTGACAAAGACGCCATACCCTTTATTACTTACATAAAACGGAATATTTTTGTAAGCTTGCTCCGTACCAGTGCCCCCGTCGGCATTCCAAATATCAACACTTTGGCCATTTTTCACGAAATTAGTAAAGCGTTCCCCTAAACCATAGATCGTTTCTCCCACATCCAGGGTCAACTGTTCGCTGATATGGGTATTTGCTTGCGGATCAATCACTAAGGCTTTGCTGCGAGGTTTGCTTTGGGTAATCAGCTGTTCTTTGTAATAAAACGAAGCTGTCACATTTTCCTCTTTGCTGATCACGACTTGCAAGTCTCCCGAGCGAAAAACATATGATTGCTCATCCTCTGAAATATCAGGAGTGATCTCTTCTGTCATCAATTCAAAGTTGGGGGCTTTGGCTTGGACCCCTTTATAATTGTAGAGGGTGATCCCAATGATATTGGTTCTAGGGGTAGTGACTTCCATCGTTAACAATCCGCCATCCAGCGTTGCCCCTTTATGTCCGACATAGCTATAAGGCAGATATAAAACCAATTTGTTTTCTTCTTTACGGGCATCGTAGACATGCACCGCAAATTTCACATCAAATCCTTCACGAAATAACCAACCGCCATCTGAAAATTTCATTTTTTTCCTCCTTGTTGGATCAATGTCAACGCCCCTAACAGACCAGAATCATTATAGTAACGACAAGTCTCGATCGGCACTTGGAAATCTGGCCAATGGGGGTTCTCATTGATTGCTTGTTTGATTATAGCTAATAGATCAGGGTGTTGGCTGATGCCGCCGCCGATCAGTATTTTTTCGGGATTCATCGTGACAGCTAGGTTGTAAATCGCAAGTGCGACATAACGTGCCCACTGTTTCAGAATCTCCTGCGTTTCAGAATCACTCGACCGCTGCTGCATGATGGTTTCGCCTAAAATCTCCTCTGATTCAGGAATCGCTTTTGCTCGTCGATAGGCAGCAATCAGCCCTCTCGTTGAAGCTAGGTCATGGAGGGTCGCAAAAGAAGATGCTTGAAAATCAGTGATCATCATTCCGAATTCTCCTGCCCGAAACCCATTTCCGTGAATCAACTGGCGCTGATGAACAAGCGCGCCACCAATACCGGTGCCTAATGTGATTATGACAAAATCTTGTACGTCAGCAGCATTGCCGGTAGAAAGTTCTGCTAAAGCAGCACATTTCGCATCATTTTCGATCCAGATCGGATAGGACTTGGTTAAACGCTGCTGTAGCTCTTGTACGACAGCACAGCCGTGTAAAGGAGCCAACGCCCCCGCCATGATCGCTCGGCCATTGACTGAATCAATGAAACCAGGAAAACTCAGCCCGATCCCTTCGATAACATGCGCTTGCTCGACTTCTTGTATTTTGGCAGCTAAGGCAGCAAAAAATTCATCCCGCGTATTACTCGGGGTTTTGATTTTGCCTCGGTCCAGCCATTGATTCTTCTCGGTAAAAACCCCGAATTTGATATAGGTCCCGCCTACATCAAAGCACAGGCGTACATCTGTCATTTCTCCTCCTCCGTTCAAAAAGCGCTTACAGTTTCATCTAAATTATATAAAAGAAAAAAAAGAAAGCCTACCAAGCAATTTAGTCATCGTTACCCTAAAAAATAGATGTCCGTAGAAAATCACGGACATCTTTGTGGTTATTCATTTTTCCGAAACTCATTCGGCGAAACCTGATGGTATTGTTTGAACTTTTTGTAGAAATAATCAACATTGCTGTAGCCTACCAATTCAGCGACTTCGTAGACCATTAGATTGGAATGACGTAAGATTTCCACCGCCTTTTCCATTCGCACTTCATCCAAGAACGCCAAATAATTTTTACCGGTTTCTTTGCGAAACTTCTTGCCTAGATAGGCACTATTGTAATTGAAACGTTCCCCGATTTTTTTCAAGGTCAAATCTTCTTGATAATGCTTTTTCGTGTATTGGATCAATTCCGCAATGATATCGATTTGGTTCAAACTGCTGGCGACTGTTGCTTGCAAGTCTGCTAGTTTTGCGGTGATCACCTCTTGTAGCATCGGAAACGTTTGGGCGAGAAAAATCTGCTGATGCACTTCGTCTGTCGACCATTCGATCGCTAATGCTACTTTTTCACTGATTTGATGCTGCAGCCATTCGATGTCGCCATTGATTTGCCATTTGATCTCTTCTTCCAATGCCAATGAATGATAAAAGGTTTGATAATAGCGGGATAACGGCTGTTCCAATGGATCGTTTGCCAAAATCGCTTTTACTAATTCTTCACGCAAATCGCTTCGTTCTTCTGCTTCTTGGGTCGTATCCAAAACATGGTGAGAAATGACTTGATTGGGAAATAAGAAAATCAATTTACTCAATGTCTGGATGTCGATCATCAATGGCTTCAAGTTCTCTTGCGCCGCAAACCAGCGGGAGATCAAGATTTCTTGATGAGCCATTTTTTTGCGGCACCACGTATCGATCGCCTCGTCGGGAAAGCGTTCCTCGTTTAACAAAACCAAATACCGATGATGCCGATGGATCAAGGTGATGACTTGCGCCACTTGCTCCTGCAATTTCTCAACCAGCTTTTGGGCATCTGCCTCCTCGGGAAGTCGCAATAGCTTGATGGCTTGTGCGTCTTTGATCCCCGTTTGATCCCCGCCAAACAATTTCTCCATCAACTGACTCTTCTGATTTTTCTGCTGATCGGTCTTGGCTTTTTGATCGATTTTCGTCAAAATACCGATCAGCTCTTCTTCATCAACTGGTTTCAGCAAATAGGTCACAGCGCCCAGTTGCAACGCTTGCTTGGCATAGTCAAAATCTGAGTAGCCGGACAAAATAATGGCAAAAAACAAAAGACCTTCCTCCGATGCTGCTTGCACCATCTCAAGACCATTTTTTCCCGGCATACGGATATCAGCGATCACAACGTCTGGCTTCAATTCGCGGATCATTGCCAAGCCAGCTTCGCCGTTTTCCGCCGACCCGACGATTTGATACCCCAGACGTTCCCAATCGATGATCAGAGGCAGTCCATTTCGGATCGATGCTTCATCATCAACGATCAACACTTTACGCATTTTCCAACCTCCATTTTCAGCTACTCCTTCGTTACATCATGTTTCACTTGTCAAACTTGCCCCATTGGTGCGAATCACCTCTTGATACCAATAAAAACTATCCTTCGGGATGCGCGCCAACTGACGTTCGTTTTGATTGTCGCGATCGACATAAACAAACCCATAGCGTTTTTGGTATCCATTCAACCAACTTAGTAGATCTGTAAAGGACCAAGCACAATAGCCGATCAGCTCAACCCCATCCGTGATAGCCTTTTGCAGTTCCACCAGATGTTCCTGCAAATAGGTAATGCGGTATGGATCATGGATCTGTTTGTCTTCTGTCAATTGATCGATGGCGCCTAACCCATTTTCAGTAATAAAAATCGGCAAGTCATAATTGGCTTGGATACGTCGCAAGGCTACACGGAAACCAACGGGATCGATCTCCCAGCCCCAATCTGTTTTTTTCAAGTGGGGATTTTCCGCCGTCGCAAACATGGTTTCTTCTGGTGAGAACTCGCCAGCTGCCGCTTGCATCAAATACGGATCGACTTTAGAAAATTCTTTCTTTTCAGCTGACTGCTTTTGCAAATTGTTTTGTTGGGCCGTTCCACCGTGATAGTAATTGATCCCTAAGAAGTCAGGTTTTGCCTGTTTTAATAGTGCTTGATCTTCTGGAGTGACTTCAGGAGCCAGACCGACTTTGGCTAATTGCTTGTAGACAAATTTCGGGTATTCGCCTTTGCAATAGACATCTAAAAACCACGCGTTGTTGAAGGCTTCGCCATTTTCTGCAGCCAGCACATCTTCTGGGTCACAGCTAAACGGATACATCGGACCATAGCCAAAACTTGGACCAATCTTGCCCTGTGGAACCAGCTCATGGAACAAATTAATTGCCTTTGCATTGGCAAGGTTGATGATATGATTGGCTGCATACATCCGTTTTAAGTCCTTCAAGCCCGGTGGATGTGCCGCCCAACGGTACCCAAGAGAAGTGAAGACATTTTGTTCATTCATGGTGACCCAATAGGTGACTTTCTTTCCTAAGCGTTCAAAAAGGATTCGGCAATACCGTTCAAATGCCGCTGCTGTTTCTCGTCCCTCCCATCCTTGGTATTTGTCTTGCAAAGCCTGAGGAAGATCCCAATGATACAGCGTCAAAATCGGTTCTACTCCTTGCCGAAGCAATTCGTCCACCAGCTTTTCGTAAAACGCCACACCAGCTTCATTGACCGCACCTTCGCCATCAGGCACGATTCGCGACCACGCCACGCTGAAGCGATAGGCTTTCAAGCCCATTTGCTTCATCAAGGCAACATCTTCTTTGTATCGATGGTAGTGATCGATCGCCACTTTGCCGTTGGTTTCCTCAAAGGTATTGCCGGGAATTTGGGCATAGGTATCCCAAATCGACGGACCTTTGCCGTCTTCTGCCCATGCACCTTCAATTTGATAGGCCGCCGAAGCCGCCCCCCATAAGAAGTTTTCTGGGAAAGGATCTAAGTTTGTGTGAAACATCAAGTTGCCTCCTTCAATTCCTAAACCGAGTTAAATCGGTTACATTTTATCGTATCATAATTTGGTTGATTCGTAACAATTGCCAAAAGATATTTTTTAGGTGAAAAAACTGTCGCTCCTCAGAACGACAGTCGTTTCTTATTAAAACAGGTAATCATTCAAACGCGATTTCACATATTCAATGTGGCTGGATTCTAATTCGATTTGATCATGCGCCAATGCGTAATCTGTCAGTGTTTCTAAGTTTTCCTCATCAGCAACGATCTTCGCTCCGATGCCTTCTTGGAACGAGGCGTACCGTTTTTCCTTCAACTCGTCTAAGAAGCGGTCTTCTTTCAGTTTCGCTGCTGCTTTCAACGCTCGGGCATATGTATCCATACCAGCGATGTGGGCTAACAGCAGATCTTCCATTTCAAATGACGAACGACGGACTTTAGAATCGAAGTTGATTCCTCCCGGTGCGATGCCGCCGTTTTCTAAGACTTCGTATAAAGCGAGTGTCGAGTCAAAAACGTTGGTTGGAAATTCATCCGTATCCCATCCTAACAGCATATCTCCTTGGTTGGCATCCAGTGAGCCTAATGCGTTATAGCTACGGGCAACGGCGATTTCATGTTCAAAGGTATGGCCAGCTAATGTTGCATGATTGGCTTCTAGGTTTAATTTGAAATCTCCTTCTAAGCCGTAGTGCTGAATGAAGGCCATCGTTGTCGCTGCATCAAAATCATATTGGTGCTTCGATGGTTCTTTTGGTTTCGGCTCTAATAAGAACTGCGGTTTATGACCGATTTTTTCGCCATAAGCGATCGCCATTTTGAATAGACGGGCGATGTTGTCTTGTTCAAATTTCATGTCTGTATTCAACAAGGTTTCATAGCCTTCACGGCCGCCCCAGAAGACATAGTTTTCACCGCCTAATTTTTTCGAGATATCTAAGCCTTTTTTAACTTGGGCTGCTGCATACGCGTAAACTTCCGCATTATTGGTGGAAGCAGCGCCGTTATTGAAACGAGGATGTGAGAACATATTTGCTGTATTCCATAATAGTTTGATCCCCGTTTGTTCCATTTTTTCTTTGATCAAATCGGTGATTTCGTCTAAGTTTTGGAAAAATTCTTCTAACGTTTCTCCCGCAGGTGCCACGTCAACATCATGGAAACAGAAGAATTCTGCTCCTAGTTTTTCACAAATCTCGAAGAAGGCTTCTACTCGATTTTTCGCTGTTTCCATTTCGGTGTCACCGATCCACGTCCGTTTGTTGACGGGTGCGCCGAAAGGATCAGAGCCGTCTTGCGTCATCGTATGCCAATAGGCGATTGCAAAACGTAGATGATCTTTCATTTTCTTGCCTAAAACAACTTCATCGGCATCGTAGTGGCGAAATGCAAACATATTGTCTGTTTTAGGACCTTCGTAGCGGATTTTTTCGATTTCTGGGAAATAAGTCATTGTTGTTGCCTCCATTTTATGTTTTTTAGTGTAATAAACTAACTTACTTGGTTCCAATCATTTAGAACCAAAAACGATTCCTCGCTTTAATCAAGCAGATTTTCTGCTGCCATTATGCTATTCGATTTGCGCCAACGCATGGCAGATAGGCGCGGTTTGCTGGTAGACGGTCCGGTAGATCGCATAGATTTCTTGGTATTTGGCGACATTTTCAGGAATCGGTGCAATGGCCTTGCTGTATTTGACAAAGGCGTTAACACAAGCGGCCGCATCTGGATAAATGCCGCTGCCGATTGCTGCCAGCATTGCTGCGCCCATACCTGGACCTTGTTCAGTAGATAAAGTCAGCATTTCTGCATTAAAAATATCGGCTTGCATTTGCAGCCATTCGGCATTTTTCGCACCGCCCCCCACAGAAACGATCTGGGTGAATTTCCGCTGTGCTCGTTCTTCCATGATCATTTGGGAATCTTTCAGAGAGAAGGTGATCCCTTCTAAGACGGCACGACTGAAATGCTTTTCGCGATGCCGTGTGTCAATGCCAATAAAACTTCCCCTGATTTGGCTGTCGGTATGTGGTGTGCGTTCGCCCACGATATAAGGCGTAAACAGCAGGCCTTCTGCCCCCGGTTTTACCTCACTGATTGCTGAAAGCAATTCCTGAAACGATTGGTTTTGGGCAAACGTATCACGATACCAGCTTAAGGAATTTCCAGCGGCTAACGTGACCCCCATTGAATACAACTTGTCTTTGATCGCATGACGGAAAAGGTGTAGATCGCCTTGATAATCAACCTCTTGCGCTTCTTCAAAGGATAAGAACACACCGCTAGTGCCAATCGACACCATGCCGACACCTTCGGCGATGATCCCTGAACCTAATGCAGCACAGGCATTGTCTGCGCCACCTGCATAGATCGTCACCTCTTGTTCAAAGCCAAAGGCTTCTTGCAGTTCTTTTCGCATTTTCCCTACAGGCGCTGCTGATTCAAAAAGCGGCGGCAGTAAATCCGATGCGATTGCGAATTTTTCTAGAATGGCTTCAGACCAGCACTTCTTTTCGATATCCAGCAGTAACGTACCCGCCGCATCAGAATAATCCATCGAATAGTTACCAGTCAGCCAAAAAGCCAAGTAGTCTTTTGGCAACATCATGTGACGAACTTGTTGCCAATGTTCAGGCTCGTGTTCTTGGACCCATAAAATTTTGGGTAAGGTGAACCCTTCCAAAGCAATATTCTTGGTGATTGCTTTTATTTCCTCTCCAAAGGATGCCATGATCGCTTGACATTGTTTGGTGGTTCGAACGTCATTCCATAATATTGCCGGACGAATGACTCGGTTTTCTTCATCCAATAAAACAAGACTATGCATTTGCCCGGAAAAGCTGATGCCGATCAATTCTTTCTGCAACGTTGGAAGCTGCTGGATCAAGGTTTTGATTACCTTATCTGCCGCCTCTTGCCAATGCACAGGCTCTTGCTCACTGAACCCCGGTCTAGGGGATGACAATGGATAGTCAACACTTGCTGTTTCTTGGAGTTCCCCGGTTTGATCAAAAACTAAGCCTTTTAACGCACTTGTTCCTAGATCCAACCCTAAAAAATAAGCCATCTCTTCTCTCCTTCCTCTGTTTGAAGCAGTTAACCATTGCCTCTCAATCGGTTAATTAGCATTCAAAACTAACTAATTGGATAGTAAACGATTCTCGTATTTCTGTCAAGCGCTTTCAACGATTCTTTCTTTGATTTTCGTTCTCAAACTGCTGCTCCTACATTCTTCCTCTTTTCTTTATTCTTCAGCTTGCACAATATTAATTTGCACGGTAAACTAACACTAATCACATCTATGAAGAGGAGAACACATGATTATCAATAAAATGGGCATACGCGAACAAAATGAAGCGGCTGTATTGAAGACGATCATTGACAATGAAAATGTGTCACGAGCGGAAGTATCAAATTTGACCCATCTCAATAAAGCGTCTGTTTCTCAAATAACCAAAAAACTGATCGACACGGACTTCGTTCGCGAAGTCGGCATTGGGGATTCCACTTCGATCGGTGGTCGCAAACCGATTCAATTGCAATTCAATCACCGCAGCAGCTTAGCTGTTACCTTTGACATCGGCTATAACTATGTTCGTGGAATGCTTTCTTATATCAATGGCGAGATGATCGCCTCCGCCGATCATTCCCATGAATTGATCACCAAAGAAAATGTACTGGCGACGATCGATTCCATGATGAAAGAATTTTGGCCGCAAATGCCGCAAACCACTCATGGATTAGTAGGAATCTGTTTGGCGATCCACGGCATCGTTCACAATCAGACGATCACCTTTGCCCCCTACTACGACTTGGAACACTTTGATTTGATCGCCCCTTTGAGCCAAAAATACAATACGGCGGTCTATATAGAGAACGAAGCCAATCTGACGGCTTTAGGCGAGTACTGTTTTTCTTCTGATTCCACGAATTTACTGAGCGTCAGCGTCCATAGCGGGATCGGTGTCGGAATCATCGTTGATGGGCAGCTGCAAACCGGTACTCACGGCATGGCGGGGGAAGTTGGCCATTCTACGCTCTTTCCTCACGGCAACTTGTGTCCTTGCGGCAATCGAGGTTGCTTAGAGCAATATGCCTCGAACAAAGTCTTGTTTGATACCTATAGCCACTATACAAAAACTGCGTTCGTTAATTCGGATACCTTCGCACAAGCCTACCATGCCGGAGAAAAATCAGCAGTCGAATTGGCGCAACAAAATGTTGAGTTTCTTAGTATTGGGCTGAATAATGTCATCACTTTTTCTGATCCCGAAGAAGTCTATATCAACAGCTCGATCTATCGCAAAATTCCTGATTTATTGCTGGCGCTGCAGCAAAAATTGACCAGCCAGTTCACCAAAAACACGAAGATCAAAAACAGTCGATTAGGCGATCAAGCCCCGTTATTTGGCGGCAACGTTTTAGTGGCAAAACATTTCTTAAATATCAACGATTTGCGCTTTGCGGCACTTGATCTCTCCCGTGCGATCCGTTAAATGAATGCTGGACTGAAAACTCAGTCCAGCGTTTTCTTTTGGTAAAAGGGTCTCGCTATCCTTTGATTCCGCCAGCCGTCACACCGCCCACGATGTATTTCGATAGAAACAGGTAAATCAGCAGTAAAGGAATAATACTTAATGAGATCCCTAGATACATACTGCCAAATTCAGTACGGTAAACATCAGTTTTCAACAATTGGACCAGCATCGGCAACGTATACTTTTCCGTATCGTTGATCAAGATCAAGGGCATCAAGAAATTATTCCACGAGGTCACGAACGAGAAAATCGCCATGGTAGCTAAGCCCGGTTTCATCAAGGGCAACATGATGCGATGGAAAATTTTGATTTCGCCGGCTCCGTCTAGACGAGCAGAATCTGCCAAATCAGGATGATAGATCGTTTCTAAGTATTGCTTTAAGAAAAAAACGGTCGCGGGTGATGCGATCGCTGGTAAAATCAATGGCAGAAAATTATTTAAGAGCCCTAAGCGATTCATAAATTGATAAAAACCGATCATGCTGATTTGCTGAGGAATCATGATCAGCCCAAGAATGACAGCAAACAGGACTTTCTTGCCACGAAATTCATAGGCGATCACGCCATAAGCCGTCAGCGCCGAAAAATACACATTGAGAACGGTAGCACCAGCAGCAATCAGGAAACTATTTTTAAACCCATTGAAAACATTGAAGCCTCTGCCCATTAAGACGGACCAGTTGTATTGGAGATTACCGCCGGGCCACAAGGACAGCCCTTGCTGGATCTGTTCCGCTGAACGGGTTGCATTGACTAAGACGACCCAAAACGGCAATATACTTAGGATGGTCAGCAATACCAAAAAGACATAGATCAACAATCGTTTTGCTCGATAGTTATTTTCCATTTATTTTCGCCCCACTTTGCTGTTTTCTTTGAAAAATTGAAACAATAACGTGCTTAATACGATTGAAAGTACCAATAATAGTACCGACGCGGTTGCGGCAACGTTGAAATTCCGACTCCCGGTAAAGGCCTGGTTGTAGATGAACATCGTGATCGTTAAGACACTATTGTTGGGATTACCGTTTGTCAGCAAAAAAGGAATGTCGAACATTTGCAAGCCGCCAATCAAGGACGTCACCAATGTATAAAGCAAGATTGGTTTTAACAAAGGCAGCGTGATCTTGCGGAAAATTTGACCATCATTGGCTCCATCGACCATTGCTGATTCAAAAAGAGCATCATCAATGCTCAAAATGCCCGAAACCAAAACGATCGTTGTCTGACCATACCACATCCAAAATTGGATGAAGGAAACGATCAGCCGAGTGCCCGTTTCACTACGGAAAAAGTCATAAGGCTGGTCCAAAACACCGAAATGCTGCAAGACTAGGTTGATCGGACCTAACGGAAAACTGAACAAAACAAAAAATAAGATTGCTACTGAAGCCGCAGTAATGATGTTGGGTAAGTAAAAAGCGACTTTGAAGAAGCCTTTCCCTCGCAAGCGCAGCTTGATATTGGTAAACCATGCCGCCAACAACAAAGCCAAGCCAATTTGAGGGACAAAGTTTACGCCCCACAAAATAAAAGTATTGCTGATCGATTTTAAAAATAACGGGTTGCGAAAAATCGCAAAATAGTTATCCAGTCCGACAAGATTGGCAGCTGGATTCCACCCTTTTAGATCTGTAAAGCTCAGGTAAATCGTATAGAGAATTGGATAAAGCTGAAAAACCAAGAATGCTAGAAAAAATGGTGCGATAAATAATAGCCCATAGCGATGATACTGTTCAAATCTTCTCTTATTCTGCATCGTAATCCCCCTGATATTTTTTTCTTCCACTGTCAACTTCTGCCTGTAAAGACAAGCCATTTAAGCAGCGCCATCGTACCTAGAAAAGGTTGAAACCGACCCCGTCTTCGGTGCCGGTTTCAACAACACCTAATCTACTTGAACATCTGGATAAGCATTGACAACCGCATCTTTAAAGTTTTGGATCGCCGTTTCCTGATCCACTTCACCTTTTGAATATGGTGTCAAACAACTATCCGTAAAGAGGGTTTCAATCGTCTGGTCATACTCGGTCAGAATTTTCGCGTTGATGTCTTGAACCATATCGGCAAATTCTGCATAGTGGTTTTGACCGCCTAAAAATTCCTCTTGGTATTCGCTTTTAATTTCTTCAACGACTCGCTCATTCGATACAAAATCACCGGTATCTTCGGCCCATTGTTTTAAAAATGCTTGATCTGTGGTCAAGTAAGCCACCAATTGCGCCGCTTCTTCTTGCATCTCAGAATTTGCCGTAGCACCGATCCATGTGCCGCCCCAGAACCACGACGACGGTCCTTGGATCATGCGCCAGTCCCCTTCTGTTGAGCTGGAGTTATCGGCAGCTGTCGCATTTGGTTTTAACCAATAGTGCAGTCCCCATGTCGGCAAACTATAACCGAATACATTGTCGCTATTCATTCCAGCAAACCAAGCTTCTGATTGTCCTTCTGTATCTTGTGTCAGGCCTTCTTCTACAAATTTTCGTGATATATCCAACAAATCATACAAACTGTCGTCGATCACTAATTTACCGTCTTCAACCCAGCCATGTTCGCGTTGACCATAAAAAGGCTTCGCCAAATCTTGGACACTAGAGATCATATAGGTGGTTCCACCACTTTTTTCTTTGACTGCTTTGGCTTCCTCATAGAACTTGTCGTAGTCTGACAAGGCCGCTTGCGCAGCCGCTGGATCATCGATCCCTAGCAGCTCTTCTGCCATCGACGCCCGGTAATAAAACCCGCCAGGAGCAGCTTGCCAAGCCAAGGCATGAAGAACCCCGTCTTTTGAAGTTCCTACGTCTTTGACATATTGATACGTATCTGCCGCGGCTTCATCAAGTCCCAGTGAACCAAGGTCTGCCATCATCCCTGATTCCACATATTTTTTGACAAAGGCAGATTCTAAAGCAATCACATCTGGTGCATCTTTGGAACCGAGAATCGGATCGAGCTTGGTCTCGAATTGGTCAGAAGGAATCTCCACGATCCGAATGTCATAGGCCAAATCGTCATGCGCCGGCAAATAGTAATCATTGATCATCGTTGATAATTCTGAAGTAAAGGTCCAAACCACGAGTTCATCCTTGCCACTGCTTCCCGTTGCGCTGTTATCCGAGCCACTGTTTCCTGAACCATTCCCGCAGCCACTAAGCATAAAAGCCGCTAAGCCCGCCACTGACGCTGTTTGTAAGACCCGTTTCCAATTTTTCATCTTTCTTCCTCCTCGATTTTTTGATAGTCAAATGAATCAAAATCAGCCGCCAAACGATTGCCAGTCGTATCGATCGCAAACATCCCCACAAAAGCCCCCGTAAAGAACCCACCGTAATGTTCTGCCACATAGTCGTCAGACAATTGCAAGCTGTCAAATAGCTGATCGATGACCTGCCACTCTTTTTGATCAAAGGAGTACGCGTATTGATAGTGGGCATAATTGACGATCGTTTTGAAGTAGACCGTTTGTACATCGGCTGGTATCACAACTTTTGATACTTTTTGGCTCTTCAGTTGGCCCTTTTCGCTTGCCAATACAGTGATGATTTTTCCTTTCCTCTCATCATGAGTGATGTAGATCGCCGACCAATTTTGTGTATTGTAGTAATTCGTCATGCCTGCCAACTGTAGAAACGAGGTCGGCGAAAATTCGACGGCAGTCGTTGCTTCGAAACGAAAATCGCTCCATCTTCTTGCCACCAGTGCTTGATGGAACAAGGAATTGAACGACTCTCGCCCATACAAGCGCAAATACCCTGGTCGTGCGGTCAAACTACCGATTTCCTCAGAAAAAGGAATCCGCAAGGTTTGAAACATTGGTGCCAACGACGCATCTTCAAAATCATCAAAGCCTGATTCTGTTTCCCACGGATGTTCGGGCAGCTGTGGCTGTGGGACCTCCGCTTTTGGAAAGTTCCCGCCTGTGATATACGGCCAATCATTTTCCCAGTAAACAGACTGGATCGCTGTTTCTCGTCCGAGCGGGCAATAGCCGCGATTTTCTAAGAGGGGTGTTTCTGGATACTTCAGCGCTCGTCCTGTTAAGTGAACAAAATACCATTCATCGGTCTGCGTTTTCACAAATGAACCATGACCGGCTTTTTGTAGCGGGATCTCTGGCTGTCCCCATGAACTAATTAGAGGGTTTTGAGGATGAACTTCATAGGGGCCTTCAATGTGTGTTCCACGAGCGATGGTACTTGCATGTTCAAATTGGGTGCCGCCTTCTGCCGTCAATAAATAATAATAGCCGTTCACTTTATACATGACCGGTGCTTCAGTCAATTTGCGCTCTGTTCCGTTGAAGATAATTTTGGGCTGCCCCACCAATTTCTTGGCTTGCCAATCAAACTCTTGGAGAGCGATCCCATAAAAGGAATGGTTTGTCGGGCGATAATCCCAGACCATGTTCAGAAAATATTTTTTGCCGTCATCGTCATGAAATAAAGAGGGATCGAAACCAGAAGAATTCATATAGATTGGTTCTGACCAATCCCCATCAATGGTTTCACAGGTGATCAAATAATTGTTCACATCTTTCCAGCTATTGGATTGTGTTTTGACATCTGAATAAATCAACCAAAAACGACCATCACTGTAACTTAAGTTTGGCGCCCAAACGCCCCCAGAATCAGGATTTCCCAGCATATTCAACTGACTGACACGATTGACTGGTGTACTGATCAAGCGCCAGTTCTTCAAATCCTTCGAATGGAAGATGCGCACACCTGGAAACCATTCAAAGGTCGACGTAGCAATGTAATAATCTTCTCCTGCACGACAAATACTCGGGTCTGGATGAAAGCCTGTTAGTATCGGATTGGTAATCAAAAAATTTCCTCCTCTTTCCCTTTTTGGCATTTTGTGATTCAACTGAGAGTCAGTAGGAATGAGCTTCTTTCAGTTAGTAAGTTTTCTTTACTAATATACCTAACTAAAAAAAGAAACTTGTTACTGCAGTCCATTTTAAAAATATTCACTAATCATTGTTCTATTTACTTTCTTCAGCTGAACTGTCATAATTATAAAATGAAATCGCTATCATTCACAGGACGATTTCCACACATCGATAGACAAAAAATGGAGGAAAGATTGCGTGACCATTTTAGAAGAATATCATTTTGGCGAATACCTAGGCGTTTCCAGTTACCATCCCTACTCGCTTAATTACATGGAACATTTTCATCGTTCCTTTGAATTGCTTTTTTGTAGTGAAGGCGAAGCGGTTGTCAAAATCGAAGAAAGTCCCTATGTCCTTACAACTGGCCAAGTGTTATTAGTCATGCCTTACCAGACCCATGCCATCGAAACCCCCAAGGAATCACAACTGCATATTCTGGTTTTTTCGCCGGAGTTTATTCCAGATTTTTATGCCAAAACCAAAGATTTCGCTTTGTCAGATCCGGTTATCACCATTGATCCATTTGCCAAGCAGCTCTACTATCCTTTATTTGAAACGGATTCCCTCTATTTACGAAAATCGGCACTGTATCAAGTCCTTTACCTTTTTGAGCACCAAACGACTTTACTACCAGCCAAAAACCAAGAGGATATCCTGATCCAGCTGCTTGCCTATATCGAGTCACACTTCAAAGAAGAGCTGACGCTCGAAAAACTAAGCAGCAGTATCGGTTATAGTAGCGTCTACGTTTCCAGAATGATCACTGAGAAATTGAAAAGCACCTTTCCCCGACTTTTGAATCAAGCAAGAATACGCCATGCCTCTTTTTTGCTGACTCATAGTCTCTTGCCGATTACGGAAGTAGCAGAACAGGCTGGCTTTCAAAATGTGCGAACCTTCAATCGAAATTTCAAAGCTTTGACCTCACTGACTCCGAAAGAATACCGCTTAACACACAATGCTCATTTTTCATTGCTGAAGGAATAGCAAAACAAAAAAGCAGCTTCACTTACCTATAAAGTGAGCTGCTACAATCTTACTCGTTATTCTAGTCAGCCTTTTGCCACGTTCCCAGAAAGTAGTGAAAAACGTTCTAACGCTCCCCTTCTTCATAGAGAAATGAGCAGGAAAAAACCAATTGCCAAAATGAACCTTTGTTGTTTTACCGATTCCGCAACGCTATGCCTGATTTATAGCACCGTATGTTCTTGCTTAATGCCGTTTGCTTTATCGAAGCTTCTTGGAACATCGATCAAGCCCAAGAAAAATGATTCACGACTAGCCAGTCTCTGACTTCCGTCAGATCAGAAAAAGTTTTCACCTGTGCAGCTACTTCTTGCTCAAGTTTTGGCTGTTTAAGCAAAGGATACTTCCCATTTTTCTTGACTGGCAAAATACTCAAATCATCCGCAATCAGAAAAGCTGGGATCTTGGCTTGTTTTGCAGCTCTTATGCCGGCTAGAGAATCTTCTAATACCAAGGCTGCTTCAGGCTTTACGCCTAATTGTTGGCATGCTGTCAGAAAGATTTCTGGATCAGGTTTGCCCTTTCGCACTTGATCCCCAGAAACCACCGTATCAAACCAATCTGGCATCTGTTCCATTTCAAAATACGCCTTGATTTTTTCTTTCGACGAAGAGGACGCCACGGCTATCAAGCAATCTTGTTTTTTTAATGCTTCCAATAGTTCAAGAAGGCCGGGCTTTTTGAACACCCGTTTTTCTTCAGCTAAAATCACTTCTTTCTGACGATTCATCGCTTCTCGCCACCGATCCGTTGGTACCGTACTGCCATAGAGTTCCTGCATCCCTTTACGAATATCTGCTTCCGTTCTGCCAGTCAGGTAATAATAAACATCTTGGCAAACTTCAAAATCATACTCCTCCGCGGCTCTTAAATAGGCGCGGTAAGCTAACCGACCAGTTTCAAACATCAAACCGTCCATATCAAAAATCACCAGTTTTATCTTCTCCATCCTATGGCCTCCTTTGCTTTTCTGCGAATAAAAAAGCAATGGTACCAAAATCCTTTGGCACCCATTGCTTCATCTTGTTTATATACAGCTGACTGCTCAACTTAGCAATGATTTTACATGCGCCAAATGGCTGTCAGCCTTTTCCCGCCCTTCTTTTACTAGCGCTTCTGACAGAATGAAGGATCCGCCAACCGCTAATACTTGCGGATCAGATAAATAGTCTTGAACATTTTCGAGAGTGATTCCGCCAGTTGGGACAAATCGAATATCGTAAAACGGACCACTGAGGGCTTTGATTGCCGACAAGCCCCCGTAGATATCCGCAGGGAAAAATTTCACAACTGATAAGCCATAATCCGTTGCCCGTTGAATGTCATTGGGGGTAGCTGTCCCTGGAAACACTGGAATGTTTTCGGCAAGACAAAATTCCACCACATCAGGTACAAGAGCAGGGGAAACAATAAAGCGCGCCCCTTTCTCAACCGCTGCTTTCGCTTGTTCTAAGGTGCGGACCGTGCCTGCGCCTACGATCAATTTGCCCGATTGAGAGAGTTTTTCAATCGCTTCTAAAGCAAGGTCACTGCGGAAGGTTATTTCAATAAAATACAGTTCATGCTCAATCAGCAGTGATTCTACTACTGGCAAATAGGTAAGGTCTGTTGCAGTGTAAAGAGGCAACACCCTTGTTTTTGCCAATTGTTCATAGAGTGTCATACGCTCTCTCCTCCCTTCGTTCCCCTCGATTGCATTTGCTCTTTCAAGACGGCTTCATGAAGCCCTTGAAGATAACTGATACCAATCGCGCGATCATACAGACCATAGCCTGGCATCGCCACTTCCCCCCAGATCGTCCGCCCGTGATCAGGACGGATGACACCATCAAAACCGACCTCAACCAAGGCTTTCATAATGGCATACATATCTAACGATCCTTCAGTGGAAAGATGGGCAGATTCTTTAAATTTGCGTTCCCCCATAAACAACACATTGCGAAAATGAACAAAGTTGATGCGGCCTTTTAAGCCATGAACGATCTCCACCATGTCGTTTTCTGGATCGGCACCTAACGAACCGGTGCACAACGTTACCCCATTATAAGGCGAATCCACGATGGCCATGATTTTTTTCAAGTCCTCTAAATTTTTGGTGATCCGTGGCAAACCAAAAATTTCCCAAGGTGGATCGTCCGGATGGATCGCCATTTTCACATCTACTTCTTCACACACAGGAATGATCCGCTTTAAGAAATAGCTTAAGTTATCAAAGAGGATCTCTTGAGTGACCCCTTCATAAGTTGCCATCAAACGCTGGAACTTTTTCAGTCGTTCTTCTTCCCAGCCTGGCAATTTAAAGCCTTTTGATTGGCTATGGATCAGCGTATACATCTCACTAGGTTCCATATCATCCACAACGGCTTGATCATAGAGCAAAGAGAAGCTGCCATCCTCGTTTTGATAAAATAGATTTGTTTTTGCCCAGCCGAAGATCGGTTTGAAGCTATAGCAGATCATATGTACATCACAAGCTGCTAAATTCCGAATTGTTTGAATATATTGATCGATGTAGTGATCCCGTTCCTCTGTTCCGGCTTTGATCGCATCGTGGATCGCCACACTCTCAATCCCTAATAGTGAAAGATGCTCTTTTTCAATTGATGCTTTTAGTGCGTTGATTTCGGAAATCTCCCAGACATCTCCAGGCATTTTATTTAGAAGTGTTCCTACAATGCCGTGCATTCCTGGAATTTGTCGAATATTCGTTAACGGGATCGTATCCCCTTCCCCGTACCATCGAAACCCCCATTGCATTTGCTGTCATCCTTTCGTTTTTAAAAATCATCGTCCTCATCAGTCTCTTCGCTACTATCACCTGCTGAAGAATTGTGCCAAAGCGCTACACTGTTTTCTCCTTGCTGGATCACTGCTGCCACCGCCTGTTCAATCGGTGTCGCCAAAAATTGGTGATTGATCGCTTCTAATACCATCGGCAAATTCACCCCGCCGATCACATACGTCTTTTCCTGAAGCGATTCTTCTAATTGATTGATCGTTACAACCGACTGATTGTAGGGACTCGCACTCAATAGATCAGCAAACACCAAGACACCGTCCCCTTGATCTGTTTCATGAATCGCTTCATGGATTTTGTTTCCCAGAAGTTGAATATCCTCTCCGTGGTTCAAATTAACGACCGCAATATTTTCGACACTGCCCATGATCACCTCTGCAGCATCTTTAAAACCAGTACTCAGCTGTCCGTGAGTTGCCAATACGATTCCTAACAAATGTTATTCCTCCTTTTTCGCTTCCTAACCAAATAACGCAAGAACTTTTTGCATATTCCTCAGATTCAGCTCTTTTTGCTTTAATTGTTTTCTAGGCAGCACATACGTCTGATCCTGCTGCTTTTCTGCACAAAACAGATAGTTGATGCTGCCCATTGCTTCACTACTGTGTTCGATCGCCAACTGCTGCAGTTGCCCTTCATTGAATTGCTTGCCGATAGCTCGAATCGGAGCATCGGCACCAATAGAATCTAAATAATATATCTTCGCATTCGGCCTTACTGAATCACGTAACACTTCCAACCCGCGTTCTCCGTAACTTCCGTCATCAAGAAATGCGAAGGCCGTCGCTGTTTGACTGTTTTGACTGATCAAGGACAGCAGCGCTAAGATAGAGGAGGTATTGCGGGTTAGATTTTGCTGAAATCCTGCCCCGCGGCTTACGCGATTTAATAGCAGAAAATAAATACCGACCCCTGAAGCAAAAAGCGCTGTTTGCCAAGACAATAAGGGAAATCTCCCTGAGGCAAAGTGGATATAAAGCCAAGTCCCCAACAACCCTAAAAGAATCATCACTGCTGAAGCAGTCAGAATAAATTGATTTGTTTTACGGCCTTGCTCCTGCCGATCAAAAAAATGGTAATCGCCGAAATGCTCTGGCGGTGTATCATAATACGTGCAGATGATCCGTTTTGCTTTAGTCAGATCACCAACATACAAATTGCGTGAGGCGTTTTTTTTCGTGTGATCATACTCGATCACCTGAAGGTCTTTGCGAAATGGAATGATATCCGCGATGAGTGCCTTCAAAAATCTTTGTTTGCTTTTATCCGTTGATCGCGCTCGGTAGACATACCGATAACGAAACAGCCAATCACGAAATGCTTCTGTTTGATTCATGGCGGATTCTCCTATTCACAATTTACTGACAAGGAAGGAGGAACTCTATTTTTATAAGACCCTCCGCCTTCCTCTTCAACAGATGACGAACTCGCTCAATGATTACAAATTGAACTGCTTCAACACATCTTTAAGTGTTGATTTCGGTGCAGAAGGCGTTGCCTGAAAATAGATTGATTCCACACCATATTCTTCATTCATTTCTTTGAGTTTTTGCGCATCCGCTTGATTTAAATAAACAGATTTTGTTACCAAGAGATCCTTCTCGGGATCTTTTTGGGCAATACCGCCTATGTTCAATTCTTTCATCGGCACGCCGTGTTTGACTAAGTCGTACATCACGCTGACGGTTTTAGCGATCAAAATACAGTTGTAATCTTTGAAGTTGTATTCATCCCAGTAAAACTTGGCTTTTTCTGGTGTAACGACGATCGTTTTTTGCCCTGTTCGGCTACCGGCATTTTTGTATAGTTCCCGCATGAACTTATCCTTAGCTACTACCTCATCCACTACAAAGATCGAGTTGACTCCGCTTTTTTGCGACAAGGTCATCATGACCTGCCCATGGATCAATCGTTCATCTACTCGTGCTAAATTTACTACACCCATTGTTGACACTTCCTTTTCTTATAAAATACCGACACCGGATAAAATAATCAGAATCAAAGTCAGCCATAGCAATGCTTGCGTGACTTTTAATCCTTTCTTTGTATAGAACCAGTAGACGCCCATTACAACTGCTAACGGCAAGATCCCTGGTACAATCTGATCAAGGATATCTTGGATAATAAATTCTCGTCCAGAAATATCAAACTGCAGCGAAGAACTGACTTTGACATAGTTTCCAGCCAGAACCCCCATCATAAACAAACCGAGAACCGACAGTGTTTCAATGGCAGTTTGAACACCTGTACTCTGCATCAAGCCAGTTGCGTTGCGTCCCATTGAGAACGCTTGGCGGGCAAAAAACATTCCTAGAGAAACTTGATACAGTGCAAAGCAAATGAACGGAAACAACGCACCTAGCGGACTTCCTTGCTGTGCCCAAGGGACGGCAATCGCAATAAAGATATATTGAACGGTTCCTGAGTCGATGGCATCCCCGATTCCTGCTAAAGCACCCATCAAACCAGCTTTCGTGTTGTACATTAGATCATCCTGCATCAAGATCTCTTTTTTCTCATGCTCTTCCTCGGCCCGCTGTTGTTCCATTGATGACATCAGCCCAGTAATAACACCGCCACCCCAACTTAGCTGGGTATTGAAAAACAACAGTTGGCGTTTGTAGGCAGCTTTCAGTGCCTCATCGTCTTTGTAAAGTTTGCGCAAAATCGGCATCATGGCGTATAAAAGCGATGGTGATAAATACCGTTCAAACGAATGCGGGATCTCATTGGCGAAATGCCATCTTAGGTATGCTTTTGTGACATCTTTCTTCGTGATTTCTTCCGGTGCGCCTTGCGCTTTTTGAATTATTTCGGTCATTACTGCTCCTCCTTATCGATTAGAACCCGTCATCATAGTCATCGTCATCATCAAAGGATGGTGATGCTGTATTCGTTTCTGGGGCTGGGGCCAATTTTCCTTTTTGTGACTGAACAAAAATCAACGCGATCAAAATACCAAAAATCGCATAGGTGACCATGGTAATTTCTAGCGAACTGAAAACTACACTCATGAAATAGGCCAAGAAGAAAAAGACCATATAATCTTTTCGACCGATCACATAGACGGTAGTTGCAATCCCGATCGCTGCCAATCCGCCGCCGACTACTTCTAAAATATGGATAACGACTGTCCCCTCAAGAGCATTGATGACATCAGCAATCAGTGGAGCTCCTAAATAAAGTGCAATAAATACCAGCGGAACAAATAAAATAAATGAAGCCAGCGTTGGGTATAAAATAATTGAACGAGTCATTGCTTTGTCATTAAGATCTTCCACTGCTTTATCCGTATATTTTCCTAAGAAGGTATTGATAAAGAAACGGAACTGATACAAATAACTCCCTAGCAAACCAACAGGTACGGCAACAGCAATCGCTGCTTCTGGTTGCAGATTTCCTAGCAAAGCTACCGGTACGGCAATCGCCGCAGCAATTGAAGGTTCCGCTGGCATGGATCCGCCAGGAGAAAATACCCCCATGTAAATCATTTGTAAAGCGGCAGTAACGATCATGGCTTGAGCCACATTTCCCATCACCAGTCCGACAACTAATCCCGTCATCAATGGTGAAAAACGTAAAGTCAGTGTGGCGCCTCCGCCGAGCCAACGAGACATGACTGCTGCAACCCATAGCGCAATCAGTAAACTTTGTGTAACACTTAATGTATCCATTTTTCCTCCTCCTAAACTTCTTTCAAATAGTTTTCTAAATCAAGAACAGCTTCTTTCAAGCGTTCTTTGGTGATTAAGACTGGAATCAAGTGTACTTTTTCTTTTGAATCTATGAACTGCACCAACTGATCAATGACTTGTGCATCTTCAGGAAAAATACCCATTTGATGTAAACTCATTGGTAAGTGCAATTCTTGATAAAAGGGGATCAACTGATCGATGACCATCCATTTTTCTTCAAGGGCTAATTGATAAAACATCCCATAGGCAACCTTTTCCCCGTGAAGAAAACGATGACTTTCAGGCAGATATTTACTGATGGCATCATGCATCGCATGCGCCGCTGCATTGCGGGCATATTTATCGCCTAGCCCGCCTACCATTCCAGCAACTGCAATAACGATCTCCGACAAGTGACAAAAGGCGTCTGTCACTTCCTGCCGCTTCATATCTTCAATCGCTTGTTTCGATTGTGTCAAAATAGCTGTTTCGCATAATTTTGCTGTATAGCCTGCCATTTGCAAGAAAGGCTCATTTTTCAAATGTGGTTGGGCTAAGATTGCTTCCGATTCAATCCACTTTGCCAACGTATCTGCTAAACCGGCGATAAAGTAGGAGACTGGTGCATCGATCACTAACGTCGGATCGGTAATCAAAAAAGCAGCCTGTCTTAAATAGTGTTCCGACTTCCCTTCAGATTCTCCCGACTCTTTATACATGACAGACAAGGGTGTCCATGGTGCACAATTACTGGCCAATGTTGGGATCAGTCCAAAGGGTCGATTGACTACATGTGCTGCATATCCCACTAAGTCGGCTAACTTCCCGCCACCAACCCCCAGAATAAAATCGATCGCCAGTTCTTCAACAAGATCAGCAATCAGTCCAGCGCCATAATAGCTACATTCTCCTGTGTAGCGATGATAAAAAATTTCCAAATGCGCATCTTCTAAAAAGGGTAATTTTGGTTTCGCTTTTTCCCATGAAACCGTTCCATGTACGAGCAGCAGTCGTTTTACTTTGTACTCTTTTAATACTTCCGGCACATAGTCGATCGCGCCTTCATGGTAACGATAAACTTGCGGTCCAACCTTTACTTTTAAATCCGTTAGCACGAGCTTCACTCTCCTTTATACAGCCAAAAACCGACTTTCCGCTTGAACAGCACGGTCTGGCAGCAGTCCCTTAACGATTCGTTCAATATCCGTTACACATTTGTTTCCCATCTCTTCTAAGCATTCCATAGTATAAGCTGATGTATGCGGTGTCATAACTACATTTTCAAAAGCTAAATACGGATGATCTTTATGACCAGGCTCTTCCTCTAAGACATCGGTGGCAAGACCAGCGATTTTCCCACTTTTTAATCCGCTTACAATTGCCTCTTCATTCAAAAGTGCGCCACGGGCACTATTGGAGAGATACACTTGATCTTTCATTTTTGAAATTTCTTCAAAGGAAATCATATGATAATTTTCCTCCGTCAAGTTAGCACATAGACAAATAATATCTGATTTTGCTAGCAGCTCGTCTAGATCGACTTTTTTTCCACCATAGCTTTGAATATGCAAAGCTGACTTGTATGGATCGTATGCCAAAACCTCGCAGCGGAAACCATTTCTCAATATTTCTACTACACAACTTCCAGTATTGCCGACACCAATCACGCCTACTGTCTTGTTAAATAGTGCGCGTCCGACAAAGTTCGCTCGTTTTTCCCATTGATCTTCGCGAACTTTTGTATTCGATTCAACTGTACAGCGCAGAAGCGCCAATAGATTGGTCACATTATTTTCTGCTACTGCATCACGCTCGACCAAAGCTGGAATGATCGAAACAATCGTTTGGTGGTCCTTCGCTGCTTCTAAATCAATATTGTTATAGCCGATCCCGTGGCGTGTGATCAGTAGCAATTCATCTTTGTACTCAAAAAACTCTTTGGTAAAAAATGGGGTAACACTTGCTATAATGATGTTATATCCCTTAAGCTTTTCTGCCAATTCTTTCCCATTGATTTCGCTATCGAACGTGAAATGACTGACAGTTCCGATTGCTTTCAACCGCTCGATATGTTGCGGAAAGATTTTTCCAAAGCTGCTGGAATTCACTATAGCGATCTTAAACTGTTCCATATTCTTCCTCCTTACTCTTTTGCAACAATCTCGTGACCACCAAAACCATTCCTTAGCGCAGAGACGACTTTTGCTGAGAAACTGTCTTCTTCTTGGGACAAATTTCTCATAAACAAACTCATAGCGATCGTCGGTACAGCAACATTCATCTCCAAAGCCGTTTCCACTGTCCACCTAGCTTCACCAGAAGCTGCAACAACCCCGCGATATTCCTCCAACTTAGGGCTCTCATTAAATTGGGCCGCTGCGATTTCCATCAGCCAGCTGCGAATAACCGATCCATGATTCCATACCTCTGCGACGGAAGCCAAATCAAAGTCATAGGCACTTTGTTCAATCAATTGAAAGCCTTCACCGATGGCTTGCATCATTCCGTATTCGATACCGTTATGGACCATCTTTAGAAAATGACCGCTTCCTGATTCCCCTGCATAAAGGTAGCCTCCTAAAACAGCCACATCTGCAAACAAAGATTCCACCTCTGAAAAAGCGATTTCATTCCCGCCAATCATCAAACATGCATCTTTTCTAGCTCCGGAAACCCCACCAGAAGTCCCACAATCAAAGTAATGCACCTCTTTTTCTTTAAACCAGGCTGCTCGGCGAATCGAATCTTTGTAATTAGAATTTCCGCCTTCAATCACGATGTCTTTCGCTGATACAAGGGGCCATAGTTCTTCAAGAATCCCCTCAGTCACAGTTCCCGCAGGAAGCATCAACCATAAAACCCGTCGGCCGCTAAAAGAATTCGTCAAATCAGCTAGCGTTTGATAGAGTGTAATTCCAGCTTCTTTCGCTGTTTTCTGCGCATGTATCGAAAGATCCAGCCCTTTTACTTGATAACCTTGATCTTTTAAATTGAGGGCCAAGTTCAATCCCATTTTTCCAAGTCCGATAATTCCTATCTCCATGACAGCGCCTCCATTTCATACTTTCATTATACAAAAAAATATTTTTTTGTAAACACAAAAAATAAAAATAATTTTTATTTGCTTTTTTTCTTTAAAAGAGGTAACGTAACAATACAAAGATAATAATGTTCATATAAAGGAGGTAACCGTCTTTGACTGTTTCGATTCGCCTGCAAATAAAAACGCTTTATAAAGACTTAAGTCTCAAAGAACAAGCGATTGCCGACTACATTTTGGAAAATCCTAGTAAAGTCAGCCACAGTTCAATCAGTGATTTATCCAATGAATTAGGCATCGCTGATTCGACCTTTTTTCAATTCACAAAAAAACTCGGTTACAACGGATTTAAAGACTTCAAAATGGCAATGCTGATGCAGGAAAATGATTTTTCTGCCATTTCGATCCATGAAAATATCCAGAAGTCTGATAATGAATTGACTATGGCTCAAAAAGTATTTGATTCCAATATGACCACATTGACTGATACCAAAAATCTTTTGAAAGAAGAAGATTTAAAGCTTGCTGCTGCAATGATCAATCAATCTAAACGACTTTTTTTCTTCGGCGTTGGTGGTTCAGAGATCGTGGCAACCGATGCCTATCACAAATTTTTGCGCTCGCCGATCACTGTTTTTCACAGCAGTGATTATCACATCCAACTGATGGAGGCTTCATTGTTGACGCCAGATGATTGCGGCATTTTTATCTCTCATACTGGAAAATCAAGAGAAACCATTGAACTAGCTCAAGTTGCCAAAAACAATGGTGCCAAAATTATCGTCATTACTAGCCATGCTGCTTCCCCTTTAGCCAAACTCGGCGACGTGGTTTTCATCTCTATTTCCGAAGAAACTGAGTTTCGCTCAGAGGCATTGGCATCCAGAATCGCTCAACTGAGCATCATGGATTCCCTCTATGTCATCTTAATGTTTATCAATCGAGACAAAGCGCAACAATCGATTGCCAAAATTCGACGCTCCATTTCAAAAATCAAAGAACCCTGAGAAGGGAAGAAAAAACTTACATTTTTCTGCGTTTCGCTAATTCTTTTGTGAATCACAGTTGATATGCAAAAAAACTTGTGCGTTTTTTCTGTACTCTTCGTTGGTTTCTTATCAACTTTTTCAGTTCTGAATCTCAAATGCGCTGAGCCTGCCAAAAATCTTGTCCCTTACTCTTGCTAATGTTCGCAAAAAAACCACATCACAAAGCTATCCGCTCTGTAATGTGGTTTTTTAAGACTATCTTTTTTAGGTAAATCAATAACGACTAGACACAATCTCTGCTCCAAAGGGCATCAACGCTAAGCGCGCCATTTTCAATGATTGCGCCGCAAATGGAATGCCGATGATCGTGATGGCTAGAATGACTGCGCTAGCTAAATGGCCTAAAGCCAGTGGTATACCAGAAAAAATCAACCATAAAATATTTAGAATCACGGACACGCCACCGCCACGGTAAACGATGTCTTTCCCAAATGGTGCGAGTGACAACGTCGCAAACTTAAAACATTGCAGACCAATGGGAATGCCGATGATGGTGATACACCATAAACACCCAGCCAAAAACCATGAGATCGCACCGATCAAGCCGCCAAAGACAAACCAAATCACGTTGCCTAAAAAATTCATCTGATTGCCCTCCTTCTTTTTTAATAAAGACTGCTCCTGTTTTAGCAAAGAAAGCAGAGGACATCGAAAGCCCTCAGACGTGCGCTATCGTCTGATGCTCCGCTTCTCTTTTTTCTTAATACAAGCGAAATGTGTTATTTTGTAAAATGCTTATTGCCCAGAATCAACGGTTGATTCGCTGCTATTGTTAGACTCATTTGAGTCATTGCCGAAGACACCGGTGATCGAAGACCAGATGCCGCTAAAGAAGCTCTTGATATTTTCCCAAAGTCCCTTAGAGGTTTCTTCGATTTGCTTGCGGGCTTCTGACAGATCCAATTCTTTGATGAAGTCATCGAAGATATTGTTGTCTCGCATGTCGCTCATCAAAGAGGTCAACTCAGAAATTTGATTTTCCGTAACGATTCCTTCAAGTCCGTTGTCCTTCAAGGCTTTTTCTACTGTTTCTTGAATATCTGCTTGGGTTAATTCCGTACCATCTGCAGTTTGAGCAGCCAAATCGGTTTTCGCTTGTTCTTGCGCTGCATTCAAAGCTTCATCGGAATAGCCTTCTTTATCTTTATTCTCTTCGGTGATCGTAGACAGCACATCCATCTCATCTTGAGCTACGGCTACTCGATTCTGATTGATGACACCGCCTGATTCTTCAACGATTTTGTATACCCCAGCTAAAGCTCCGGAACCGTCGATCGGTACGGCAGAAGCGACCGTTAGCTTCGCATCAGTGATCCCTGCCGTCAGCGCTGCATTTTGGTACTGGGCTGCAGTGATGCGGGTAATGTTATCTGGTGTCGCGATATCGACAGTGATTCCTGCCCCGCTTTCTAAAGTCTGCATTCTGACCGAGCTATAGACCGCCCAATCTGCAGTAAAGCCGCCATCGGGAATGTATTTCATCAAGTCATTACCGTTTGTCGTATAAATCGGTGTTTCGCCTTGGATGCCTAAGCGCTCAAGTGTGTAGTCTTCTTGTGCTTTCGTCAAGGCATTTCCGATCGCCACAGCATTGACTTGCAAACGATCTGAACTGCTGTCAGAGGTACTTGTTTGACTGTCGGTAGTGGCTGTCGTTGCGGTAGAACTGCTTGTTGCAGTGGAACTGCTCGTCGTTGAATTGGTTTCGTCAGCAAAAACTTGTGGTGCTGCTAATAAAACTTGGCTAGATACCAAGAGAGTCGCTAAAATCATCGCTGGTTTTCGAGTCTGTTTTTTCATCACTATATCCTCCAAGTGTTGATCTCTTTTTCAGGGATTTTTCCCTCTTACTGCTGTTATTGTACTATAGGTTTTCTTGCAAAGCCTACGTCTAGGGTCTGAAATGAAGAAAAACTTAGAACTCTGCTGCTATTTAAAAAAAGTGTAACTTGGTTTTATCCTTGGTGCAGCAATGCTTTAGGCGCTTTTCTTTTCATCAACTGTTTTTTTAGCAAACCCAACAGCATAGGATTTGAAATGACTGCCCACTTTCCTCAAGCCGAGAAAGGCTCCCGTTAAAACTATCGTATAAAAGAACAACGGAAACCCTCCTAGTAAAAAAAAGACTTTCCCGGATTCCAGAAACAGCGGGTGACTCAGAAAGATCAATCGACTAGCCTCAGCTGCTTGTTTTGCTTGCCAAGTCCGCTTTTGTGGTTGCTGCTTGATCAGCCAAGCAAGGAAAAAAAGAGTCGTCGGCACAAAGAACAGCATGAAATTCTTATCGTCCCCCTGATTGAGATACACGAGTCGACCTTCAATGCCTAATAAGCAAAGAGAGACCGCGAATTTTCTGCCAAGATGCTTCGTGAAAAAAGGACGTTTCTGGTGTTCACCTAAACAAAACCCGCACAGCAAAAAAAGAAACCCATAAAAAAGACCGTTTCTCGTTGTAAAAAATAGAGTCCGATAATTTTGATAAAATACCAATAAAGGTCCACTTAAATAACTGCTGTACGTTTCAAGACAGCCAATCAAATACAAACTGATCGCCAGTAAAAACTGCCACCGATAGCCAAGAAAACGGGTTTTCCTTACTAACCACATGCCAAAGAGCAACGCTGGAAAATACCAAAGATGGTACCAGACCCCTACTGTTAAAAAGCCAGCAGCCAAACCGATGACCCGTAATGGATCGGCAAGATTTTGCTGTCCTAAATAAAACCAACCTAAGGGAAGATACACGATCGACCAACGCAAATAAAGCTTGAATTGTCGTTTGCACCATTGCTGCCATGAACAGGTGCTCTTTTGAAAAAAATAGCCATTCAGCAGGAGAAAAAAAGGAACCGCCAAACGACATAAGAGACTCTTTAACAAAAAATGAAGCTCGTTGTTTTCTGCCAGTCGACCACAGTGAACGAGAATCACCAGTAAGGAAGCGAAGAATTGGGTATAGCCAATTGGAACCATAAGGTGTTTTGTCTTCATTCGATCGTTTCTCCTTTCTCCGTCAAATTTGATCAAACATACTTCACTCTACTGGCCCTTTCTTTTTCTGACCAGCACTGAAAGCTTCCAGAATAGAAAGACAGTGCAACAAGTAGAAACATTGATAAATAAAGGATGTTACCCTTTGTTGCATCGTTAATTTCATAGATCCTCGTTCGCATAGAAAAGAGTTTGCTATAATATATAAGAAGAATGATGGAGGCAAAACAGACACATGGATATTGGGAAAATTATTAAAGAAGAACGCACCAAACGAAATCTCACGCAAGAACAATTGGCGCAGGAATTTTTTGTCACTCGGCAACTGATTTCAAAATGGGAAAACGGCAAGAGCTATCCTGATCTAGACCAAGTAGTCAAACTGAGCAACTATTTTGAATTGACCTTGGACTATTTATTAAAAGAAGACAAACAGATGGTCCAAGAACTCAATCTGACCACCCACCGAAAACGAATTGGCCTCGTATTGATCGCCCTTTTGACTGTTCTCAGTATTAGCTTAAGTACGATTTTGCTGGCAGGATTTTGGATCGATCCAGTCTTTTTCACAAAAGAAGACCTAACGATCACTTCTATTAAAAAGTACCACTTGCCTGCCACTGAGATAACAAATCAGGAAACCGGACAAGTGATTCAGCTGCCTGAAGATACGGAATACTTGATCACTTATACGATCGATCGGCCAATGGTAAAAACGGGCCGTCTGTCGGGTTATAAAGAATACAGCAGCGAAAATGCCAGCCAATTAATGGTTTCGGGTTATCACGGTTTTCATTTTGGCACGCAAACAAGCAAAATCGTCATTCGCAGCAATCGCGAAGACAATTTAGCTGCACCAGAATTAAATGCAAACAAGGATCTTTATCTTCGTAATATGAATAAAGCGCGCGCCTATCAAAAATCTGCAGCAGGTGACGCATTTTCTATCGAAGACGAAGGCGATCTCCTCTTTACTGCAGAAGAACTGGAACAATTACCCTTTGAACAAGGACAACTGCCAGAGTAAACAAAAACCACCGAATCGTTTTGATCGGTGGTTTTTTGCTGACTTCTTAACCTAACAAGATCATTGCGATCGCCGCCAAGGCATTATTGAGAAAATGCATGGCGATGGCTGTTTCTAAGCGCTTGGTTTTTACATAAATCAACGCCATGATCAGCCCCATAGCACCGTAGATCAAAAACTCGACCAGATTGGTGACGGAATGGATGATACTAAAAACGGCTACACTTGAAATGATCCCGACTATCGGGTATTTCTTGAATAAAAGGCCGATAAACCCACCACGGAAAACGATTTCTTCCATGATTGGCGCCGCCACAGCGATCAATAGGAAGATCAAAAGCGGATTTTCGCCTGTAAACAGTTCCCCTAACAATGCATCATTCGCGGTCGCCTCTTGATCGGATATATGCTGCAGATACATGGTACCACCAACAGCAACGACTCGACCTAAAACAAAACCACCGATGATCCATAGCCAGTTGCGCTTCGTTGACCACCCAAAGTCAAAGGTGGCAAGTCCTAGCTTCCGAGCCAAATACATCAGTAGGCCAATGTTTGCCAAAAGCAAGGCAATCAACCCGTAGCTCATCATCGCAGGAATCCTCGGCTCTCCTGCTTCCAAATAATAGATTTTTACCACACTGAATACGGTCATCCCTACTTGACTTAGTAAGAATAAGCCAATCAAAATAAATAAGTTCTTTACTGCTTTCATGCTCTCCTCCATTGTTTGCTCATTGCATTTTGCAGGATTGGGTTACGACAAATCATGACACAGTCCATCACTTGGTTCCCCATATATCCAGAAACTGCTTAGCCGCTATCGGCTTGTTTCTAATGATACTGAGTTTCCTCAGTATTTACAACAAATAAAAAATAAAAACAGTTATTTTGCGTATTTTATCCAACAAACCACGTTTTTTCTTTCGCTGCCCTCAAAAAAATATAAGTAGTGTTTGAAAAAAGCGCTCTCTTATGCTACACTGTTCCTACTTTTGTTTGGCTGACGAACCGCTGCCCCAACCATGTTCGTTTGGACCAACTCGTTGCGAGTATTCGATTTCGAATGCTCTTTTTGTCGCGTTTGTCAAAAGAAAGTGAGTGAATCCAAATGATCCAAGTAGAACACCTCAGCAAGACCTTCCAAGTGTCCAAGCGAAAAAGCGGCTTTCGCCAAGCAGCCAAAGCATTTCTTTCTCGTGAAACCACCACCGTCCATGCGTTGCAAGACATCAGCTTTACCATCAATGAAGGCGAAATGGTTGGCTACATCGGGCCTAATGGTGCTGGAAAAAGTACCACCATAAAAATCATGTGCGGGATTTTGACCCCTGATCAAGGCATTTGTCACATCAATGGTCGTACGCCTTGGCAAGAACGTATTCAACATGTCAAAGACATCGGCGTCGTCTTCGGGCAGCGCAGTCAACTCTGGTGGGATGTCCCCGTCAATGACAGCTTTGATTTGATCCGTGATATCTACAAAGTCGACGCTGCTAGTTATCAGCGCAACCTAGAAGAATTAGTCACCTTACTAGATTTAGGTGAGATCTTAAAAACCCCTGCTCGGTCCTTGAGTCTCGGTCAGCGTATGCGCTGTGAGATCGCCGCCTCCTTACTCCATGACCCCAAAATCTTATTTCTTGATGAACCCACCATCGGTTTAGATGCTGTATCAAAGATTGCCGTGCGTCAGTTTATTAAAAAAAGAAACCAAGAAAAAGGCACCACAGTCATCCTGACGACCCACGATATGCAAGATATCGAGGCGCTGACACAGCGAATTCTGTTGATCGGCAAAGGGCAAATTTTGCTGGATGGTCGCCTCGATGAACTAAAGCATCGTTTTTCTGATGTCAAAACGCTGGAGATCGACTATCAAGGGAATGAACCTCATCTGCCAGAAAACGTCCAGCTGCTTCAAAAAGACGTTGGTCGCCTTGTTCTGAAACTTGATCCCAAAGAAGTGTCGGTCGCTCAGCTGCTCAGTCTGCTCAGCAATCAAGTCGAGATCACCGATTTGGCCGTTGCCAGTATCACCGCCGAAGAAATGGTCGCTAAGCTGTATCAGGAGTATCAAATATGAGGAAGTATCAGGCATTTTTCCGCATTCGCTTTATCAATACCTTGCAATACCGCTCGGCGGCAATTGCCGGGATGGCTACGCAACTAGCTTGGGGCTTGATGGAAATTCTGGCATTCCACGCCTTTTACCAAGCAGATCCTAGTGCCTTTCCCATGACCTTTCAACAAACCGTCTCCTATGTTTGGCTCCAGCAAGCCTTCTTGTCTTTATTTATGTTGTGGTTCTTTGAGGCAGAAATTTTCAATACCATCACCACAGGGACGATCGCCTACGAACTTGTGCGGCCGATGGATCTATACAATCGCTGGTTTTGCCAATCGGCTGCCAATCGCTTAGCAAAAGCCGTCTTGCGTTGCGGACCGATTTTTGTGATTGCCTTTTTACTGCCAGCACCTTATCGCTTGATTCTGCCAGCAAACATCGTTGCCCTGTTCTTGTTTCTTTTGTCTATGGCGCTGAGTTTAGGTGTAGTGATCGCTATGTCGCAGCTGGTCTATATCTCGACTTTTTACACATTATCCTCCATCGGGGTGCGGATCGTCATCAGCTCCATCGGTGAATTTTTAGCTGGCGGGGTCATTCCTCTGCCTTTCTTTCCACAGCCTTTTCGCCAATTCGTGGAACTATTGCCTTTTGCTTCCATGCAAAACGTCCCGCTGCGAATTTACAACGGGGATCTGACTGGCTTTGCGCTTGTTTCTGCATTGCTCTTACAAGCGTTTTGGCTCGTACTTTTGATCGTGATCGGAAAAATTTGGCTGCAGCAGGCACTCAAGCGTGTCGTTGTGCAAGGAGGTTAAGGAATATGGTTTATTGGCATTATTTTTGTATTCATCTCAAAAGTCAGATGCAATATAAAGTTTCCTTTGTGTTAACTGCTTTGGGACAATTTCTAGGTTCCTTTACTGCTTTTTTAGGCATTTGGTTTATGTTTACCCGGTTTCATCAAGTGGATGGCTTCACCTTTGAAGAAGTCTTGCTTTCCTTTGCGACGGTTTTGTTTGCCTTTTCGATTGCGGAATGCTTCTTTCGCGGGTTCGATCTTTTTCCACAAATGATCAGTAATGGCGAGTTCGATCGGGCACTCGTGCGTCCTCGCTCCTTGATTTTTCAAGTCTTAGCTTCCAAAATGGAATTCTCGCGTCTCGGCCGTTTTATTCAAGCCTTGCTGTTGTTTGCTTATGCGATTCCTAATAGTGGAATTGCTTGGCATTTTGGAAATGTCCTGACTCTTTTTCTGATGATCGTCTGTGGCGCCCTCTTTTTCGCCCTATTGTTCTTAGTGTATGCCGCCATTTCCTTCTTTACGATCCAAGGACTTGAATTTATGAATATTTTTACCGATGGTGCCCGCGAATTCGGCCGCTACCCCTTCAGTATCTACGGAAAACACGTCTTGCGTTTATTGACCTACGTCGTGCCGATGGCTTGGTTTCAGTATTATCCGTTTCTGTATGTCATTGGTCGCGTAACTAATCCTTGGTGGATCTTATCGCCGTTGGTTTGTCTGCTCTTTGCCTTTCCCGCCTTCTTCTTTTGGCGAGTAGGTTTGAAGAACTATATTTCTACGGGTTCGTAAATAAAAAGGAGCGCCTCTCTTTGAAACTAAGAGAATGCGCTCCTTTTTTATTCGGTTATTTCAAGTGAAAAACAGCCTCTCCTTGCTGAATATCGCCGTCTGTTCGCAGGCACTTCCCGCCTTGTTCCTCCATGAAGACAACGATCACCATGGTCTCTTTGCCCATTTCCTCAACTGCTGCTACATCCATTTCTGCCAGCAACTCACCTGTCGTGACTGACTGGTTTTCTTGGACCGCGATCGTGAAGGGCTCCCCTGCTAACGCCACTGTTTCAATTCCCATATGGATCAAAAGGGAACGGCCATCCACCAACTCAACGGCTAAGGCATGCTGTGTTGGAAAAATCGTTCGAACCGTCCCGGCTGCTGGTGCATAGATTTTTCCGTGATGATGAGAAACGGCAAATCCATTTCCCATCATTTTAGACGAAAATACCTCATCTGGTACTTCTTCGATCGGTAGCAGTCGGCCTGTTACCGGTGCACAGATTTCTATTTTTCTTTTAAAAAGCATCCGTAATTCCTCCTTAGATTGCCGACAGTGTTCTCTGACAGCTAGAATAGATAAGAAAAGCTACGAAGGGCAATAAACCAAAGATAAAGATGGCAGTATCGAGGGACAGCACCTGCGAAAGAAAGCCGCCAGCTAATGGCGAAAGAAACGATGCCGCACCAATGTACACACTGATCGATATCAGTTGTCCAGAAGAAAAAACAGCTGGCGGTGTAATAGCACTGATAATCATTCGACTGCCGATGGTAAATGCCGGTACAGTGAAAAACTGCAGAAAACTGGCTGCCAAAAGTAAGAATGGGCTACTAGCAAGCCAATAGACAAAAAATTGTAAGGTTAAAAATATGCCTGCAATCAAAATCAAGCGCTCATTTTTCCATTTAGCAATCATGCGATTCAGCAAAAGGTACGCTGGAATTTCACAAAAGGATTGGATCGACCATTTCAGACCAACAAATTCACTGCCTCTTTCCATTGTAATCAGCTTGTCGATAACGACCGTATTGTTCGCAACGATTGTCAAGTACAAGAGAAAGAACAGTCCCGTATAAACCAAAAAGCGTCGGTCTTTGCATAACAGAAGAATGTCTGCCAGCGAGACACCGCTGTTTGTTGCTGTTCCTTGCTTTTGCGGTAAGGCGTTTTTCTCTGGGATCGTTCGTGAAAATGTATAATTGATAAGCAAAAAGAGGAGCAGCGGCAAACTAAACCAGCGATAATTATTGGAAAATAAAAAGAATGGCACGCAGACACTCATCATACTCCACCCTAAAGAGCCGTTTGCTTTGATTGAAGCAATTCTTTTTGAAGTACTGGACTCCGATAATACCCAGTTATCGAGCACCGTTGCTGTTGTATTGGCTAATCCACCCGCAATAGCCAATACCAGAAGATGGATCAGCCAGTGGTCTTTTCCTAACCAATAAAAACTAATGGAGAAGAAAACCAGAAAGATCATCAGAAGCATCGAAATACGTTTTAATCGTTTGCTCTTGTCCGAATAATAGCCGATCACTAACTGAAAAAGAATTGTCGTGATGCTGTAGGAGGCTAAAAACCAGCCTCTTTCAAGCGCATCATAGCCTTGCTCAGTTAAAAAAGGAACGATTTGTGTCATCAAAATCGCCATCGTTGCATATTGAACAAAATAGATTACTTGAAATTTGTGTTTGATTTCCATTCTTTGTTTATGATCGGCTGAAGGAAATTCCTTCAGCCGATCCCTTTCCTTTTTACCTGCTGAACCTATTTAAGTTCTGGCCAATATGGTTCGTTCGCCACAATCATTTCATCTAATATTTCTTTGGCGACTTTCGCACTTGGTACAGTTTTATTCATAGTAAAGGATTGCCACAATTTTTGGTAAGACTCTTGTTCCCAAGCATCAACTGCCAATTTTTCAGATGCGATCTGCTGCTCCATCAATCCCTTTTGGAATGTTGGAATATCACCGATCGACAAGACTTCGTAGCCATCTTTTCCAACTAGACAAGGCAGTTCCACCATTGCATCATGGGTAAAGTTGGCAATTGCGCCGTTGTTTTCAACAATAAGAATCATGCGTTCTTTCGTATTAAAGGTTAGTGCGCAAGCAAGGTCTGTAATAAAGGACGCATGTTCGTTTGAAGCAAATGTTGTATCAACTGCTGTGTTGTTTGCAACGATTCGTCGGCATTCATCAAACACATACTTCTCTCGTCCGTCAATGATCTCATTGGCACGGGTATACTCTTTGTCCGCATGAGCCACCGTTTCATCAGCCATCAAATAATATTTCAGATAGGTATTCGATAAAAATTCTGGTTCAATTTCGTGCAGATCTTTAGCCGCCCACATCGTTTCCAGCCAACTGCTTTCTTTATGCTGGCCTTTTTGTGTTTGTTCGGTGTAGCCGTACTTTTGAACATGCGCACTGATTTGTGGCATCAAGTCATTGCCGTCATGGTCTTTGATGCTGGTCCACCAGCCAAAATGATTCAAGCCGAAATAGCTCGTCTCAAATTCTTTCCGATCCTTCAACCCAATCACTCGCGCCATGATATCTTCCAAACAAACTGGCATATCACAAATATTGATGATTCTTGAATTTGGTCGGAATCTTCTGGTCGCTTCGGCAACGACTGCTGCTGGGTTGGAATAGTTCAAAAGCCAGGCATCTGGCGAGTATTTTTCCATGTAGTCGACTAGTTCTAAGATCGGTCCAATCGAGCGCAGGCCATAAGCTAAACCACCAGGTCCGCAGGTCTCTTGTCCGACAACATTATGCCTGAAAGGAATTTTCTCATCTTGTTCCCGCATAGCATATTTTCCGACACGAAGCTGTGCCATTACGATATCGACATCCGTAAAAGCTTCCTTTGGATCGGTTGAATATTCGAACTGTACTTCTGGCGCTCGCTCAGCAATAATGATCGAACAAGCTTTTGCTACGGTTTCTTGTCGCTTTTCATCGTTGTCATAAAATTTGATTTTTCTAACTGGAAAGCGCTCTTGACTTTCTAATAACATCATAACTAGCGATGGTGTATAGGTACTTCCGCCACCTGCAATTAAAATTGAACTTTTTTTCTTACTCATGGTACTTGTTCCTCCTTGTGATTCTGTTTTATTCGGCCATTAGTTCTTCGAATGATTCTCTAACCGTTGGTACCGTTAATCCTACAATGATTTGAATGCCGCCATTTCCAGGGTTGACCAATCCTGAGGCACCTGCTTCTTGAAACTGCGTACTATCTGCAACTTTGTCGGCATCCTTAACAGTCAAACGCAGCCGTGTCGCACAATTCGTTACATCAATGACATTGTCTTTCCCACCTACCAAGTGCATATAGGCCTGTGCTTGCCGCACATGTTTTGGTAATTTTTCATCTTGCTTTTTGTTGTCATAATCTGCTTTTGTATACAACTGCATTGCTGCAGTATCATCCTCACGTCCAGGCGTTTTTAAGTTGAACTTCTTGATCATAAAGGAGAACACAAAATACCAGATAGCGGTAAAAATCAGCCCGATAATGATTTGGGTAATATAAGTTGAACTGTGAAATTTCCACAAGGGCAGCCAATTTAGACCTAACCAGTTGATCAATCCGCCGCCAAAGTCCCCGACTACCCCGAAAGCATAGGAGATTGTGGCGATCGAAGCATCCAGTAAAGCATGAACGAACCATAATGCTGGTGCAACAAACAAGAAAGTAAACTCGATTGGTTCAGTGATTCCGGTCAAAATAGCCGTCAATGCTGCCGGTGCAATCAATGCGATCACTTTTTTCTTTTTATCAGGCCGAGCCGCTTGGATCATCGCTAAACTCAGACCTGCCGTTCCAAAGACTTTCGACATTCCTGATAGTGAGAAACCACCAAACGGATAGAGTTCTTTCAGCGAAAATGCAGTAGTTTGGAACTCGCCAATGTGGGAGGCCCAATAAACGGCCATTCCCCCTTCGACAACCGCACTGTCATAGGCAAACGGGGCATAAACAAAGTGATGCAAGCCTGTTGGAATCAGTATTTTTTGCAAGAACTGATAAATAAAGACACCGAAGTTTCCTGATTCAATGAAAAAGCCTTGCATACTTCTCATTCCCTCTTGGATAACTGGCCAGACAAAACACATGAGTACTGCCAAAGGAACCATGGCAAAAAAGGAAATCATGGTTACAAAGACTGAGCCACTGAAATTCGACAGCATTTCTGGCAATTCTTTTTCATAAAAGCGATTGTGGAGATAGACAACGATTCCCGAAATCAGCAAGCCGCCCATCATGCCGGTATCTAAGGTGATGATTCCCGCAATCGATGTCAACCCAGAACCAGCAGTTGCCCCTTGAGCTAAATCCACCGCAAATGATTCTGGCCACAAAGTTAAAATTGCATTTACAAAATAATTAAAAGCGATATAAGTAACGAGTGCTTCCATCGTAGCGCGGGCGGCGTATTTTTTAGCTAGACTGATCGGCAGCCCTACTACAAATAAAAGTGGCAATTGGAAGAAGGGTGTCCAGCCTCCTGCTGCAATCACATTCCAAAATTTGAACCAGAGGGTATCCGGTGCTGCGATGTCCCCCATGATCGTTTGATTCGAAAACAGCAGAGAAAAGCCGATAACGATCCCAAAAAAGGAAAACAGCATGACCGGTGCCAGCATCGCTCCGCCGAACCTTTGTATTTTTTTCATCATAGTTTTTCGTCCTTCACGTTTTTTAGTTAAGCGCTTTACTGATTCTCATTTTACTATTAAAATGATGCTATGAAACCCTTTTCCGTTGTTTAAAAGTTTCTCACATTTGAAAGGTTTTTTTCACATAAAATGTGAATTGTCACACAGAATCAATTGAGAGATAAAATGAGGAGATAGCCTATGCTGCAAGACCGTATCACTACCTACCAGTCAAGATTAACCGAGAATGACTTTTTGATCTGGTCCTACATCACAACTCACAAAAAGCACTGCTTGGCGATGTCCATCAATGATTTAGCCAAGGAGTGCATCGTTTCTAGGACGACGATCATGCGCTTTTGTCAAAAAATCGGCTTTGATGGCTTTTCAGAATTCAAATACCATTTAAAGAACGAGGTACAACAAGAAAATGCCCTACTCTCTGAGATTGAAGGAGAAATTCTCGACAATCATATTCAAACGATTGAAAATTTAAAAAAGAAAGATTTTACAGCATTGTGTAAGATGATGGCTCATGCCAAACGAATCTTTGTCTATGGTTCAGGGGACATTCAAAACCTTGTTTCCAATTATATGAAACTCTTATTTTTGCCTAATGGACTACTTGTTTACGATTTTGGTGCGATCTCAGTCAATGAACAATTTTATCGTATCATCGAGCCAGATGATTTAGTGATTTTGATTACTTTAAATGGTGAGTCACCCACCGTTGTCAAACTAGCAAAGCAACTGAAACAGCGGAATATCAACACTATAGGGATCACGAAGCTGAGAAACTCAACGGTTTCTAAACTTTGTTCTGAAACGATTTTCTTTTTAAATCCAGAGATCCAACCAACCGAAAATGCGATCGCTCCCTTTGAAACGACCGCAACACTTTTCTTTGTGATCGAGTACTTATTGCTAAAATATGACGCTTGGCAAAAACAAGCCGCAACCGTCTCAGAGCCATAAAAGTTCTCCTGATTTTCCTTAATTCATTTAACTTACAGTATTTTGAAAGACGCTTGAATAAGCCATTTTCAGCCAATTTCTGCTAGGAAAAGCCGGCAATCTCTGGTAAGATAAATAAAAACGTAAAAGAGGACCAGTTATGGAATATTTAGCGATTTTACTTGTTTTCTTTCTATTGAATGTAGTGATACTTGTACTTGGATTGAAGAAGAAACGAATCATGCTGCTTTTTCTGTCACTCTCTGGTTTATTGTTGGTTTGCTTGATTGCCATTTCTTACGTTTTCTTCTATTCAAATACACTTTAAGTTGTCAAAAACACGGGGAGATGGCTACGAACCTACCGAAACAAACGAGGCTGTTTTAGTCATTACACCCGATTTAGAAGCTATCGGACACACACAATTTATGTCCACCTTGAAACAAATCGCTGTTCTTTTGCTCTTTATCAAGTCTAGCGAAAGCAATATATGCACCTTTGATGTCGGTGATACCGTCCCCATCTTCGCACCAACCTTTGTAGATGCCCGTGCGTTCGCCGATCACTCTTCCAAGTCCGAGGTAGAACGATGTACCACTTATGTTTTTTTGCAAAGTAGATAGACAATGGATACAGAAGACCAATCAGTCGTATAGGACACGTTTGTGAAAATCACACGAAAAAACCAGGACCTCCGAAAGGATCGTTCTGGTTTTTTTGCTGATTTGATTATCTAGAGAAACGATCTAAATCGCTCTGATTCTAGCCAAATTTCTGAAAGAGAATTATAGAAGGATTCTCCTAGCTGATCCGTCATCGACGCTGGTTTCTCAATTTAGCAATAAAGCGAAAAAGCGGATTCTACGCTTTTTTCGGTCTTTTCGTCATTTCCCAAACAGCTTCTGCTGCTAATTTCCCAGAAGTCAATGCCCAGGCATTATTGGCACCTGATGGAGAGTCTGACCCCATGACGCCTCCCACAACTTCACCTGCAACATAGAGCCCTTTAATGGGCTGGTTTTGCTGATTCAAAACTTGCAACGAACGATTGACCGCTAACCCACCTAGCGTAGTCGCAAACCGAGGCTTTTGTTCGATAAGATAATAGGGACCTGCACCAATCGGTTCTTGCAAGTATTCAGGTGCACGGTGAAACTCTTCGTCGCTTCCTTGCGCTACCCAGTAGTTAAAATTATCCACTGTTTCGATCAGTTGTTCTACAGGCATCTGCGCTTTGATGGCTAACTGTTCTAACGTGGCAGCTTTAAGAATACGAGGTGTGGCCTTTCCTTCTTGCGCAATCCAACAAGCCAGCTCTTCACTGGTGATTCCGCCTTCTGCTACGCCTTGGCTGAAATGCTCAAAGTGTTTGCCGTCTAGCAATAAATAAAGCATTGGCGAGCGTTGTCTTAATAATGCTTCTAATACTAGCTTATTGCTAGCTCGCTCATTTACTACCCGCTTTCCAAAT
The DNA here is from genome assembly GCF_044746145.1 of Enterococcus sp. NPDC086594. Lineage (NCBI taxonomy): Bacteria > Bacillati > Bacillota > Bacilli > Lactobacillales > Enterococcaceae > Enterococcus > Enterococcus sp. NPDC086594. The sequence continues at coordinate 596,978 of NZ_JBIVBP010000001.1, forward strand.
TGATTCACTAGAATACCGTTTTCTTTCAACACGATCAGATTGCCACCAATCGTTGATTTCGCCACCCCTTGAGAAATTTCCAATCCATTGGGATAGATTTTTCCTTGATCCATCGCTCGCGTTTGTGCCTTTAAAGCAGGGATGGTTGCCATCAACAGACCATCGCCGGTGGCAGATTTTGGTCCATAATACAAAATTTGCTTGAATCTTTCCTTGAGTAAGGAGGCATTATTCCCATAGCCACCGGTTGTCATAATGACTGTTGAGGCATAGATCATATGAGTTTTCCCTGATTCTTCGACGGCTTTAACGCCTATGACATTATTTTGATCATCTACTAGTAGCTGTTGGGCTTTCGTTTGGAGCAAGACCTGAACCGCACTATTCTGTAGTGTTTTACGGACGGTTTGGGCAAATCCAGCGCCGCCCCCTTGATAAGCAAGTTCGCGATTTTTTTGATATTCTGGTAGGACGTGCAGCCCTTGCTCCATATCGTAGGCTACACCTAAGTATTCATGGACCCAATCTGTGGTTTCTCCTACGTTCTCAGCGAAAAGGGTCAAAAGGTTTCGATCGTTCAGCCCATTCCCGTTTTCCAGAAAATCAGCCACCATTGCTGTCGGTGTATCATCTTTTACACCAGCAATCTGTTGTAGTTTCGAACCAGTCACGATTTGGTTTCCACCACTAATAGAGATCGCTCCGCCCACAAAACTTAATTTTTCCAGTAAGATGACCTTTCGTTCTAACTGATCCGCTCGCAATGCAGCAGCAAGCCCAGCAGCGCCTGAGCCAATGATCACTACATCAACTGCTTCTTCAACCACTTCTTCTGACCAAGCCACGACTGGCTTTGGCCGTGCTTTGAGGACCTCTACATCGGCGCCTGCAAGTTTTACCGCTTCTTCCACCCCTGCGATCACCCCTTGACTGGAAGCAGAAGCACCAGAAACAGCATCGACATTCAGCGTTTGTCCTTCAATGATCTGTGCCGGAATTCTCGTAAAGACTAAATCAGATAAACCTTCAGATTCATTGCCTTTATCAATCGTAATCTTTTCAATCGTTTCCTTTGAAAAAGTCACTTGCATTTCAATCGGACTATTGTGTCCTTGGGCTTGTACAAGATATGTCCCTGGTTGGTAAGCGACTTTCCGCTTTTGGAGTTCTTTCAAGCGTTCATGCTTTTGTTTCTCCTCTTCTGGATCAATGACCATATCTTCCATAAACTGCCACAATGGTGTTGGGATTTTCAACTCACTTTGCGCATGACTAAGAGCAAAATGACGAACAACTTTCTTCTCGGCGATCATCTGAACCCAATTAGGTTCGACTAAAAATCCTTTCCCGATGGCAAGCAAATCGTAGCCAATTTTCAGTGCTGCTTCTGCGTCTTCTCGTTGCAAGATAGAGCCCACTCCTATAATCGGAATAGTCGAAAGTTCAGGCGAACGCATTGTTAAAAACTTCACAATCAATGGCTCGCTGCTCTCGTTATCAATAATAGAACTTCGATGATAGGTTCCCATTGAAAAATGAAGGTACTCTGGCTTGCTTTTCGCTAGTTGATTCAACAAGTACATCGTTTCTTCAAAACAAATACCAGGCTTTTCCATTTCTTCTGGCGAAAAACGATAACCGATAACAAAGTCTTCAACCGATTCTTCTTGACGGACCCGCTGTACTTCTTTTAATACGGCTAATGGAAAGTGCGCTCTTTTTTCCAGACTGCCTCCCCAATGGTCGTTTCTGTGATTTGAATGGGGCGAGAAAAATTGTTGGATCAAAAAGGTATTCGCACCATGTATCTCCACACCATCGTAACCAGCTTTGATCGCACGCCTAGTCGCGTCTCCAAATCGTTGAATCATCGTTAGGATCTCATCATTACTCATTTCTTTCGGAACAGGTGCGTTTGGTCGTAACGCTGCGACGGGACTTGCGCAAATCGGTTGTACTCCACCATTGTACTCAGGCCATGCCATTCGTCCAGCATGATAAATTTGCAGGATCGCTTTCGAGCCTTTTTCTTTGATGGCTTTTGCTAATCTAGTGAGCCCAGCAATTTTCTTGTCTGTATCTACCCCGAGTGCTCCCGGAAACCCACGCCCATGTTCTTCGATAAAGCAGCTTTCTACGATCACTGCCGCAGCTGCACCGGCACGACAGCGATAGTATTCAATGATCTCTTCCGTTATTTCACCATCGTAAAAAGCAGATTGAGTTGTCATAGGTGCCATAACGAGTCGATTTTTAAGTTCAACGCTAGAAGATAGTTTGATCGGTTCAAATAATTCTTTTTTCATAAAAATCAGTTCCTTTCAAATAGCTTGCTTCGTCAGACCGCATGTATTAAGGCATCACGAAATACACCCATCTTTTTCGGACAAGTCGAAAAGATGAGTGTCTCCCCTGTTCAGTTATTACTTACTTCATTTCCCCATTTATTTTTGGTTTTCCGGCCGAGAATTGATGGCATACTGTTTACGCCCACCAGGTTTTGGTACTTGATCCCCCATCATGATCCCAAAACCGCCTTCAACACGTAATTCGTGCCCGTTCGTATAATCGGAACGTTCGCTGGCTAAGTAAAGGACTGCATTAGCAATGTCTTGCACATCGCCGATTCGCTTATTGGCAGTTAAACGTTTCCGCCCCTCTTCAACTTCTGGGTCTGCATAAAAGCTTGCGGATAAAGGTGTCTTCACAAAGCATGGCAAGACACAATTGCTGCGAAGGCCGTACTGCCCCCACTCTGCAGCCATTTGTTTCGACATCATATTAACTCCAGCCTTACTTGGGCTATACGCACCAGAATATGTTTCAGGGCTGATTGAGGCGATCGTTGAGACATGCACCATCCGCCCTGATTTTTGTGCGATCATCACTCGCCCGATTCTTTGAGAAACCAAGAAGTAGCCGTTTAAGTTGACGTCGATCACTTGTTTCCATTCTTCAAATGGTAGATCTTCAAGCAATGAAAATTTCAAAATAGCCGCTGTGTTTACCAAAACATCAATGCGGCCAAAATCTTCTTTGACCTTTTCTGCCAATGCATCTACCTGCTCTTCGATCGTCGAATTGCAGACATAACTGTTTACTTTCACACCGAATTGATCTGCTAGCTGTACAGCATAGTTGGCAAGGTTTTCCTCATGCAAATCAACTAATGCAAGTTGTGCGCCTTGATCAGCAAAGTCCTGTGCGATTTTTTTCCCCATACCACCTAAAGCGCCAGTAATAACTACGACTTCATTCTTAAGATTCAACCAAGATTGCTCCATCATTTATACCACCTCTAATATTGTTATATTCTTCACTAACAATATACCTTGATATGAGCAGAGAAACTAATTCTTTTTTTCCATTGATCAATAGCTTCTGTGAATGGTTTGTTCCTTTAACGCAGTCATAACGAGCGCTTGAGCGAGCTCAGGATTTTTACAATAGATTATGCAGCTAGCAAGCAATGTAGGGGAATTTTCCAGCTGATAAAACGTCTGTACAAAAGATGCAGCAGCGATCTCACTCAAGGAATAGAGACGTGCCTGTTTTTTCAAAAAACCTATCTGATAGTGCAGTTGTCTTTGAATGGTCCAGAGATTTTTACGATATTCCAATACATGAAACACTTCATGCATGAAAACCAATTCCGTAAGTGTCGTCGCAGGAAGTAATCGGCTTAATTGCTGTGCTTCGATAAAATGCTGCGCTTGCGCCAAGAAATTGCGATCAATCATAATATGATCTGTTTTTTTATAGACAGCAAAGGTATAGCGCTCCTGTTGCGCTTGCGCTTCAGGCAGTTCATTGATCTTTAATGAATCAATGATTCCTTGCAATTCTTGAGGATGCTCTCGATACCAGCGGGCTTCTTGCTTACCTATGCTTTCAGCAGTTTCAATAAAGGACTCTGCCTGCGCAGGATCAACTTTGGCGTGAAGGGGGTCTTGTTTGAACAGCTGCAGGTGAGGATTGGTTGCTTGAGACCATAGGTGTAAAAAATGTTGGCAAAATTCTTCTACTTTCACGGATCTCATTCCTTCCTTGGCCTACTGCAAGCGGTTCGCAGCAATAATAATAATCTCTTCTGTACCAATCAGCTGACTTAATTCAATATCGATCAACATCATCAATTGGATATAATCTGTCGAACTAAAATCAAAGAGACGCGGTCCAGCACAAATATAAAAATCTGGCCGGATGACTAGATCACTTTGGTAGTTCGCCATACTTTCCCAAAGACGAGCGATTTGTTCACTATAACTTTGGATCGTCGTTTTCACGACATCTGCATGGTCTCTTTGCACGCGAATAAAGCCTCGATGATCAATGACACAAACACGATCGCCTTTTTTTGTCGCTGCGCCATAAACATAAAAATGTTCACTTGTAGCACAAGAAACCACGTTTTCTTTAGCAACTTGCAGCTCAGCATAGGCAATGTCTTGCGCTTCTTCACGGTTAATTTGGTTTTGACGCTCAGCGGCTTGAGCAGCTGTGGTACCGGAGGCTCGCGCAGTAATTTTTTGCGTCTGAGGATCGATTTCAATATAGACTTCAATACTATCAGGCGTTGCCCCACTCTCGATCGCCAAAGTAGCTGCTTCTTGCTTGATTGCTGCAATATCCGCTTTTGTTGGATTCGGGACAATTCGTTCCACCACGTCTTGAACGACGGATAACGCCACACCGATCGATGAAATCACTTCAGCATTTTCAGGTATTTTATAATTCAACGACAATTGTTTCGCTGCATGTTTGATCAGTGAAGAGACGCCTCCTCCTACACCTACTAAAGTCATTTGGTTAGGCTCTAATTGATACTTGCGGGCAAAAGATTGAATCACAGGTGCTATTTTTTGGACTGCTTGATCCAATATTTGCTGTGCGACATCCTCCACCGTCGTTTCTAAGTACTTCGCTAAAGGCTGCATGGCTTTTCTGGCCGAATGGGCATTGCCATAGGAAAAATCATCCTTTGTGACATATCCTAAGACATTCGCTGCACAAGAATTCGTGATCGTAATTCGTTTCCCGTTAGCAAGTTTGATTGCAACATAATCTGCTGGGTCACCTTCTTTTGGTGCATAAAGCTCCAATTCTGGTGCAACGATCTCTTCTTCTGGCAGATACGTACTATATTCTAACCCAGCGATATGGGCACTTCTTGGGCCGACGTCTATCACGCCTTTTTTGTTCACTCGAACCATACTGCCGCCAGCCACACCTAGGACGCGAACATCTAATGAATTGACATACGTCTTATGACCTGCAATCTCTGAGTAATCGATGACTGGCCGACCATTTTTGATCACGCCAAGATTCGTAGAAGTTCCCCCTACTTCAAAATAAATACCGTTCGACGTTCGCAGATACATCAATGCTCCCATCACGCTGGCTGCTGGACCAGAAAGCATCGTTAGCACCGGTCGTTTTTTCATTTCAACAATGTCCATCAACCCGCCATCGCCCCGCATGATCATCAGTGGTACATCCACACCTGCTTGGCGAACACTATTTTCTGTTGAATTTGCCGTTTCCAGCATCGTTGGCAAAATCGATGCATTGATTGCTGCGGTACGGGTTCTCCGGGATAACCCATATAGTTTGGTCATCTCCGACGCCAAGGTTACTTCGATGCCCTTTCGTTTGGCTACTTCAGCGATCCTTTCTTCTGTTTGTAAATCATCTACACCAAAAGCTGCTGAAGTCACGATGACCTGAGTTTGTGCCTGTTGCAGTTCTGCTAATGCCGCTTCGATTGTTGCTTCTGAAAGCTCTTTTTTAGGAATAAAGCGAGCAACGACTTCAATACTTCTTCCCGTACCTAAATCAATGTCTTTTAATGCCGTTTGCCACTTTGCCAGCCAACCTTCGACGCCGCCCTTTGCTGTACTGATAATGCCGACCTTCGCTACATCTCCTTCTAAGAGTGCATTGGTGGCTTGGGTTGTGCTGTGAGCGACAAAGACCACTTCATCTGGCTGGATCTGATTTTCGGCTAAACACTTAATAAAAGAGGCCACTACACCTTCTGCAACCCCTTGCTCACTTTTGTGGGTCGTTTTTACAGATGACTTTCCAAGCACCTCTTGCGTGTCATTGTTGATTGCGACAGCTTTCGTATGAGTTCCACCCACATCAATGCCAATTCGGACACTTCTTCTCATTTTTTTCACCTACTTTTTTAAATCGGGCTATATAACAGGAACGTCGCAATTTCAAGAACCAGCGAAATGACGACTCCTGGTAAAAAAGCAACCTTCATGTAATCTTTCGTATTGATATTATTGAAGCCTAATCCCCAAGCATTCCAAGAAATGGTCAAATCAAAATGACCCATACCGATCATATTAGAAATGAACAACGGATATAAAAACGTCACAGGATAATTGGTTTGATTGCTGATTACTGCTAATAACGCTGCCCCACAACCAATCAAAGAAAGTGGCCCGCGAAACCAGGTCAAGGGAGCTAAAAAACCAAAAAGCAAACAAAGCGCTAAGGGATGCGTCGGAATGATTCCTCCTAGCAATGATTCAAAATAAGGTGCAGCGAAGGTTGCAGCTGCATTGAACATCGCAAGGGTCATCCAAAAGGCAACTAAGGTCGCAGTATCTTTGACCCCATCTGCAAAAATACGTGTCAAAATCTGAGAATCTTTTCTAAACCCATCCTTTAAAACACCACAAATCCACAAGGCATAAAGACTCGCACCAATAAAACAAAAGATCACTGGAAATTGAAAGATGATGACTCCTACGACCGGTATAAAAGGGGTAAGTAACGCCAAACTAGGAACGTCTTTAACTTTCGGTTCTTCTCCAACCGCCCAAGCATAGGTCAAACTTTCTACTCTCAAATACCCAATAGCAAAAATCGAAGAAACCAGAATCATCACAAAGAAAGCCAATAATCCAAACGAAAAATAATCATTATAGGTGTAATCAACCCCACCATTCACATTGCCAAAAAAGGCTTGATACTGTGTGAAATTGATTGGATTTAAGAAAACACCTGCTGCAACGGAAGCCGAAAAACTAAAGAATGCCACGACTTTAGGAATACCAATCGAAAATAAAATTGGCAATACGATCACGGCGATCGCGATGACAGATCCGGCACCTGACATGGATGAAAAGATAAAGCCGGTAATCAAATTGACAATTACTAGAATAATCGCTGGGCTATCCCCACCTAGTTCCACACTCTTACGAATGATAGTTGCCGCAATGCCCGTTTCCAACAAGATCCTACCAAAGAAGGCTCCTACAAAAATATTCATTTGTGAAGCCCCCCAGCGTTCTGGCGCCTGTTGATAGACCTGTGCCAGCATCTCGGTAAAAGGGAGGTTTTCAAATGCCGGATTGGGTGAAATGACATTCCCTATAAGCGGCAACAACACCCATAATGTTGCCATAACGATAAAACCAATCATCAGGTTATATCCTTTGATACAATAAAAAACCATGCCACCAAATGACACTACTAGTAATAAGCCAATCAAGCTATCCATTCTTCTTCTCCTCCATACAAATTACGCCGTTTGAACCTGCAGCCAGATACGCGAAAGCCGCCGTTTAACAAAAGCGAAAAAGGAGGAAGTGGTTGGCCACTATCCTCCAGGACGTTTAGTCCTTTAATTTATCAAATGCGCTGTAGCCAAATACTCTTTTGTGTTGCAGTAACAAATAAACCATCATGACGATCGCTAAAACCGCAGCTGCGAGTAATAAGCCCATCATAATAAAAATCGCTTGCGTTTCTCCTACTGACCGAGTCATGGAAGCAACGATGTAAGGTAAAAAGGTACTTGCTAAGCCCATCCAAGTATAGTAGATCCCGGTATTTCGACCTTTTGGTCCAGGGCAAAACATTTGTCGTACCCCTAGCCCAGTTTGCAACGCCCCTCCGGCAGCAAAGAAACCCAAGAAGGCGATACTGATGTAAATCACTACGACATGTTGGATCACTAATACCATCCCTAACGCAAGAGCGATGAATACCGTATCAATAAACAAGACTTTTAAGGGATTCCAACGCAATTTCCCCATCATTACTGCCCAAAACAAAACAGCCACCATTGAGCCAAAAGTATAGATCGATGTTAGCCCTGCTGACTGCATCTCAGTCAAACCAGCATTCGTCAAACCAAACGCTTTGGTATACTGTTGAGCACCGTACATGATGAACATACAGATGAAACCAAAGAACATTGTGAAGAAGTTAACGACCATATTCGGCTTAACAAGCATTCTGGCCTTCATTGCCGCAATTTCTTCTTGAACCGCATTCGTTTCTTTTCCATCAACGGTTGCCGCTTTTTCTTTCATCATGTCATCATAGGCGAATGGCGCGATAGCTGCTAAAATCGTGCAGACGATCGATAGGACTAATGGAATAATAATCCCCATCGACTGATTCCCAGACCCGATGAAATTTACCACAAGTAAGGGATAGATAACCCCTGACAAAGAAACAAAAAACTTGATCCCAATCATTGCTGAAGCCGCATATTTCGGTGCTGCTTCTTGAGAAGCGGGATACAATGCAGCATCCCAGAAACCAGAAGTCGCCACCCCTGCGATAAAGGCACAGACAGACGCGATCACCATATTCGTCGTCAGTAACAGACCTAAAAAGCATAGCGTATACAAAACAGCCCCCATGACCGCCATTTTTTTGCGTCCCACTTTATCCGAAATTTCTCCACCGATCCAGACGGTCAAAAATTTTCCTAATCCGGTCGCAGTGATGGCCAACGATACCGCAGCGGCTCCTGCAGAAGCATCGGTATAGCCCCATTTATCCGAAAAATAAGTCGCATTTTGGCTTAAAATAATGGCTTGGATCCCATGAGTGAAATAACACATATAGACAGTTGCCAGTGACAAAATATACTTTTTTGCTCTCATTTGTACGCTCCTTATAAAAGAACATCCAGCTTTCCTACGAAAATTTCCCTGTGGGTATTTCGTAGGAAAGGGATACTCGGTCCCTAGTTAGTTTGCTCTGACAGGCAGTTCCTTGCCAGTAAACAGTTTAAAGGCGGCTTTTCCTTGTCCCACCAGCATTCCTTTTCCACCCACGGTCTTACAACCTTTTGCGCTGGCATCTTTCAATAACTGGGTCATTGGTGGGTTATAGATCGCATCAGCCACCGTCAAATCTGCATGCAGTACCTCTGTGTCTGCAATCGGTGTCGCTGTATTTCCTTCACCCATTCCAACAGTCGTTGCATTCACTAAACAATCGGCTCCTTTTATTTTTTCAGCAAGTAACGCTTGATCCGTCAGATCATAAATATCAATTACTAGATCAGGGTAATATTCTTTGATACGGGCAACGGTCTCTTTGCCTTTTTCATAAAATGCATCTTTGATGTTGAAAATTGCAATGGAGGCTGCGCCTTCGATCGCCAATTGGACTTGGATCGCGGTGGCTGCTCCACCAGCTCCGATCACAACAAATTTTTGATCTTTCATTTTTACATCGTGTGCTTGCAGATTATCAACAAAGCCGACACCATCGGTAATATGGCCGACGAGCTTGCCTTCATCATTGACGATAGTATTGATAGCACCAACCATTTTTGCAGCGGGGGTCAATTCATCCATGTATTCTGCCGCTGCCGTCTTGCAAGGCATCGTGACATTTCCACTCATTTTGAAGGTTCGAAATGCCTCGATCGCCTGGGCGACTTGGTCTTCTTTAATGTCAAAAGCTAAATAAACTGCATCGATATCAAGCTGGTCAAAGCCATAATTATACATGGCTGGCGAACCAGAATGCCCAACAGGTGTACCGATCAATCCTAAGAGCTTCGTTTTTCCCGAAATTTTTTTGCTCATCGTATTTCCTCTTTTCTATTTGATTTTTTTTTACGCAAGCAATTCTGGCCATGCGTTTTGGATCACTTCAATACTGGTTTTGTAATTTTGCTCTGCTGCTTTTTGATAGCCTTGACTTAAAATCGGATCAGAAATCACTTCCGTGCCTACAACACGAGGCTTGATGCCGTGTGCTTTTAGTGCCCGTAAGAAGCCTTCGGCATCACCCCATCCTGTTCCTGGACATAAGCGATCGTGCATCGACTCATCCCGTAAGATCGTATCAGGATATCGTCTTTCTAAAACATCACAAATTTGGATCGAAACAACTTTCTCCGCTGGGACCCCTTCCAAGTCAGCTGCTGTCATGTTGGCTCTAGCCCAGTGCCATGTATCTAGGATCAGCATCCCATTTTCACAATCTGCCTCTTTGACAATATTCCACGCACTAGCTAGATCAGGAACACCGCTATAAGGCATGAATTCTAACCCAATGACTAATTCTTTTGCTCGTGTACATAGTTCTTTAAAGGCTTGGATATGAACCTCTGCTGGGTATTTTTCCATTAAGCCACAATTGATGTGCCCAACACCAAACAAACGTGCCATATGATAGATCGTTTGCTCTTTAAATTGTTGCAGCAGTGTTTCCGGTGTTTCCATCGTTTTATTTGGATCAGCCCACAAGGTGATATATTCGACCTCGGTTACTTTCATGTCATGTTCTGCAAGAATTTCAAGCATCCGCTCATCAGAATAGCCTTGCTTCACAGCAAGCATATAGGTCTCCGCACGTAAACCGATCCCGTCGTATCCTGCCTCTTTCGCGATCTTCACTCTGTCTTCAAAATTAATCTCTGTCCCTAATGTGTAAGAGCTAATCGTCAATGGAATGTTTCTCATGTTATTTCCCCCTTTAAAAGTCTGTAAACAACTACTACTTGGTTTACAGCTGGAAATAAAAACACGAACTAAAAAGCGGCCGCAGTAATTGTGCTTTTATTCACAATGTTTATTACCGTTATTATAGCTTTTCCCTCTCCGTACTTCTAATTGTTTTTTCTTTATGGATCTATAGATAAAAGATATAAGTCTTGTGATATACTGATAAAAAAAGAAGGATTTTAGAGGAGGTTTCTATGAATCTTCAGCATTTAAAATATTTTGATATCCTTGCTAGAGAAGAACACTATACACGTTCGAGTAAATTGCTCAACATCACACAACCAAGTCTCAGTAATGCCATTTCACTTTTAGAAGATGAGCTAGGTGTACAACTCTTTGAAAAAAACGGACGAAATGTGATCCTAACCAAGCCTGGAAAAATTTTCCATGAACATGTTATACGAACGTTAGAAAACTTAGATTCGGGTATCGATACAGTAACAAAAATCAGCAAAGGCTTTGGGCATATCAGCTTTGCTTTTTTGCAAGTCCTCGGTACATCTTACGTACCAAAAATCACTAAACAATTTCTTGAAGCAAATCCTGAAAAAAAGATTCAATTTGAATTTCACTCAGATAGCGTCAGTACCGAAACAGTCCAAGGACTAAAAACCTTGCGCTATGATCTCGGTATTTGTTCCTACATCACCAATGAACCAACCATTGAATTCGTCCCGATTGCAAGTCAAGAACTTGTCGTGATCACCGCGTTGGATCATCCTCTCGCACAATTTGATGAAGTCTCTTTGGACGACTTAGCAGAATATCCCCAGATTATTTTCAGCAAAAAAAGTGCCTTACGTGAAATCATCGATGACCTTTATCAGCGTAACAACGTCAGCTATCAAGTAGCCTACGAAGTCAAGATCGATCAAGTGATCGCTGGACTAGTCAGTCAAGGATTGGGGATTGCTATCATTCCCAATATGACGATGCTTGACTCTTTGCCCCTTAAGCGAATCAAACTTAATGGCATCAGTTGGGAGCGATACTTTTATTTAGCCTACAATAAAGAGACTTACTTACCACCTGTAGTCAGCAATTTCAAAGAATTTATTTTGGCCCATGCAAATCCGAAACAGATCGTTTATTGAGTGACTGGGTGGGTGAAAAACAAAGCTTTAGAAAATAGGAATAAAACTATGTTCCCGCCTTTTTTTGGCGTTTTCACTTAATAAAAAACAGACATTCATTAATGGAATGTCTGTTTTTTATTGCTTATTCTCTTGTTCTTTTTCTCATGACGAATAATTAAAAGAGCTATACTCACCGCACGTTTCGCAGATATAGTAATAATTGCGCTTCTTCTTATTGTAGAGTTTCAACTTCTTCCCATTTTTACAACTCTTGCATTCTTCTAATTCCGTCAAGGTTTTATAATAAAACAACTCACTGATCATCTCTGGATAAAAATGTGCAAGAAGCTCAATCAGTTTTTTTCTATCAACCAACAGTAGATTATCACCGGCTATTTCTAATGCTTGATCTGTAAAAAAATGTGTAGTGATGAAAAGCCCATTGGGAAACCCTTTGTCTGGAAAAATCCCTTTAAATGCGGCAACGAGTGGCTTACTGATCCGCTCCGTTGTTTTTTGCGGATTCCAGGCTTTACATTGGACCGCTATTGCCTTTTTATTATTAGAAAAAGCATACACATCAATACCACCATCTTTGTAACCATCGATGTTTTGGACGGTATATCCCATCTTTTGTAAAATACATTCAGCAATATAATTCAAATCCTCTGATTTACAGGTTTCTAATTGAGCCACAATCTTTTTCAATTTTTTCGGGTATGTACGTTCATTATGGTTGCTTAGTTCTGGGAAATTAATGACTTCCTTCTTTTTCTTAAATGAAAACATGTCTCTTCCTTTCTTGATTGTTTTGGATGTGATTCGTTAAAGCATAGCAAGTGAGTGGTCTTTAATTATGTAGAATAGAAACTGGTTCTTAAAGAGAGAACTATCTACTTTTCTCAATAAAAATCGTGTGAACTCGATAAAATAAGTCAAAAATAAGAAACTTATAACGGAATATTATTAATTTAATGATAATTTTATTCAAGATAAATGTCAATTGAAGTTTGAATATTCAATAATAATCGATGATTAAATCAAACCACTCTTGATCATTGCTCCATTTCGAAAATTACTAGATAGGATTCGTTACAGTGCTAATTTCCACATTCTTGCCTACAGATTTATTGATTCCTTTTACTTTGTTTGTAACAGATTCTGAATGGTTTCTTTCGGTTTAGCAGTTGAGTGTCTATTACCTATAAAAACAAAAAAGGTTTCCCTCGTAAAAGGGAAACCTCAGAAATGTTATCGAAACAACATTTACATTTATTTGTCTTATTCTGCAGCGTTGTTGTCTTTGAGACCGTATTTTTTGTTGAAACGGTCCACACGTCCGTCTGCTTGTGTGAATTTTTGACGTCCAGTGTAGAATGGATGTGAATCAGAAGTTACTTCGACACGGATCAATGGATACGTGTTGCCGTCTTCCCACTCAACAGTTTCTTGAGAATTCTTTGTAGAACCTGATAAGAATTTGAAACCAGTAGTTGAGTCCATGAATACAACTGGATGATAATCTGGATGGATATCTTGTTTCATTTCTTCTTCTCTCCTTTGCCCTGGCTCATTTGCTTCACCAGAGTTGATTTGTCGATTTTACAACATGACTATCTTACCATGTTTGGATTTTAGATGCAATTATCTTTTTATATTTCTTTTTGGCCGCTTGTCTCCGAAATGGACATCATGAAAAGCCGCTAAAAACTCTTCATTCTTTTTCGTTTTGCGCAAGAATTGAATGAATTGTTCTGTGAACTCCAAGGAATCCCCCAACATGTTGTTGCGTAAGCGCCAAGTTTCTTCCAATTGTTCACTGCTCATCAGCAATTCTTCTTTACGGGTACCAGATTTCTTGATGTCGATCGCTGGGAAGACCCGGCGTTCTGCGAGGCTGCGAGAAAGCTGCAGCTCCATATTGCCGGTTCCTTTAAACTCTTCATAGATGACATCATCCATGCGGCTGCCGGTATCTACCAAAGCTGTGGCAAGGATCGTCAAACTACCGCCTTCTTCAATATTGCGGGCAGCGCCAAAGAATTTCTTCGGTTTGTACAAAGCAGCTGGATCGATCCCGCCGCTTAGTGTACGTCCGCTTGGAGGAACGACTAAGTTATAAGCTCTCGCCAAACGAGTGATACTATCCATCAAAATCACGACATCACGCTTGTCTTCCACCAAGCGCATCGCCCGTTCTAGTACCAATTCTGAAACACGGGTATGATTGCTAGGCTGTAGGTCAAAGGTTGAAGAAACCACGTCACCCTTGACACTACGTTCTAGATCAGTTACTTCTTCTGGACGCTCGTCGATCAAAAGTACGATCAATTCCACCTCAGGATAGTTGTCCGTAATCCCATTGGCAATTTCTTTCAATATACTGGTTTTCCCAGCTTTAGGCGGGGCAACGATCAGTCCCCGTTGACCAAAACCCACTGGCGCCAGCATATCGATCATCCGAGTCGAAAGACGTCCTGACGTTGTTTCTAATTTTAAATGACGGTTCGGATAAAGGGGCGTCAGCGCTGGAAAATGCGGGCGCTCTTTGGCATCTTCTGGATCTTTGCCGTTAACAGACTCAACGTGCATCAATCCATAATAGCGTTCAGATTCCTTAGGCGGGCGCGCCTTACCGGCGACTTTATCGCCATTACGCAAACTAAACCGACGAATCTGTGAAGAAGAAATATAGATATCTTCTGCACTCGGTCCATAGTTGATTGGACGTAAAAAACCATAGCCTTCTTGGCCTACGATATCCAAGATTCCTTCCATATAAAAGAAGCCTTGTTTTTCCGCCTGCGCCCGTATCACAGCCAATGACAATTCTTTTTTATTCATTTGGCTGTAATAAGGAATTCGAAACTCTTTGGCAAAGGTGTAGATCTCTTTTAAGGTTTTGTTTTCCAACTCTGCCATCGTAAGATAATCGCTCATAATTACTCCTCTATCATTTGAATATCAGCTCCAAGAGCCGTTAGTTTTTCGATGATATGATCATAGCCGCGCAAAATGTACTCGACATTAAAGACGCTAGTCGTGCCAGTCGCCATCAATCCGGCAATAACTAGACAAGCCCCTGCCCGCAAATCAGAAGCGACAACTTCTGCTCCGTGCAATTGGCTCGGTCCGCTGACAAAAATCATGTTGCCTTCTGTCGTTGCTTGTGCGCCCATCCGTGCTAATTCAGGAATATGGTTGACCCGTTTGGCGTAAATCGTGTCCATAATCTCCGATGTTCCCTTTGCTTTTAGCAATAATGGTGTGATCGGCTGTTGCAGGTCTGTGGCAAATCCCGGATAAGGATAAGTTTTCACAGTCGCTGGTTTCAACTCTTTTGAGGGATGCACATAGATTTCATCTTCGCTAATATCCATTCGCACACCGATTTCTTCCAATTTCGCAATGTAGCTTTCTAGATGCTCATAAATCACATTTTTGACTGTAATGCCTTCACCCGCTGCTGCGGCTAAAGAAAGATAGGTTCCTGCTTCGATTCGGTCTGGAATAATAGAATGACGACAACCGTGCAGTTCTTCCACACCTTCGATACGAATTTCATTGGTACCTGCACCTCTGATTTTCGCTCCCATATTATTTAAAAGGGTCGCGACATCAATGATCTCAGGTTCCCGTGCAGCATTTTCAATGATCGTTTTACCTTTGGCTCTTACTGCTGCCAGCATTACATTGATTGTTGCTCCGATGGAGACCATATCTAAGAAAATCCGTTCGCCAGTCAAGCCTTCTTCTTCGGTACGCAAATACATGGCGCCATGCTCGTTGGTGACTTTTGCGCCAAGTGCTTCGAAGCCTTTGATATGCAAATCGATTGGTCGCGGGCCTAAGAAACAGCCGCCAGGCAACCCAACGACGCCTTCACCAAACTTCGCCAATAATGCCCCCATGAAATAATACGAAGCCCGTAGACTATTGATTTTTCCGTTAGGCATCGGGATCGAAACGATATTGGTTGGATCGATCTCTAGCGTATTGTTTTCAAAATGGGTCTTCACGCCCATGATTTCGATAATCTCAATTAATGAGTGCACATCTTGGATGTCGGGCACTCCTTCTAAAATGACCGGTGAATCAGCTAAGATCGCTGCCGGGATCAATGCGACTGCACTGTTTTTTGCGCCGCTAATGGTGACTTCACCTTTTAAGGGACGATTGCCGTTGATGACAATTTTTTTCATGGAATTCCACCTATACTCTTTTTTAATTTATGTGTATCATTCCAATTTTAGCACAGATCACTCAAAGAAAAAAGATGCAGGATATTTTATAAGTCAAAATAAGAAAACAAGTTTTTTAGTCTTTTAAATGAGTTTATCACACGCTTGTTTTAAGAATATTGATAAATCGGCAGAACTTCGATACACTTATTAAAAAACAGCAGATTTTTTCAGAAAATGAACGCATTAAGGAGAAGAATAAATGATTGAAGTAAAAAATTTGGTGAAGGATTATGGCAAAGTTTTAGGCGCTGACCATATCTCACTGTCGGCACCCCCCGGTCAATTAACTGTTTTGCTAGGGGCAAACGGGGCTGGAAAATCAACAACGATCAAAAGCATCATCGGATTATTAAAGTTTAAAGGAGAAGTCACCATTTGTGGTCATGATAACCTCAGCGTTGAAGCGAAACGGCTTTTTGCTTATATTCCTGAAACGCCTGTGCTTTTCGAACTATTAACGATACAAGAGCATATTGATTATATCGGCAATGCCTATAATTTACCAAATTACCAAGAGACGGCTGCTTATTACCTCAAATCGTTTCAACTTGACCACAAAAGAAAAACGATCGCCAAAGAGCTTTCTAAAGGTATGCGGCAGAAAGTCTCAATGATTCTTGCGCTAATGACGGAACCGAAGGCACTGCTGGTCGATGAGCCGATGATGGGTCTTGATCCAACAAGTATTCAAGAAACATTGAATATCCTGGCTTCCCTGAAAGAAAAAGGAACTAGCATTTTATTGAGCACGCATATCATTGATATGATCGATGATATTTGGGATAGTGCCTATATTTTAAAAGATGGAAAAGTGGTAGCTGAAACAAAAAAATCAACCCAAGAGGAACCCTTGAAAGAGCTGTTCTTTCGCGTCACTCAATCGCATATAGTTGAACAGGGAGGGGTTCTTGAAACAGATGAAATCATTAATTAACTTAACCTTTTTAAAAGCTAAAGGATTGGTACGGTACTATTTCAGCAGACCGCTTTCTGCTATCATCCTAATCATTGCATTGTTTTTTTTGCTCTTTCCGGTTGCCGGCATCTTTTTTTCTGGTCAAGAGAACTTCATGTCCATCCAGCAAATCGCCATCACCAATCTGAGCGTCTCAGCAATTGCGTCAGGCTTTCTGATAATCAGTTTATTTTCAAAGAAGCAAGCACTCTTTTATCAAGTAGATGCACATTTCCTATTTATCGGACCCTATTCGACTAAACAGATCCTTGGTTATGCGATTCTCTTTAGCCTCTCCCAAAGTGTGACAGTTGCATTAGGAATAATTTTCTTCCTTTGCGTGATTTTAGGACAACTGTTTTCACTTTCTTTTGTCTATCTTCTCTACTTGTTTTGGAGTACGCTCTTGTTCTTCTTTTTTTGGGAATTGGTTACAGGAATTTGGTACATCAATGAATTGATTCGCGAAAGAAAAACGTATTATCGCCTATTGTTAGCATCAGCTGCGTTACTTGGTATCTTAGGCTTTGTTGGCTTCAACTACTTTACAACGAATCATTTATTAGAAGCGCTTCTTTCTCTGACGAACCAGCCCTTCTTTTATTTTGTTCCAATCATTGGTTGGGGGAAATGGCTGATGGATGGCTACTCCAGTCAAAGTCTCTCCCACCTTCTTCTTAGCAATGGTTTTTATCTTTTGAGCTGTCTGTTGTTAAGCGTGCGTTTATGTACACTCAAAGGCTATTTCTTTGAACAAGCGATTCAGGATTCTGAAGAAGCGAGCGAAATGCTGCAAGAGGCGCTGGAAGGAAAAACACACGACTCAACGAAGGTCAGTGATGCTTCTGTTTCTTATCGTAAATTAGCAGGCGCTTCATTATCGAAACATATTCTATTGATGAAGAAGAAAAAAAGAATCCTTTCAACCAACGAACGGATGACTTTAGGTTCCTTACTCCTCCTTACATTTGTTTTCAAAGATATTTATGCGATGGCAGGAATTATTTGGCTTACATTGCTTAGTTTAGTCAAGGATACCGGCGTAGAAGAAGAAATGAAAAATATCTATATTTATATGATTCCAGATTCTTCTGCCAAAAAGTTATTCTATACCATGCTGATCCCTTTTCTAAAGGCTGGAATGATCATTGTTCTACCGCTTGTTTCGCTATTAATCTTTTTCGATCCTTCATTCTTCTTATGGCTAAATGTTACGCTTGTCTTGTTCTCTTTTTTGCTAGTCTTTTTTGTAGGCAATCTGCTTTCACTTCGTTGGTTGAAAGACCGTAACAATCTTTTAACACAAAGCCTGATCCGCTATCTAGTAATGCTTGCGGCGTGCGTGCCCCTTGTACTGATTATAGGAGGGATGTATTTCCTTCATCCAGAATTACTGAGAAATATCGGTTTGCTTGCCAGTATTGTTACCATCTGTAATTTGCTAATAGCAAGTATTGGTGGCTATTTCTGTTTGGATCTACTTAATGGCAATGGGCTTTATTCGGAATAACATACGTGATAATATAATTTACTCGACATCTTATCTACAACAAAAAAACCGCTGGAAAATATGCTTTCCAGCGGTTTTCGTTCATTATAAGATTAAGCTTTACCAGCTGAACCGAACCAGTCGATGTGTTCTTCTGCATCTTTAACGATTGCAGCAACACCTGGTGCTAATAATTTACGAGGGTCGAATCCTTTGCCTTCTTTATCTTTGCCAGCTTCGATGTATTCACGAGTTGCTTTAGCAAATGATAATTGGAATTCAGTATTTACGTTTACTTTAGAAACACCCATTGAGATTGCTTTTTCGATTTGGTCTTGAGGAATACCAGAACCACCGTGTAATACTAATGGTACATCAGAACCTACTGCATCAGCGATTGCTTGTAAGTGGTCAAAAGCAAGGCCTTTCCAGTTTTCAGGGTATTGACCGTGAATGTTACCAATTCCGCAAGCTAGGTAATCAATACCAGTTGCAACCATTTGTTTACATTCTTCGATGTCAGCTAATTCGCCAGAACCGATGATTCCATCTTCTTCTCCGCCGATTGAACCAACTTCACACTCAACAGAAACGCCTTTTGCGTGTGCTTTTTCGACAACTTCTTTAGCCAATTTCAAGTTTTCTTCAAATGGTAAGTGAGAGCCATCAAACATAACAGAAGTGTAACCAACTTCGATACATTCCATTGCTGCATCGTAATCACCATGGTCTAAGTGGATTGCAACTGGAACAGTGATGTTCATTGAATCAACCAAGTTTGTAACGATGTCTTTAGCAACTTTGTATCCGCCCATATATTTGGCAGCACCCATTGAAGTTTGGATTAGAACTGGCGCTTTTTTCGCTTCAGCAGCTTTTAAAATCGCTTGTGTCCATTCTAAGTTGTTTGTGTTGAATCCGCCGACTGCATATCCGCCTTGACGAGCAGCTTTTAAGAATTCAGCTCCTGATACTACTGGCATAAAAAATTCCTCCTAAGTTTTGAAAAACTTTATTTGTTAAGCAATGCTTAACCGACAATGCTATTTTAGCAAAGATTTGCGGTATTTGCTACTAAAAAGAGGAATTTCTCTTTTCAAAAAAAGATTGCACAAATATAAAAATCCAGCATTTTCATCATCTTTTCTGAAAGTCTACGATTCTGTAAGGTTTTTCTCTTCTGTCTACGGTCGTTAGATAACAAATCGGCATGTGAAAATTCGAGAAAAATTTCACATATTTTTTCGTTATTTTATCATAATCTTCCAGCAAATCCTTTCCTCTTCTCTTTTGAGCATAAGAATAGCCTTGTGAAAGCGGCTATATTATTATGTAAAAAAGGAGGGATAAAATGAAAAAAGCGCTTATTGGATTTTTGGCAGTCATCGGAGTTCTTTTCTTGGCAAGCTGTAGCTCGGGGGCCAAGGAAGAAACCAAAACATTCACAATGGATCAAAATGGGGTTTCGATGGAACTGGTCTTCACTTATGAAGGCGATAAAGTAAAAACTCAGACTGCGAACAATGTCATGCCTTATTCAGCGATCGGGGTAACGACTAAAGAAGAAGCACAAACCGTGCTTGATCCGATCGCTAAGAAGTATCAGCAAGTCAAAGGGTTGGACTATTCCCTCGACTATACAGATAGTGAAGCGACTGAATCCTTGACCATCAATTATGATGAGTTGGATTATGATTCAGCGAAACAATTGCCTGGGGTTAGTTTCGAAGGAAACACTGAAAATGGGATCAGCATGGAACGTACAGAGGAAATGCTCTTGGATCAAGGGTATAAATTAAAAGAATAATCCTCTCTATGCACCAGCAAATCAACATGGGTTTCCCGCTGGCGGATTTCATTCGAACTGTTAGCGAAAAAAATAATGCATCAGCCAGAAACTTCCGGTCGCTTTGACGGAAGTTTTTTTGTGTGCAAAAAGGGATAGCTTCTACCAACGCTCAAGCAAGTTTCAACCTTTTACGGATTACTGGGATCGCACAACTCAAAAAAACTCCCCATCTTGAGATGAGGAGTTTCGCACATTCATTGCTTGATTTTGCCGCTAGCGATTATTATGCTTGGCGGTTGTCTAATGAAGCTCCAACAAAGGCTTTGATCAAGCGTTGTGGGCGAGTTGGACGAGAAATCAATTCTGGGTGGAATTGGCAACCCACGAAGAATTTGTTTTCTGGGATCTCAACGATCTCAACCAAACGATTGTCTGGTGACACACCTGAGAAAACCATCCCGTTTGCTTCAAAGATTTCACGGTATTTGTTGTTGAATTCATAACGATGACGGTGACGTTCTTGAACAACTTCCTCCCCATCATAAGCTGCAGCTGTTTTGGTGCCTTTTTTCACTTTACATGGATACAAGCCTAAACGCAATGTTCCACCTAAGTTTTCGATGTTTTCTTGGTCAGCCATCAAGTCAATGATGTTGTTGGCTGTTTCAGGATCTGTTTCTGCGGAATTGGCATTTTCCAAGCCAACGACATTGCGGGCATATTCCACACAAGCCATTTGCATCCCTAGACAAATCCCTAAGAATGGCACATCGTTTTCCCGAGCATATCGGATCGCTTCGATTTTTCCTTCAATCCCGCGATCACCGAATCCACCAGGAACAAGAATACCGTCTACTTCACCTAAGTAAGAATCCACGTTTTCTCGTGTGATTTCTTGGGCTTTGATCCAATCGATCTCGATGTCTGCATCAAAGGCAAAACCAGAATGTTTCAAGGCTTCGACAACTGATAGATAAGCATCTGGCAATTCCACATATTTTCCAACTAACGCGATGCGTACTTTTTTCTTCAAATTCAGCACCTTTTCTTCCAATGCTTGCCATTCAGTCATGTCAGCAACTGGTGCAGTCAGTTTCAAATGATCACACACGATTTGATCCATGCCTTGCGCTTGCAGTGCCAATGGGATCGAATACAGGGTCTCAACGTCACGAGATTCGATCACGGCTTCTGGTGCCACGTCACAGAATTGTGCCAATTTGTTTTTTGTTGATTGTCCTACAGGTTGTTCTGTCCGAACGACCAAGATATTTGGTTGAATCCCTAAGCCGCGCAGTTCCTTCACACTATGTTGGGTCGGCTTTGTTTTCATTTCGCCTGCTGCTTTCAAATAAGGAATCAGCGTCGTATGGATGTACATCACGTTGTCCGCACCTACGTCTGCCTTCATTTGACGCAAAGCTTCTAGAAACGGCAATGATTCAATATCCCCTACTGTTCCGCCGACTTCTGTGATGATCACATCTGAATCAGTCATTTTGGCTGCCCGCATGATTTTTTCTTTGATCTCGTTGGTGATGTGCGGGATCACTTGAACAGTCGCGCCTAAGTATTCTCCTTTACGCTCTTTCCGCAAAACTTCTGAATAGATTTTTCCAGTTGTTACATTTGAGTATTTGTTCAAATTGATATCGATAAAGCGTTCATAGTGACCTAAGTCTAAGTCGGTCTCTGCTCCATCATCGGTTACGAATACTTCACCATGTTGATATGGGCTCATCGTTCCTGGATCGACGTTGATGTACGGATCGAATTTTTGAATGGTTACTTTCAAGCCACGATTTTTCAACAAACGTCCTAATGATGCTGCTACGATCCCTTTACCAATAGAAGAAACCACACCGCCGGTTACAAAAATATATTTTGTCATAAACTGAAAAACTCCTTTAATCTATTTTACAGGAAAAGCATTTAGAAAATAATAAAAGCTCCCTATCCATAAATGAATAGGGAGCGAAAATTCTAAATCACTTTCTGACTCTTGTAAAGAGTGCCCAAACAGAATGATACATTCTCACCTCACAAATGTCAAGAAAACTTTATCTGATTTTTTCAGAAAAAACGGAGGTTTCCAAACGAAGCGCTTTACGCTTCGATGCAGCTGGTTCCTCCTTTTTCACGCCGGCATTCTAAGGTTACTCTTTCTTAAACAACCTTCATGTTTTCTGCACAACTTTTTGCAATTTTTTCATTGCTTCTTACGAAATCGTTGAACTCTCTTTGGCATAATACAAAGTGTAGATGAAGTCTGGCGCTTTACTCGTTTTGGTAAAAATGATCGGAACGTATTTCTGGTTATTTTTGGCAAAGACGAGGTGCAGGTTCGATTCCTGCCTTCTACGCTAGTGATGCGGTTGAAAGAGGGATCTGAGAATCAATAGTAGTAATCCTTAGACTATTGTTTCACCAATGAAACAAAATCAACGTTCGTCCAAGCATTTTCTGAAGCCTTGCTGTAAACCCCGATTTCACAAACACCTGTTGTAATTGGAATGTCTTTGATTGTAATTTTTGTCCATTCACTTGTTTTATCAACCGCAGTATTTAGTTCCGCTCCACCATAATTTTTGATATATAACTGATTGGTATCAAACTCTCCCCCAGACATTACATAGGCACTCAATGTGTAAGTTCCATCGCTTATTCCACTAACATTTTGATAAGCTGATGCCTCGTAAGCTTGATCCTGCCAAAAAGTTAATTTGTAGTCTCCAAAAAAAGTCCCTGCTTCCGTTTTGATCGTACCTTCAGCTGTTCCTTGTTGAAACCACGTTTGCCAATCAGAAGGACTGGTCGTTGGTCCATCGCTCTCGAAACTTGCATTTTTAACCAGATTTGTTTGCGCCCCTGCTTGTTTAAACGCACGCAAGCTTGGCAAGGCGTTTCCAGCAAAATCAAACATCGCCTGGTTGTCCCATTCGTTTCCCATAGTAGATTGAACACCGAGATAATTCATACCTGCTTGTGTTGCCCAACTCACGTTTCCGTTGTACCAAAGAGGTTCCCAGTAAAAGAAGCCCGCCCCGCGATCATTCGGCACCGCTTGAATACGATCGGCCAGATCCAGCAAATACTCTGCTTGTCCTGTCGGTGTTGGTTCATATCCCCCCGCCGCTGCTTCGGCTTCGCCAAAAGCATTTGGCATAGTATCTGCATTCGCTATTGTATGCCCATAAGCTGTTTCAACTACGATCACTTCTTTGCCATACCGTTGGCTGATCGTATTCATATTGGTTTGAAGTTCATTCATTGAACCGTGCCAATACGGATAATACGATACTCCAATTAAATCAAATGACACTCCCCGACTGGTGATTTCATCAAACCACCAAGTAAATGCTCCTGTATCGCCACCATCAGCTAAATGGAGCATTACTGGAGTTGTTTTAGGTTGAGTGTCTCGAACAGCTTGGACACCAGACTTCAAAAAAGTAGCCAATCGATCAAACTCTCCCCCATCTTCTCCCCAAGACTTGCCATAAGGCCAGAGCATTCCACTATTCAGTTCATTGCCGATCTGAACCATATCAGGATAAACGTCTAGCTGCTTCATTTCCGACAGAACATTCTTTGTATAGTCATACAATGCCGTATTCATTTCTTCAAAGGTCAAATCTTGCCACGCTTTAGGAACATTCTGTTTCCCAGGATCAACCCAAAAATCACTGTAATGGAAATCTAGCAACACTTTGAGTCCAAGACTTTTTGCTCGTTTTGCAAGGGCAATCGTCGTTTCCAGATCATTTGTCCCTGCCCCATAACTTTCTCCGTTACTATTATAAGGATCCTGCCACAAACGCAGTCGAACATAGTTGACACCATTATTTTTTAGAATCTCTAAGGCATCTTTTGAAAAACCATCTTCATAATATTTTGCACCAGATTTTTCCATATCTGACAGGATTGAAATATCTGCTCCGCGAATAAATTCGCTGGCAGATACTTCAACTGTTTTTGAAACAGCCCCCAAAGTCCCTATCACAGCTGCAAATAAAGCGGCTTTACGCAACCAAGCTCCCTTTTTCATTAATTTGCTCCTCCTTTATTGAAATTGGCTCAGAATAAATTGAACGGCTTTTTCAGGATCTCTCGTTAATCCGATATATTCTGCTCCTTTTGTCGCAACCAGCTTGATTCCTAAGCGATCGGTATCTTCTTTGATATCATCATAGTAAGAATTGACTTGCGGTGCTAAGACCACCATATCAAAATCCTGTAGCATTTCGTAATGAGAACCATAAGCACCCGCCATTGCACTGATCGGTGCTTTCGATTCCGATGCGCCTTCTTTTAAAGCATTAGCTAACATCGCACTTGTCCCTGCTCCAGCACAAAGTACCAACACATTGATTTCTTTATTTGCATCGTTGATAACTTGGCTCGCTGCCACAGGTACTTCCTCAGGAATAGTGGCAGAAGCACCTTCCTCAGTTGCGATCACTTCTGCTTTTTGTGCTTCTTGCTCTACTAAGACAGCATCGTATGCTTTACAAAATGGCAGATAGATCAGGAAGTCAACGACGATTAGAACCGCTGCTAAAACAAAGGCTAATACCCCCATGCCCGTTCCTAGAACCAAACCGATTGGTGCCGGAGTTGCCCAAGGTAAAACGTACATAAAACTGTTCATGCCTAGCACATCGACAAAAAACTTAAACAAGCAAACGTTTACAACAGGTGTTAACAAAAACGGAATGAAAAAATAAGGATTCAAAATCATGGGTGCTGCAAACAACAATGGTTCATTGACAGCAAAACTTACTGGAATAAAGGAAGCTTTCCCGACTGCCTTCAATTGTTTAGACTTTGCAAAGAGTAGGAAGATAAAAGGAACGACCAATGTTGCCCCAGTTCCTCCCATAGTTCCTACAAAATTCCCTAAACCCACTGTCAGTACTTTAGAAGCTTGTTCACCGGAATTGAACAATTGCAGATTGGTTTCCACATTGGCATAGATAATTGCCGCAATTGCCGGCTCCACAATCGACGGTCCGTGAACACCGACAAACCAAAATAGCGCCATCGCTCCCCAGATAATAGCGATTCCTAAATAACCGTCGGCTGCTGTGAATAATGGCTGCAGGACAGTAATGATTGCTTCTGCAAATGAGATTTGGAAAATTTGCCGAATACCTAAATCAATTAAAACGGCCGCAAATACTGAAAAAGAGAATGGAAAAATATCTCGGAAGGTTTGTGAAATCGTTCCAGGAACTTCTTTAGGCATTTTAATAGTAATATCTTTCAGTACACAAAACTTATATAAATTAACTGTTAAAAATGCAGCGACAAAGGAAGCCAGTAATCCCTTTGTCCCCATGTATTCCGTTGAAAATCCACCTTCAATTGGAGAGACACTTAGCAACAGGAAACTTACCACAGAGGCCAGCATCACAGAGGTAGTGTTGATCACTTTGTTTTTCGGTAAGCGGCGATTCATCGAATCAGCCAAGCAGCGAGCAGTGGTTGCTGAAACAAGTAACCCTACAACCCCCATCGAATAATTATAGACTTTCCATAACCAAGTGGAGACAGCTTCAGGCCATTGATAACCAAAAATCTCAGGAACCGCAGCAATCAAAATGAATATGCTTGAGAATAAAATAGCCGGCATCGCTGTTAAAAATCCGTCACGAACGGCTCCCAGATAACTATTGCGTGAGATTTTTTCAAAAAACGGTTTTCCTTTTTCGATTTGTTTAATGATTCCATCCATAGCGTTCTTCTCCTATTCTTGATTCTGCTTGTACAGTGCAATAAAGTCTTGAATCAGATCCCTCAGCAACAAAGTGGTCATTAAATGGTCCTGTCCATGGATAAAAATGAATCCCATCTCCATCTCTTTCCCCGATGCTTCTTCCGCTAAAATTTTTGTTTGCGAATTGTGTGCAAGGGTTAAATTTTCGTCGGCTTCTTTCAGTGCTGAATCAACATGCTCAAAGTTCCCTTGTCTTACTTCTTTCAATAATTTCAATAATGTACTGCGAGCGTCCCCTGAATAAGCAACGATCTCAAAACCAAGCATTTGTAATTCCTCTTTATTCATCTTTTCTTCCTCCATTATTACTTATTAAATAATCGTTTTGGTTTCACTAACTAATTTGTACCAGTATGCTGACTCTTTGGGGTAACGCTTCTGGGTTTCAAAATCAACATAAAACAAGCCATACCTTTTGTTATACCCATTTGTCCATGAGAAAAGATCCATAAGCGACCACAAAAAATATCCCTTCACATTTACTCCAGCTGTTATCGCCTTGCTTAAGGATTCCAAATAGACTCTCAAATAGTCGATTCTCGGCTGATCCATAATGATGCCGTCTTCAAACTGGTCTTTATACCCCATGCCGTTTTCAGTGATATAGATTTTGTTGTAATGCGGGTAATCGCTTTTAATTCGCAACAACAAGTCATAAAGACCTTCTGGATAAATCAGCCAGTCCCAATCTGTTCGAGGAATTCCTTCTTTATAAATGCGTTCTCCGATCCCCTTCACTTTATAAACAGAGGTCCCTTTTTCACCCGTGCCATTATGATGGATCGCGTTTTCTCCATCGTAAGCTTTGACAAAATGGCATTGGTAGTGATTGATTCCTAAATAGTCATTACGCGTGGAGGCTTTTTTCAATTCAACGAAATCTTCTTTAGGAAAATGATAGCTGGCCTGATTTGCTTCACATATCTCATCAAGAGCAGTCAAGGTTTCAGTTGAATAATAGCCTAAATAAGTAGCATCTAATAAGAAGCGGATCGACAATGCATCGTCTAAAAAGGCTGCATGCTTATCTTCTGGAGCATCTGTTGCCGCATATTTCGTCTCCAATGAGTGAACGACACCGATTTCGCCTGGAAGTTCGTTTTCTTTGAAATAGTTCACTACACGTGCATGGGCAACCATCATATTATGAAGACAGGCGATGATTTTTGTAAAATCATATTTGATTCCTGGTGGGAAAACGCCTAACAAATATTGATTGGTCGCAACAGGATAGATTTCATTAAAGGTACTCCACACTTTCACTTCTTTGAATTCATGAAAACAAAAAATGGCATAGGAAACGAATGCTTCTATTGTTTCTCGATTCAAAAAATCTCCCTGTTCAAACAAACGTTTAGGGGTATCAAAATGATGCAATGTCACAAACGGCGTTACGTTTCTTTTTGCGCATTCTTCGAACACACGATGATAAAAAGCGATTCCTTCTGGGTTCGGTTCCCCTGTTCCATCAGGAAAAATTCGACTCCATGCAATGGATAATCTTAGCCCATTCACACCAAATCGTTCACACAATTCAATGTCCCTTGCATATTGATGATAAAAATCACTTGCCGGATCGGGACTGAATCTACCCTGTTCCTCTAAAAAAGCATCCCAAGCAACAGCGCCTTTGCCGCCCTCCTTAGTGGCTCCTTCAACCTGATAGGCTGCTGTGGCTCCACCAAAAATAAAATCTTCTGGTAATTTCAGCATTTACATCTCTCCTCAAATCTATAATCAGTTTCCGCGTTTTCTAACTGATTGAATTGTAATCGCATCCAAAACATTTGTCAACAAAAACAAACATAAATAATCACAAAAATCGGAAAAAAATGATATATTTTATTGAAACAAACATGAAATAAGTATAATATGTTTGTTTTTGTTTGAATTGGATTGACTGTTATCCGATTATATGTTAGATTATCTTTAAATTAGAGGTGAAGACGATGCTGAAAAAAGAAAGATTGTTTACTATCGTAGAAATGGTCAATAAAAAAGGAATTCTTACTGTTAACGAGATCATCAATCAATTAGATGTTTCTGATATGACCGTTCGCAGAGATTTAGATGAATTAGAAAAATCGGGCAAGCTGCTACGTATCCATGGAGGGGCCCAAAGTCTTTCCTATACTTTAGATCAAGAACTTTCTCACACCGAAAAAGCCACTTTACAGATTCAAGAAAAAAAAGAAATTGCTGCCGCAGCAGCCTCATTGATTCACGAGGGAGAAACGATTTTCTTAGGACCAGGTACAACAATCGAACTATTGGCGACACATTTACTGAACAAGAAAATCCGGATCATTACTAATAATTACCCGGTTTTTGATATTCTTGCGCAAGCAGATGGACCGGAAATTTTACTAATTGGCGGTGATTTTCGTAAAAATACCGGTGCATTTGTTGGGCCGATTACTAACGACAATTTAAGAAGATTAAAGTTTACAAAAGCATTTATCAGTTCAAACGGGGTACACAACGAAGCCATTTCTACTTACAGTACAGAAGAAGGAGAAGCACAACAGATCGCTTTAAATAATTCCCGCAAGAAATATCTGCTCGTTGATAACAAAAAGTTCAACCGAGATGATTTTTATGTATTTTATAATTTGCATGACTTCGACCTACTCATTACGGATCGTCAAATATCACCTGAGCTGCAAGAGCACTATGCACAATATGTCGATCTGCAAATTGCTGATTCAACCGAAAATACCACTATAGGAGTGTAACTATGAAAGGGATTATTTTTGATTTCAACGGAACAATGTTTTTGGACTCTCATCTACATGAAGCTGCTTGGCTGCACATGATTCATGATCATACAAAAGATGGTTTATCAGATGAGGATATTTTAAAAAATATCCATGGTCGAACGAATACGGAGATTTTAAAACATTTCATTTCAGAACATTTGACTGTCTCTGAGATCGCCGTCTTGTCAGAAGAAAAAGAAAGCTATTATCGTATGCTTTGCTTGCAAAATGAGAACGATCTCCAATTGACAAAGGGGCTTGAAGCGACTCTTGATCAGCTGACTGACCAGCAGATTCCATTAACGATTGCCACGGCTACTGTTAAAGAGAATGTTGCTTTTTATTTTGATACTTTCGATTTAGCACGCTGGTTTGATTGGGATAAGATCGTCTATGACGATGGCTCTTTTCCTGGAAAACCGCAACCGGATATTTTTCTTAAAGCGGCTGGCAAATTGGGCTTAGCTCCTGCTGATTGTCTTGTTATCGAAGATGCTTATTCAGGTTTGCTTGCTGCCAAGCGTGCTGGGATTGGAACAATTATCGCAATTGATCCATTCGGAAAAAATAATGCAGTATTTGAACAGGCACAGCTAAATAAAGATGGAACAATCAAAGATTTTACTGATTTTTGGACAGAGCACCTATCTGTCATATCCATTAATTCTTAAGCGATTCTATTAAAAACAACTGAGATGCATATCTCCTTTTATAAAAAACTGCAGTGAAATGACATGAAAACACGTGTCATTTCACTGCAGTTTTTTTCATTTTCGTTTAGTTCTTACTCATTCTGCTAAAATTTCTAGATTTTCTCCAACCAATCATTGTCATTCTTTTTGTTCTTTGAGAAAATAAGCACAACTCAATCGATTAATTTAACGTTTTCTCGATTTTTTTCGATTTTTTCAGTTGAAAGATGTTCACTTTTTTTATTTTCAGTTGTTGTATTGTTAAGGAGGGAGAAAAATGCGTTTGGATGCTTACGAACATTATTTACTGCAGTTAACGAATGACTTGGTTCATTACCTGCAGTCCCTCGGCGCTTCTCAACAGGATGCCGAAGATATTGCTCAAGAAGCAGTTGTGAAAATCCTTGAAATCGATTCGGTCTTATCCGCAGAAGCGATTCGTCCGTGGCTGTTTCGTGTGGGGATCAATGGTTACTTTACTTTATATAAACAAACAAAGCGACGGCGAGAAATCGTCAGGCAGTATTTGCCAGTGACTGCTTCTAGTATCAACTGGCAAGAAACCGATGATGATCTTTATGAAGCACTTCAAGAATTACCCGTTTCTACCTCCACCCTTTTGATCATGAAGTACGCAGAAAATTTGAGCTTAAAAGAAAAAAGCTTCTTACTGAATCGCTCGGAAGATAGCATCAAAACAGCATTATACCGAGGAAGAAAACAACTGAAAAAACGAATGGAGGAAAAGAATCATGACTATTAAAGATCAAGAATTTAAAAAAATCGTGAAAAAAGCTCGACTAAAAAACACACGTAGGACAATTTTTATTGCTGTACTGTCTTTGTTAGTATTGATTGGTCTACCTGGGGGGCTTTATTTAAACTATTACAATTACGGTCCTTTTCGAGGAGAAAAAATAGCGGGTGTTCCAGATAATCATATAGTTCAAGTCGAAAATCAAATGGATCTTTCCAGATTGTTATTTGATTTTGGCTCACAGCTAAAATTTAATACCCAAGCTCGAGCGATGACGGTTTACTTTAATCACTACCAAAAAGGCGAGAAAACAACCCACAAGCTGATTGCTTCCTTAATGACAGATACCAAAAGCAATTATAACGGTTATTTAACAATTGGTATTTCTAAAGGAGAAAAAAAGCTGTTCGTAAACTTATCTTCCAATGGCGGTGCATCAGAAACAACGACAGATCTTACGGCATTTCAGTATATTTCTCTTGGAGAAGACAATGATCTTCCCGGGGGAGCAATCTATCACATTGAAGAAGATCCACTAGAAATCAAAAAAAATGTTGAGATTCCTTTGATTTACATTGCACAAGGCGGTGACCTAAAACTATTTGCTGAAATGGAAAACAATCTATCTGAAGAAAATTTAAAAAGCGTTGAAAACGTCTATTACGTTTACTTAATAGTAGAATAACGAAAAAAGACCAGTTCAGAATGCTGAGCTGGTCTTTTTTCTGTCACACTGTCGATTAATTCCGACGGTTGTTATTACCAAATAAAATAATCAAACGTAAGAGTTGCAATAAGGTTGCTACGGCAGCTGCGACATAGGTCAACGCTGCGGCAAAGAGCACTCTTCTCGCTTGTGGTACTTCCTCTTCTGTTAACAAGCCACCATCTGCCAAAATACGGATCGCCCGTTTTGAGGCATCGAACTCGACTGGCAAGGTCACTAATTGGAAAATAAACGCCAATGAGAAAGCCAACAAACCTAAGTTGATCAGAAACGAGCC
The DNA here is from genome assembly GCF_044746145.1 of Enterococcus sp. NPDC086594. Lineage (NCBI taxonomy): Bacteria > Bacillati > Bacillota > Bacilli > Lactobacillales > Enterococcaceae > Enterococcus > Enterococcus sp. NPDC086594. The sequence goes on from NZ_JBIVBP010000001.1 coordinate 628,300, forward strand.
TCGTAATAGTACCCCGATCAAAATCAACGGGATCGAGATGCTGGTTCCGATATTGGCGATCGGTACGATCGCATGACGCAAACGCAAAGGAAAATAGCCTTTGGCATCTTGGACTGCGTGACCACACTCATGGGCCGCAACACCGATTGCTGCTACCGAAGTTGATTGTGCGGTGGATTGCGATAAACTCAACATTTTGTTGCCAGAATTGTAATTATCCGTCAAATCACCAGCGATTGCTTGCACACCAACATTATTGATTCCTTGGCTCTGCAAGATGTACTGCGCCGCTTTTGTGCCGGTAATATTATTTTTACTTCTGACTTTGTCATATTTGTTAAAGGTACTTTTGACGTACGCTGACGCTGCTAGCGAAATCACCATACCGATAATTACAAGAATGAAAGTCGGGTCATAAAAAAAGCCGAACCCGTATCCGCCCATACCATACACGATAAAATTCCCCCTTTTAATCTTTGACCTTATTTTACCATTAAAGTGGTGAAAAAATTATGAAGATGACTGGAAGATTTTGTTTTTAACCTTTTTTTACAAATTCTGATTTTAGTTTCATTGGGCCGAAGCCATCGATCTTGCAATCAATGTTATGGTCGCCTTCGACTAATTTGATGTTTTTCACTTTCGTTCCTTGTTTGATGGCGCCAGATGCGCCTTTGACTTTCAAGTCTTTGATGACCGTTACTGTATCACCATCTACTAAAATATTGCCATTGGCATCTTTGTATACGGGTGCTTCTTCCGCCGCTTGTTGCTCTTGCCATTCGTTTCCGCATTCAGGACAAACAAACAGCCCGCGGTCTTCATAAGCGTATTCAGATTGGCAATTTGGACAATTAGGAATTTGAGTCATAGTGTTGCTCCTTTAAAATATAATTTTCGCTGTAAAAAACAACTCACCATCAGCATACCGAAAAACCACTAGTGGCGCAACCAAAAATCAGTGACCGATAAGCAAAAAAATCGCTTCTGTAGAGTAATAACAGAAGCGATAATTCAAGTGTATCCGAAAAGGAACTACACAGAATTCATTTTTATTTCGAGAAATAATTTGCACAAGCATCGCCGATCCATTGGATGAGTTGTACCAAAAGGATCAACAAGAGAATCACCACAATCAAAATCGCCGTTTCATAGCGATAATAACCATACTGAATCGCTAAATCGCCAATGCCGCCTGCGCCAATCGTTCCCACCATCGCCGAGTAGCCTAAAAGACTGATCAAAGTTAACACAAATCCGCGAATCAAAGCTGGCAGACTTTCTGGTAAAATCACTTCGCGAATAACTTGCCCCGTCGATGCTCCGGAAGCGACACTAGCTTCAAGGACGCCATAGTCGATTTCGGCAAATGCGGATTCAGCGATTCGGGCGTAAAAAGGAATCGCGGCAATCGATAAAGCAATCGCTCCGCCCGCCGGGGTATAAGGATCACCGATCAGCACCGCTGATAACGGAATCAACGTAATCAATAAGATCAAAAATGGTAGCGAACGGATTGCATTGACGACAAAATCGGCCAGATGATGCAAGAAAACATTTTTATGAAAAAGGTTACTGCCGACTAAAAACAGGACTAATCCAATCAATAAGCCGAAAACTACTCCTATAATTGCTGAAGTTCCCACCATGAAGAATGTTTCCCATAGTGCTTGGGGCAGGTTTGTTTTTAAAATCTCAAGCGTATCAGCCATTTTTCTCACCTATCTTTCTTAGAGAAAAGACGTTCGCAGCTAGGTGTTCTCGGGCTTTTGCTGCTTCTTCGGCGGATCCGGTCAAATAGATATACAAAATACCGATCACATCTTTTTTGATATACTCAATTTTTCCGTGGATAATATTGATCGACACATCATAGGCTTTGGCTACAGTCGAAATCAGTGGTTCTAACGTATACTCCCCTTGATAGCGCAATTCCAGCAAGTCGCCTTCCGTGAAGGATGCTAGAATTTCCTCGGGAAGCGTCAGATCCAAGTAACGACCTACCAGTTTTTTCGTAATAGGCTGTTTAGGCTGACTGAACAAGCCGTAGGTCGTTTGTTCTTCAACGATCCGACCCTTCTCCATCACTGCCACCCGATCAAAAAACTTGCGGGCAACATCCAATTCATGGGTGATAAAGACGATGGTGATGCCTGTCTGTTCCTTGATTCGGATCAATAATTTCAAAATTTCTTCAGTCGTTTCAACATCTAACGCACTGGTAGCTTCGTCACATAACAAAATCTCAGGTTCATTGGCAATCGCTCGTGCAATGCCGATCCGCTGCTTTTCTCCCCCAGACAAATTATTCGGATACTCGTGAATTTTGTGAGGCAGATCCACCATTTCCAACAGTTCCTTGATCCTCGCTTCTTGCTTTTCTTGCGGATAATGTCCAGCACGCAAAGCAAAGGCTAAATTTTCCTTGATGGTTCGATTATGGATCAGATTGAAATGCTGAAAGATCATCCCGATTTTTTGTCGTACTTCACGCAAGTGTTTGCCTTTAGCTTGCGTGATGTCTTGACCATCAATCAGAATTTGACCGCTAGAAGGCACCTGCAGTAGATTCAACGTACGAACCAAAGTACTTTTCCCAGCACCGCTCAATCCGACGATCCCATATACTTCTCCAGCTTGAACGGAAAAATCAACGGAATCCACTGCTTTTTTGATTTGTTTTTTATGAGTGAATGTCACTGATACTTGTTTTACTTCTATTTTTGCCATAAGATATGCCCTTCTTACTCAGTCCAAAATTTCGGTTGATCAAAGTTGCTGAACGGTGATTCGGCAATCGCTTTTTTAAATGCGTCACTTTCTAATACTTCCGTAACTGCCTTAGCAAAATCACTGTCTTCTTCTTCGGAGGACACCACAAAGACATTTTTATATTCTTCTTTCAATGACTCCAACGCCAAAGCATCTGCGGGATCAAGAGAAGCCGCCCAAGCGAAGTTTCCTGGTACTAAAGCTAAATCGACTGTATCTAACGAACGAGCCAATTGAGCTGCGTCTAATTCTTTAAATGTCAGATTCTTCGGATTTCCTTCGATGTCATTCACTGTTGCTTTCGTTTCGTCGATATTGTCTGCGATGGTGATCAACTCATTGGCAGCTAACAGTTGCAAGGTCCGAGCTAAATTTGAGGCATCATTGGCAATCGAAACAGTCGCCCCGTCTGCTAACTCATCCAAGCTGGACAGTTGATTCGAATAGATGCCCATTCCCAGTGTGGGCACTTTTTGTAATGCCGTAAGGGATAACTGGTTATCTGCCGAAAATTTTTCTAGATAGGCCGTATGTTGAAACAAATTGGCATCGATTTGGTCATTCGCCAAGGCATTGTTCGGCTGAATATAATCATTAAACACTTTAGTCGTAAGTTGATACCCTTTTTCTTCCAGTAATGGAGAAATCACCTCTGTCACCATGTCCCCGTATGGTCCCGGCGCAACTCCAACGACTTTTTCTTCCACTGCATTTACACTGTTTTCACCAGACTGTGTATCCCCTGTGCTGCTAGTATTGCCACAAGCTGCCAATGTAATTAAGAAAGCAGCAGCAACTAATCCAACGACTCCCTTTTTCAACTGTTTCATTTTTTTGTACCCCCTTTTTATAATAAAAAAACGTCCTTTCTCCATCATAGAGAAAGGACGAAACAACCTTGTTCGTGGTACCACCTTTGATTCATTGGCACAATCAGCCAACCTTATCAGTTTATCAACTGCTTTGCTATAACGGGCAATCCCGCTGCACGCTTGCTTTTGCTCACGTCCAAACGCTCCAAGGCCATCTTCAGTCAAACGGCTGTGCTCTTTCTCACCAATCCGAGCTCTCTGATCCAATCGAAACTGACTTACTCTTCTTATCATCGCGTGTTTTTTAATTTGTGTTTAACTATACGATAGCCTCAAATGAATGTCAATTCTTTTTTTAACGAAAATATCATCTTTTTGCAATAACTTTCACAGTGTTTACAGAGTCAAATTCTCATCTAGAATCAAGCCTTCAGAGACCATAACCGCATCACCGATCAATTCTAATGCGCCCTGATCAACATCAACTTCTACCGTTAACTGGCCACCTAACACGTGCAGCAAGACATTCGCTGCCGCTTGCTGTTGGCGTTTGGTCACGACATACGCAGTGGCACCAGATCCTGTGCCGCACGCATAGGTAAAACCTTCCACCCCTCGCTCATACGTGCGAACGATCAGCTCACCTTTCTCGTCTTCTTCATAGAAATTGACATTGGCCCCTTTTGGGAAAACTTCCCAATAGCGAATTTCTTTGGCAAGTTCAGCTAGCTGTTCCAACTCAGTTTCTGCCAGACCAGGATAGTGAACCACCGCATGAGGGATTCCCGGATCACCTAATTCCACATAGTCCACGAAAGAAACCGTTGGATTCGGGTACGCTTGATCAAACGTTGTCACGGTTGGTGGGTTCAAGGTTACTTTGTAGTGTTTTGCCGACAAGCGCCATGCGGGGACATCGCCAGCAACTGTTTCGATGGTCATCTGCTCGCCAGCAATTCCCTTCTCAAAGGCATAACGGGCAATACAGCGAGCGCCGTTGCCGCACATTTCTGCTTCGGTCCCATCAGCATTGTAAAACCGCATCCGAAAATCAGCGGTTCCTGTGGGGAAATCCACTGCCATGACTGCATCCGCGCCGACAGAAAATTTCCGATGGCAAACTTGAGCAGCAAATTGCGACAGTTGTTCATGGGAGAATTTCAATGTGCGGTTATCGATTACGATAAAATCATTCCCCGCACCTTGCATTTTTGTATAAGGAATCGTCATGTTGTCACCTGCTTTTCAAAATTTTACTTGCTGGAAGCTTCTTCTTTTAGAAACGAAGGAACCACTTCATTTTGCAGCATTTGCTCGTAGGACTGGCGTTTAACGGCTAATTCCGCTTGGCCATTTTCCACAAAGACGACTGCGGGTATCTGTAAATTATTGTAGCTGCTGGCCATCGAATAGCCGTAAGCTCCTGTTGCGAACGTAGCAAACAGATCCCCAGTTTCAACGGGCGGTAATGCAAGATCTTTTACTAAGATGTCTGTGCTCTCACAAGCTTTACCAGAAATGGTGATCTTCTGTGTCGCTGCTTCGGAAGCGCGGTTGGCTAAGATCCCAGTGTAAGTTGCCTGATAAAGACCAGGACGAATATTGTCTGTCATGCCACCGTCAATGCTGGCGTATGTTCTGATTCCCGGCAATGTCTTGATACTGCCGATGGTGTGCAAACTGATACCTGCTTCTGCGACGATACTGCGACCGGGTTCAATAACGATGGTCGGACGTTCGCTCTGGTGCTGCGCATAAAAGGCGTCGATTTTTTCCATCACAGGATCTAAAAAATAGCTGTAGGGTTGGCGAATATCTGCATCTGTGTATCGAACGCCAAAGCCGCCGCCAACATTTAGTTCTTTGATCCAATAATCAAAACGTTCATGAATGGTTTGGACAAGGGCCAAAGCCGCATCAACTGCCGCTAGATGTGAGCGATTGTCCGACAATTGACTGCCGACATGAAAATGCAGGCCATAGAAATCCAATTCAGGTGCTTGAATCACTTCTTCCACTAATGGAAATAAGATTTCTTCATCTAAAGGAATCCCGAATTTTGAATCTTTTTGTCCGGTCGAGATAAATTGATGGGTGCTGACCGAAACCTCGGGTGTGATGCGCAACAAGATTTTAGCAACGACTTGCTTTTCTTGACATAACGCGCGGATCAAGCCGACTTCTTGAATGCCATCAACGATGATCCGTCCCACGCCATAATCAAGGGCGGCTGCTAATTCTTCAATGGATTTGTTATTGCCGTTAAACTCGATGTGTTCTGCTGGAAAATCAGCTTGGATCGCTGTATACAGCTCCCCACCGCTAACCACGTCTAATGAAAGTCCTTCTGACTTGATCACTTGCAGCATCGCTGTAGTACAGAAAGCTTTAGCGGCATAGGCTGCTCGTGTCTTGCTGTAGCGCGTCAAAAACTGCGCCTGAATCTTTTGGCATTCTTCGCGAATCTCCGAAACGGAATACACGTAAAGGGGGGTTCCAAAGGTTTTTGCCAGTTCAACGGTATCGCAACCGTCAATGTATAAGTGATTGTTCTTGATTTCTTTTGCCATCGCTTTACTCCTTGTCTGTCGGCTCGTTCAACGCCTCGATCAAACGAACGTAGCATTCGATGCCTTGCAATAGATTTTTTTCGTCAAAATTCATTTTGCTGCTGTGTAAAGGGTGGACATAACCTTTTTCTTCATTTCGGGTACCGACAAAGAAAAAGACGCCGGGGATTTCCTTTTGGTACATCGAAAAATCCTCTGCCAACATATATGGCGGTGTTTCTCGGTAGCTCTCCCCGACCACTTTTTCCAATACTTCCACCATCTCAGGATCATTGTCCACGACACGATAAAGATGTTCGAATTCAACATCCGCCGTGCAATCATATCCTTTGGCGATTTCTTGTGCGACAGTGGTGATTCTGCGCGTCATCGTTTCATAGACTTCATCTTCAAACGCCCGCATCGTTCCTTTTAAAACGACCTTGCCGGGAATGATATTTTCCGCATCTCCCCCATGGATCTTCCCAAAAGTGATGACCCCAGCAGAAAGCGGGCTGATATTGCGTGAAATGATCGAATGCAATCCTTGAATGATCGCAGCCGCAGCTAAAATGGCATCATGCCCTTGATGAGGCTGGGCACCATGGGCACTCGTACCGTTGATCGTTAGATTGATCTCGCCGTTACGGGCCATCATCGGACCTTTCCGACTCGCAATGACTCCTTCGGGAAAGTCTGGGAAGACATGCAGCCCCACGATTTTTTCCACGCCAAAATCTCGTAAGATGCCTTCATCGATCATCAGTTGAGCGCCACCGGGGCTTTCCTCGGCTGGTTGGAAAATCAAAACGATCGTTCCACGAATCACTTCAGGATGCGTCGCTAAGTATTTGGCAAACCCTAGCATCGTTGCCATATGGCCATCATGACCGCAGGCGTGCATTTTTCCTTCATGTTTGGAAGCAAAAGAAACACCGGTCTCTTCTTTGATCGGTAGTGCATCGATATCCGTTCGAAAGGCCAGTGTCTTTCCTGGACGCTCACTGCGAAAGACAGCAATCAAGCCGGTTTCAATCACTGGATAGATTTCTTTGATCCCAAAGGATTGCAACTGACGCAGCAAGTATTCCTTTGTTTTGAACTCAGTTAACCCTAATTCAGGGATTGTATGTAATTCACGACGAAAACGAACCACGTCTTCGGTTAATTCTGTGACTGTTTGCGATACTTGCATGTTAAAACACCTTTCTATACATTCCTTTTAAAAATATCCATAAAAACCAGCGAATATTCAGTTTTTCATTGATATTGTTTAATATTATAGTATATAATTCGAATAATCTATAGTATAAATTGTCGAAATGTTTCGATTTTTATTGAAAATTTTACCCCTCGTTTTGGTACACTTATACGTAGAGTAACGAAAAATAAATTGGTTGAAAGGATGTGTCGTAGTTTGACAATATTCAAAGGTTCTGGCGTTGCGTTGATTACCCCTATGCTTCAAGATGGTTCGGTGGATTTCGATAAGCTGAAGGAGTTAGCGGAGTGGCATGTGCAGCAAGGAACGAATGCAATCATTGCATGCGGTACGACCGGTGAAGCATCCACGTTAGACGATGAAGAACATATCGCGGTGATCGAAGCGGTGGTAAAACAAGTTGCTGGTCGAATCCCCGTTATCGGAGGAACAGGCTCCAACAATACCCAACATGGGATCCATCTTTCAAAAGAAGCACAGCGCGTTGGTGCTGACGCATTATTGGTTGTAACACCTTACTACAACAAAGCGACCAAGAAAAGTTTAGTCGCTCACTATGAAGCAATCTGTCAAAGCGTTGAGCTGCCAGTGATCTTATACTCCGTCAGCTCAAGAACCGGCTTAAATTTAACACCTGAAGCCGTGGCAGAACTAAAAAAAATCCCTAATATCAAAGGCATCAAAGAGGCCAGCGGTGATATTTCGCAAATCGCAGAAATCGCTCGTCTTGCGGATGATGACTTTGCGATCTATTCAGGAAATGACGATCAAGTAACCCCAATTTTAGCTTTAGGTGGCTCTGGCGTGATTTCAACGATCGGCAATATCGCTCCGAAACAAACGGCACAACTCGTTGCTGATTTCTTAAATGGTGATGTAAAAGCAGCCATCAAAGAGCAGTTGCGACAAAAACCGTTGATCGATGCGATTTTCAGTGAAGTAAATCCTGTGCCGATCAAAGCAGCGGTCTCCTTACTGGGCAAATGCGAATTGCATTATCGTTTGCCTTTGGGTGTCCCGGAAGATGCGACCCTCGTTCATTTAGAAGAAGAAATGACCAATTACGGATTGCTGTAAGGAGGAGTTTTTGGTGAAACAAATTTTATTAAGCGGTGCAAACGGTCGCATGGGCAAAGTGTTGCAAAGCCTGATCGCAAAGCACCCTCAGTTAGAAGTGGCCGCCGGCTTAGATCGTACCGAGCAATTAGATGGTCCTTTTCCAATCTATGATCGTCCAGAAAAAATCACGCAACCGATCGATTTGGTGATTGATTTTTCTCATTATAGCAATGTGCCTGCCTTGTTGAACTATTGTGTCGAACAGCAGCTGCCAATCGTGGTTGCTACAACTGGTTTGACGGAAGACACGCAGATGATGCTGCCGTTGGCTGCTAAAGTGATTCCGGTTTTCTATTCTGCCAATATGTCGTTGGGGATCAATGTACTGATCAAAGCACTACAAAGTATCACCCCCGCATTAGAAGCTGACTTTGACATTGAGATCATCGAAAAGCATCATAATCAAAAACTTGATGCACCAAGCGGTACAGCTTTGCTGTTGGCAGACAGTATCAATGACAGCTGCGAAACAAAAAAAGAGTATCTCTACGGGCGTGAAGGCAGTGATCTAGTAAATGACCGCAAGCAGATGGGCATCCATGCCGTTCGCGGCGGAACGATCCCTGGGGAACACATTGTCATCTATGCTGGGCAGGATGAAATCATTGAATTAAAACACACTGCGCTCTCCCGCGAAATCTTCGCCAATGGTGCGCTAAAAGCAGCGGAATTTTTAGCCGATCAACCAGCCGGTTTTTATTCCATGCAAAATCTAATCGACAAGTAAAGGTGGTCTCTCATGACAGAATTACAATTTTCCGATCCTTATCAATTAGCAAAATATATCAAAGAAGCAAATAAACAAACACCTGTAAAAGTCTATATCAATGGAGATCTTGGCGACGTCCAAGCAGATGGCATCCAATTGTTTGGTAACGGCACCTTCTATTTCGTGGTTGGTGACAGTCAAAAAGTAGCTGAGTTTTTAACCGCGCACCAAGACAAAATCACCGATCACTATCTGGAAAATGATCGCCGCAACTCAGCGATTCCTTTGTTGGACTTGACGAAAGTCGATGCCCGTATCGAACCAGGTGCCTTTATCCGTGACCAAGCCATCATTGAAAAAAATGCCGTTATCATGATGGGGGCAGTGATCAACATTGGTGCTGTGGTTGGTGAAGAAACCATGATCGATATGGGTGCGATTTTAGGTGCTCGGGCAACCGTTGGGAAAAAAGCCCATATTGGCGCTGGTGCTGTCTTGGCTGGCGTTCTTGAGCCACCTTCAGCAAGCCCAGTCATCATTGAAGACAATGTTTTGATCGGCGCAAATGCCGTCGTCCTTGAAGGCGTCCGTGTCGGCGAAGGTGCAGTCGTTGCTGCCGGTTCTGTGGTGACGGAAGATGTCCCTGCTGGAGCAGTCGTTGCTGGCTCACCAGCTAAAGTCATCAAAATGAAAGACGAGAAAACGAAAAGCAAAACCGAATTTTTAGACGATCTACGGGGGTAAACTTCTTATTTTCTCGTAAATACGCAACAAAAAAACGCAGTACCGGTTCAGTGATGAGCCTGCGCTGCGTTTTGTCTAAAAAAGGGCGTGCCGAAAGCTTTTGGCACGCCCTTTTTCTATTGGCAAATGTGCTTGTAAAAGTGTTTATTCTGCTTGAAATTCTTTGATCGCTGCTTGGATCTCTTGATAGATCACTGCAACTTCTTCAAGGTCTTTTGCATTTGCTCCACTGGCAAGCGGATGTCCACCACCATGATGGCGTTTGGCGATCTCATTGATCACTGGACCTTTCGAACGCATCCGCACACGGTAATAGCCTTCTGGTTGTTCGACAAAGATCGCCCAAGCCATCACTTCGTCGATTTTCCCTGGTAAGGAAACGACTGCTGAGGTTTCCGAATCTACTACGCCAAAACGCTGCTGCAATTCTTGCGATAGGATCACTTTACCAGCACCAATCTCATCAATCTCGATGTTTTCGTAGACATACCCTGAAAGGCGAGCAACACTGCGAGAGACTTGATCCAATTGACGATTGATCTTCGGAGCATCAAAGCCGTAATCCAATAGTTCAGCCGCTAAGCGCAGGGTTGTCGCTGTCGTTGCCGGATATAAAAACCGTCCAGTATCACCAACAATGCCCGCATATAACAGACGAGCCGCTTCTTGCGTCATCGTCAGCTCGTTTTGAAACATTTGCCAAAACGAAACGATCATCTCACTACAGCTGCTGGCTTTCGTATTGACCCAAACCAGTTCTCCGTAAGGTTCATCATTAGGGTGATGATCGATTTTGATCAATTTCGCCCCTTGATCATAGCGTTGGTCACTGATCCGTGGTGCATTGGCCGTATCTGTAACGATCACCAGCGCCCCTTTATACAAATCATCAGGGATCGTCTGCATCAGCGCCAAGTAATCCAATCCTTCAACGGGTCCGCCAACTTGATAGATTTCTTTTTTGGGAAAACTAGCTCGTAAAATTTCTGCCAACCCCACTTGTGATCCTAATGCATCTGGATCAGGGCGCTGGTGCCGATGGATAATGATCCGGTCGAATGCTTTGATTGTTGCAAGTATTTCTTCTTGTACCTTCATGAATGGTCTCAACTTTCTCTCTAAAATTTTTCCATAAGTGCCGTTTTCGATGATTTATGGGCGTTCCATTACTTGGCATACCACGATCGCTTTTGCCACTAAGGAATTTTCGATCGATACTTCGATATCGATTTTCGCCGAACGTCGCCCCAGTTCTAGAATCTTCGGTTGAATGATGATCTCGCTTTCTAATTGGATCAAACGGAAGTAATGCAGATTGACTTGCTCGATCCAGCTATTGCGTCGTTGATTCAACTGCATCGTACGTTTCGCCGTATTAGCGATTACTTCACTCAAGACACCAAAAGAGATCGTTCCGACTTCATTAACCATTTGGGGCGTCACCGCAAAGCTGAAATACGGCTGCGGCAATTTGTTCCCTTCAAAATCTTGTTCGATAACTTGCATCTGTCCCGAGATTTGGTCAGAAATCGTATCTGAAATTTGCGTTTGTCGTTGGACCATCTGCATCGCTTTCATAATGTCTTGGCGTGTGACAATCCCAATCAAAGAAAGGTCATCAGCTACGACGGGCATCACTTCTAAGCCATCCCAAATCATCTGATGGCTGGCAGAGGCCACACTCATCTCTTTTTTTACGACCCGTGGTTCCCGGGTCATGATTCGTTCGATGATCTGCGTATCAGGCTTTTCTAAGACATCTTTGGCTGTGATGATCCCAACGACCCGCATATTCTTGTTGACGACTGGATAGCGGGAGTGATTGGTAGACTCCGAGAGTAGTTTGTAATCCTTGACCGTATCAAAGGTGTGCAGATACTTGGTTTTTTCCAATGGCATATAAATGTCACTCACCAGCATAATGTCCTTTTTGATCAGCTGGTCGCTTAAGGCACGGTTGATCATCGTTGCCACGGTAAAGGTGTCATAGGTCGTTTGTAAAATCGGCAACTCCAATTCGTCTGCTAAACGACAGATTTCCTCTGTTGTTTCAAAGCCTCCCGTGATCAAGACGGCTGCGCCATCCTCCAGTGCCAACTTGTGGACTTCGTTGCGGTTTCCGACGATCACTAAGGAGCCAGGCGTGATGTAGCGTTCCATTGCTGATTCTTTCATGGCGCCGATAACAAATTTGTTCAAGTCTTTGTCCAAACCGGCAGCGCCGCCCAAAACATCACCTTCAATGATTTGGACGACTTCGCCGAAAGTTAGTTTTTCAATGTGTTTTTTTAGTTTTCGTTCGATACGGATGGTTCCGACACGCTGGATCGTTGAAACCAAGCCGATATTTTCCGCATCTTTGATTGCCCGATAGGCTGTTCCTTCACTGACATTCAAGTCTTTTGCGATTCCCCGCACCGAGATGCGATCGCCTACAGGCAGATTCTCGATATGCGCTAAAATCAAGTCGTGTTTTGTCGCCATAATTATCCCCTATTCCTACTACGAATCTTCCTGTTGCTTAAACTTCTAATGTCTCACCGACTGCAAGGATCTGGCCCACACCTGCCGGCAATAAATTCACGAAGGTTTGCGGATCTTGCTTGATCATTGGAAACGTATTGTAATGGATCGGTACTACTTTGCTCGCGTTTAAAAGGGCCGCTGCTGTTGCGGCATCTTGAACGCCCATCGTAAAATTATCCCCGATCGGTAAAAATGCCACATCGATGTCGAAACGTTCACCGATCATCGCCATATCGCTAAAGAGTGCAGTATCTCCAGCGTGGTAGATGGTTTTGCCTTCTGCTTCTAAAATGATTCCAACAGGATTGCCCATATAGATCATCGTTCCGTCTTCTTCAAGGCCAGAGCTGTGTTTCGCTTCCACCATTGAGATTTTGCCAAACGGAAACTCAAAAGAACCTCCCATATTCATGCCATGCGTCTCAGCAACGCCTTTGCGGGCTGCATAGCGGCAAATTTCAACGACACTGATCACTGGCGCTTCATTTCTTTTGGCGATCGGCACCATATCCCCAATATGATCACTATGACCATGCGTGATCAAAAGCCAATCGGTTTCCACTGTCTCTGCATCTAAATCAGTCAGAGCATTTCCAGTAATAAAAGGGTCAAACAACAATTTTTGGCCATCCGCTAATTGGATAGCAAGCACTGAGTGTCCGTGATACGTGAGTTTCATACAACATTCCCCTTTCCATCTAAGTAATACAGTCTAATATTTTTCATTATAACAGATAACGCCAGAAATCCAAAAGCACAAATTCTGGCAGCTTTATTACATCCGTCCTTTTTCTGGTTCTTGTCAAGAAAAATAAAGAAACTGTTCTACCCTTTCTGAATAAGGAATAGAACAGTTCGACCTGATGACTTCAAGCGATCATAGCGTTTTCTTACGTCCGCCTTGTTTATAGATGCGCCAGACTGTTAAGAATAACGCCGTGATGCAAAGAAGGAACGCCCCAAAGAAGGTGATTTTCATGCCATAGGCAAAAATATCTGCCCGACCTGCGATATAGGTCGTCACATGCTTTCCATACGCTTGACTCATTGCTGCATAGAGAATCGTCGTTGCTAAGGATATCCCTAACACCATGCCCAAATTGCGGGCAAAGGAATTTAGACTACCTGCCACCCCAAGATTTTCTTTGGTGACACTGCTCATTACCATCGTATTGTTTGGGGATTGGAACAACGAATTGCCAAGTCCCATGATGGCAGTGGCAACGATATAATACCAAATCGGCGTATCCTGATTCATAAACATATACATCAGCTGAGTGATCGACAGCAACGCTAAGCCAGCTAAGACCAAAATCTCCGGTCCTACACGGTCCGTCAAATACCCGCTAAGTGGTGAACCAATGACCATCATCAAAGGAAAGACCATCATCAGCATTCCTGCCACGCTCGGCGTTAAGCCTCGGGCACTTTGCAAGTAAAAGGGAATCACGACATTGACAAAAAAGTTTGCAGAAAAGATCAGCAACGCCGTGATCAGGCTCATGGTGAAAATTTTATTACGAAAGATCCCAAAGGTAATCAGCGGTTTGCTCAGACGCGCTTCTACTCGCAAAAAGACGATGAATGCCACTAAAGCGATCCCACCCAACAGCAGCGGCAGCCACGTTAGAAAGCCACGCTCTTGTCCAAGAAAAATGCCGCCGAAGAAGCTGATAATTGCAATTGAAAACAGCACAAACCCGGTTTTATCAATGGAATCATGACTCATGGTAATATCTTTTGGTAACACCTTTTCTCCAGCAATCATCGTCAGAATACCGACAGGAACATTGATCCAAAAAATAAACGGCCAAGAAAAATGCGCCAAAATCACTCCGCCTAATCCAGGACCGGCGATGGAGCCTAACGAAACAAAGGCACCAATCATCCCTAAGGCGCGTCCTCGTTCACTCATAGGAAAAACTTCAGTAATGATTCCGGTATTCGTCGCCATCGTCATGCTAGCACCGATCGCTTGCACCACTCGGGCAAATAAAAGAAATGCTAAGGAGTGATTAAACCCGCATAACAGCGAACCGATAATAAAAATTAGCATTCCCAAGCGGAAAACTTTGATTTTGCCCCAACTGTCCCCTACCTTACCGAATAATAAAAGGCAGGCACAAACGATCATCAAGTAAACGGACACGACCCATTCCGCTTGATTCATAGGTACACCCATATCTGCCGAGATCGTCGGCAATGCGATATTTACGATACTCCCATCCAGTGTTGACATAAAGGTAAACATCGAAACAGCAATGAGAATCCACCACTTTCTCTGTTGTACTACTGGGTTTTCTTGATAACTATTCACAAATCGACCATCCTCTCTTTGCTTATTTTGTTCCTCTAGTCTTAGGGGGACAACTTTGTATTATTGATCGAAATCCATTCGCCGTCAATCCTTATCTGCCCATTCACGATCAAAATAAGGGGCATTTATTGAAAAAACGCCGCCTGTTTCTTGCACAAAAAAAAACAAAAGCTTCGGCGAAAAGAAATCGGCCGTCAAACGGCTATTCTTTCACCAGCTTTTGTCAGTAGGTCAAAACGAATTATTTACGGTTGCGATTTCTTTGGCTTGATTCCATGATGACCGGCAAGATGACTGGACGGCGTTTGGTTTGTTCAAACAAGAAACGACTCAAACGATCACGGATATCTTGTTTCAATTTGCTCCATTCAAACTCTTCATCATGAAGGTGTTTTTCTACGATTTCTTCTACGATCTCGCCACTTTCACGAATCAGGTCACGGCTGGCTTTCACGTAGACAAACCCGCGAGAAGTGATTTGAGGGGCAGAAATAATTTTCTTTTCGCGACGATTGATCGTCACTACTGCAACGAAAATTCCATCTTCAGATAAGACTTTGCGGTCTCGCAGGACGATATTCCCAATATCTCCGACACCGATCCCGTCGATCATGACGTTTTCAGCTGGGACCGCACCTGCGGCGATCATTTCGCCTTTTTTGTATTCTAAAACATCCCCACGCGCAGTAATGAAGATATTTTTCATCGGAATCCCGACTTCTTGCGCCAAGTCCACATGGGCGGCTAATTGGCGGTACTCGCCTTGAATAGGGATAAAGTACTTCGGTTTCATCATATTCAACATCAGCTGCAGATCATTCGGGTTGGCATGACCAGAAACACGGAAATTATCCGAGATCTGTTTCACGGTACCGCCAGCGCGATAGATGATATCTTCCGTTTTCGCAACCACCGTTTCCATTGCCGTTGTCGGCGTCGTTGTGATGTAAACAAGATCTCCTTCTTTGATGCGCAGCGTCCGGTGAGAGCCGTTGGCCATTTTTTGCAACGCTTTGATTGGTTCCCCCATACGACCTGTTTCTAAAATCAACAACTGTTCGTCTGAGTATTTTTTCATTTCTTTTTGGGTGATCAGCAAGTCTTCGGCAGGTAATTTTAATTTCCCTAACTTCATGGCCGTTTTGATGATCCGACCAAAATCTTGACCAGTCAAAACGACTTTGCGGTCAGAACGAAACGCCGCATCTAATACTTGTTGCACCCGTTGCAAATTGCTAGCAACGCTAGCGACGATGATCCGACCTTCCCAGTAACGGATATTGTCATAAACTTCATCTTGGATCGTCAATTCAGAAGCAATCGGCGTTGGATTTTCGGCATTTGAGGACGTACTTAGCAATGCTAAGACTCCTTCTTTTCCAATTTCCGCTAAGCGGCCAAAATCGGTTTGATACATAGGGATCGCTGTTTGGTCAAACTTGAAATCTCCTGTATAAACGATATTGCCAGCTTCTGTTTTTACGCTGATTCCAACAGAATCAGGGATAGAGTGGGTCGTACGGAAAAAGCTGATGGTCGCATGGCCAAAGTCGATCTCCGAATGTTCATCGATCACATGAAAATCTTTGAAGCGCTTGGTAGCTTCATTTTTATTCACGGTCAATTTTGCTAGTTCGATCGTTAACTCGGTCCCAAAGACCGGTACTTGGATATTCTCCAAGAAATAAGGCAATGCACCAATCGCATCTGCATGCCCGTGGGTCAAGAAGACACCAGCCACACGGTCGGCATTTTCTTCTAAATATGTGAAGTCTGGAATCACTGTATCGATCCCTAATAATTCATTTTCTGGGTAACGGACACCGCAATCCAGCACAAATATATCCTCGCCAACTTCAGCAATGTACATGTTCTTTCCGTTTTCGCGTACACCGCCAAGAGGAATGATTTTTATCGTTTCCACTTTTATTCACCTCTTAATTTTTTTCTACTGTATTATTTCCCAAGCATAAGCCGTCCCTATTATTATACAACAAAAATAACAATATTACTTGCAATCAATCGCAAAATCTCGCAACGTTAAGGTTTTTCGTTAGCGCAATGACACAAAATAGCGCAAACATTCGCAATAAAACGCAACTAAAGGGTAGTCAAAGGAATTCAAAAATGCGGGAATGCATACATATATTTTTTGATTTTTCAATTAGTCTCAAAATATCTAGATGAGTTAACAATTTTGCTTTTTCTTATATATTTTAGAAAAAATTCATAGTTATCTGGTATTTTAAAAATGTAATCGATACCATTCGAGAGAAAGAAGGTATTACATGAAAAAATATATTATTGTTGGATTGATAACATTATCCTTTTTTTTAGCAAGTTGCTCAAAAACTCCTGAAGATGAGCTGTCTAACATCATGAAGCAGTCACTTGAAACAAGGTGGTCGTATGATGTAAAAGATGAAAACAATTGGAAATTAATACAAAAAAGTCTACGAGCAGAATTAAATTTTCTAAAAGAACATACTGGCTTACTAAGTACGGACGACTCGAAAAAAATTAAACATGCCGAACTAAGATCGGCATTCGAGAATTATTACGCTGCCTTAGTAGCATTAGAAAGAAGCGCCGAGTATCAAACTAACGAATACCTCACTCCGGAACAATATAAAAAATCCGTTGAAAAGTACTATTCTACGATGTCAAAATCTATAGCTATTATTCATAAGCATTCCCCTATTAAAGTAGAAGAAAAATACGAATCAAACCTTGATCACATGCTTACTATTAATGATAACTCAAAAGAAGAAAAAACAATCCCTAAATGATTGAGGCAAACACCCTATCTTTTCGTTTAAAGAAGCCCCGGTTCTCCTGTTTGACCCTGAGCTTCTTTAAATCTTCTCTGGATTTCACAAAATGTTTATTCTTTTGATTCCTTTTGGTTTGAATCTTTGTATTTTGACTCTTTTTCATTTTCGTTATTCTTATTAGGCACTTGTTTATTCTCCTGATGAATTAAAGAATCCATAATATTACTTAATGTTGCATCTTTGATTTTCACATTTGCAGCTTTCAATTCCTGACTTATTGATTGTTTTACGAATTTTTGATCAGCTAATTGTTTTTCAATTATAATTTGCTTTAACTCGTCAGAATATTTTTCAATATCATCTCCTTTTTCCTGGTTCTGAATCATTTTAACTATATAGTAACTCGTTTGTTTTGTCATAAGATTCTTTACCGGAATAATCTCTGAAATATCGCTGTTACTTAGTTTGAAGCTAGCTTCTTTCACTTCTTCTGGCACAGATGAAGCATATGAATGAAATGTCACTTTCCCATCATTGGAATTTGATTTTTGATCTATTGATTTTTCCTTCACCAACTTCGAGAAATCTTCTCCCTCATCTAAAGATTTTTTTACTTTTTTTGCATCCTCTTCATTTTTCAATTTAATTTGCTGTACTTCTACTTCTGGATGGAAAGTCTCCCATATTTTTTTTAATTTCTCTTGATTTACTTCTACATTAGTTTCTAGGCCCTTTTTAAAGGCTAGTTGTTGCTTTATCTTTCGCTTTACTTCTGATTCCGTATTACCAGACTTAGCTAATTGAGAATCGAAGGATTTCCCGGCTTGTTCTTTGATTTTATTAAACTCTTTCTCAATATCCTTCGTAGCTATTTCGTCTCCATACTTATTCTCATACACTCGTTCAACTACCATCTGCTGGATTGCTGAATCTGCACCTTTGATTTTTTTTAATTGATCATTGATGTCTTTTTGTGTTATTGTACCACCTTTAAAGCTTACTGCGGTCTCTTTATCAGCACTCTTAGAGCATGCCGAAAACAAAAGCAATCCTACTGACATAGCTACAAATAAAAGTTTTTTTCTCATCTTACAGTTCCTCCATTTTTGTGAATGTTTGATAATCAAATACGTATTTTCACTTAAAGAAGTCCTGGTTCTCCTGTTTGAACCGGGACTTCTTTAGCCATTATCTAGTTTTGACAAACAAATTTATTCATTTGATTTCTGTCCATTTGAGTCTTTAGATTTTGATCCCTCCCCTTTTTCCTTGTTTTGATTCGGTTCTTGCTTCTTAGGCATTTGTTTCTTAGGTGTCTGCTTTTTAGGTGTCTGTCCTTTAGGTGTCTGTTTCTTAGGCGTCTGCTTTTTAGGTGATTGCTCGGAACCATATTTATTTTTTTGCTTTTGTTCGGTTTTCGGTGATTTTTCTGGGTTTTTTTTTGAACTTCCGGGTCCACATGCTGCTAAACTGATGACTGCCAACGCTGCTGTTACTACCAAAAAAACTTTTTTCATAAATCCACTTCCAATCTTATTTTTTTGTGTCCTTGACACACCTTTAATGTAAACGATAGGAAGGAATATTATTTTTACATTTCCTTAATTATAATTTAAGTTGAGCTTACATTAACGAAAGGTAACAATTGTTCGAAAATTATGTTTGAACAAACAATGTCTTTGACACATTTAAAAACAAATGTTCTTAATAAAATATTCTTTTATCACACAAATATGTGCTATTTATGATTTTTTTAATTTCATTCTATGTATCCACCTTTCAAAATAAGGTAGGTTTTATCACTTTACACTATTGTTCATTTTAACTCCGTAAAGAAATGTTAGATGCCTACTATAAAAATTATGCTAGATCCTAAACAGCACACAAAAAAAGAAAAACTTAGCGGACAAAAAATATAGAAAAAGAGATAGCCTAATTGGTAGAATTTAGTCGACTAAGATAAAATCACATCAGACAAAAGACCAACTTTTGCTTTATTGAGTAACAAAAACAGAATTACGCTTGGCATGTACACGATTTCACTGCAAAGAATGTCAGTCGGTATTCACCGCTCAAACAAATTTTGTGGATGAAAACTGCTATCTCTCAAAAGAATCAAATGAAATAAAAAACCAGTTAAGCACTATACCTAACTGGTTTTAACTAAGTTTCAATTATGTCTTTCTCTACCAACACTAAATGGCAAAGAATCATTATACAATAAAAAAAGAAAAGCGTGGCATTCACCACACTTTTCTGAAAAACTTATGGTTTACACATGAACTAATCCTTGCTGATGCAGGCTTTCGGCGATTTGAACAGAGTTCCATGCCGCACCTTTCAGCAAATTATCAGAAACGACCCATAAATGCAAGCCGTTTTCGACATCCAAATCTTTGCGAATCCGACCAACAAAGGTTTCCGTTTTGTCCACACTGGTCAAAGCTTGCGGGTACACTTGTTGACTCGGATCATCTTGCAAGACAGCTCCTGGGGCTTCGATGATCCACTGCCTAACTTCCTCAACACTGGCATGGTCTTTGGTCTCGATATAAATCGACTCCGAATGACCGCTAAACACAGGGATTCTCACACACGTAGCTGCTACTTTGATCTGCGTATCTTCCATGATCTTCTTTGTTTCATTGATCATTTTCCACTCTTCATAAGTATAGTCATCTTCAGCAAAGACATCGATTTGTGGCAAGGCATTAAACGCGATTGGGTAGTGCTTTTTATCGCTGCCTGCTGGTAAAATCTCAGGGTTTAGTTCATCAGCGGCTTTGCCGGCTAATAGTTCTTGAGATTCACGAGTCAATTCAGCCAATGCTTGTGCGCCAGCACCTGAAACTGCTTGATACGTTGAAACCAAGACCCTCGATAAACCGACTTTTTGACGAATCGGTTCTAATGCCACCATCATTTGAATCGTTGAACAATTCGGATTGGCAATGATTCCTTTATGTTGTGCTAATGCATGAGGATTCACCTCAGGAACGACTAGAGGAACATTCGGATCCATCCGAAAATGACTGGTATTGTCGATTACGACTGCACCGTGTTTGACTGCTTCTGGAGCAAATTGTTTTGAAATGCCACCACCGGCACTGAACAATGCAATATCGACTCCCGCAAAGGAATCTGCGGTCAGCTCTTGAATAACGAGCGGTTCATTTTTGAACACAAGGGTCTTCCCAGCAGAACGTTTGGATGCCAACAACGTTATTTTTTTGATCGGCAACGTGGTCTTCTCCAACATCTCAATCATTTTTGTTCCTACTGCGCCGGTAGCTCCGACAACTGCTATGTGATACCCTGTACTCATCAAATCACTCCTCGAATAAAAATACATTTTTACTAGTTTATCATATCTTGTAAAAAAGAAAAGGCCTTTCGTGGAAAGAAGCGCAAAAAGAAGGCAGAACTATCTAAATTTTCAATCGTTTTCCCCGTTTCAGGAAAAAACTACCTATATTTAAGGGTTATCATTTGTCACATTTAGGTGTTATAGGATATAATACCGACAGAAGGAATTTTGGGGAAGATTCTTTCCAACGTGCATGGGGAAATTAAAAATACCCAAAACATTGAATGAGGCAAGAATTGCATATGCAATTCTTGCCTCATTTTTATGCTTCATTCGATTCTTCGTTATTTACTTTCACGATAGCAAAGCCTTTGTTATCGATGATCATCGTCTCATCTTCCAGTTGGACAAACTGTTCCATCAAAATTGAATCAGGACGAGAGAGTGTAAGTTGGTCCTCGCCAGTGTTGAAAATACCGATGATCCGCTGTGCCCCCAACTCTCGTTCGAAAATGATCAGGCCATCTTCTTCCGAAACCCAGTTCCAACTCAAGGAACCTTCAGATAAGACTTTTTGGTTGTCTTTGCGTAGTTTGATCAATGACTGGGTGAAATGCAGCAAATCACGATCTTGCTTTTCCTCATCCCAAATCATACATTTACGACAATCCGGATCCATATCACCGGTCAAACCAATCTCATCGCCGTAATACAGGCAAGGAACTCCTTGTTGCAGATACGTAAAGGCCATCACTTGGCGCATCAAGTCTTTGTCTCCCCGAGCCAAAGTTAACAAACGCGGGGTATCATGAGAATCTAAAATATTGAACTGCACTTGGTTGGTTTGCTCCCGATACAACATCAGCTGGTTATTTAATTCCGAGACCATTTTCGTCATGGAGATCTCGTCTTTGACAAAATATTCAATAATTGCATCTGTAAAGGCGTAGTTCATCACTGCATGAAACTCGTCGCCTTGTAACCAGCGTTGAGAAGAATGCCAAATTTCCCCAAGGATATAAAAATCATCTTTGGCCTCATCACACACTTGGCGGAATTTTTTCCAGAAGAAGTGACTAACTTCATTAGCCACGTCCAAGCGCCAAGCATCGATATCAAATTCTTCGATCCAATAACGAGCGATCTTCAACAAATAATCTTGCACATCGGGATTTTCCGTATTGAGTTTCGGCATATGCGGCGTAAAGGCAAAAACATCATAGGTGATGTCATAAGCATCTTCAAAGTTTTCCCCTTCTTTGTAGTTGACAGGAAACTCATTGATGTGGAACCAATCAGCAAACGGCGAATCTTTGCCGTTTTTGATGACATCTAGCCATTGATGCGAAGTATCCCCCATATGGTTGAAAACAGCATCCAGCATAACTTTGATGCCGCGTTTGTGGCATTCCTCCACTAATCGTTTAAAGGTATCGTTATCACCAAAAGCAGGATCGATGGCCAAATAATCGATGGTATCATACTTGTGATTCGAATATGCCTCAAAAATCGGACAGAAATAGATCCCATTGATTCCTAGATCGACAAGGTAATCCAAATGATCGATGACTCCTTGTAGATCCCCACCGAAAAAGTCTTGGCGATCGGGATTTTTTGAGCCCCATGGCAACACACCTTCAGGATCATTTGATGGGTCCCCATTTGCAAAGCGCTCAGGGAAAATTTGATACCAAACCGTTTCTTTCGCCCACTCGGGAATTTTGAAACGATCGGCTTCTTGGAAGTAAGGCATCCGAAAATAATTGTTGTTCATTTCTAAATATTGCTGTTCAAAGGGGTAGACCCCGTGATCCCCATAGAAGACATGCAACCCATCGTAACTTTCGATGGAAAAGCCGTAAGACAAACGGCGGAATTCTGCTCCGACCGATACTTGCCAATAATCATGCAAGTCCGTGGAAAGAATTTTTTGCATTTCAATTCTTTGTTGGTACCAAGCTTCTTTATACAGTGTGTAAGGATCACCGCAAAGCAGCTGGACATGGCGGACGTCTTGACGGGCGGTACGCAAACGGATATGCATTTTATCCTTCTCGTACAAATACGCAAATTCACTTTCGGGACGATGATAGATGGCAGTAGTATTCATAGCAGACTCCTTTGACTTGTTTGATATACCCATTGTCGCACAAATCAGAAGTCAAAACAAGAGAAAAACGCAATCGGTTGCTTTATCTAATAAATCGATAATATAGGTCAATATGAAATTAATTCAGCAATTAAAAAGCAAACGATTGCTTCACCCTTTTTTAATCAAACTGTGTCTTCTTCTCACATTGATTGCCAGTCCGTAAAATGTCATATTTCCGCAAGATCCCCACTGCCTCCGTCAACGACTGACTCAACTGCTGGATATCTTCCGCAGCCATTTGAGCGGTTTTGGCATTCAAGCGTTCTTCCACTTGTTTTTTCTTTTGGACAAACAACTGCTTCCCAGCTTCTTCCAAATAAACATTGACGTTGCGACGATTGACGCCGTTGGTTTTGCGTACCACAAAGCCAGCCTTTTCCAACCCCGAGATCGAACGACTGATTTGGACTTTTGATGTACCGATTTGCTGGGCCAACTCGGACATCGTAATTCCTTCATTACTAGAGATCACCACGAGTTCCAAGATTTCCATTTTGGTCAATTTTAAATCTTCCAGACCGATTTCTTCAAACAATATGTTTCCCATCAGCGAAAATATCTCCGCAAACACTGCCATATTGAATGTTCCTAACGCTTTTTCCATACTCTCCCTCTTTTCTGTCTTTAGTTTAGTATAAATTATTTATTTAAACAATGATAATCGTTGATTTTTGTTAACCATTATGATAGCGTGGTTACATAATGAAAATAATCGTGAAAACGGCAAGAAAAGAGTGACCCCATGTTAGAATTAAAAGATATCAAGAAGTATTATACAGTTGGCTCCAGTACTACGAAAGCCCTCGACGGCGTCACCGTCGCCTTTCGTAAACAAGAGTTTGTTGCCATTTTAGGGCCAAGCGGCTCTGGGAAAACAACCATGTTGAACGTGATCGGCGGCTTAGATAATTACGACTCTGGTGATATGATCATCAATGGCAAATCAACCAAATCCTTTAAAGACCGCGACTGGGATGCCTATCGGAACAATTCGATTGGCTTTGTCTTCCAAAGCTACAATTTGATCAGTCATTTAGGCATCATCGACAACGTCGAGCTTGGGATGACCTTGAGCGGTGTGTCAAAAGAAGAAAAACGAGCCAAAGCAACCGATGCTTTGACGCGTGTGGGCTTGGCAGAACATATGCACAAAAAACCAAATCAGCTTTCTGGTGGTCAAATGCAGCGGGTAGCGATCGCCCGTGCCTTAGCAAATGATCCTGATATCCTCCTTTGTGATGAACCTACAGGTGCCTTAGATTCAGAGACCAGTGTCCAAATCATGGAACTGATCCAAGAACTATCAAAAGAAAAATTGGTCATCATGGTTACTCATAATCCTGAATTGGCCCACAAATACGCTGGACGGATCATTGAATTCAAAGACGGACGAATCATTAAAGATTCGAACCCCCATGTTGAAGGACAAAAGAAAGACCAATTCGAATTAAAGCACACAAAAATGAGTTTTATGACGGCCTTACGTTTGTCGTTTAACAATATCCGAACCAAAAAAGGGCGCACCTTCTTGACAGCCTTTGCTTCTAGTATCGGAATCATCGGAATCGCCATTGTTTTGTCACTATCAACGGGATTCCAAAAACAAATCGACAATACCCAGTCAGAAACATTAGCTCGTTTTCCGATCACGATCTCACAAGTGGCCACTGAACAAGATCCATCAGCGATGGGTACGCGGGATAAATCTGAAGATTTCCCTTCAGATAAAGAGGTCACTGCCAAATTAAGTGATACGGATCGTGCAACCCATATCAACAAAATCGATCAAGAGTTTCTCGATTACATCAACGACATTGATCCTGAGTTAAGTAACAATATCGGCTACACTCGTTCAACTTCATTGAATCTTTTCCGCAAGATCGATGACAATGTGGAACAAGTCAGCTTCTCCAACGCGTCGCCTGACAATGAACAGACCAATGCCATGATGTCTGCCATGAGTGCCTCAACCGGTATTGGGGTTTCGACTTTCCCTGAGCAGTTATCAGAGGATAACGGCAATTTCTTGAAAGACAACTATGACCTTTTAGAAGGCAGCTACCCAAGTGCCAGCACAGATGTCGTTTTGATCGTCGATGAAAACAACGTAACGAATGTCAATGCATTGATCAATCTCGGTTTTGATATTGAAGATGGTGACACGGTTTCCTTCGACGATATCGTGGGAACAAAAATCACATTGGCGTCTAATGATGCCTTTTACACCGAATTGCCGACTGGAAACTTCATTCCAAACCAAGATTTAAATGAAGTTTTCGATAACAGCAACAACAAAGAATTAACGATCAGCGGAATCTTACGTATCAAGCAAAACTCTACGATGAACTTGCTTTCAACCGGCATTGCCTACAGTGATGCCCTCGCGCAAGAAGTGATCAAAGAAAACCAAGACTCAGCGATCGTCCAAGCACAAAAAGATAGCGACACCAACGTGATGACGAATGAACCCGTTGACGAAAGTGCCAAAGATTCATTGATCGCTTATCTCGGCGGCAGTGATTTACCAAACAGCATTATGATCTATCCAAATGATTTCAGTGCCAAAGAAAAAATCCTTGATTACTTGGATGACTTCAACAAAGGCAAAGACAAAGAAGACCAAATCGTTTATTCCGATTTAGCCGGTACGATGACTCAATTGACTGGTGGCTTGATGGATGCCATCACCTATGTCTTGATCGCTTTTGCAGGAATCTCCTTGGTAACCAGCATGATCATGATCGGTATCATCACTTATACCTCTGTACTAGAACGCACGAAAGAAATTGGGGTCTTAAAAGCATTAGGTGCTCGTAAAAAAGACATCACCCGCGTCTTCGATGCCGAAACCTGTATTTTAGGGATCGCTTCAGGGGCTTTAGGTGTCCTAATTGCTTGGTTAGCTACATTCCCGATCAACGCGATCTTATATAGTATGACTGATCTCGAAAATGTTGCTCAATTAAATCCGGTCCACGGCCTGATCTTGATTGCCGTAAGCACCGTTCTAACCATGATTGGCGGCCACATTCCAGCTCGAATGGCAGCGAAAAAAGATGCAGCGATCGCTTTACGCGCCGACTAATTTTATAAGAAAACCTAACAGGCAGCAGCCATCCCCTTGGCTGCTGTTTTTTTGTCCTTCCTTCTGACTTCCAAAAGGTTTCTCTTGAAAAATCCATAAATGAGGAATACAATAGATTTGTTTTTAGGTATACCTAAAAAGATAGGGTGTGAAACGATGAATGAAGAAAAAAAATTGATCCAAGCGGCCAACGGTCCTAGCTTGGAAGAAATAAATAATACAGTTGCCATCCCAAAAAACGGCAGCTTTTGGCGCAATCTCTTAGCGTTCTCTGGTCCTGGGGCATTGGTAGCCGTGGGCTATATGGACCCAGGAAACTGGATCACCTCGATCGGAGGCGGTGCTGAATATGGCTATCTCTTACTTTCTGTGATCTTGATTTCCAGTTTGATCGCTATGCTACTGCAATACATGGCAGCCAAGCTAGGGATCGTGACCCAGATGGACCTTGCGCAAGCAACTCGTAAACACACCAGCAAAGGTTTAGGCTTTGTCTTGTGGATCGTCACCGAATTGGCTATCATGGCAACGGATATCGCGGAAGTGATCGGAGGAGCGATCGCTCTCAATCTACTATTCGGCTTACCGTTATTAGTTGGGGTCATCTTAACGATTTTCGATGTATTGCTTCTGCTCTTTTTAATGAAACTAGGTTTCCGTAAAATCGAAGCGATCGTCATGACACTGATTTTGGTCATTATGCTGGTCTTTTGTTACGAAGTCATTATTGCTCAACCGGATCTACCGGCTGTCTTGCAAGGCTTTATTCCCCAAAAGCAAGTCTTGAACCATGGACAGCTGACAATGGCATTGGGGATCGTTGGTGCGACTGTGATGCCCCATAATCTCTATCTGCATTCTTCGATCTCCCAGTCACGAAAAATCGATCGCAGCGATACCCAAGAAGTGGCAACGGCCGTGCGGTTCGCTACTTGGGATTCCAATATCCAATTATCCGCTGCGTTTTTGGTCAATTGCCTGCTTTTGATCTTAGGAAGCGCCTTGTTCTTTGGTCATAGCGAAGAAGTCGGCACCTTCTCCGCGCTGTTCAATGCATTGCAAGATTACTCCATTGCTGGTGCTGTCGCCAGTCCAGTCTTGAGCGTTCTGTTTGCCGTAGCGCTCTTGGCATCCGGTCAAAATTCAACGATCACTGGGACACTGACAGGCCAAGTCGTGATGGAAGGATTTATCCATATGAAGATCCCTACTTGGGCGCGACGTCTGATCACCCGTGGCTTATCGGTGATCCCCGTCTTGCTTTGTACAATTTACTTTGGCGGCAACGAACAAGCTCTGGACGATCTGCTGATCTATTCGCAAGTCTTTTTAAGCATCGCCTTACCCGTTTCGATGATTCCGCTGGTTCTTTTTACCAGCTCAAAAAAAATTATGGGGAAACGCTTCAAGAATCCGCTATGGGTCTCTACCTTAGGCTGGATTTGTGCCATTGCACTGACGGTCTTGAATGTCCGCTTGATCATCGAAACACTCGGCAACTTCTAATATCGAAAAAAGCTTACGAGGTAGCCTCGTAAGCTTTTTTGGTTAATTCGTTTCTAAATCATGTAAAAACAGACCGCTCAACAGTTTTGGTTCAAACCAAGTTGATTTTGGCGGCATGATTTCTCCCGCATCGGCTACTGCCAAAAGATCGGCCATTTGCGTTGGATACATGGAAAAAGCCAATGTCCATTCTCCGCTATCCACCAAACGTTCCAATTCTTCTGGACCACGAATCCCGCCGACAAAATCAATGCGTTTGTCTGTCCGCACATCTTGGATCGCGAAAATATCAGCCAGCACGTATTGTTGTAAAAGCGACACATCCAGCTGTCCTACCGCATCTTGCGGCACAGATTCCGGTTTGATGGTCAACTCCCACCACGCATGGTTTAGGTACAGATGAATCGAACCACGTTGCGCTGGTTTCTTCGTTGTAGTTTCTTGAATCGTAAAATGCTGGGCTGCCTGCTCAAAAAAGGTTTCTGGCACCGGTACCCGCAAGACCCGATTGTATTCCCAAATCGCTAATTCATTTTCTGGGAATAAGATTGCTAAAAAGCGGTCGCTTTCTTGGCTGCTTTGGCCATCGGCTCGCTTTTGCAAGCCAACTTTAACTGCTGACTCTGTACGGTGATGTCCATCCGCAATATAGAGGGCATCTACAGCCTGAAACTGCTGGGCAAAAGAGGCGACTAGCGCTGGATCATCGATCAGCCAAACACGATGCTGCACCTCATGATAGCTGACAAAATCATAGATCGGCGCATGCTCTGCTTGCCACGCATCGATCGCTTCTTTGACTGCTGCTGGTTGGCGATAGCTCAAGAAAATCGGACTTGTATTGGCATCACATGCCAGAATATGATTGATCCGATCGATTTCTTTTTCTGGACGGGTAAACTCGTGTTTCTTGATTTTCCCAGCGACATAATCATCGATCGAGGTACAGGCGACAAGCCCAGTTTGACTTCTGCCAGCCATCGTCAATTCATACAAATAATATGCGGGCGCCGTTTCTTGAATCAACCAGCCTTCTTCTTGAAAAGATGCAAGATTTTCAGCCGCTTTTTGATACACCGGTGGATCATAAGGATCGATTCCTGGCAAGTCGATCTCCGAACGGTCGATGTGGAAATAGCTGTAAGGATTGCCTTGCGCAAACGCTGCGGCTTCTTGTGAATTGACCACGTCATAAGGCAGCTCGGCCACTTTTTCTGCCAATGAGGCTTCTGGACGAATGGCTTTAAACGGAAATACTTGAACCATTAATACCCAACCTCCTGATTCTTGATGACCCGTACACGAACGATATTTTCGTTCTCCCGCAGTTTATCGGCTAATTGATTCAATAAGGCTTCATCTTCAGAAGCGACATCGGCTAGGGTGTAAGCAAAGTCTTCCCGGCCACGATTCAGCATATTGTCGATATTGATCCCAGATTCCGCAATGATCGATGAAATCTGACCTAACATATTCGGTACATTGCGATTGATGATCGTCAGACGATAAGGCGAATGAAAGGCCATCTCAACGGTTGGAAAATTCACCGAGCGCTTGATGGTTCCGAATTCCAAGAATTTTTTCAATGTTCGGGCTGCCATCTTGGCACAGTTGACTTCAGCTTCTTCTGTTGATGCTCCTAAATGCGGCAAGACGAGGACTTTTTCATTGTGCAGCAATTGTTCATCCGCAAAATCAGTCGTATAGCCCGCTAAACGGTCGGCTTTTAACGCACGTAAAACGGCATCTGTATCGACGATTTCTTTACGGGAAAAGTTGAATAGCTTCGTTGTTGGTTTCATTTTCGCGAGTTCGGCTTCCCCGACGAGATGATGGGTATTTTCCATTAGCGGCACATGAACCGTAATAAAATCACAGGTTGAAAAGACTTCCGCAATATCATTGGCACGCTTGACCCGACGAGAGATCGTCCAAGCAGTATCCACTGACACGTAAGGATCATAACCGACTACTTCCATCCCTAGACGATAAGCATCGTTGGCGACCATCGCTCCAATAGAACCAAGGCCGATGATTCCTAACTTTTTGCCTTCTAACTCTGTTCCAGCAAATTGACTTTTTTGCGCTTCTGCTTGTTCTTCCACATTATCACCACTCAAGGTTTGGACCCATTGGGCACCTCGTAAAATCGGGCGGACACTTAAGAGCAGACTAGCAATCACTAATTCTTTGACCGCATTGGCATTGGCACCGGGTGTATTAAAGACGACGATCCCTTTTTCAGTACATGCTTTGACGGGAATGTTGTTGGTCCCAGCCCCTGCACGAGCAATACCTAAGACACTTTCAGGAAAAGCGTAATCGTGCAATTTCTGGCTGCGCAGCAAAATCCCTTGCGGTTGGTCGCTCTCGTTGATGGCATACTTTTCTTTTTCTAAACGCTGTAATCCTTCTGGTGCGATCGCATTGAATGTTTTGATTTGGAACATTTATTTGACCTCCGCTTCAAATGATTTCATAAAGTCGACTAACGCTTGAACGCCAGCTAATGGAAAGGCATTGTACAAGCTTGCTCGCATTCCTCCAACGGAACGATGCCCTTTCAAGTTCTCAAAACCAGCTTCGACAGCTTCTTCATTGAAGCGCTGATCTAATGCTTTATCCCCTGTTACAAAAGGAATATTCGTTAGTGAACGGCTATCAACAGCCACAGGACTACTGTAAAGAGCAGAGGCTTCGATCGTTTCGTATAAAAGCGCCGCTTTTTGGCGGTCTTGTTCTAAAATTGCAGGAATGCCGCCTAATTCTTCCAACCATTCAAACACCAATTTAGCAATATAGATAGCATACGTTGGTGGTGTATTGTACAATGAGTCATTTTTAGCCTGTAGACGATAATCCAGCATTGGAGCGAAAACAGCATCATCATTGAGTAAATCTTCTCGGATGATCACTACCGTCAACCCTGCAGGACCAATATTCTTTTGGGCCCCAGCATAAATCACACCGAAGTCTTCTACGCGATAGTCATTGGCTAAAATATTTGAGGACATGTCTGCTACGATCGGCACATTGCCAGCCTGCGGAATCGTTTGAAAGGCCGTCCCTTCAATGGTATTGTTCGTGGTGATATGCAAATAAGCCGCTTCTTGATCGATCGCATCTTCTGAAATTTCTGGAATATAGGTAAAGTTTTGATCCTCACTAGAGGCAACAACTTCCACCGTCACGTTTCCAAGCGATTTTGCTGCTTCAATAGCTTTTTTCGACCAAGAACCGGTATTTACGTATAAGGCTTTTTTGTTTTGTGCAAGATTTAAAGGGATCATACTGAATTGGAGACTCGCGCCGCCTTGTAAAAACAGTACCTGATAGTTTTCAGGAATTCCCATCAATTTTCGTAAAAGTGCTTCTGCATCTTTAATGATCGCTTCAAACAAGGAGGACCGATGACTCAGCTCCATAACGGACATCCCACTTCCGCGGTAATTCAAAAGTTCGGATTGTGCTTTCTCCAATACGGGACGGGGCAATACGGCAGGACCAGCTGAAAAGTTATAAACTGTCATACAAAAAATCTCTCCTTTATGTTAGATGTGAAAATCATTATAACAGATAGCCGAAAATGAAAAAAGCCTTAAAAGAGAAAATAATTTTGAATTTTCAGAAAAGACTACCAATTTCTTAACGTTCGTCATTTCGGCATTTTTTCAAACAGCCAGCGAGAAATTTCATTGTAAACGATCTCGCGGTTGCGCTCATTCAAAATCTCATGACGTCCCTGCTCAAGCAAATACATCGTCACGTCAGCATTTTGCTTCAGCTGCTGAGCCAATTGGCGGACGCTTTTGCCATAGTGCCCCACAGGATCGTCTGCACCTGAAATCAAGAGCAGCGGCAATTCTGGGTCAATCCTGCGCAGTTGTTCCGGATCACTGGCAGCTTGCGTCAATGTAAAGAGATCCTTGTAAGCCGCTAAGGAAAAATGAAATTGCGTGTAAGGGTCCTTCAAGTAGCGATCCACTTGTTGCGGATCACTGGTCAACCAATCCTTGGCGGTCCGATTGGGACGAAAACGCCGGTTGTGCTGGCCAAAAACTAGCTGTTCCATTACGTGATAAGGCCATTGCTGAGCGGCAAACGGCCGCAACAAGTTCGTGACAAGTTTGCCTCCTTGCATCAGCACGGCTTTTTCCATCGTGGTGCCCATGAGGATCGCTCCTGTCAATGGATGTGGCTGACTAAACAAATAATTCCGCAACACCAGCGACCCCATACTGTGCCCTAAGATAAAGTATGGTCGGTCTGGGTAGCAAGCAGCGGCGTACTGATGGACCACTCCCACATCTGCCACTAAATAGTTGGCGCCCTCTTTTTCACCAAAATGCCCATAGGCCTGTGTTTCTTTCACGGATTGCCCATGCCCTAAGTGATCATGACCGACCACCGCATAGCCTTGCGCAGTCAAACATTCCGCAAACTCGTGGTAACGTTCAATGTGTTCGATCATTCCGTGAACGATTTGCACGACTGCTTTCGGCTGTTCTTCTGGCAGCCACGTTTTGACAAAAAGCTGATCCTTCCCATTTGATGAAGTCAGCTTTTCTTGATTCATCCTCATAGTTCGCACCTCTTTTGCTTTTTCTTTTCCCTTCGCCAAATAAAACGGTCGTTTTCTTTATTATACATGGAATTTTAGGCTATGGCGGTAGGAGTTGGGAATTTTCAAGGATAAAAAAATCCTGCCACATTGTCTAAAGACAAAGTAGCAGGAGTCAAACGATCATCACCCATCGCTTGGATTTAAAAAACTTCCTCATTATTCTTTATTGGAATTTGACGATTTCTAAACGATCAATACTTAGCGTATCAATCCCAATCTCAGACGAAAGGGTGATTTCCTGCGATCCTTTCGGTAACTTCATGCGGACTTGTAGCGGTTGATAATATTCGGAAGGATAGACATCCACCACGTGGTTTGCTTGTTTCGTTTCAATCCTGACCTGAATTGGGTCATTCAAGGAGAGATAATCAGTGGTTTTGACATAGGCAATCACCAGAAATTCGTCTGCTTCTTCAATCTGCGGGGCAAAGATAATTTTGTCAGTCGTTGATTCAAAGCCTTGGACGACTTTCTTAGAGAGTGCTGCCTCATCTTCGACAAGCACTAAATCGCCCTCCAGCAAAGCACGGCTAGCAGTTAATCGCAGTCGATTGGGCTCAGCTTTTGGCAACGCTTGAACATGCCATTCATCCAAAGGAGCTTCCATTAGAATTTTATCCTCTTGATCCCAACCAAACTTTTGTAAGCGGATCGAACGGTTCCAGCCCGAATGATCCCACCGAGCAGCATGATAAATCAGCCAGTCTTCAGAACCATCTTTTGATTTGGCAAATCCATTATGACCAGGTCCATAGACAGTGTTTGTCTGTTGGAAAATCGGCGCTGGTTCCTTTTGCCAGTTCGCTCTTTCTAGCGGATCATCAGCCACATCTAGGGTCATAAGACCAAGAGCGTAATCATTGTCCCAGCTTCCACTGGCAGAGTATACCAAATTGACTGTTTCGTCTTTGATCATCACTTGAGGGGCTTCATTGATCAATGGTGTTTGCCGCATTTCCCATTCATATTCTGGTTCTGAGATAAGTCGTTTCTCCCCAATCACTTCCGTAGGGGAGGCCATTTCCGCTAAATAAAGATTTTGCGCGACATTTTCATACCCTTCCCAGCCCGACCAAAGGAAATAGCGTTTGTCATTGATCTCTAAGACTGTTCCATCAATCGCAAATTTATCATCCATCCCTTTGATCTCTTCCAATTGCCACTCACCCATGTAAGGATCTTTTTGATGATTGACTAATGCGTACATACGATGCGTTTCTGAAGGACGATTAGCCGCGAAATACATCACCCAGCGATCATCTAAGTAATGAAGCTCAGGTGCCCAGATACTTTCAAATTCTGCTGGCATTTCCCAGATGATCTTTTTTTCACCAGCAGCAACGTGAGAGAGGTTTTCAGCACGCCAAAGCGTTAAATTATTCCCAGTCGTTTTGGTATAATAAAAGAACGCTTCCGTTTGCAAGATCCAAGGATCTGCCCCATCATTATCGATAATTGATGTAAAATCGGACACTTCTTCCCCTGGATCAGTTCCAGCGCTACAACCGGTTATCATAAGCGCAGCAATCAAGATACTTACTCCACTGAGCCAAGCTGCTGATTTCCCCATCGGACATCGCTCCTTTCCTTACCAATCATTTTATTCTATCTGTGGTGGATGAAACTGCTCATTGATCTCTTTAATCGCTGCCAAATCAACTTTTGGTTGGCGGTCATAGGTCAGTAATCCATTGATTTCTTGTTCAACATCTGTCAACTGAGTGTAGCAATAGCCCCAGAGTCCGACAGAATCATAAACAGCTGTCATGATTCGCTGATAATCCTTCAAGAAATCTTGTTGATTTTCCACTGAGGTATAGCCCCAACCGGGTTGCCCCGAAACATCGAAGCCAATACCGCCAAACTCAGTCAATAAAATAGGCTGATCCTGATAAGAAAATCCTCCAGCGAAAATCGGCCAGGGGGTCGATACTCGATTCACCAATTTTTCTCTCGTGCTGAGACTGTCTTTGAAGTATAGATATTTTTGCCGCTCAGATTCTTGCCCATGCGCATAATTATGAATCGCACAAATATCTGTCTCCGTCATCGCCCAACCATCATTTGAAATAACCAACCGTTGCTGGTCTAGCGAATGGATAAAGTGATACATTGCTTGAGAAAAATGCTGTTGCTGACGATCAAATGATATTTTTGGTACACCCCAGCTCTCATTGATTGGTACCCAAGTAACGATCGAAGGGTGACTATAGTCCCGAGTGATGATCTCTGCCCACTCTTGCATCAAACGCATCACAGAACGATCGGTATAGATTGCCGGCGCCGCACACTCTCCCCAAACAAGAAATCCTAATTTATCTGCCCAGTATAAAAAGCGTGGGTCTTCTGTTTTTTGATGTTTTCGGCAACCAGTAAATCCCATTTCTTTGGCCAATAAGATGTCTTGTTTAAAGTCCTCATCTGTTGGTGCAGTTAACAAACCGCTCGGCCAATATCCTTGATCGAGCACCAGCTTCTGGTAGTAAGGCTTGTTATTTAAGTAAATCATACCGTTTTCTGTATGTATTTTACGCATACCAAAATAACTTTTTAGCTGATCGATGGCATTCCCTGCTTCTCTAAGCGTCAATTCAACATCAAATAATTGCGGCTTTTCAGGTGTCCAAGACCAGCCTTCGTGGTGAAAATTCGTCCGAAAAATTTCTTGCTGGAAAATATCAACTGCAAAACTCAACTTAGAAGTGATAAAGTCTGCCTTTCCGCTGGTAACTAAAGCATCTTTAAAATAGATTTGATATTCTAAGACTACTTGCGGCTGTAACTGGTTCAGTTCTACATCGATCTTCACGGCGCCAGCATCAAAATCACTCGTAAATTTCACCTGTTGCAGATGGGTTTCAGCAACTACTTCAAGCCAGACTGGCTGCCAGATCCCTGTTGAGTTTGTGTACCAGATTCCTGCTGATTCTTCTTCCCAAAATTGTTTCCCCCGTGGAATGCTTTCATCAAAATGCGGGTCAAATGCTCGCACACTTAGTATTTGCTCTTGTCCAGATACTAGAGCATCCGTGATGTCTATAGCAAACGAGGTATGCCCTCCGCAATGATTTTTCACATGATTGCCATTGACAAACACATCTGCTTCATAGTCCACCGCCCCAAAATGCAAAAGGACACGACTTTTTTCAGGGACTTGCACATTGAAGGTCCGATAATACCATACAACGTCGTGCACTTCTCGATGATCAATGCCGCTCAATGCACTTTGATAGACAAAGGGAACATTGATCTTGTACGGATAGTTTGCTTCATTTGTGTACCACTTTTCTTTTAAACCAAGATTTTGGTCATCAAAGGTAAATTGCCATTCACCATTTAAGCTTAACCAATTCTCTCTCTCAAATTGCGGTCTCGGGTATTCTTCTCTACTCATATTTCCTCCAAAAACAAATTATTTTATGCCACTTTGCAACGACATTGACGCCATAAAGCTTTTTTGCGCCACCAAATACAATAAAAAGGTAGGGATCAAAGCCAAGATTGCTCCGGCAGTTCCAATTCCCGGATAGGTCATGTATTGCCCTTGTAGCAACTGCAGCCCCGGTGTAATCGGTAATTTATCAATATCGTTTATCACGATCGATGGCCACAAGAAGTCATTCCATGAGCCAGTAAAACTAAATAACGCAACCACCGTCAATACAGGTTTGATCAGTGGTAAGATAATATGATAAAAGATTTGAAACTCGTTGGCCCCATCGATCACAGCCGATTCATCCAATTCTTTAGGAATCCCTAAAATGAACTGCCGAACGAGGAAAATGTTATAAACACCTGCAGCCCCAGGAACGATGACTGCCAGAAATGTATTGGTCCAACCTAACGTATCAACGATTTTAAAATTCGGGATCAAATTGACCACCCCGGGAAACATCATCGTTCCTAACAATAGGGCAAAAATCAAATCTCTCCCCTTAAAGGTGAGTCGTGTATAGCCATAGGCTGCAAACGAGACGATCACCATAACCAACAGCGTATGTGAAGTTGAAATAATCATTGAATTCACAAACCAGCGGAACACAGGAGAAGAATCATTGCCTTGTAACAAGCCCAAAAAGTTAGTCAGCGTCCAATCTTGTGGAATCAAACTGAACCCAACCTTTTGAATCTCTGCCTCCGATTTAAACGAGGTAAAAATTGCCCATATCAAAGGAAAGAGCCAAATCACACAGACGATCGCTAGCAAAATAAAGGCAATTCTTTTCCCTAGTTTGTTTTCTCGCATCTTCTTCCCTCCTATCTTTCCATTTTTTTGATGACCATAAATTGCACAATCGAAACTGCCATGATTACAAAACCTAGTAAAATAGCCATCGCTGAAGAAATTCCTGCAACCGAGGTACTACTACCAAAAGCATTTTCTTGGATGTACATCATCAACACGCGAGTAGAATTGTTGGGTCCGCCACCCGTCAACATTAGTGGCTGACCATAAATATTAAACTGAGCGATGGTCGTCATGACCGTGGTAAAAACAAGCTGGTTGCGAATACTCGGCAAAGAAATACGGAAAAATTTCGTTATACTATTTGCACCATCTAATTCTGCTGCTTCTAACTGCTCTTTAGAGACGCCATTTAATGCAGCAACATAAATAATTAGATTCCCACCTAATGTCCACCAAATCGTCACGATCAAAATAGCGATCCATGCCCATGGTTGCGTGCCTACAAAATTGATGTCGATACCGAATACTTCTTTGATTGGCCCAAAAGATTTGCTCAAAAGGAACCCCCAAATAATCATGACGGCAGAGATTGCAAACAGTGTTGGCAGGTAGAGAATCGATTGAAAAAAACGCATCATTTTTGGTTTAGCAGATAATGCAACCGCTAGTAACAAGGGAATTACAATACATAACGGAACGGAGATTGCCGCAAAAAACAGCGTATTTTTCATTCCATTAAAAAATTGCGTATGATACAACGAGTCTTGATCAAACAAAATCGTTTGAAAATTATCAAACCCGACAAAAATCGGTGTACTGAACAGATCCCATTCAGTAAAAGAAACATAGATCCCAATCACTGCAGGAACTAAAAAGAATAAAAGAAAAAGGAGCATATGCGGACCAATAAAAACGATTGGCCAGCCATTTAACCTTTTTTTCATCAATACCCATCCTTCCTTGTATTTCTAGTGCAGCTCTCAACAAGAAACGACTGTGACAGCCCTTTAAGCCTCCCCATCAGAATTCCTCCCCTATCAAAAAATAGACTGAATTCTTTTTATGGTCGCTCTTCCTTCTGCCACAGCCTCTATGTGAGAAGATTATTTCATCTTTTCTTCTACAACTTTTTGGATCTCACCAAACGTCGTTTGAATATCTGCTTTTCCTGTGATCATGTCCCATGAGCGATTATCATATTCACCAAAGATATACGATAAGCCATCAACTGCGTTAACAGAAATTGCCGCTTGTCCTTTTTCTGTCTTCAATAAGAAGGATTGTGGCATCTCAACATATTCTTCATTGTCTAGCATAGCTAAGGAAGTAGGATTTGCACCTGATTTGACCCACTCTAATTGGTTTGCTTGTAACCAAGTCAGAAAGTCGACCATGCCACTTTTCTTTTCATCGAAACGTTCCTCGTTCGTTTTGAACATTGCAAACTGATCGACGCCTGAACCTTGAATGATATGTTCCGCATCCCATTGAGGAGTAAATGTTTGGCCCCAAGTGAAGTAACTGATTTCTTCCATATTACTTAGCATCCATGTTCCTTCTGGAAGAAAAATCAGCTGCTGGTTTGCAAAAAGTTTATTTGCATCTTCACCATCTGGGACCATGTAGCCGGCATCGTACAGATCCTTAAACTCTTGAACGGCATTGTAAGAATACTCATTATCGATATTGATGTTTCCTTGTGCATCTTGCCATTCCCCACCCATTTGTTGGTAGAGATTCGAATAATTCTGCATGCCCCATGTATAGCCAAAACTATAGATACCATCTGCTTTTGCTTTTTCCCCAGCTTGTCTGATTTCTTCATACGTCACTACGCCATCATCCAACGCTCCTGGAACATATTTATCCACCAAATCTTGGTTGTAATACATCACCCACGAACCCATGGTTGCCGGAATCCCATATTGACTATCATCCACTACACCAGTGTCCCAAGCAGCTTCAACGTAGTTTTCCCGTGCCAATTCTGTCCCATCGATCATGTCATCCCAAGTTTCAAGCATGTCTTGGTGTTTGTAAGTAGGCAAAGCTTCTGAGGCAATCAAAGCCAAATCAGGAACACCTTTCCCCGATTTCCCCGCAGTCGTCAACTTTGAAGTAAAGGTGTCACCTTGCATGCTTACTAACTTCACTTTAAAGTCTGGGTCTGTTTCATTGTATTGATCAATCGTTTTTTTGATTTTTTCACCGTCTGGTCCTGTCGTCGAAGACCAAAGCAAAATTTCTGAATTATTACTTGAGCTACCACTCCCGCCACAAGCAGCTAACAACACTGTACATAATAAGCTTGTCCCTACTAAAACAATAGATTTACTTACTTTCATTTTTTACACTCCTTTTAATTTAACTAAAAAGTAAAATGACATCCAATTATCAATAAACATAATCGTTAGACTATCGTCAAATAATGTTTACACCGTAAAGTTACTATAAATATAAAGCGCTGTCAACATTATTTTAACAAGGAATAACCAAAAATTATATCATTTTACTATTTTGTAAATCCACAAGGTTGTGTTATAATTAAACTATCTTTTCATTAAACATTTTAGTATAACGAGGTGATCGCTATGGAATTGGATTTAACAAACGCATCTTTACCGATCTACGAAGCACTGGCAAATGAAACTCGCTTAGCGATTTTAAGAGAATTAGGCGATAAGAAGAAAAGCATCAGTGAAATTGGACAAAAATTAGCAATCAGCAATGCTTTAATGACCAAACATATCCGTAAACTCGAAGAAGCTCAGTTGATCAAAACCGAAAAAGGATCGGGGCAAGACTGGAAGAAAAAATATTTGTCTCTAAAAACTGATTTCATCAATATCAATTTCCCAGCAAAAGTGTTTCCAGAAATGAATCTAACCTCCCAATCTGTGAAAATCGGCCACTTCACCGATTTTAAAGCTGAGCCTTCTTGTGGAATGGCGACCAAAGACCGCTTGATTGGCGCCTTAGATGATCCAAAATCTTTTCTGGATCAAGAACGTGTTGATGCAAGTATCATCTGGCTAAATAACGGTTTTTTAGAATACAAAATCCCAAATCCTTTGAAAAATGGTGAAAAAATCGAATTACTGGAAATCAGTATGGAGATCGCTTCAGAGTTCCCAATTTCGAATAACTATTGGCCCAGTGATCTTTCCTTTTACTTAAACAATCACTGCATCGGTAGTTACACCGTACCAGGAAACTTTTCGGATGTCAGAGGTTCTCTGACTCCGCAATGGTGGATCGATGAGTTCAGTCAATATGGATTGCTTAAGCATTTACGCATCAATCGCTATGATACTTCCCTCGATGGAGAAAAATTAACAGATCACAACCTGAATGAAATCGACTTAGACCACAGTGACTTTTTCACCTTTAAAATTGCTGCACCTGCAACTGCCGAAAACGCTGGTGGTTTGACCATTTTCGGCGATCGATGGGGAAATTATCCTCAAGATTTATTGTTCAATTTTTACGTATCGGAATGACTGTTGTCGTTCCATTACACAAAAAAAGCACGTAGCGAAGAGAGACCACTCCCTCAGCTAGTGCTTTTTTCTATTCTCTTACGCTGTGGCAAAAATGCGTTCGATCAACTGCATCACTGCTCGGACTTCTTCGTTTTTAACGATAGGTTCGGCACCGTTGCGTACAACGTTGTAAAAATTCTTGTAGAAAGGTTCAAAATCCGCTTCGGCTTTCGGGAAAGGAATCTCTTTGGCTGCCAATTCCGATGGCGGTGCCATCGTTTTCGTCAAGCCAACGCCTGCTTGAACTGGTTTTGGTGCGGCCACGTCTTCGCGACCTGTTGCCTGAACCATTTCACCATTTAGATCCCAATCGGTGATGGTGGCTGTTCCTTCCGTTCCT
Organism: Enterococcus sp. NPDC086594; assembly: GCF_044746145.1. Taxonomy (NCBI): domain Bacteria; kingdom Bacillati; phylum Bacillota; class Bacilli; order Lactobacillales; family Enterococcaceae; genus Enterococcus; species Enterococcus sp. NPDC086594. The sequence continues at coordinate 668,589 of NZ_JBIVBP010000001.1, forward strand.
TTGATGTACCAGCGAGGCAATTGCGTGTAATTGGAGGTTCCAACTTCCACGATTGCTTTGACCCCATTTTCAAAGGTAATCAAAGCGAAGAACCCATCATCGACTTCTTCCCCCAACACAAAGCTAAGATCCACTTTGACGTCTTTCACTGGGCTGTCGATCAGCCATAGCATTTGATCTAGCAAGTGAACGCCCCAGTCTAAGAGCATTCCCCCGCCTTGTTTTTTCACATGACGCCAGTCTCCTGGGATGCCGTTTGCCCCTTGGACCCGTGATTCTAATTGGAACAAATCGCCGATCTGTCCATTACGGTACAGTTCGCGTACAAGTAAAAAATCAGGATCCCAACGGCGGTTTTGGTGAACCATAAAGGTATTGCCGGTTTCTTGGGCAACCGCCACGATCTCATCTAGTTCCGCAGTATTCAGCGCAACAGGCTTCTCGCAAACAACATGTTTGCCTGCTCTCAATGCAGCGATCGATAACTCTTTATGCAAGTCATTAGGTGTGGCGATCAATACTGCTTCGATCGTCTCATCGGCTAAGACTTCATCATAGCTTTTAAAGATCTTATGGCCTTTTTCTTGTGAGATCGCTTGACGTTCTTCATTGATATCGTAAGTTCCTACGATGTGGATTCGTTCGTTTTCATTTGGTAAGATATTGTGGACATGGTACGCACCCATGCCGCCATATCCGATTACTGCAAAATTGATTGCACTCATGTCTGACACTCCTCGGTTTTCTTCTTATGCCCACCACATGGATGAAGCTTCTTCACGGATCATAATCGTCTTCAAGTTGCTGATGGCACGATTCAGTCCTTCATCAATGGACATGATTGGATCTTCATGCTCAATACTCAAGACATAATCATACCCATAAATTCTAAGTGCAGAAATAATATCTGACCAGACTTGTAAGCTGTGGCCGCAACCGACTGAACGGAAGGTCCAAGCTCGGGTTTTGACATTGCTATATGGCTGCATGTCCGTCAAGCCATGCATGTTGATATTGTCTTGGTCCAAATACGTATCTTTGGCATGGAAGTGATGGATCGCATCGGCTTCCCCTAAGATTTTGACCGCTGCCACTGGGTCGATCCCTTGCCACCATAAATGACTTGGATCCAAGTTACAGCCGATGGCTTTACCCGCAGCATCCCGCAGTTTCAACATCGTATAAGGGGTATGTGCCAAAAAGCCGCCATGAAGTTCGATCCCGATTTTAACACCAGCCGCTTCCGCTTCCGTGTTGATGCCTTTCCAATAAGGAATCAGTTTTTGTTCCCATTGATAATTATAATTGTCATCGTATTCCGTCGGCCATGGCAATACTGGCCAGTTGACTTGTGTATCTGTTGCATTTCCGCCTGAAACGCCTGAAAAACCATTCACAACAGGTACATTCATTAAGCTGGCTAATTTGATGGTTTTACGCAAAAGTTCATCGGCTTCTTGCGCTTCTGCTTTTAGTGGAGAGATTGGGTTGTTGTGACAGCTCAAAGCTGAGATTTCCAATCCTTTATCAGCTAATTTTGCCAAGTATTCTTTTCGCTCTGCTTCACTTGCTAGTAAACAGTCAATGTCTAAGTGGGCATTGCCGGGAGAACCACCGGTACCGATCTCAACGGTTTGGAGCCCTTTTTTCGCTACTTCATCGATCATTTCTTCAAAGCTAAGTTGATTGAATAACGGGGTAAAAACACCTAATTTCATTTTCTTTCCTCCTCAATTGCTTGAAAATGCCCATATGTTGGGTAACGATTTTCTGTTGGTGCACACCAGCGAGCCGCATTTTGGATCACTTTTTGCACTTTGGGATTGTAATAGCTTGGGAATGTCTCATGACCAGGCTGGAAATAGAAGATTTTGCCATTCCCACGGCGGAATGTACAGCCGCTGCGGAAAACTTCACCACCAGGGAACCAGCTGACAAAGATCAATTCATCCGGCGCTGGAATATCAAAGTGCTCGCCATACATTTCCTCTTGCTCTAGTTCGATCCATTCGCCGACTCCTTCAGCGATTGGGTGGCTTGGATTAACATTCCAGATCCGCGCATGCTGATCGTCTACCCGCCATTTCAAATCGCACGACGTTCCCATCAACGTTTTAAAGATTTTCGAAAAGTGGCCAGAATGCAAGACGATCAGTCCCATTCCTTCCCATACACGCTGCTGCACACGAGCAACGATAGCATCATCGACTTCTTCATGCGCCATATGGCCCCACCAAACCAACACATCCGTGTCAGCCAATACTTGCTCCGTCAACCCATGTTCTGGTTCATCAAGGGTCGCCGTTCGTACTTGAAAATCATCCTCTGCTAAAAACTTGGCAATTTGACCATGGATTCCTTCTGGATACATTTTTTGGACGGTCTCATTCGTTTTTTCATGACGAAACTCGTTCCATAACGTAACATGGATCATTGGTAGACCTCCTCTACGATGTCTTTTAATTGCAGATAATCAATCCCGCTGGCTTCTAAAGGAGCGAATTTTTGAAACGCTTCCTGCTCGACGATCAGCCATGGTAGTTCTAATGCTTTAGCTGCTTCTACATACGACTTAATTGGTAAAATCCCATTGCCGATCTCGGTGCTTTCCTGCGGCTGCTCTTGCATATCTTTGATATGAACCAAGCCGACCTTCGTTTCGCGTTCCTTTAGCCAAGGTAAAATAGCCACGTTTGCAAAGGCTAACCAGTAAAGGTCGGCTTCCAAACGCAGTTGCGGATTGTCTTTGATCAGTTCATCGATCATGGATTTTCCAGCAACTTCAGTAAATTCATGGGCATGGTTGTGGTAGTAGCAAGTCAGCCCTTCTGCCTGCAATTTTTGGGTGATCTGGGTCAGCTCCGCAGCAAAGGCTTGCCATTTTTCCAAAGAATCAAAGCTGGCATACGGAATCACGATCCGTTGATTGCCAATCGTTTTTTCAAAAGCGACGGTTTCTTCAAAACGATCTTGCAATGCTTCAAACGGGATATGGGAAGCCGCGACCGCCAAATCCAACTGCTCCAGCATTTCTTTGATCTGAACAGCGCTGTGTCCATGATAACCGGCAAATTCAACACCGTCATAGCCGTTTTGTTTTACTGTTTTCAACGCATCAAAAAGATTTGTCTTGCAGTCCTCTTGAATACTCCAAAGCTGTAAAGCGATTTTCGGTTTTGTCATTTGTGCTCGCTCCTTTTCTTCCAGCAGTTCTTATAGGTAGACTGGCTCACCGGTTTGCGATGATTTGTAGATCGCTTCTAGAATCTCCGTCACGACCATTGCTTCTTCAGGTTTGACCACTGGTTCGGTATCGTTGATGATCGCATGGATCCACGATTGTGCTTCTAAAATTTCTGGCGTCTCCCCGTTTCCTTCATAAAAATCAACGCCGCCTGTTTCAAGTTCGATATTTTTTTCATACAGCAAGCTGTGGTCTTCCCCATTGATGGTCAAACCGTTGTTCATATCCGCACCGGCTTTGCTACCCATCAGTGTCGTTTTGGCTTCTTTCACATCCAAGCTGTTGAGCGCCCAGCTGGCTTCTAAGAAAATCGTTGCGCCATCTTCCATGACCACAAAACCAAAGGCCGAATCTTCTACTGAGAATTTCTCTGGGTCCCAAGGGCCCCAAGCATTTGCGGCATTTTTGGTTTGCGACAACTCATGATACGCTTTTCCGACAACAAATTTTGGTTTGTAATTGTTCATCATCCATAAGGTCAGATCCAATGCGTGGGTACCGATATCGATCAAAGGACCGCCGCCTTGCGCCTCTTCATCAAGGAAAACACCCCAAGTTGGCACAGCCCGACGACGGATCGCATGAGCTTTCCCAAAATAAATGTTTCCTAATTGTCCTTCGGCGCACACTTCATGAAGATAACGAGAATCTTTTCTAAAACGGTTTTGGTAGCCGATCGTGAGTTTTTTTCCTGTTCGGTTGGCTGCTTCGATCATTGCTTTGGCTTCTGCCGCTGTTTTTGCCATTGGTTTTTCACACATGACATGACAATCCGCTTCTAGTGCAGCAATCGTCAACTCAGCATGTGAGGCGTTTGGTGTACACACATGGATCACATCTAGATCAGCTTGTGCCAACATTTCTTGATAATCGCTGAATACTTGAGCATCTTCGGTCCCAAATGCTGATTTCGCTTCAACTGCACGTTCAACCAGCAGATCACAAAAGGCAACCATTTCTACTTCCTCTACTTGAGACAAGGCAGGCATGTGCTTGCCGTTTGCGATCCCACCGCACCCAATAATTCCAACTTTAACTGTCATATCTTTCCTCCTGAAAACGCTTATTATTTTCTACCCCCTCATTATAGCGAAACATCGAAAGCAGTTCTTCCCAGTTTCCATTGAAAAAATTCCCGAAAATTATCTTATGAAACTTTAACAAAAAGAACCACTCCACAATTTATGCAAAGCGCTTAAAAAAACACTATCGAGAAAAAAATAGTGCCAGATCAACAAAAAAACAGTCGACAAGCAAAGGCTCATCGGCTGTTTCTATCAATTTTGATTCAATTGTTTCTGGTACTGCAACGGTGATTGACCAACAGCTTCCTTAAAGACATGATGAAATGTTTTGACACTGGCAAAGCCTGCTTTTTCAGCGACTTCCGCCATCGGGATCTTTTCATTTGCCAAGATAAATTTGGCTTGATTGATGCGGTATTCCGTCAAAAACTGCATGAAGGTCTTGCCAGTATTGGTTTTAAAGAAACGCGTGAAATAATGGGGACTAAACCCTACATGTCTTGCGGTGTCCTCCATTGTCAAGACTTCTTGGTAATGGGATTCGATGTACTCAAAGACATCATTCAGACGCTGCAAGGTTTCTTTATATTGTGCGGCCGTTCGTTTTAGTGGATTGACGGCTCGTTTTCGCTTTGGCAAGCTTTGATAGCACTCCCCGATCAACTGGTAAAGCAGCCCGAGAGTCAAATAACGCTTCCCAACAACATTTTCCTCTTCCAACTGATACAACTCGATCAAGAGACCTGTTATTTTTTCCGTAAAACTCGCTGGCCAATTTTTGCTGTGGGGCTCCCCTTCTTCAAAGAGTGTCATCAAGGATACTTCATTTTCTCGCAGCAGCGGCTCTTCAAAAAGCTGCATATCAAATTGATAGACATAGCGTTCACTCTCAGGTGATGCAAGAAAGTAGTGGGGCTGCCCGCTGGAAAAAAGATATAGATCCCCTTCTTTCAACTCAATAATCGTATCGTCAACACCAATATTCACCGTGCCGCGCTTAGCGTAAATGATCTCGATTTCTTTATGGACATGGGGATAAACGATGGTCAAACCATCATTTAGAAACGTTCGAAAACGAAATTCACTTTCAAATTCAGGAATTTCAAGATACATACTCATGGCTGACCGACTCCTTCGCTCTATTCTTATTTATTATAAGCGAAAAATTGCCCAAGAGAAAACCTTTTCTCAGCCAATCATAGTTTCTTCTGCTTTTTTGTGGTATCGTATTCAAGAAAAGGAGTCTTGTTTATGAATTATTATGATCAACATCTGCATACATTTTTGTCTTTTGATTCAGATGAACAGTTTGAGAATTATCTAGCTTACCAGCCTGCCTACTTCGTTGCGACAGATCATTTCGATTTGAAGAACCCCTACTCGGGATTCCGTGATGATATTCCTGACTATGAATTACTAGTAAAAACCCACCAGAAGCTGCAAGAGACCACAGCGACGAAACTCTTAAAAGGCATCGAGATTGGTGTCGTGCCTGGTCAAGAACAAGAAATCTTGCGCTATCTTGAAAGCCATCCTTATGACTTGAAATTGATCAGTATCCATCAAAACGGTACCTTTGATTATATGGACGATGCCGTGTTGACGAAGGACAAATTTGCAGTCGCCAAACAATACTTTGACCAAATGGCCCACGTGTTGGACTCGTTTCCAGACGGGCATATCGTGACCCACTTTGATTATGGCTTGCGTCGTTTCCAATTTACAGCTGAGGAATTGGCCGCCCATTTTGAAACAGAGTTAACGACGATCTTCAAAAAAATCGTTGCCCGTGACTTAGCGATGGAAATCAACGCTAAGAGCTTTGGCCCTTATCAAAATGCCCACCTTTACCAATATGCTATCCCGCTGTATCAAAGTGTCGGGGGTAACTTGTTCACCCTCGGCTCTGATGCCCATAAAGCCAGTGATTATCGGTTAGATTTTGCAGCGATGAGCGATCTGCTGCGTTCCTTTGGTGTCAATCAATTAGCGGTCTTTCAAGGTAGTGAACGGTTTATGGCGGATCTGCCGACAGAATAAGCTTATTCTTTGACTATCATGCAAAAAAATTAAAAATGACCAGCCTATAAAGGATGATTCCAGCTTCATTAGCAATCATCCTTTATAGGCTGGTCATTTTAGACGTGCGTATTATTTAATGGTTTTCAATCCTTGCACATTCAGGTCACGAAAATCAATGATCGTTTGATCCGCTGGCAGATCTTGCGCAGGGAATGCTGGATTTGCAAAACCAATACAGTACATCCCCGCATCTTTGGCAGCTTTACAGCCATTGATCGTATCTTCAATGACGATACATTGCTGAGGGTTCGTGCCCAACAAAGACGCTACTTTCAAGAATACGTCGGGAAAAGGTTTCGAGCGTGCTACCTCTTCACTACTGACGATCTCAGTAAAATAGTTTCGCAACTGCAATTGATCCAGGTTCTCCTCAATCTCTTTTTTGGGAGAAGAGGAAGCAACACCAAGCTGAAAGTTCGCTTCTGCTAACTGCCGAATCAATGTTTGCACATGAGGAATCGCTTTGACGCCATCACGTGTGATCAACGCTTTTCTTCTGAGATTCATTTCTTCAATGTACGCTGAAACAGATTTTTGTAACTGTAATTCTTCCTTCATTTTTTCCCACATAAATTCTGCAGTGGTCCCCATGAACTGATAGTGATACGACTCATCTACAAGGTGTCCTTCACTATGAAGCATCGCTGTTTTTGATTCTAAAAACGTATACTCAGAATCTACGATAACCCCATCCATATCAAAAATTACCGTTGGCATCATTGGCATAACCCCTGAATCGATGGCGACTCAAATGTCTCGACCCAGTCATTGTGAAAGTCCGTTATTGCTTTTTGAATGGAAGGCATGGCTAACCCCTGTCGATAGATGTCTGGATCAGCAGTGAGCGCATGTGCCCCTGCACGAATCGCGCGATTCATTTGCGCAGTGTTCTTAAAGCTTGCAGCAAGGATCTTACTTTGTGCTTGAGTGGTATGAATCGCTTGTGCCAATGATTCAATGACTGTTGGTGCATCAACATTGATATTTTCCATACGGTTATAGTATGGCGCCAAATAATCGACTCCAGCACCAATCGCTAAGAACCCCTGTAATTCGGTATAAATGGCTGTAGCTGTTAAATTGAATTCACGCTCTTTTAATCGTTTGATGGCTTCTAACCCATTTTCATTGACAGGGATTTTGATATAGACGTCGTTTCCCAGCTTATTGATAATCGTTTCTGCATCTAGGATCATCTCATCGACAGTTTCCCCAACCACTTGAACGTGTAAGGACGCTTCTCCGATTCGTTCTTTCACTGCTTGCAAATGAGTAAAAAAGTCGATGTTCCCCGCAGCTTTCAAAATCGTGGGGTTCGAGGTTACTCCTGCCAGCGGGAGTACCTTTTGATAGTGGGTGATTTCCTCAAGATTTACTGTATCCAAAAAGAATTCCATTGTTTACACTCCTTCAATCTTACGTTTTACTAGACAGTTTCCTTACTTAATACTGATTTTTGTTCCTTTTTCAATCACAGGGATCGTTTTTTCTTCTACATAAAGTGTGCCTGGTAATTCAGAGGTCGAACTGCCATCAAATTTAATCGTGATGTGTCCTAACTCTTGCAAATTCCTTGATACCACATCACCTACCGAGGTAATTTGATAGCTTTGATCATCGATCCATAATTTTTGTTCAGATGTAATCGTGCCATTCATTGGCTGTACTTCAATATTGTAACAATAGTCAGCTAATGCTGCCGGTGCATCTTTGCCAAAAAGAATGATCATATTTTCTTCGCGAAATAATTCTGCCTCCACACCGATTGAAAGAACTGTCGTAGTAAAAACTGCCATTTCTGCTTCCTCCTATACTGATTTAACTATAAAGTCCAAAACTTGCAAGCCATGCTACGAAGACCCGTGGTACACCATTTAAGAAACGAGAATAAAGAACAGAAGGTACCCCAACCTCAACCGTTTCCGCTTCTGCCTCTTCTAATCCTAACCCAACTGGAATGAAATCACAGGCATTTTGAGTATTGATCGCAAATAATGCAGGTAGAGCAAGTTGAGGTGGAATCGTTCCTTTACCGATCTCGACCCCAATCAGAGTTCCAATCACTTGACTGATCACTGCCCCTGGTCCAAGTAACGGGGAGAGAAATGGCAAGGAACAAATAAAGCCAATGATCATCAATCCCCAAATATTGCCAGCCAATGGCGCCATTACATTCGCAAAGAAATTTCCAACGCCTGACCCTTGAATGATCCCAATCAACAGGGAAACAAATGCCATGAAGGGAATGACGGTATTGATCATCGTCTGAACCCCATCTCGTGCAGATTGGTTAAAGGTCGCAACGACTTTCCCGGTGCCCATCCCGATCTTGGCAATAAAATTTTGTTGCTCGGCTTTTTGCTCCGTGATTTTTTTCGAAGTATCGTAGGTAAATTCCCGCTTAGGAGCTGTTGCTTCATTGGTGACAGTGATTGCTTCTTGCTCTTCGCTTAATGAAATTTGGTCGACCCCAACCGCCGAAACATAGATCTGTTCATTGATATATTGTGCTAATGGCCCGCTTTTCCCCGTTGCGACGACATTGATCGTCGGAATCCCTTTTTTGGGATAAATACCGCAACGTAGTGTGCCACCACAGTCAATGATTGCCAATGCAATTTCATCATCGGGAATCGATGTTTTAAAGCCATTGACTGCTTCCATTCCCGTTAATTCAACAATTTTATCAACGATTGCAGGTCGCTCACCACCACCAGTAATGTAAATAAATTTATGTCTTTCTTCTGTCGGCGTGATCACTAAGGGACCGCCATAACCACCGCTGCCTTTGACTACTCGTATACTTTTATACGTCATCTTGATTCCTCCTTATTCTGCCACTAGTTTGACGGTTTTACTCAAAGTGATGCCTTGCTGCTTACACACGTAAGCAGTCGTAAAGTCGGTGACCCAACCACCAATAAAGTTCATGATCATACCGACCAACAGATAACGAATCGCCAGCTCCATCGAGTTTAAGCCTAATGTTGTGATTCCTTGGGCAATACCCAACCATACAAAGAGTTCTCCCGGATTGATATGAGGAAATACCCCATTACTGGTGTGACAAAATTGCGCTTGTGAAGCATAATAGCTAGGTTTATAGTATTCAGGTAAAAAGCGAGCCATAGTAAACGACATTGGATTTCCTAACATAAAGGCAGATAGGAAAGGTAAAAGCAAATAGCGAGTAAAAGGATTTTTTGAAGATAAACGTGCCACTTTGGTCACGCGTTCTTCTCCTAAGAAAGCAATCAGCGTATTCATGGCGACCATCAGCATTAGCACCACTGGAACGATACCTGTCATCCATGAGATAAAGGTTTCTGCTCCGGTTTGAAAAAGGCTCATAAAACCTTCAGCAAATTTTGTAATATACTCCATTATTTTGCACTCCTTTTTTCTTTCATGTATATTTTCTCTTTCCATGTTTGTATTTGTATTTTCAACAGTGTTACAGGCGACACTCCTTGACTTTCGGTATAGTTCCCGGCTTCTGTGCGCAAATAGATTTCTCTGGCATTTTCCATCGCTTGAATCGTCAACTTGTTTTCTTTTTGCACATTGGGATGGTACTTATCGATATAATGAATATCTTCTCCTAGATAGACCGGCAGCTCTTTAAACTTCGCCAACACGGTTACCCCTTGCATCTTTCTGGCATCAAGAATGATTCCTGCTGGATCGACCGCAAATAAAACGATCGTTCCTGCTTTTATTTTCCCAGCTCTGCGTCCAATCGCTACCTTGCCTTTTTTGCGCAGTTGCTGATAGTTTTGATTAAAGTGTTTGATCTGTTTTAACCCAAAAAGAATTTGTAACAAATAGGCGCCTAAGGCAAAAATACCAAATAGATAAACAAAACTCATATAATCAACTCCTTCTGATAAAGCCATTCTTTCAATGCCAATAGATTTTCTCGGGCACTGATTTCTTCTCTGAAATCCGCGTTGCCAGCAATCGCAAATAATTCATCATAAATGCGCAACAAGTCTTGTTCGTTTTTCCCTGTCAATTCACTTGGAATACCTAACAAAAAAATCAGTTTGATATTGCCCTCAGGAGTAACCAATTTCCTTTTGAATACACCTATCGACAGAACGATTTTATCTGTTTGATCATTGATCGCATGGGGAAAGCCAATCTCAGAATCAAAAATCGTGGCATGTTTTTCCTCTCTTTGTCTGATTCGTTCCAAAAAGCACTCATCTACTATATGCTCCTTTGTTAATTCGGCGATCATTGACTGGACATTCTCTTGATAGGTCAAGTCAGGATCTAAGTGATTAAAATGTAAGAGGATCGACTGCTTCCCTACTGACTGCAAGCGTTCGGCTTTTTCCCACTCATTGCGCAACCAATGATCGTCAAATAAGTTGGTCAATTTAATGATTGGACTTTTCACTTGCTCTAAATGTTTTAATGGAATCGTCGTAAAAATGGCGAAGTAATCGGTCAGATTTTCCTGCTGATAGGCTTCCTCTGATAAATGGGTGATGCGAATATCATTGCCTAAGACTCGTTCCAATTGACGACGAATGATCATCGCCGTACCTCTGCCACTGTGACAAACTACAGCAATTTGCTTTTTGGCTGGTTCGTTTTGTTGGCTTTTCAAAGCAAGTTCAAAATAAAGTGCTAGATAACTGATTTCGACTGTGGGTATGGTTCGACCAACCACTTCTTCAATCTCTTGTAGACCGACTTTGGCTAATTCATAGGCAAAGGGATATTGTCGCTCGATTTCGCCGTAAAACAAATCGCTTAATTTTGCTTGGACCACGATTCGGTTGATCATATACTTTAAGTGTTCTTTCATTTCTAAAAACAAAACTTTCTCATTGATATCCAAAACGAGCGTGCGATGGATTCGCTTTAGCATCGCTTTAAAGTACTGTTCGACTGCTGTCGGGACAACCGTACGCTCAATTAAGGAATTTGCAGATAAATTTAACGGGAACCAGAGAAAGTCCTGTTCTGTTTGACTTAAAGTCACTCGGTATTTGGTCTCTAGATGATAGATCAACTGCTCGATTTGTTCTTCTTCTTTGATGAAATTTGTATAACAATTCGGTATCGTCTCTAAATAATTCCCTTCAATGATCCTTTTCATGGAAATAGAAATCACTTTATACAGTAAACGACCATAATACTGCGGAATCCCTGAGAGAGAAATGATTTTTTGGATCATTGCTCGTGTATCGTTTTCTAAATGATTTTCATAAAAATAATCTTGTACATAATAGATGTAAAGCAATCGCAGATTAAATTCACTTCCTTTAATCTGAATCCCTCTATTTGGCGTTCCAACTACTTCTGTATCAAAAGGCTTGAGTAGCTTTTTTAGCATCCGAAAATCATTATAGACAGTACTCCTACTGATCCCTAGCGCTTCAGACAGATCGTCAATTAAAATAAATGACTTTTCCTCGATCAATTGTTTTAGGATAAATGCTACCCGCTTACTTGCTGAGTTAAAATCGGTTTCTTTTTTTAACTTTCCAGCCAAAATGAGTTCAAATTCTTCAGCGTCTTCTACCTCAATCGAATAGCTCTTTTTCCTTTGCACGATTTTCGCAATACCAATTAGTTCTTCATTAAGCAGATCAATACTACTCTTTACTGTTTTTGAACTACTGCTCAACTTTTTCTGTAAATCAATGATTGAAATATCCTTATGGGTTATTAACAAGTCTAAGATTTGATACCATCGATTTACGAATGCCATTTTATCCCCCTATTTCTATCCCCTAGTTTTTCCTCCCGCTACATTTGTTGTCACTCCTGTAATATAACTGGATCGATCAGACAGGTAATAGCAGACCAAGTCAGCTACTTCTGACAATTTGCCACTCCGACCTAGAGGAATTGTACTCGTTTTTGTGTATCCTTCTCGCAGTTTTTCAACTGTCGTCCCTCTTGTGTAAGCCAATGCCTCCTCATAGGCAGGCGTTCTCAAACCTGTTTCTTCCATGATGCCGGGTGCAATACCCACCACTCGAACATTTGATTTTCCTAATTCTTTTGCCCATGATCTTGTATAGCTATTGAGTGCCGCTTTGGTAGCAGCATATGCACTTTGCCCTTCAGATCCTTCAAGCCCTGATTCTGATGACATATTGATGATGACTCCAGATTCTTTATTGACCAATTCTCGGGCTACTGTTTGCGTCATTAGGAAAACGCCCTTTTGATTGATTGCACTCATCTTGTCAAAAATAGGATCTGATAATTCATATTTCCCATGAGGATCTTTCTTATCTACTAAAAGACGTGGAATATTGATCCCTGCATTGTTCACTAAACCATCGACAGTTCCAAACCGCTCAACGACTTTTTCTACACCTGACTCCACCTCTTCCCTTACTGAAATATCCGTTTCAACAAACAACAAATTGTCATGTTGTTGGGTAGCTTCTGTAAGGTCAAAATTTGCCACATTCACCCCTTGCTCTAATAAACTTTCAACAATCCTCTTTCCGATACCTGAAGAACCTCCTGTTACGATTACGGTTTTTCCAGCTATATTTAACCAGTCTTTCATACGTCCCCTCCTACAATTTGATTACGCTTTCAGTATAAGCGTTGACCAATAATAATTAAGACAGGATTTTTTCAAAGATCTGGAAAAAAAGTGTACGAATTCACTGAATAATCTTCAGACCGTTTGCCTTATAAAACAATGCAATTTTATTTTGCAACTGAAAGAATTCATGTTGAAGCGACTTCTATTCTATCCTATCTTCTCCTTAGATGGAGCCATCCACTCTTTTTTAAAGGATGGTTTGTGTACTAATTGCTCTCGATTTTTCCACAACAAAGCCACTCCAATAACAAGCAGTCAAAGAAAGAAAAACTCCTACCTTTTTCTTCCACAAAAAAAGCTTAGGAAAATTCCCTAAGCTAATTGAAACGATTGAAATTAGAGTGTATTAAAAAGGCGGAGATTGGTTAGTACGCTCCTTAAGAATGACCCAACTCGTTGACTTTTTCAAATGAAGACTTCGGCGAAAGTCAATCTCAGATATCCGTTTAACCGTCTGGAAGCCAGCATATGTTGACACCTTATTTCCCCAAGTTCAGATATTCCCATTGAAAGAAATCATTCAGTTGTTGCCTGACAAGAAGAAGCTGTTTCCATTAGCACTTCATTCAATGTTTCGATGTTTTTTCTACCGTCTGTTTGCATCCATTGTCTTGCAGCAGCTTCTCCTTTAGTGGCAAATACCTTAACACCATCTGCCCAAGTTGCTCGCCCGCATAATACACCATTGAAGGTTGAACCAGCTGCTTTGGCAAAACGGAGGGTTTCTTGAAAAAGCTCCGCACTGACGCCCCCGCTAAGAAAAATAAATGGACAAGCAGTCATTTGGCTTTGTTCTTTAAAGAATGCTGCAGCCTCTTTTTGTGTATAGACAACTTCATTTCCGAACCCTTCAACAAACTTCATATTGACAGGAACTTCTACTTTCAAAACAGCCACGTTATAGCGCGACTCCGCAAAAACCTTCATCATTTGATTGACTTTATGTGGTTTGATCGTTGCGTATTCTTTCGATGTGTTATCCGAAATGGTCGCATCATAGGAGACTAGCTCTAAGAAAAAGGGCAGCCCTTCCGCCAGACATTCAGAACCGATTCGTTCTATATAAGCTTTCTTTTGATCGTTGATCGCATCGCTTTCGTCTACATCATAGTAGAGTAAAAACTTACAGGCATCTGCTCCTGCCTCTTTGAGCTTCTTGACTGACCAATAATTTAACGAGTCTGGGAGTCTCCCAGGCGTCGTTGCGTCATACCCCGTTTTTTCATAAGCCATCAATAGACCAGTTTGCTGAGCGCGTTCTTTTGCTGCCGGAAGTCCGTATTCTGGATCTAATAAAATAGCCGATGCATAGGGTGTTAGTTCTTCAGAGACGATGGTTTTAAACTGCTCGATCGCTGCATCCGACACTTCTTTTTTATATTGACTTAGCATCCTCTTTAATGCGCCTCTTTGATCGATCGCTAAGGCACTGATGATTCCTTTTGAATTACAAAGTTTTGTTACTGCTATCGGTTGCTTCATTGTCGTAGTCATTTTTTCAATTCCCTTCTAGATACTGATTCATTACTTGTAGTAAAGCTGTTTTAGAAGTAGTTGTTTGGATCGCTTTTTTAAAATCTTCTTTCATCAGCATCCTTGCCACTTGAGATAAAATCGTAAGGTGGGTACTCCCAGCTTCATTCTCTGGTATAAACATAGCGATGATCGTATGGATTTTTTGTCCGTCTAAACTGTCCCAATCGATTGCTTCTCTAAGTTTGATTACACTAATAAATGGTCGTCTAATAACACTGCTCTTCGCATGAGGAATGGCAAAACCATCCATCATGCCTGTAGAGCCTTGTTCTTCTCGAAGGATAAATGCTGCTTCCACTTCTGAAGCATTCGTAGCATCGCCTTGTCTCCGACTTTCTTTTGCTAGAAATGATAAAGTTTCTGCTTTATTCTTTAAGAGGGAATCGATAAAAATATATTCTTCCGTAATCATGCTTTCACGTCCATTCTCTGTTTGGCAACTTTTCTTTTTTGAACCAATCCTAGCAACAAACCACCTGCGATCGATCCTGCCAAAATCGCACTTACCCATAAAAGACCATGAGTAACAACGGGTAATACCAGGAAGCCACCATGAGGTGCAGGCACTTGCACTTTGAAGAGATAGGTCAGTACAGCAGCAATCGAAGAACCAAGCATCATGATCGGTAACACTCTCAGCGGGTCTTTCGCCGCAAAAGGAATCGCTCCTTCTGTAATATGTGTTGAGCCTAAGATAAAATTGACTAATCCAGCATTTTTTTCATTTGCATCAAAATACTTCCCAAAGAATAAAACGGCAAAACCTGTAATCAATGGTGGGGCAATGCATGCTGCCGAAACTCCTGCCATGAAACTAGTATTTCCTTGTGCCAATAAAGCAGTACCTGTTACATAAGCTGCTTTATTGATTGGTCCTCCCATATCGAATGCACACATACAGCCAACAATAATTCCTAATACAAAGGGACTAGAGTTTTCGAAACCAGCTAAGAAGGACATCATTGCTTCGTTGATTGTTGCCATCGGTCCTGACACAAAGTCCATAATCAGTCCTGTAATCAAGACTCCTAAAACAGGATAAAGAAAAATTGCTTTCAAACCATCTAATGATTTAGGTAAAAGAATCAATGCCTTCATCAGACCTAGCACGACATAACCGGCTAAGAAACCTGAAACGATCCCACCTAAGAAACCAGTGCCGCCGTCTGCCGCGATCAAGCCCCCAACAAACCCAACCACTAGTCCTGGTCGTTTCGCGATGCTCTCCGCAATAAATGCTGATAGGATCGGGACCATCATACTCATAGCAAAACCACCGATTCCATTGAGTCGGGCAGCAAATTCGTTGTACTGAGTGTTAGTTGGATCAGCCGAATAAATCCCCCAAAGAAATGAAATAGCAATCAAGACTCCCCCACTGACCACAAACGGCAACATATGAGAGACACCATTCATTAAGTTTTTGTAGATCGTATGTCCAATCCCACTGACGGCTACTTCTTCTTTATCGGTCGGAACAGATTGCTTCGACTGTTTGATTTTCCCTGCACCCTCTAAGGCATCAGCGATCAATTGATCCGCATTGCGAATGCCCGAAGCTACCGGGACATCAATGATTTTTTTTCCTGCAAAACGTTCGGCTTGAACATCTTTATCAGCCGCGATAATGACTGCGTCGGCAGCTTCGATCTCTTTAGCAGTCAATGCATTTTCGATCCCAATCTGTCCATGAGTCTCTACTTTGATCGAAATGCCTCGCTTCTTAGCGGCTTGCTCTAATGCTTCTTGTGCCATATACGTATGCGCGATCCCCGTCGGACATCCCGTCGCAGCTACTATCTGAAATTTTGTCATTTATGGACTTCCTTTCTATGAACATGTATTTGCGCTTCCAATTCAGGGATATCTAAAAAGTCAGTCAATCCCTTTTTAAAAGCAGTTGAACTTCCCGCTGCAATACTTCTTTTCAATGTATGAGAAACCTTCTCCTTGCGAACCATCCCAGCAATAAAGGTCCCTAATAAGCTGTCTCCCGCACAGGCTGTATTTACCACTTTGCCTTTTGGAGCATTAGCGATCAGACAAGTTGCTTCATTTAAAAAAATCCCCCCTTCACTTCCTAAAGACAGCAACACATTTTGCGCTCCTTCTGCAATTAACATTTGACCGTATTTCTGATAATCTTCGGGTGCGATCGTGGCGACATCAAATAGTGTCGCTAACTCTTCTTCATTTGGTTTGATTAAGTAAGGACGATACTGCAAACATTCCCGAACTTCCTTATAACTACTATCAATAATCAGCTTGACTTCTCGTTCCTGACAGATTTTACTGATCTCAATCAAAACCGTCGGCTGAACACCTTTTGGCAAACTCCCAGAAACACAGAGAAAATCACCTGGAACAAGAGTCTTGATTTTTGCTAACAATCGTTCCACATTTTCTGGACTGATCGCTGGTCCTTGATTGACCAATTTATATTCTTTGTTTTCTTCGTTGACTTGTGTAAAGACATTGATCCTTGTCATTCCATTAACCGCTACAAAATCGTTCTTGATGTGCTTTTCGCTTAAAAAATCTTCAATATATTTTCCTGTAAAGCCACCACTAAATCCTAAAGCAGTGCTGGTAATACCTAGCATTTTCAAAATAAGAGAAACGTTCACCCCTTTGCCATTGGCTTGGATATCATCATCTAGTGTACGATTGACAACTTGAGGCAAAAGCTGTTCTGTTTCAATAAATAAGTCAATCGCTAAATTCATCGTGCATGTGTAAATCGTTCCCATAATTGTTCCTCCTTGCTGTACCTTAAGTATGCACTGTTTCTGAATGTACATGTTTTCTAAAACGATCCATTCTGTTGAAAACATTTTCAATCTTGTTTGATTCCATTTGATTTTCAGATACAATCACACTAAAATAGCGATAAGAGGTGGCAAGATGGACAACAAATTAAGTGAAGCAGAACTATTTTTATGGAATTACATTACGCAAAACCTTTCAGAAATTCCGAGCCTTTCGATTATCAAACTAAGTGAACTGGCAAATGTTTCAACGACAACGATCGTCCGAACCATGAAGAAAAAGGGCTATGAGGGCTACACCTCTTTTAAACATCATTTAAAAGAGCAATCGAATATGACCTTGAATTTTTCAAACGTGGAGATGGTGGATGAAGAGATCCGTCGCTCCATTATTAAAAATGAACAAGAAGTCATTCGTACCTTAAATATGCTGGATACGGGCACTATTGAAGATGCAATCCAAAAAATATACAACGCGAAACGAATCGTTATTTTTGCACGGGGCTTTTCAGAATTGATTGGGGAAGAAATGAAGACAAAATTTCAACTGGTGGATAAATATTGTGAGTTGTACACTGATCCCAATATTATCACTACGATCAGTAAGCGTTTACGCAAAGAAGATACCGTGATTTTTGTTTCATTAAATGGGGAAACCGAAGAATTAGTCATCGCGGCTCAAAATTGTTACGACAAAGAAATCGGATCGCTTTTGATCACCGCCTCAAAAGAAAGCCGCTTGCTGGAATTAGTCGAGCTTTCTTTGATTGGCTTCAAATCAGAAATTTCCTTTTTCCCTGATTATGAAGTCCGCTCACGACTGCCCTTATCGGTCATTGCTCGAATATTGTTGGATTCTTATGCGATTCGCATCAAGAAAAAATAAGCAGACTCACTCGAAATCAATAAAAAAAGTCTTTTCGCCCTCATAGTGTTTCTGCTATGAGCGAGCGAAAAGACTTTTTTGCTGAATGATTTGGATGCAGTCTCTTAAAATCGCTACTGACTGCTAGCGATTTTAAGAGTTATTACCTTCGCAGAAGTGTTTACTCTGCTGCTAAAATATCTTCCTTGGCATGGATCATTTGAGTCAAAAAGTCACAATAAGGCGTTGGCACTTGGTACTTGCGGCCTTTTCGTGAGATTGCGCCATTGATATAATCGATCTCGGTTTTGCGATGATTATTGATCAAATCTTGATACATGGATGGATAGTGCATTCCGATGCCTTCTGGATCATAGGTTTCCTCAATATGGTGGACTACTTCGGATACATCCAGTTGAACAGATTCATGGGTAGCAACTGCCGCAAATTCTTCCACAATCGTTTGGACCATCGCACGCGCCGTTGAGGTTTGTCCGAATTGGGCAATATTCACATTTAAAATCGAACACAAACCATTTAGTGTGCCGTTGACACAGGCTTTGCGATAGATGGAGTAGCGAATGTTCTCAGAATAAGACGCATTTAACCCAGCATCAGCCAAGACTGCCGCTAATTGACGGGCATCTTCTTCTTTGCCCGGTTCGATATTTTGCAGTTCTACAGAACCATCCCCAAACAAGCGAACATTACCAGGACCAATCAAGTCCGCCGTCCAAATGGTATTTCCTAAAAAGATTTTATCCGTGCTGACATATTTTTCAATCGTGTCCTCATGACCGATCCCGTTTAATAAGCATAAGACTTTCGTTTGCTCTCCGATCATCGGTTTGATCGTTTGCATCATTTGATCCAGTTGCATCGCTTTAGTAAAGACCAGGATCAAGTCTGCTTGTACAGTCGTTGGGATCTCATTTTGCGAATAGATCGAAAAAGGGACTGCGATCTCTTCACCGTTTAAGTTCGCTCGTAATCCGTGTTCACGGATCGCTTCGATATGCGCCGGCCAGCCGTCGATCAACGTGACGTCATTTCCGCCTCTTTTTAGCATAATAGCAAAACGGCTGCCCATAGCACCTGCACCAGCAATAACAATTTTCATCTGAATTCCTCTTTCCTCTTCCACAATTAGGTATAGTTTACTCTAAAATCGTGAAATATGCGAGAGCCTTGCGTTTTTTCTCAATAGGAAAGAAAAAAGAACAATTGGAATAGTTAGATTTTTCAGATAATTAAAAAACGGTTGTTTCCAATTTTGTCCATTCAAAAAAGTCGCACGGAAGATTGAAAACTTGACTGAGCGAAACCAGTTTTCGGACTCACGTGCGACCCTTCTATTCAATTATTTCCTGTGAAACAGTTGTCGTTTTAGGCAGTGACTGTTTCATTGTTTGTTGTAAAGTTTTTTAGCCGTTCAGCTTTTTCCGCTTCTGTGATCCCATGTTGTTCCACGTAACGGTTGTGTTCGTGGATGGCACAATCATAGCTACAGGCACCTAAATGGGCAGCCTGATTTTCCTCAGAAGTCAAAAATTGGCGATTGCATTCTGGGTTGGCACAGTTTACATAGCGCTCGCAAGGTGTGCCATCAAACCAGTCGCGACCGATAACTTTTTTATCCACATGATTGATTTCCACACTAATACGTTCATCAAAGACGTACATTTTGCCATCCCAAAGCTCGCCTTGAACTTCTGGGTCATTCCCATAAGCAAAGATACCACCATGAAGTTGGGCCACATCATCAAAGCCTTCTCGCAGCAACCAGCCTGAGAATTTTTCACAACGGATACCACCAGTACAATAAGTAACGACTTTTTTATCCATAAATTTTTCTTTATTATCGATGATCCATTGCGGCAACTCACGGAAGCTGCGGATATCGGGACGAACGGCTCCCCGGAAATGGCCTAAGTCATATTCATAATCGTTACGGGCATCGATCACCACGGTATCTTCATCTAACAAAGCTTCTTTGAACGCTTTAGGATCTAAATATTTTCCAGTCATTTCTAATGGATCGATGTCATCTTCCAGGTTCAATGAAACCAATTCTTTGCGCGGACGAACGAATAGCTTTTTAAACGCATGTTCTTCTACTTCATCGATTTTATAAAAAATCCCTTTAAAACGGGGATCAGCTTCCATTTTTTCCATATAGCGATTTGTTGCTTCAACCGTTCCAGAAAGCGTGCCATTGATCCCTTCATTGGCTACTAAAATACGGCCCTTGATGCCAATTTCTTTTCCAAATGCTAAATGCTCCTTGGCGAAGCTTTCCGGATCTTCAATTGTTGTATATTTATAAAATAATAAAACGCGGTATGTCAAACCAATTCCTCCTTTTTTTGCACCCTACAGTATAGGTTATCGCGTGACAAAAAACGAGTTTTATGCTTGTACCTTTTCACACAATCTTTTTCTTTGAGCAAACAGTGTCATGGATTGGTTTTATTGAGCTCTGCCACGAAAAAAGCTGTGACTTGATCCATCGTTTCTCCACGCACCAGATGGCGTTCTTCTCGCGAGATAAACTGCAGATTTGCTTCTGGATTTTCTGCCACAAAGGCTTCCACATCAGCATAAGGAATTTTCTCGTCTTGGGTACCATGCCAAAATAAAAGGGGACGCTGTCCTAATTTCTCTGGTTGAGAAGACAGATCGTAAGCATCCATCCAGCTTAAAAGCTGACCATAATCCTCGGGTACAAAGAACCCAGCAGCGCCGGCGTGCATTTGGATGCGGTCACGGTATTTCAACATGGAAGGAGAACCCATGATACAAGCTGCCGCTGTGATTTCTGGATGCTGGCATAACAAACCACACGTGGTCATCCCTCCCATGGAGACACCGCCAACTGCGATCTGACCGTTGACCAAACCAAGATTTTCAAAAAAATCGACTAAGTAAGAAAACTCAAATAGATTGGTTTGGATACTTTGCCAAAAAGTTAAAGAAGGAATCTCCGATAGCTGGGTCTTGCGCTCCCCATGATTGGCTGCATCTGGCAAGACCACCCGAAAACCTTCTCTAGCCAACTTTCTGCCTTGTGTCAACACTAATTCTTTGCTCGTCTGCCAACCATGATAGTAAATAATCAATGGCAGCGGTTCATAAATCATTTCTTCTGGTACGACTTCTAAGACCGGAATATTCCCGATTTTTCTTTTTCGAACAGCTAATTTCATTCTTTTCCACCTCAGCTTAAGTATACAAAAAGTCGCCAAAAGCGCCACTGATACGCTGCAAAAAAAGACCATACCCAAAGAGTATGATCTTTTTTTATTTATGAATGTAAGACCGCTTCTCGAGCCAATGCCAAACAACCGAGGGTTCCAGCGTTGTCTTCCAATGCTGGGGTCACGATATATTTGCTTAACTCAGGCGTTTCGACATACCCATTGACCAATTTTGCAAATGCGTCGTGGACGTTTTGCAGCATATGGCGCTGTTTCATCACTCCACCGCCAAAAATGATCACATCTGGAGAAAACATCAAGGTTGTATTGTAGGCACATTGAGCAATATAGGAGGCTTCGATCTCCCAATAAGGATCATCTTCTGCAACCTCTTGTCCTTTTTTCCCTAAGCGTTTTTCGATGGCTGGTCCAGCGGCCATCCCTTCTAAACAGTTGCCATGAAATGGACAGCTGCCAGCAAAGTCATCTTTTGGATGAGGGACGACCAGCATATGCCCCATTTCTGGATGACTAAATCCTTCGATAAAGCGCCCTTCTTGTAAGGCACCGCCGCCAACACCTGTACCGATCGTGTAGTAAACGACACTACTCAATCCTTTGCCACTGCCGAAGACATACTCACCATAGGCAGCCGCATTGACATCTGTTGTCCAAGAAATCGGGATCGGAAATTCTTTTTTCATGGTACCGATGAAATCAAAATTTTGCCATGCCAATTTCGGGGTTGAGGTAATGTACCCATAAGTGGCAGAATCGCGATGGATATCGATGGGCCCAAATGAGCCAATCCCAATCCCTGCTAAATCTGCTTGGTATTGTTTGAAGAAATCAATGACTAAAGGCATTGTTTCCTCAGGTGTCGTTGTCGGAAAGCTCACTCTTTCCTTGATCGTCATTTCTTCATCGCCAATGGCACACACAAATTTTGTGCCGCCTGCTTCAATCGAACCGTATAACATGCACATCGCTCCTTTTTTTCTAACTACTTGCTGAACTTGATGCTGCGGCATCATCTGCTTTGACGCGATCGATGGCTACCACTAATGCAATGATCAGGTCATCTAGATCTTCTTCATAGATCACGACTTCATAGGTATCGCCCCAAGAGATCCATTTTTTGTGGATCTCTGCGATCCGCTTGCCGTTGCGGTTGACCACAAAATCCATATCCCACCAATTGCCGTCCACATCGATGCCTTCTGCACTGATGGAATAGCGGGCTTTAAAAAATGTGAAATGTTTTTCTAAAACGATCGCTTCTTGGCCGTGGACTTCCACAAAAAATTTTGGTAATAAACTGAACACTTTTTTGGTGATCTCCGCGATCGGTCGCTGCTGCTCATTGAAGATCGTAAAACTTTTCGGGATCTTAAAAAAACTGCCTTCGACATAATAGCGAGGGTTTTGTAAGTCATCGGTCACGGTAAATTTTTCGCCGATGCTGAAAACCTTCTGTTTGATGTAAAGTTTCTTCAAATGCTACACTCCTTTCTCTTTGACATCGCCCGTATTGATCACCGGCTGAGTGCCTTTATCGGTAATGATCGACACCAATAAATTATTGATCAGTTGGACTTTGCGGTCGTCTGTGAAATTGATGTCCTGTCCGTCTTCGATTTGTTCTAACGCCATTTGTGTCATGGAGACGGCCCCTTCAACAATGATTTGCCGTGCTGATAAAATTGCTTTAGCTTGTTGGCGCTGCAGCATCGCACTAGCGATCTCAGTCGCATACGCGAGGTGATTTAAGCGGGTCTCTATGACTTCGACCCCAGCAACAGCTAATCGTTCCTGCAATTCTTTTGCCAGCTCCTCCGAGACTTCACTTGTATTGCCTCGCAACGTCAGATCATCGTCATTGAACGTGTCATAAGGGTATTGCGTCGCAATGTGACGAATCGCTGTTTCACTTTGGATCTCAATGAAGTCTTGGTAATAATCGACATCAAACAATGCTTTAGCGGTATCTACAACTTTAAAAACCACCACTGCCGAGATCTCGATCGGGTTTCCGTCTGAATCATTGACCTTCAACAGCGAACTGTTAAAGTTGCGAACTTTCAATGAAACATTGATTTTTTGGGTTAATGGGGTTGTCACAAACAAGCCGTTGTCTTTAATGGTTCCTAAATATTGCCCAAAAAAGAGGATCGCTTTGGCTTGGTTGGGTTGTACGATCGTTAACGAACTAAGGAAAAGAAACGAAACGATCCATAAAAGAATACTGAGAACGATTTCGAGAACGCTCTCATTTACGAACCCATGATAAAACAAATAACCGCCGCCAACTAATAACCCGATCAGCACAACCAGTGCTAAATACCCATTCACATGAAATGTCTGTTTTTCTGTCATTTTTATTCCTTCCCTTCTTGCTCTTATCTTACCTTGGTTAAAGCCGCTGTGCAAATGTTCTTGCGCATATCAGGGACGATTCCCAATCAAGCTATTTTGTTTTCTGTAACTTTCCCGTTACAATTAAGGTAGGACAAAATTTTTCTCAAAAAAGGAGTAATTCTTATGGCACAAAAAATTGACTTAGAAACGAGTAAATGGTCGTTGGAATCGATCATTAAAACGGTCGGCACCGATCTTTCCTCTGTTGTGGAGGTACAAAACAAAGACGGCATTGACGTTGTAGTGATCTCGAAAGACGAGTGGCAACATCTTTTGGAATTACTCGATGCGCGTCATGCAGAAGGCTATCGTCTAGAACAAGAGCTTCCTGAAGAAATTTTAATTGACGTTGCCGATACCGACAATCAGTATACAGAAGACGGCGAGTTAGAAATGGAACTGCCTGAACGTGTGCATCCAGCACCTGATTTTGAACTGGATTCAGAAGAAATCGTTGAAAGTGATGACGTACTAGATTAAATAAAAAAGCAAAACGGCCCCGGGCTCGTTTTGCTTTTTTTATAGCTCTTTTTCCTGCTTTTTGGTAATGACTGCTTGCAATCGTTCGATGGCAGGCTGCAATTCTTGTAGCGCCTCTTCTTCAGGTTCTAACTCTGCACACCGTTGCAGTCGCTCTAACCACATTTCTGGTTCTTTGACGCCCAACTGGCCAATGGCCCAATAAGCCGTTCCTCGAATCACTGGGCGCACGTCTTCTGTCGCACAGCGCCAAATCGCTGGCAAGGCACTGCGGTCTCCCACATTGGCTAAGGCGATGATGGCATTACGCTGCAGAGGTTTTTTCCCCCGCCAAGAGCCAGATAGATGGCCAAATTGTGCTTTGAAGGCTTTGTTTGATAAAGACAGCATCGGTTGCAGTTTTGGATAAACGGTATCGACTTCAGGCTCCATCTCTTGATGAAAATGGAAGTCTTTCCCCCGATTATAAGGGCAGACCAGCTGACAAATATCGCAGCCGTAAATCACGTTATGCATCTTTTTGCGGTACTCTTCTGGCATCATACCCTTCGTCTGGGTTTGATAGGACAAACAGCGCTGGGCATTCATTCGACCATCGCCCAATAACGCTTTGGTGGGGCAAGCCGTCACACAACGCATGCAATCACCACAACCAAACGGGACTTCTTCATCTGGTTCAAGAGAGATATTAGTGACGATCTCCCCTAGATAAACAAACGAACCAAATTCTTCCGTAATCAGCAAGCCATTACGACCGATAAAGCCAAGACCCGCCCGCTGCGCTGCCGCCACATCCACCAATTCCCCTGTATCGACTTGCGGTGCGAAACGCCATTCGACTTGTTCTTCCATCGTTTGCGCTTGTTCTTTGATAAAGGCGATCAAGCGATCCAATCGTTCTCGCAAAATATCATGGTAATCGATGCCCCACGAGGCACGGGCAAACATGCCGCGTTTTTCATCCCGCGGGACTTTCTCTTTGATTTTTGTCGGATAAGCTAAAGCGATCGCAATGATCGTTTGCGGATTTTCAAATGTCCGTTCAGGATAGATACGCTCTTCGATCACGGGATGCTCAAAACCAGACGTATGACCTTTGGATTTTTGTTCCCGCAAGGAAGGCTCCAATGCCAAAAACGGCTCCGCTGAAGCAAACCCGATTTTGTCAATGCCAAGCCGCTTGCTTTCTGCAATAATTTTTTCTTTTAAAGACATGCTCGCTACCCTCTTTTGTCCGCTAAGCATCTGCTTCTCGGCTTTTTCTCTTCCCCTATTATACGTAAGCACCTGAAAAAAGTCGATGGTGCGGTTTGTTCCCCCAGTTTTTTTCTTTCTTTAAAAGAACACGTGTTGATTGTTTAAGATTTTAATTAATTTTATCGTTATTTTCCTCGCAACGATTGCATTGCCTTTTTCGAATGCTAGACTATATAAAGGAATTAGAAAGAAATGAACAAATGAAATGGAGATGCTTATGACTCAATTACCCACCGGCTTGACTGCAGCAGAAGTCGCCAAGAAAACCCAAGAGGGGTTGCACAATGATTATGAAACAAAAACCAGTAAATCAACTGCTGCGATCATCAAAGACAATTTACTGACATTATTCAATTTTCTCAATCTATTGATTGGCGTTTTTTTATTTGCCGTAGGCGCCTATTCCAACATGTTCTACTTAGCGATTATTTTTGTGAATATCACCATTGGGATCAGCCAAGAATTGCACGCGCGTAATTTAGTAAAAAAACTCTCACTTGTTTCACCGCAAACGGTACGAGTGATTCGAGATGCCCAAATCCATGAGATTTCAGCCAAAGAATTGGTCTTAGAGGACGTAGTTATTCTTGGTGCTGGGGACCAAATCCCCGCTGATATGACTGTGCTTTCTGGACTAGTCGAAGTCAATGAAGCGATGCTGACTGGTGAAGCCGATCTGGTTGTCAAAGAAGCAGGTGCTTCCTTACTCTCAGGGAGTTTCATCGTCAGCGGTGAAATGACAGGAACAGTCCTTCATGTCGGTGCAGAAAACTACGCAGCGAAACTAAGCAATGAGGCAAAGGTCCACAAACCGATCCGCTCTGAGCTGCTTGCTTCGATCCGTAGTGTATCCAAATTCACCAGCTATGTAATCGTTCCTTTAGGGGTGATTTTGTTCTTCCAAGCCTTTATGATGCGAGATGCTGGGATCAAGGAATCCGTCGTCGTTTCTGCCGCTGCCTTATTAGGAATGTTACCAAAAGGACTTGTCCTGCTGATCAGTATCGCCTTGACGACAGGTGTCATTAAATTGGCAAAAAAACGGATTTTGGTCCAAGACATGTATGCCGTTGAAACCTTAGCGCATGTCGATACCCTTTGTCTGGATAAGACGGGGACGTTGACGGAAGGCCATATGGTTCTCGAATTGATCGTTCCTCTCCAAGCCGACAGCGACCCTAACATGCTCTTAGGGAATTATTTGGCAGCCAGTACGGATAACAATTTGACGATGCAAGCATTGCGTCAAGGCTGTCCTGAGCTAACGGATCATCAGCCGATCGACGTCGCTGCCTTTTCTTCACAGCGCAAATGGGGTGCTGTGGCTTTTGAACATCTAGGAAATGTCTATCTTGGTGCACCTGAAAAAGTCGCCGGCTCTGCTGCCTTGCCGCAAGTCATAGAAGCGCAAGAAGCTGGTCTACGGGTGTTGATTTTAGCCGTAGAAACTGATCCAAAAACGCCAACATCCTTTGACCCAACCAACGCACAAGCGGTGGCTGTCTTGATTTTATCCGATATCATCCGCCAAAACGCAGAAGAAACCTTGGCTTACTTAGCGGATCAAGGCATCGATCTAAAAGTGATCTCTGGCGATAATCCAATAGCTGTCGCAGCGATCGCCCATCGTGCAGGCCTAGCGAATGCCGATCAAGCCATCGATCTTTCTACCTTAACGACCGAAGCAGAAGTCCGAGAAGCTGCGACACGCTATACGGTCTTTGGTCGTGTGACTCCTGAACAAAAGAAACTACTCGTTCAAGAATTAAAAGCCAATCAACGGACCGTTGCCATGACGGGTGATGGCGTCAACGATGTGTTGGCACTACGGGAAGCCGACGTCAGCATTGCAATGGCTGCTGGCGACAGTGCGGCTCGTCAAATCGCTAACTTTGTCTTATTGGATTCTGACTTTACTACGTTGCCAGATGTTTTATTTGAAGGACGCCGCGTCGTCAATAACGTGACCAAAGCGTCGGGAATCTTCTTTATCAAGACGATTTACAGCTTCTTGCTCTCTTTGGTTTGTATCCTGACATCCAGCGCCTTTCCGTTCTTGCCGATCCAAATCACATTGATCGACTTAGCAATTGAAGGCTATCCTTCTTTCTTCCTTTCCTTTGAAGAAAACAAAGCACCGATCAAGGGGCGCTACTTGCCGACAGTCTTGCTCAATGCGTTGCCAAATGCCTTGTTGGTGTTAGTCAATTACTTTGCGATCCGCTTTTTACAAACCGATTACGGTTGGTCGCAATTTGATACGACGACCTTGTTGTACTATTTGTTGATCGGGATCAGCTGTATCGCTGTGATTCGCTCTTGCTTGCCATTAAATCCATTGCGATTGTTCTTAGCGATTACCACTACCGTGGGGATCTATGTCGCAGCAATGCTTTTCCACGGATTGCTGGAAGTCGGTTTCTTGACCGCCGTAACATTGCCTTACTTCCTTGGCATGATGGCATTGAACATCTGCCTGTACGTGGGGCTTTCTTTCCTAACGAAGCGCTTTTCAGCCAAAGTGCTCGTTAAACAATCCTAATTGATTTTGCAGCATCGCTCTTTCTTGCTTTGTCCAGAAAGACGATGCTGTTTTTTTGTCCTCTCCATAGGTGCAACCATACAAGAAGAAAGAAATTTGGTATACTGAACCTGTAGGCGGTTTCAACAAGGACGGTGTTTCTTTGGAAAAGGCAACCCCCTTGTCAAACAGCCAAATTTAATCAGAAAGTGTTGGTGAAATTGGATGAAAAAAAGTATTTTACTCGTTTCTCACAGTCAGCAACTCACCGAAGGATTAAAACAGATGATCGAAGAAATGGCTGATGGCGAGTCAGTCACGATCTATTCTTTAGGCGGGACAGCAGAAGGAGAGCTGGGTTCTGACGCCACGAAAATCGTGGATGCCGTCAACGAATCCGCAGATGCTGAACTGATCTTAGTCTTTGCCGATCTAGGCAGTGCCGTTTTGAATGCCGAACTTGCTTACGACATGCTGGAACCTCAGCAACAAGAACGCTATCACCTGATCGACGCGCCGCTGGTGGAAGGTGCCTTTGCTGCAGCGATCACCGCTGGTTTTAGTGATGATTTGGCACAAATCGTTGCAGAAGCAAAAAAAGCAGCCGAGAAAGGATGGCATGAAGCATGAAAAAAATCATTAATGATCCCTCAATGATCGTAGAAGAAATGTTGGCTGGTATCGTAGGCAGTTATCCTGAACTGGTCCATCAAGTCGCCGACTCACGGGTGATCGCTAAGAATAATCAAAAAGAACAAGTCGGTCTTGTTTCTGGCGGTGGGAGCGGACATGAGCCGGCCCATGCTGGCTTTGTCGGTGATGGGATGCTTAGCGCCGCCGTTTTAGGCGATGTCTTCACCTCCCCTACCCCCGACCAGATTTTGACGGCTATCCAAGATTCTGATCAAGGACAAGGCGTCTTGTTGATCGTCAAAAACTATACTGGCGATATCTTGAACTTTGAGATGGCCAAAGATATGGCAGAAATGGAAGAGATCACAACGGAGATCGTGGTCGTTGATGATGATATCGCTGTTGAAAATAGCACCTATACTGCTGGGAAACGAGGAGTTGCCGGTACGGTCTTAGTCCACAAGATTTTAGGCGCAGCTGCTCGTAATGGTGCCAGCTTAAGTGAATTAAAAACACTGGGCGATGCCTTGGTTGCATCGATCAAAACCATTGGGGTCGCATTAAAAGCGGCAACAGTTCCTGAAGTTGGGAAACCAGGTTTTGACTTAGCCGATGATGAGATCGAGTATGGCGTGGGTATCCACGGCGAACCTGGTTACCGTCGAGAAAAACTGAAACCCTCACGTGAACTAGCAAAAGAGTTGGTGGAAAAAATCTTGGCGGATTATGAAAAGACCCCAGAAAAAGTCGGTGTCTTGATCAACGGTATGGGTGGTACGCCGCAAATGGAGTTATTCGTTTTTGCCAATGATGTCGCGAAATTACTCGCAGAAAAAGACATCCCTGTCTCCTTCCATAAAGTCGGCAATTTCATGACTTCCATCGATATGCAGGGACTTTCACTGACCTTGATCGACTTCAGCGAAACGGATCACACCGATGCGTTAAATGAAGCCGTCACAACAATAGCCTGGTAAAGGAGCGAATAGAGATGCAATTGACAACAGAAACGGTGCAAGCATGGTTAGATACCTTCACGAAAGAAATCGAAGCAAACAAGGCCTATTTAAGCGATTTAGATACACCGATCGGCGACGGTGACCATGGCAACAATATGGCACGCGGCGTAGCCGCTTATCAAGAAGCTTATGCCAAACAACAGCCAACGACGATCAGTGATACCTTTAAAGTCTTCTCGATGGCAATGATCTCAAAAGTCGGCGGAGCTTCGGGTCCCCTTTATGGTTCGGCGTTTATGAATATGACCAAAGCAACGAAGGAACTAGAAACGATCGACTCCTTTGAACAATTAGGTACGATCGTTGAAGAAGGCTTGACCGGCATCAAAATGCGGGGAAAAGCTGAGTTTGAAGACAAAACGATGGTCGATGTGTGGCAACCTGTCGCAGAAGCCTTGAAAAAAGGTGAATTGACCAAAGACACGATCGAAGCAGCGAAAGAGCATACCAAAGAACTAGTGGCTAAAAAAGGCCGTGCCTCTTATGTTGGTGAACGTGCCATCGGTCATATCGATCCCGGATCGGCTTCTAGTGCGATTTTATTTGAGTCTTTGTTAACGGTGATAGAAAAGGATTAAAAAAACGATGCTCTTACAAAATACCGTTTAAGACAAAAGACAAACCTTATGATTGCATAAGGTTTGTCTTTTTCTTGTTTATTCATCTTGTAAAATCGTTTGGGCAACTAGCTTCACGTATTGATCCATGCCATCTGGATTTGGATGGACCCGATCTTCATAGAACCAGGACTCTTGGTCATTACTCAAATCATACCAATCGATCAAGGTCATATTGTCGTATTTTTCCGCCATGCGCTCCAACATCCGATTGACTTCATTTTGCCAACGCTGTGTCGGTACCCGTACATTGATCCAGTAGACTTTGCGATCACCGATCTCGTTCATAAAGCTGTCAAATTGGGCTTCTGTAAAGGAACCATTCGTCCCTAGCCCCACAAGGACGGTATCCCGCAAAAGATTTTTTTCTTTCAAGTCTTTGATCAATTCAGGGCTCGCATACAGCTGGCGCCCAACATCCCCATCAACTACCGCTTGGGTAAAGACTTCTTTCAAGTCAGCCGTTGCATCCAGCATCACAGAATCACCAAAAGCCGTGATTTCAAGAGATTCCGCTTTTTTCACTTGGGCTGCTGTTAAATCATACTTTTCCATGATATTTTTTTCATCTTCACTCGTGTTCGCCTCATCATCCGCTTCATTTCCTTCAGCATTCGCGTTCTTTTGCGATTGCTCTGCCGCTTTTTTATTGGCAGCAATGTTGTCTTTCAACTGCTGCTGCTGGGCATCGACATAATTCGTCGGTGCAGTCACGACGCCAAACAAAGCAACGAGGGTAATGAGTAAGCTGGGCACTAACCACGGTTTTTTCCAACTAAAAATTGGTTTACTGAACCAACCGCGGACCGTTCTGAATGTATCTTTGTACTGGAATTTACGCATTGGGTTTTCGATAAACCGATAGGACAATTCACTGATAAACAAGATCAAGAATAGTTCCACTAACGTGTGCATCAGCACGTTCTCACCGATATTTCCCACTTTTGCTTCGTAAAAAATCATCACTGGAAATTGATACAAATAGATCCCATAACTGCGCTTGCCGATATAACTGAAAATCGGATTACTCAATACACGATTCAAACTGGCTCCGGGATGAGCGGTAACTGCCACAAGAATCGTACATAGGATACTGATCAAGAACATGCCGCCATAATAGACAAAGGTCAAATGATCATCTAAGAAAAAGAACGCTGCGATCAGACCAGCCAAGGAAGCAAAACCAGAGATATTTAAGACCCGTTTGGCTTTTTGCGGTATCTCTTTCTTCAAGTGGGTACTTGGCCAAATGAATGCTAAGGCACTCCCCATCCAGATCGAAAAGAGCCGCGTATCTGTTCCATAATAGACCCGTGTCGGATCAGCGCCTGGTGTGTAAAGGACCGCTAACAGAATTGCCGATAAAATCGTGACTGCGGCAGTAAATTTAAAGGCGCGATGCCTCTGCTTGCCGATTTTCATCAACAAAATAAACACTAAAGGCCAAATCAGATAGTTCTGTCCCTCCACAGCCAGTGACCACAGATGGGTAAAGGGGGATTCATTGCCGAACCGATCAAAATAGGATAACCCATGATTGATCTGCCACCAGTTGTTGTAATACAGCAGCGAGCTAACAAAAACCCCGCGCAAATTATTCAGCAGGTTTCGCTGGAACAAAGTGATATACGCTGCTGAGATAAGCAGCATCACCACCATTCCTGGATAGAGCCGTTTCATCCGCCGAACATAAAAATCTTTGACTTTGATTTTGCCGTTTTGATCCCACTCTTGCCTCAGCAAGTCAGTGATTAAATAACCTGATACGACAAAGAATACTGGAACTCCTAAATACCCGCCTCGCATATGAGTAGGTAGTAAATGATATAAAATAACGCCGATGACTGCCAAGGTTCGAATGCCGTCAAACCCGGTAATATAGCGGCTTGTGCTTAAACGTTTATTCATTTTTCAACCACTTTTCTCTAATTGATCCAATTGTTTCATAAAAAAACAATTTCAGCATGAACGCTATTGATTCCATACTCTCATAATTTACCAGAAATCCCCCATATAAAGCTAGCAACATCTGCTATATTTCAAAAAAATTAATTTTTGGCGAAAAAAAAGTACTTCTATAAAGAAATACTTTTTTCAACTCCTTTTTTACAGTTCTTCTTCATAAAAGCGACCCAAAATCTGGACATTTTCCGCAATACTAACAAAGGCTTTTGGATCGGCTTCTTTCATAGCACTGCGCAGCATCGGCAGTTCAAAGCGTGTGACTACCGTCAGCAAAACCGTTTGTTTGTCATGCTTGTAGGCTCCTTCGGCTTCATTGATGATGGTAATGCCTCGCCGCATATGTTTTTGGATCGTTTGAATGACTTCTTCTGGGTTGCGAGTGATGATCGTCACCTGCATTTTCTTTTGCTTCGTAAAGACCGCATCCGTCACTTTTCCACTGACAAAAATCGCGATTGCACTATACAACGCATATTGCCAGCCAAACAAGATTCCGGCGGCGAACAAAATAACAATGTTAAAGAAAATCGATATCGAGCCGATCGTCTTCCCTGTCCGTTTGCGGATGGCTATGCTGACAAAATCCAGCCCTCCGGAAGAAAGACCATTCTTCAAGGCATAGCCGATCCCCACTCCATTGATGGCACCACCGAAAATCGCACAGATCATCGGGTCCGTCGTGACGGTTTCTTCTGGCAAAATTTGCACGAATAAGGATGTCAATAAAACAGTGATTCCAGTAAAGATCGTAAATTTGTGGCCGATCTTAAACCAGCCAAGAAAAAATAATGGCACATTCAACAATAATAGCGCAAGGGATAAGGGGATATAAAACCCGATCCATTCTCTTGAGATCGTAGTAATGATCTGAGCGACACCGGTAATGCCGCTGGAATAAATATTGCCCGGCTGATAGAAAAAATTGACCGCAATCGATGCCAGCAGTGCGTACACGATCGAGAATGAAAGTTTGTTGGCATATTCCGGATGAGGGAGCCATTTAAACAGAGGAGTCATTGCATTTCATAGCCTCACTTTTTTGATTTGCCTTTATTATACTTCAGCACATAAAAAAAGAAACGAGCAATGAAAGAAATGGGTGAATTCTCATGAACTTTTTTCATTCATTCACCAATTTCTATTTCATCACTCATTTCATCATGGGTTTAACGCTTATTCGTTTTCTTCAACCGTTGTTACATCAATGCTCAAGTCAAACAGTTGCATTGGCGAAACGGTACTTGGCGCTTGTGACATTGGATCAGCCGCTTTCCCATTTTTAGGGAAGGCAATGACTTCGCGAATGTTTTCTTCACCAGCCAAGAGCATCACTAACCGGTCTAACCCAAGGGCGATGCCACCATGTGGTGGGAAACCATAATCCAAAGCATCCAATAAGAAGCCAAATTGATTTTGCATCTCGCGACGTGAGAAGCCCAGCGCTTCAAACATTTGCTCTTGCACTTCCCGTGTATGGATACGCAATGATCCGCCACCTAACTCGTAACCGTTTAGCACGATATCGTAGGCTTGCGCATAGACCTTTGAAGGGTCTGTCGTTAACAATGGCAGATCGCTTTCTTTTGGCAATGTGAATGGATGGTGAGCAGAAACATAGCGGCCTGCTTCTTCATCGTATTCAAATTGCGGCCAGTCAGTAACCCATAGGAAGTTGAATTTGCTCTCGTCGATCAAGCCTAATTCTTTTCCTAATTTATTACGAATCGCACCTAACGTTGCTGAAACGATCTCAAAGGAATCGGCACCAAACATCAGAATATCGCCAACTTCCGCATTGGCTGCTGCAATAATCGCGTCGGTTGCTTCCGTCAAGAATTTAGCGATCGGTCCTTTCAATCCATCTTCTTCAACTTTGACCCATGCCAATCCTTTGGCACCAAATTGGCCAGCGTAATGGCCTAGATTGTCCATGTCTTTTCTTGAGTATTTGTCTGCAGCCCCTTTGGCATTCAAGACTTTCACAACGCCGCCTTTTTCAAGAGCCATTTGGAAGACTTTAAAATCAACGTCTTTCACAACTTCTGATAAGTCGATAAGCTCCATGTCAAACCGTGTATCTGGTTTGTCACTGCCGTAGCGTCCCATTGCCTCATCATAGGTCATCCGTGGGAATGGCAAGGTAACTTCGATGCCTTTGACTTCTCGCATCACTTTTGCCAATAGCTCTTCCGTATAGGTTTGGATTTCTTCTGCCGTCAAGAAAGAGGTTTCGATATCGACTTGGGTAAATTCTGGTTGACGGTCGCCCCGCAAATCTTCGTCACGGAAGCAACGTACGATTTGATAGTAGCGATCGAAGCCGGCGCCCATCAATAACTGTTTAAAAATTTGTGGTGATTGCGGCAACGCATAGAAATGACCTGGATAGATCCGTGAAGGAACCAAATAATCCCGCGCGCCCTCTGGTGTTGATTTTCCTAGATAAGGTGTTTCGATATCCAAGAACTCGTTCGTGTCTAAGAAATTGCGGATCGCTTGCGTCGTTTTCGCCCGCATCACGATGTTGTTCGTCATTTTTGGACGACGCAAGTCTAAATAACGGTATTTCATGCGAATCTCGTCGCCAACGGTTTGATCATCTTCAATCAAAAAGGCTGGTGTTTTTGCAGTGTTTAAAATCGTGATTTCGCTGATCATCACTTCATAGGCACCTGTCACCATTTTCGGATTGATGGCTTCTGGTGCACGATTGATTACTTGACCTGTTACTTCTAATACATATTCGCTGCGGCATTTGTCCGCGATTTCCCAGGCTTCTTTCGAAACCTCAGGATTGAAGACGATTTGCACGATCCCTTCCCGGTCGCGCAAGTCAATAAAAATCACGCCACCTAAGTCACGGCGCTTTTGCACCCAGCCTTTTAGTGTCACTGTCTGGTTTAAATGGGTCTCATTTACTAACCCGCAATATACTGTACGTTTTGTCATTCTTTTTCTCCTCACTCAAACATTTTGGTTGTCATTTCATCGTAGATCTCATCGAAGCGGGCATAAAGATCCGCTAACGGAAATTGTTTTTCTTCACGGCTTGCCATGGATTTGATATTGATCACTTGTTCTGCTAATTCTGTTTCGCCTAGAGTCAGAACCAACCGTGCCCCTTGTTTATCAGCAGATTTGAACTGGGCTTTGGCTTTACGATCCATGAAATCACGATCGGCAGAAAAGCCGAAATTACGAATCGCTTGCACGACTTTCAGCGCTTCTAAATTGGTTTCTTGTCCCAGACCAACCACATACGCATCTAACTCATTCAAAGCAGGAATCACAACTTCTTCGGCTTCCATAGTGATCAATAAACGTTCGATCCCCAAAGCAAAACCAAAACCAGGTGTTTCTGGTCCACCTAGCTCTTCCACTAAATGATTGTAACGACCGCCGGCACAGATGGTGGCTTGCGCCCCCATTTTTGGTGCATCACTCATGATCTCAAAAATCGTGTGGGTATAATAATCCAGACCACGCACCATATTCGAATCGACCTCATAAGGGATCTCCAACGCATCCAGCATACTCGTTACGGTTTCAAAATGTGCCTTGGCATCTGGCGTTAAGTAGTCTAAGATCGATGGCGCATCTGCCACAAATTTTTGGTCTCGCTTGTCTTTGCTGTCAAGGACCCGCAAAGGATTCTCATGCAAGCGGCGTTTTGAATCCTCACTAAGCTCCGCTTCATGGGGCGCTAGATAATCGATCAACGCTTGACGATAGTTTTGGCGTGTCTCTTTGTCACCTAATGAATTGATGACCAAGCGCAATTGACTCAGTCCTAATTGACGATAAAAATCCATTGCCATCGCCATTGTCTCAACATCGGTCGCTGGATTTGCTGAACCGAAAACTTCGACACCGATTTGGTGGAATTGACGCAAACGGCCTTTTTGCGGACGTTCATAACGGAACATTGGTCCCATGTAAAACACTTTATAAGGCTTCGTATGTTCTGGTCCGAATAGTTTGTTTTCGACATAAGAACGAGCGATCGGTGCGGTGCCTTCTGGACGCAACGTCACATGCCGCTCTCCTTTATCGTAGAAATCATACATTTCTTTTGAAACGATATCCGTTGTGTCC
The DNA here is from genome assembly GCF_044746145.1 of Enterococcus sp. NPDC086594. NCBI lineage: Bacteria > Bacillati > Bacillota > Bacilli > Lactobacillales > Enterococcaceae > Enterococcus > Enterococcus sp. NPDC086594. The sequence continues at coordinate 704,897 of NZ_JBIVBP010000001.1, forward strand.
CCGACACTGCGGGCAATCACTTCAAAGTGCTCAAAAATCGGTGTCCGAATCTCATTGAATTGGTAATCGCGAAACACTAAACGTGCTGTTTCTTCCACAAATTGCCATTTTTCGGATTCTCCTGGCAAAATATCGTTGGTTCCTTTTGGACGTTGGTAACTCATCGTATGCATCCTCCTATTTGTTTCATGGTTGCCCATGTTCTTTGCTTTCATTACTTGTTTGCTTATTCACCTATTGCTTGTTGCTCGTTGATATGGGTGGGTTGTTCTCGTGTTTGGCTTTTGGGTTATTGCGCTTTTAGTGGTTGGTTGCTGCTGGTCATCATCTATTCTGTCTTGCTCCAAAAGACAATCCCAGTGATTCCTAGTTCGGTTACTACGCTCCCTAGGTCGCCTAGTACTGTTCATCATCTATTCTGTCTTGCTCCGCAAGCCAACCCCAGTGATTCCTAGTATGGTTACTACGCTCCCTAGGGTCGCCTAGTACTGTTCATCATCTATTCTGTCTTGCTCCGCAAGCCAACCCCAGTGATTCCTAGTATGGTTACTACGCTCCCTGTGGTCGCCTAGTACTGTTCATCATCTATTCTGTCTTGCTCCGCAAGCCAATCATAGTGATTCACAGCAAAAAACTCGCCCTTGTTTTTTTATACAAGGGCGAGTTTTGATTACACGCGGTACCACCTAAATTCGAGAAATGTTCTTCTCCTCTCGATTAACGCTCGGTCACGGAACAGCTTTTCTTCTGTTCATCTCCAGATTGTCTTTCCTTTACACGTCCTAAACTGCTTTCAGCCGGGGCAGTTTTCTCTTTTAAGGAATAGAATAAAGTACTCGATCCTTCACTGATTTTTGATATTATCTATAAACTACAAGAAAGCTATGAAAAAGTCAAGGTGTTTCACTGTCTTTTTCACTCCGCTGCTTTCAAGTAGCGTTTTCTCTAGTAGTCAACGCAAAGAAGTTACCCTTCTGTTTGCTTTTCTTTCTTTTTGCGTTATGCTGAATAACGAAGGTTTTGTTTCTATGAAAGGAGCTGTTTTTATGTCTTTATATTCAGGCTATATCCGTCAACCACACTACTATGAGACCGATCAAATGGCGATCATCCATCACGCCAATTATATCCGCTGGTTTGAAGAGGCCCGCGTGGAATTACTGGCGTTTTTGGATTTACCGTATCATACGATCGAAGAAGCTGGCTTGATCGTTCCCGTGCTGGAAGTCAGTGCGCAATACAAAACGATGATTCGTTACGAAGATGAGGTGCGAATCGATGTTTTGGTCGACAAATATACGGGCACGCGTTTGGATTTTCGCTATGAGATCTACAAAACTAGCGATGGTCAGTTGGCTACGACGGGGACTTCAAAGCATTGTTTTTTAGCAAAAGAGACCAATCGCATCGTGCAGCTGAAGCGTAGTTTTCCTGAAATCCATCAACGATTTGCTGATTATGCTGCCCTGTCAGGAGAATAATCAATTCTGATCACTCATTTAAGTCAAAATCCTTGCTTTTTGAAACGGCTTTCGTATAATCAAAAGTAATTTCAGGGAAGGATGATGGCGATGTACGTGATTAAAGTTTTGCATGGTTACATTGGCAAAGATGGTCGTCGCACTCGTGAAAAAATTCCAGACAAGTTATGGGTCTTTGAAGATCGGAAGCAGTCCGAAGCATTTGCAGATAAAATTGGTGGTCGCGTCAAACCGTTAACTGAAGTCAAACAGCATACGTAAAGAAATAAGCCGTTATCGTCTTTTGCGCATAGACGATAGCGGCTTATCTTTTTTACTGCGTAAAAGGATTAGTCATCCAATTCTGTTTCAAGTACTTCACCTGTTTGGGCATTGATTTTCACATCTGTTTGTTTGTTGCCATCTTCTACTTTGACTTCCCAATAGGTTACATTCATTTCTTTGTCTAATGACCAATCTGTTGCTTGACCACCGCCAGCTTCTTTCACGGCGATATCAGAAATTTCTTCCAATGAAAGCAAGTTGGTTAGGTCCAATTGATCGGCATCTTTTTTGACACCGTTTTGTTCATCGGCATCCAATTTTTCCGTTCTTTCTTCAGAAGTTTCTTTGGTTTCTGCATCGATCTTTAATTCAAACTCATTCGTTTCATCCACGCCTTCTACTTGGTAGAAGTAATTGCCAAAAGAAGTATCCAAATCAATCGAAGTGATCGCTGCATCTGGGTATTTGTCTTGGAATACTTGGATCGCTTCTTCTACGGTCACCGTAGGCAAGCCCCCATTGGCGATCGCTGCACTGCTTGAAGAGCTGTCCGCTGCTTGTGATGAGGTTGTTTCACTTGATGAGGCAACTGCTGTGCTTGAGCTGCTGTTTTGCGCAGGTTCTGAATTTCCCGTGTTGTTTTGTGTACATCCTGCCAATAACCCTAATGCGGCAATTCCGAATAAAATAGTTGTTTTTTTCATGTTTCATTCCTCCAATTGTTTGTGTATTCCTTTTTTCTATATATTTAGAATAACAAGTTCCCAAAGAAAAAGAATCAAAATTGCTTGAAGAAAATCTAAAAAAATCTTCATCTTTCTCTTTCATTTGGAAAGGCCAGCTTAAAGATACTGCCTTGCGGTTGATTGTCTGTCACGGTGATTTTGGCATGATATTTGTCTGCCAGCTGTTTTACCAGTGAAAGCCCAATGCCTGAACCGGCAATCTGGCTAGAACGAGAATCTTCTACCCGATAGAACCGTTCAAAAATCAAGGCTTTCTTATCATCGGGAATCCCAATGCCAAAATCGACGACGGTTAAAGACAACTGCCTTTGCTCTTGTGTCAAGGTCACATGAATCGGCTGATCAACAGGCGAATACTTCGCGGCATTTTCTAACAGGTTTTGGATGATTTGCTGGAAGTCACGTTTATGTCCTCGCTTCATACATTGGTTCTCCACAAAATATTCAATCGATTGCGGAACGATCGTCGCTTGTTTTTCACACTCTTCTCGGACGATCTGGGAAACATTAACAAGGGTCATTTCTTCTTGGGATTGATTTTTTTCTAGGTCTAGCAATTGATTGCTCAATGTTTCCAAACGCTTCGACTCTTTGTCAATAAATGCCATCGAGGAAGGAATGACTTCGGGATGTTTGGTTCCACGCCGCTGGATCAATTGGACATGTCCGCGAATCGCAGCCAAAGGTGTGCGCAGCTCATGGGAAGCATCGGCAACGAATCGTTTTTCCCGTTCGATCGTCTCACGCTGTTCTTTCAACAATTTATTGAACGCCAAGGCCACCGAACGAATCTCGATGGGTTCTTCAGACACTGACAATTCTCCTTGTCGGCTTTGTTCAATGGCAGCAATTTCTTGCGCCATGCCGGTAAGTTTCTGACTCCATTTCCCGACACTCCAATAAATCAGCAGGCTGCCAATCACAACAGCGATCAGATTCAAGAAACTGCTGATCATAAAGAGACCATAGGCTAATTCCACACTATCCTCCCCATTGATAGCGATCGTCACCTGATCCCCATCGACTTCTTGGGTTTTCGTGTAATAGATGCCATCCTCTGTAAAAACGATGTCTTCGAGAAATGGCATCACTCGTCCTTGATTGATATCGGCAAAAATCTCTTCCGCATCTTCTGATGAAACGACACTGCCATCGGCTAAGATCACTTGCAGGGCGTCTTCTTCATCTGCCGAAACATAGGCATTGACGAGAGTGTCCCAGGTATCCCCTGATGCCTCGCCTTTTTCGATGGCTTCAAGAATGTTGCTGGCACGATTTTCGATATGTTCAAACAAATAACCTACGGATAATAAAATAAACAGCAGATTGAAGAGAATCAGCAGACCAAAGAGTATCAAGGAAAAGCGGCTCGTCAATTGAAACTGGGCTGTTTTTCTACGTTGGTTGACTGACTTATTCTTCATGGTCGGTCCTCAAGACATAGCCTAATCCTCGAACGGTTGCGATCATTTTGCCTTTGCCGCAAACATCCAGCTTGTTCCGCAGTGTACGGATATAGACATCTACAACATTCGTTTGACCGTCGTATTCATAACCCCAAATCTCATTCAATAGGTCATCTCTGGTTTTGACGACTTCCGGCTCTTTCATCAATTCATATAAAATCCCAAACTCTTTGGGCGTCAACTCAATGGTTTCACCGGCAACCTGAACCAAGTGCTTGGCGATGTCCATCATCAGCTCCCCCGCCACTAATTGGTTTTGCTGGTTCTTTTGTTGTTTGGCTTCTCTTTGCAGCCGCCGCTCGATCACGCGAATTCTGGCAAACAGTTCTTCGATTTCAAAAGGTTTCGTTAAATAATCATCTAACCCAACATCAAGCCCCGTCACCACATCGGCGGTTTGATTTCTGGCGGTCATCATCAAAATCGGGATGTCGCTTTCTTTGCGTATCCGCCGCGCCACTGTGATGCCATCATAGATTGGCAGCATCCAATCCAATAAAATCAGATCAAAAGCATTTGCTTGCTGATTGAACAAGGTCAATGCCTCTTGCCCATCTTTGGCCCAGACCGTGCCATATCCCTCAAAAGTCAATTCGGACTGGATAAAACTGGCTAAACTTTCTTCGTCTTCTACTAGCAAGATCTTCAAAGTCATATGCGCTCCTCCTCTGGTTTTGCTTCTATCATAACGGATTTTTTCAAAACTTCCTAACTGATTGAAAGAAAAAAACATGAAGATTTTTTCATGTTCGACCAAAAAAAGACGGCATGAACCAAGGTTCACTCCGTCTTTCAGTTATTCCATATTTTTTGCCAGCTGATACGTGCCAACAAGTTCTCCTTTTTCGAGTTGAATCATGTAAGGACATGTTTCAGCTAAAAACTCACGATCATGACTGATCACGGCTAATAAATCAACTTCTTTGGCAACTATTCGCAGTAGTTTTGCGACTTCCTCCATTTGCTGCAAATCTAATCCACTCGTTGGTTCATCGAAAAACAACAAACGTTTGCCAGAAAGCAAGGCACTGCCAATCGCAACTCGTTGTTTTTCCCCACCCGACAAGCTTTGCGGATGTCGGGCAAGGAGTGGTGTTAAGTGCAACAATGAGACAATTTCTTCAAAACGAGCTGGGTTTTGGGCTTTGATCAGCAGCTCTTTTTCCACCGTTTCAAAAAACAGCTGCAAGTTAACATCCTGCATCACAAGAAAGCTTTCCTGCAGCAGCTGCTTTTGGGTCCGCTTTTGTCCATTGATGGCAAATACTGCTTCTGGACATTTTTTCAATCCTGACAGGACTTGCACCAACGTACTTTTGCCAGCACCATTTGGTCCAACGATCCCCACAGCTTGCTTCGTCGGCAATTGTAGTTCAGGCAAGTTAAGCGCCCAATTTCTGCTGTTTGCTGAGCGTTTCGATTGCTTGATCTGCAGATGCGTTGCCCTTAATCCAGACTTTTCTGGCAAAGATTCTCGGCAGTGCTGATTTTCCAATGCCGCCTCGCCTACTTTTCGCAATCCCAACTCGTGAATTGCCTCCTCGGGCAGTGACAACAGCTGAGCTGCTGGATAGGACGCCCGCAACCGCCCTGCTTCTAATAAGCAAAAGCGGTCTGCCAGTGGCGCCAAATACGCCAAGCGGTGTTCGGCGATCACAATGGTTTTCCCTTGTTGTTTTAAAGAAGCCAATCCTTGAGTCAACTTTTGGATCGCTTCTTGATCCAAATTACTGGAAGGCTCATCCAATAAGAACACATCATGGGGCAGCATCGTGGCTGCAGCGAGAGCAATCAGCTGCTTCTCCCCACCAGATAGGTCAAAGACACTAGCATCAAGCAACGGGGTCAGGGAAAACTGCTGTGCTACTTCGGTGATTCGCTGCCGAATGTTTTCTGGTGCGACGCCCGCATTTTCCATCGAAAAAGCTAACTCCGAATAGACATCCGTGGTGAAAAATTGAGTCTTGGGGTTTTGAAAGACGACGCCAATCGTCTGGGCATAATGGGAGAAATCGGCAACTGGCAAGTCTGTTTCTCCGACACGGATCTTTCCTTGCACTTCGGCGGGATACAGCTCAGGGATCAAGCCATTCAAAACATTGAGCAAGGTCGATTTTCCGCTGCCGCTAGCGCCGCACAAAACGATAACTTCCCCAGCTGCGACTGTCAAAGAAAGCTCAGATAATACGGTTCGATTTTCTCGTTTCACTGACACTTGTTCTAGTGTGATCATCCAAGCCACATCCTTTTCACGATAAAGCCGCCTAATGCTAAAAAGACCAAGCCATCCCACCAGCGCAGCTTCAGTTCGTGGACGGTGGTATGGGGAGTTTCTGATGCTAACCCGCGAACCAGCGCCGTAGCCGACAGTTCGGTTGCGGTCTTTTCAGCCGACATCAGTAATGGGATCAAAAAATACTCCGCACTTTGCAGTGGATGAAGCAAGATCGATCCTGCCGACAGCGAGATGCCGCGAAAGCGCATCGCTTGGCGAATACTTTTGAAATCTTGTACCAATGTGGGAAAAAAACGAAATAAGACTGCCAGCGGGACTAATAATACATTGGGCACGTGCATTTTTTGCAACGCCGCCATCCACTCACTGTTCTTCGTCCCACTAATGGCAAAAGCCGCCGCCATGATCGTTGGCAATAAGCGGCGATAACCGACGGAAAAGAAATCCAGCAACACGATCAATAGGTGGTTTCCTTGGCGAAACAAAAAACTATCTGCCAGTGTCAGCAAGACAAACACGCCATAGAACATCAGGCCTTTTTTCCAAAAGCCGCTGACTAAAAATAGCAGCAGCAAGAACGTGACAAAGACAAACTCATCGATCCAGCTAATGGACACCATCATAGTAAAACTAGCAAAGAGAATCACCGCCAATTTGCTGCGGGGATCAAACCTTGTTTTCGACACATTCCTCACCCTTTATGCGATTGGATCGTTGGTTGAAAATGTTTTTCCATCAAGCGGCTACCAATGCCTAAACCAGCCACCGCACCAATCAAAACGGCCAATGCACAAAGCCCCAACATCACATTGGAGGTATGAGCAAACACACCGGCAATGTAGGTTTCATCTTTTCCGCGAGCCACTAATGAATCGATGTAGGCATTTTTCATAAACCACAGGGGCAAGATTGGGCCCATCAAGCCAAAACTAAAGACGATATAACTCGCCAGTACGCGAACGTTCTCTTTGAGCTTTGTTTTGTATTGAATCAAATCAGCTGTTAAGGCACAAATCATATTGGGCAAAAAGGCCAATGGAAAATGTCCTGAAATCAAAAAAAAGAGCCCTACCACGGTACCCATAATGGTGATTGCGCCAAATTTCGGTACTTTATTCAATAAAATCAGATAGATAATGCCAGAAAACAAAGCGGTGACTGCTGGAATAAATAAATTATGAAAACCTGGGATCACAAAACGCAAAATCAATAGACAGACGCTCATTAAAAGAAAATAGATCGCTGTATAGATCCCCACTGCAATTAAATCTTGAACCTTTAGTTTTTTCACTGCGTATACGCTCCTTCTTGCAAGCAATCAATGAAAAAACCGTTGCTGCTTGCTTGTACAAACTTATTTTTACAAAGCCTCAGTATAGCACAAAGCAGACGTTTTTATGGGGAGATATGCTTATCAACAGTCGATTTTCTTCTAGAACAGAACCAACAAACAGACGTGACTTCTGAATGGCTCCATTTCAACACACAGGGACTTTTAAAGATCCACTAATGGAAAAATGATGCTTTCACACGCTTAGTTGTTTTCTCCTCTTCCCATCTTTGCGAAATTAATGAATAATAGATAAAGACAAACATTAAAAATCAGCACATGCTCTTCATCATTTTCTTTATTAAGAAACCAGCAGGTGCTTCTAAAAAAAAACAATAAGAAAGCTGACTGTCGCTTATTCGTTGAAGAAAATCAACGCTGTACTGCTGTGTAAACAGCATAAACCCAACTGTAAAAACATTTTGACACTTGACTTCAAGGCGTTGTCAAAGACATTTGATCGTTAAAAAGCAGACATTGGCCTACACTAATGGTAGAAGGAGCGGATAAAATGAACTTAAGCAAACAAATAAAAAAACATCGGGAACGATTAAGTCTCTCTCAGGAAGGGCTGGCAGAAAAACTCTATGTCTCCCGACAAACAATCTCAAATTGGGAGAATGAAAAAAGTTATCCTGATGTTCACAACTTATTATTGCTCAGTGTTCTATTTGATGTTTCTTTAGATGAATTAGTCAAAGGGGATATTGAACAAATGAAAGAAACGATTGAGAAAACAGCAATGGATCACTACACGAAAATAATGTTAGTCTTTACATTGTTGGCCGCATTATCTGTTGGGCCTGCTCTCTTTTTACCAGGACACTGGTGGATTGCCCCTCCTCTATGTTTTTGGCTCGTCTCCATGTATGCCGCATTGAAGATCGAAAAAATCAAGAAAACCCAAAATATCAAAACGTATAAAGAGATCGTTGCCTTCATGGAAAATCAAGAACTCGATGCCATTAGGAAAAAGCGGGACATCAAAAAAGATTTCCTCTCAAAAACAGTCATCGTCTTGGTCTTTGCCTTGATTGTCGGCATGCTTGCATGGCTTAGTACACTGCCGCATTTACTGATGCGCTGATCAAAACACAGGTTGAAGCTGCTTTTATGATGAAGCCGCTTCAACCTGTGTTTTTTTCAATTCAATGATCTCATCCGCATAAATCAAATTTTTCGGGCGATGGGTGATCATAATGACTAGTTTATTTTTCAATTGGTCTTTGATCGCTGCAAAAAGCTTTTCTTCTGTTGTTTCGTCTAAAGCAGATGTGGCTTCATCAAGGACAATGACTTCTGCGTTTGTGAAAAACAATCGGGCAAAAGCGATCCGCTGTTTTTCCCCACCAGAAAGGTTGGCTCCTTTTTCTCCAATTTCAGCAGACATTCCTCCCTTGAGTGCCTGATAGAATGCGCCTAATTGACATTTTTCTAATACCGCTATGATTTCCTCGTCTGCGATTTCCTTATCAAAAATGATATTTTCTTTCAGCGTTCCTTGGAATATTGGCGCATCTTGCGATAGATAAAAGACATGCTGATAGTAATCATTTAAGTTGTAAGCAGCCAAATTTTTGTGATTGATCAGAACTGCACCGGTCGTCGGCTGATACAAGCCTAAAATCGTTTTGATCAGCGTTGATTTTCCTGCGCCGCTTTCTCCTACTAACCCATAAATCGCTCCCCGCTTCAGCTCCAGTGTGCTATCGGTTAAGATTTTCTTTTCTTGAAGTATGACGGATAGATCCTTAACTGTGATATAGTTGATGGTCTCAGACAATGCATCTCCTTGTGTTAATGCTTTGTCCTCTGGCAGATAGAAAAATTCATTTAACCGTGCAAAGGCAACTTTATCTAAGCTGTATTGAACAAAAATCACGTTAAATATTGCAACAGGCGTATAGATTCGATCCACATAAATAATCAGTGCTGCTAAACCGCCCAAGCTGACTGTAATCTGATTTGTGAATGCCAATACCACAATTGCGACTTTGATCAATGCGACTAAAACTGCAAAAAAACCAAAGAAAAACTCATGGATCATCGTCATTTTCGTCAAACGTTCTGTTGTGTCAGCAGACATATTTTTATATTGTGCGATCTCTTTTTCAAACCGTTTATTGATCCGAAACGTGACCATTTCCGTTAATCCGCGGATAAAGGTGCTGTTCATGGCTTCTTCTGAAACTAGCGCACGTTCTTTGAGAGAGCGTAAAACTTTCAAAAGCAAATTGGTCACGATAAACACCACTAGATAGCCCACAAGGATCGCTGGAATCAACCTTTTATCGATCATAGCAATAAAAGCTAAGTTAAACAGTGTTTCGGGAAGCAATTCTTTAAACAAGCGTCCATAAAAATTCAAATGGATATTTCTACCCGCCGCTGCTCCCGCTTCAGTTTTCTGTAAGAGTGCTCCAGAGCCAATCTGCAAGTATTCAGAATAGGTAATCTTGCTGATTTTCACTAAAGCTTGTTCTTTGAGATAGAAATACATGCTGTTGTGCAATTTCGTTTTGGGTTTCTGCTCGAGATAGGACAAAAGCGGTACCAGTACAAGCGTTAACCCATAGATAAAAATAACTGACCAATAAAATGTCTTGCCAAATGAATCGAGTAATTTTTGAAAATAAAAGACATTCGCGGCACTCAAAAATGAGACCGCAATTCCAATCCCAATATATACCGTCAATCCTTTTTTAAAATGCCGCCATAAATCAATCGCCATCGTAAGCTCCTTTTGCTGCAGTGTTCGTGGAAAAGTCGTGAGATAAATAAAATAACCGCTTTCAAAAGTATAATCTATTTTTCGCTTAATGGAAAGAAACGTATGAAAGATAGTGAGAAACCATTCCTCGGTCATCGAGAAAAACAAAAAAACCCCGCTCAAAGAGCGGGGCTAACGTTGTTGCCAACGATTGATTATTTGTTTAAAGCGTCTTTTGCTTGGTCAGCTAATGCAGTAAATGCTGCTGCATCGTTTACAGCCAAGTCAGCTAACATTTTGCGGTTGATGTCGATTTCAGCTAATTTCAAGCCGTGCATCAATTTTGAGTAGCTTAAGCCATTCATACGAGCCGCTGCGTTGATACGAGCGATCCACAATTTGCGGAAGTCGCGTTTCTTTTGACGACGATCGCGGTATGCGTAGTTGTATGAATTCATTACTTGTTCTTTTGCTGTTTTAAATAGAGTGTGTTTAGAACCGTAGTAACCTTTTGCTAATTTAAGCACTTTTTTACGACGTTTACGAGTTACTGTTCCACCTTTAACACGTGCCATGTATAATTCCTCCTAATATGAAAATCGATAATTGTTTGTATACGTGAAGCTTGGGTTACGCAATTATTTCATGCGTGCTAGTTGTTGACGGATACGTTTGTAATCGCCAGCTGAAACCATTGAAGCTTTACGCAATTGACGACGTTGTTTTTTTGTTTTGCCGTGGAAACGGTGACTGGTAAAGGCACGGAAGCGTTTCAATCCGCCGCCGCCAGTGCGTTTTACGCGTTTTGCTAATCCGCGGTGTGTTTTTTGTTTTGGCATAACTAATTTCCTCCTCAAAATCTTTCGTTATCTGACTTTAAACTGAAACTCAGTGAGTCATTATTTATCGTTTTTTGGTGCTAAGACTAAGAACATACTGCGGCCATCCATTTTTGGCTTTTGCTCAACAGTTGCCAAATCAGCAGTTTCTTCCGCCAAACGATCTAACACTTTCTGACCAATTTCTTTATGGGTAATGGCACGGCCTTTGAAACGGATCGAAGCTTTCACTTTGTCCCCTTTTTCAAGGAATTTACGTGCATTACGCAATTTTGTATTGAAATCATTGACGTCGATCGTTGGACTTAAACGAACCTCTTTAATGTTGATTACTTTTTGTTTCTTACGAGCTTCACGGTCTTTTTTCTGTTGCTCAAAGCGGAATTTCCCGTAATCCATAATTCTTGCTACTGGCGGCTTAGCATTTGGTGCCACCAATACCACATCAAGGTTTGCTCGTTCTGCAATTTGCAATGCTTCAGCTTTACTCTTTACACCAAGTTGTTCGCCGTTTTGATCAATCAAACGCAATTCACGTGCACGAATGCCGTCGTTTACCATCATATCCTTTGCTATGGTCATTCACCTCCGAGTTTTTTGAGAGAAAGAAAAGCTTGTCGATTCGAAATCAGACAATAAAAAAACGAGTTCTTCACGAACCCGCACGTACTCCACACAAATAAATGGTAGGAATCCTATTCTGCCCAGCGATATCTTCACTCAGGCGAGAAGCGGGTGCTTCTGCTTTTATTTCTCAACTTTTATAGTATACTGCTTTTTCCTCTTATTGTCAACAGTTTTCATGATTGTTTCAAAAAAAAGCCGGAGCATACGCTCCGACTTTCGTGTTTCTTATTCTGCTTTCAACGCAGCCATCGTGATGTAGTTGTATGGTTGATTGAAGTGAGGCAAGAAGAAGATATCTAATAGCTTCATCTTGTCGATCGTTACGCCTTCTTCGATCGCTAGTGAGAACATGTGGATGCCCATTGCGATTTCAGATGTACGTGATGCCATTTGTGCACCAACGATGCGGCGTGTTTCTTCTTCATAGACGATGCGGATCTTAACCGTCGCATTTTCTTTCATGAAGCCTGGTTTTTGGGTATCTTCGTAATCAGAGTATTTCACTTTCATGCCATTACGTTCGGCAGCTTCGACTGACAAGCCAGTTGAAACCATGTTGTAGCCGAAGATCGAAATCCCGTTTGATCCTTGAACACCTGTTGATTCTAGAGACGTTCCGCCGATATTATGGGCAGCGACGATCCCTGAACGTACGGCATTCGTTGCTAATGCGATATACGTTGTTTGTTGCAAAGCATTTGAGTACACCGTTGCACAGTCACCGACTGCGTAAACATCTGCATCGCTTGTCCGTTGATGGCGGTCCACTAAGTACGCGCCGTTAGCAAACAATTCCAAATGATCTTTGCCTAACTCGTTGTTTGGTAAGAAACCGATCGCGTTGATCACTAGATCAACTGGGTATTCGCCGTTGTCTGTTACAACTGCTTCTACTTTCTCTGTTCCTTTGTATTCACGTGCTAATTCACCGAAATGCAATTCAATACCATTGTCAGCTAAGTTTTTGTCCATATCTTCTGTGAACCATTTGTCGTAGTAGTTTGGCAATGCCCGTGTCGCTGCATCAAAAAGCAACACATTTTTGCCACGGCGTTTTGCTGCTTCAGCAATTTCAACACCGATGTAACCAGCACCGATAACGGCAACGTTTTTCACGTCTTCTGAGGCTAACTCTTTATCAACCGTTTGTCCATCTTGGAATTTTTTCAAGAAATGGATGTTTTTCAAATCACGTCCAGGTACTTTTGGTGAAATTGGCACAGAACCAGTTGCGATGACAACTTTATCATAAGATTCAACGATCGTTTCACCGTCATTGGTTACAGCGTGCACTTCTTTTTTCTCAAAATCGATATGGTCAACCACTGTTTCCATATGAATTTTTGCACCTTTTGCTTCAAAATCTTCACGTTTTGTATAGAACAAGCCTTCGTATGAATCGATTTGACGTCCAACCCATAAAGCAGTCCCACAACCTAGGTAGCTTAAGTTTGTATTACGGTCGATCATTACGACCTCTTGGTCTTTGTAGTTATCTAATAGTGTATTGGCAGCAGCAATCCCCGCGTGGTTTGCACCGATAATAACTGTTTTTGTCATGGAAAATTTCCTCCTTTTGTTTACATTGTCATTATAGCTCGCTTGTGAATTTGAAAACTATCAACTTTTTCGCGATTTTAAAAATTTGTGACAGTTTTCCGTTGATATACGTCACTTTCAGCGGGTTAAGTTTCTATATCAAAATTATTTTCGTCTTGCAAGTAAAAAGATTGTGAAAAAATATGTATTCAAAATCAAAGGTTTTCCTTGTTATAAAAGCATTCTGCAAACCGATTGAATAAATTTCACAATGCCCCACCGCTTTTTCGTAACTATCGCGGCATCGATTCGCCGTGTTATACTGAGAGAAAAACATACAGGATGGGATCTTGATGAAGAAAAAAATCGTATTGCCACTACCGCCCTTATTGTCGGCATTAGAGCCACAGGATTTTTATTTAGAAGAAGAACTGCTTTTCGAAGGGGGGGTGTTCGAAGGCGGTGATTATAGCTATGATACTTGCAAAAACCTTATCTTGAAGCAATGTCATTTCAAGAAAGTGACGATGCAAAAAACACGCTTGATTCAATGGGAATGTCAAAATGTCCTCTTTGAGAACTGCGATTTTTCTAATCTGGAATGTTTTGGTGCCAGCTTTCATCGCGTTCACTTTAAACAGTGTAAATTGACTGGTACGAATTTTGCGGAAAGCTATTTCCGTGACTGTACCTTTGAAGATTGCGTGGCAAACTTTGCTTCTTTTAGCAATACCAATTTACGGACGATGCTGTTTCGTCAGTGCCAACTAAACGACTGTGAGTTTTATGAGATGGATTGGAAACACTTGACGCTACAAGAAAACCAGTTGAACAATAGCAACTGGTTTCACACAAAATTAGCAACTTTAGATTTTCGGACCAATCAATTTCAAAAGATCGCGTTGTCCTTTGAACACTTGCGAGGACTAACAGTCGATCAAGAACAAGCCTTGGTCATCGCCGCCGGTCTAGGTTTGGTGATCGACTAACGAATTCTGCGCCATAAAGCAATCAACATCCAGACGGATAACACTAAACTGATCAACAAGGCAATACCCCAACCGAAAATACTATTGGTAAAAGGCAGCGGAACATTCATGCCAAAGAAACTGGTGACGATGGAAGGCACAGTCAATAAGAGGGACCAAACGGTCAAAAACTTCATGGTATCATTCAAGTTATTGTTTAATAGATTATTGTAGGTACCAGACAATTGTTCCAAAATTTGGAATGCCAGTTGGGTCATTTCCACTGCCTGTTTGGCTTCGATCAAGGCATCATCCAGTTGTTCCCGCTCATCATCATCCATCAAACGATAAATGGATAATGCTTTGATTTGCTCCAAGAGGACCGCATTTTGTTTCGTGGCAGACACTAAAAAAACCAGTCCAACTTCCAAATCAGACATTTGCAGTAAGTTTTTATTGGTTGTTTTTTCCCGTAGTCGCTGATTCAAGCGAATCCGCTCACTATTGACTTCTTCGACTAACGGAAAAAACGTGCCAGAAATCAAGAACAAGCTTTGAAACAAAAAATGAATGGGCGTTTGCAGCGGGTTTTGCAGGATCAAGCGCTCCATCATTGGAATCACATAACGGGTATTGTGGGATGCAAAAGTAAAGAGTTGCTTCCTTTTTAAAATAAACGTCATCGGGCTGGTCTCAAAATGATTTTCACGCTTTTCTTGCTGAGGTACATTGAAAACCAGCAGCAATGCTTCCTCTTCGGCATCATATTCGACCCGCGCGCGTTCGTTTTTATCTAAAGAGTACGTAAGCATCTCGTCAGACAAATGATATTGTTTTTGCAGTGCCATCACGCTTTTTGCGTCTTGTTGGTCGACTTGAATCCATTCATAGTTTCCGTCATAAAAGACATGTTTGTTTTCCACAATCCATCCTCCACTCTTGCTTTCTTCTATTATAAAAGAAAACAGCCAGAAGCCCAATCAAAGGACTTTCCTGGCTGTATCAGCTATTACTTATTTACGGGCGTCTTTCAAGGCCTCTTCCACCATCGTTAAAACGGCCTGTGCCGCTTGCGGGTCTTCGACAAAATTGAATTGATCGCCATCGATCTGGATCTTTGGACTCTCATTGTACTCTTCGTACCATTGATCGTAGCGTTTGTTCAACTCTTTGTAATAGTCGTATAACGAAGGATCAAAGGTCAACTGCTCATATTCCCGCCCACGTTTTTCAATACGCTCGAGCATCGTTTCAAAAGAAACGCGAATATGCACCAAAAGATCTGGATGCTTTTTGTGGGCTGCATACGGCAGCTCTTCTAACATATTGGCTAACAATTCATCATAGACTTTGACCTCGGTATCGGTCGCTCGCCCAAGGTCCGCATTTAAATGGAACAACAGTGAATCCTCATAAATGGAACGGTCCAGGACGTTATTGTCGTCTTTCATGGCTTGCTTGATACTTTCAAATCGTTTATTTAAGAAATAGATTTGCAGTAAAAACGCATATTTATTTGGATCTGCATAAAATAATGGTAACACTTCATTGTCATCGATCGATTCATAAAAGGCTTGACTGCCAAAATGATTGGCGATCAATGCGGTCAAACTTGATTTACCGGCACCAATCGTTCCTGCTAATACGATCACGCTCATATCCCCCAACTCACTCATCACTAAATATTGTATGTTGCATTTGCGATATCAACTATACAACACTATATCTTGTGCCGTCAACTGAAACTTTTGAAGCACAGATCAAGAATTTTTTCAATAAAAGTTTAAAGATTTTTGCTTTTTTTTGAAATCTCATACGGAATGCTTAACGAAAGAGCCTTCTTCTAGTAAAATAGGAAAGGATCTTTAATTAAATTGTGTTTTTGTCAGGAGATAGTTACAATTGACTGACAAACGATAAATGAATCATGTGGGGTAAGCTCCCTAGAGAAATGAGGAAAATAATGTCAATTGGTACTGGCATAGCTACAGGAAAAATCATCTTAATGGGTGAACATTCAGTTGTTTACGGTGAACCAGCAATTGCTTTCCCTTTTGCGGGAGCAAAAGTACAAGTCGAGATTACAGCAAATGCAACAAACACCTTGATTTCAAGTTACTATCACGGTCTGCTTGAAGAAGTCCCCAGCCACTTAAAAAATGTCAAAGACTTGCTGCATCGTCTGCAACAAGACTTCCACACGGGTCCTTTTGCAACCTCCATCGTCAGCACTATCCCTTCTGAACGGGGAATGGGTTCTAGCGCGGCGGTCGCTGTTGCACTGACTCGCGCTTTTTTTGATTGGATCAAAAAAGACTTTACAAAAGAAGAATTGATGACCTATGTCAACTTTTCTGAAAAAATCGCTCATGGCAATCCTAGCGGGATCGATGCTGCGGCAGCCAGTGGGACAGATGCCATTTACTTTATCAAAGGGCATCCCATCACTTCGTTTCCCCTCACGATCGACGGTTATTTGCTCGTCGCTGATACTGGAATCAAAGGGCAAACGAGAGAAGCAGTCAAAAGTGTCGCCCATCTTTTTGAAACCAGCAAGCAGCTGGCTAGTCAAGCAATCCAGCGTTTAGGGATCGAAACCAAAAAAGCTAAAGAGGCCATCATAGCCAATCAATTAGAAGTATTAGGTGAAAGCATGAACAACGCCCATCAGGCACTGCAGCAGCTAGGGGTCAGCAATCAGCAACTGGATCAGTTGGTTTCCTTAGCGTTGGCACACGGTGCTTACGGGGCAAAGCTGACCGGCGGGGGCCGGGGCGGCTGTATGATCGCACTAACCAAAACGAAGGAACAGGCTGAGAATATCAGCCGTATTTTATTGTCCGATGGCGCTCGTGCGGCATGGATACAAGGATTAGGAGTTTATGAACATGTATAAGGGAAAGGCTCGCGCCTACACGAATATCGCATTGATCAAGTATTGGGGAAAACAAGATGAAACTTTCATTTTACCGATGAACAATAGTTTGTCCCTGACCCTCGATGCTTTTTACACAGAAACAACGGTGGCTTTTTCACCTGATTTTCCAAAGGATTGCTTTACGCTGGATGGTGTGGTGCAAACAGACGCTGCCACAAAAAAAGTTGCGGACTTTTTGGATCTGGTACGAAAAAAAGCGGACTGCCCGTGGTATGCCACGGTGGAAAGTCAAAACTTCGTCCCAACCGCTGCTGGACTTGCCTCTTCTGCCAGCGGATTAGCGGCCTTGGCGGGTGCCTGTAGTGAAGCACTGGACTTAAACTTGTCGGAGCAAGAGTTATCCCGTTTGGCCCGTCGCGGTTCTGGTTCGGCGTGTCGGAGTATCTACGGCGGCTTTGCTGAATGGCATCAAGGCACCGATGAGACTTCTTTTGCCACGCAAGTGCCGTCGAATGGCTGGGAAGAAGAATTGAGTATGATCTTTATTTTGATCAACGCACAAGCCAAAGAAGTCTCCAGTCGTGAGGGGATGCGCCGAACCGTTGAAACCTCGAGCTTTTATCCAGGCTGGCTTTCTGCCACTGCCACCGATCTCGTGAAAATGAAACAAGCGATTGCCGAAAAAGACTTTACTGCTTTAGGGGAAACGACCGAGGCCAACGCCTTGAAAATGCATGGAACGACCTTAGCCGCCGAACCACCTTTTACTTATTGGTCTTCTGAATCTTTACGAGCTATGGAATGTGTCCGAATGCTGCGAAAAAAAGGATTGGCTTGCTATTTCACGATGGATGCTGGTCCCAATGTCAAAGTTTTATGCCAAAAACAAGAAGAACAAACGATTTTACGTGAATTAAGTGCTCACTTTGCCTCAGAACAATTAGTAACTGCTCACGCGGGCAAAGGATTAGCCTTTTTACCGGTGGAAGAATCTTCTGCCATCAACTAAGAAGCCATTAAGAAGCCATCGATTAGGAGTGTCGAAATGATTGAACTATCCGTTCCCGGAAAACTATTTATTGCTGGTGAATACGCCGTTGTCGAACCTGGTCATCCTGCAATCATCGTTGCCGTTGACCAATTTATTACAGTCAATGTGGAAGAGGCCCGTAAAAACGGCAGCATCCAGTCTGCCCAATACAGCGACCTGCCGATTCGCTGGACGCGTCGCAAAGGCGAATTAGTCTTAGACCATCGGGATAATCCTTTCCACTATATTTTGGCAGCCATTCGTCTGACGGAAAAATATGCCCAAGAAAAAGGCATCCCCCTTTCCTTTTACGATTTAAAAGTGACCAGTGAACTGGATAACTCGAATGGTCGCAAATATGGCCTCGGTTCCAGCGGTGCCGTGACTGTTGCCACGGTCAAAGCATTGAATCTGTACTATCAAATGGAAATGGATCGGTTGACCCAATTCAAAATTGCGGCTCTTGCCCATCTCGCTGTTCAAGGCAATGGGTCGTGCGGTGATATTGCGGCCTCTTGTTATGGCGGCTGGATCGCTTTTTCAACCTTCGATCACGACTGGGTCTTAGCCAAACAAAAGGACCATACCTTAACAGAATTGATTGCTTTCGATTGGCCAGGATTATCGATCCGTCCCTTGACGGTTCCGAAATCTCTTCGACTATTGATTGGTTGGACAGGCTCTCCTGCCTCTACTTCTGATTTAGTGGATCAAGTCTATCAATCCAAAGAAGAAAAAGAAAACGCCTATGCCGCCTTTTTAGCAGCCAGCAAAGACTGCGTCAATCGATTGATCGACGGCTTCTTAAATGAAGACAGTCGCACGATCAAAAAAATGATCACGGAAAATCGAAAGCTCCTGCGAGAGTTGTCTGCACTAACTGGTGTACCGATTGAAACCCCCGCACTTAAAAAGCTTTGTGATCTAGCAGAAAATTATTGTGGCGCAGCCAAATCTTCTGGTGCCGGCGGTGGCGATTGCGGCATCGTGATCGTTGACCAGAAAACCGGTATTTTACCATTGATGAGTGCGTGGGAAAAAGCCGAGATCACCCCATTGCCGCTGCATGTTTACCATTACCGGGAGGACCTATCATGAATCGAAAAGATGAACATGTTTCCTTAGCAAAAGCGTTTCATAAAGAACACAGCAACGATTTTGATGCAGTTCGCTTGGTCCACCAGTCCTTTCCGCAAATTGACGTGGCTGATGTGGCAATTACGACGACTGTCTTTGACCGCTCATTTTCCAGCCCTTTTTTCATCAATGCCATGACAGGCGGCAGTGAAAAAACCTTAAAAATCAATCAAGAGTTAGCAGAGATCGCGCAAGCCTGTGATTTGATGATGGCAACCGGCTCCGTTTCGGCTGCCTTAAAAGACCCAAGTGTCGCCGATTCTTTCCGCATCGTCCGCAAAGCCAATCCTGACGGCTTCTTATTAGCCAATATTGGTGCGGGCAGTCCCGTTGAAAATGCACAACGGGCAGTAGAACTGTTTGGCGCCGACGCCTTGCAGATCCATCTTAATGCACCACAAGAATTAGTGATGCCCGAAGGCGATCGTCAATTTAGCCAATGGCTGTCCTTATTGGAAAAAACGATTGCTTCCGTTGCCGTTCCGGTTGTCATCAAAGAAGTCGGCTTTGGGATGTCCCGTGAAACGATCCAGCAGTTACTGGCGATCGGCGTACAAACGATTGATGTTGCTGGTAGCGGCGGCACAAGTTTTACGCAAATCGAAAATGCTCGTCGAAAAAAACGTGAATTGGCGTATCTTGATACCTTCGGCCAATCCACCGTGATTTCCTTGCTGGAAGCAAATGAGATCCAACAGCCCTTTACCCGCATCGCTTCAGGCGGCGTTCGGGATGCTTACGATATCTTCAAAGCACTTTGCCTTGGTGCGGATAGCGTAGGACTATCCGCCACGATCCTCGTGCTGCTTTTGTCAAAAGGCAAAGAAGAAACCATCGCCACCTTACAATCATGGAAGGAACAGCTGCAGCTGCTCTACACAATGGCAGGACAGACAAGCACTAAAGACCTCACCAAGGTTCAGCTGATTTTTTCTGGCGCTGTCAAAGAGTGGTGTGAAGCACGTCAAATTCCCTTAGCAAAGTATAGTTTGCGTTGAGAGATCCAATCGCTGACTACCACATCAAATAAGTAAAAGCAGTACAATTCGTTTTTTATTGTGCTGCTTTTTTTGTGTTCTTTTTTCTATAATAGTGAGTTTCCATTTATCATTTGGATAGTAGCGTTATTTAATCGCTACTTGATAATCACTTTCATTATCAGGTACGTTGTTTTTTTACCATCTTGTTTTCGAATGTGCTATGCTCAAGTTGAGGGAGGAACAATCGATTGTTTCTTGAGAAAAGGATCGGTTTTTTCATTCCTAGACTACATTCAAAAGGAGGCGTTTCTTATGAGTAAATCCGAATCGTCGGCTGTTTTTTCAACGATTGCTTGTTTGCTATTGATGGCAACTGGCTTTCTTATGGCATCTTTTTCCATTCCTTATAGCTTTGTCCCTTATCTGTTAGCGATTCTTGCCGGGGGTTGGAAACAAACCTGGGAAGGCACGCAAGAATTGGTGCACGACAAACGGTTGAACGTCGATCTACTGATGGCGTTAGCCGCCATTGGTGCCTGTATCATTGGGCATTGGTTTGAAGGGGCGATGCTGACCTTTATCTTTTGTTTGAGCGGTGCCCTTGAGGAATATACGACCAACAAAAGTACGCGAGAAATTAGTTCATTAATGGCACTGCAACCAACGACTGCCTTAAAAATGATTGAATCTGGGGAGCTCGTCGAAGTACCAGTCGAAGCCCTTCAGTTAAAAGATACGATTATGGTGGCAAAAGGCAGTGCGATCCCGATCGACGGTATCGTGATCCAAGGAACCAGCAGTGTTGATGAGGCGGCCATCAGTGGCGAATCCATTCCTGTCGAGAAACGTTTAGGCAGTGAAGTCTTTGGGGGAACCATCAACCTTGGGCAGCCATTGTACATTGAAGTTACTCAAACGAGTGAAAACACCCGCTTTGCAAAAATCATTCAATTGGTGGAAGAAGCGCAGCAAATGCCAAGTCAAACGGCGACCCTGATCGAAAAAATCGAACGGATCTATGTGCCGATCGTCCT
This sequence comes from Enterococcus sp. NPDC086594, assembly GCF_044746145.1. NCBI lineage: Bacteria > Bacillati > Bacillota > Bacilli > Lactobacillales > Enterococcaceae > Enterococcus > Enterococcus sp. NPDC086594. Next base: position 726,162 of record NZ_JBIVBP010000001.1, read on the forward strand.
GATCGCCGTCCCACTAATGATCGTTTTGTGTACGTTTTTCACGAATTGGGGGTTCCAAGAAAGTTTTTATCGTGGCATGGTCTTACTAGTAGTGGCATCCCCTTGTGCCTTAGTCGCCTCTGCTACTCCTGCGACGTTAGCAGCCATTTCTCACGCTGCTCGTTTGGGCGTTTTATGCAAAGGCGGACAAGCCTTGGATGCCTTTGCCAATGTCAAAGCGATCGCTTTTGACAAAACCGGAACGCTGACTCGAGGCAAACCTGCTGTCACTGATGTTCATCTATTGCTGGATGAACCGTTTATCCCCCAACTGATTGTTGGGATGGAAAAACAATCAAATCACCCATTGGCTGAAGCGATCTTGGCGTATTTCCACGATGAAAGACCATTGGAATTAGCAGTGGAAGAACAAGCGGGGGTCGGTCTAGCCACCACTTACCAAGCTGCCCATTGGACGATTGGAAAAGAAGTCGATCTAACCTCTGTTGCTGTCAGTGAACAAACCCGCATCCAAGAATTGAAAGCAGCCGGAAAAACCTTGATTTATATCAATCGTGACCGTGTATTAGCAGGGTATTTAGCACTATTGGATCAGCCCCGTCCTGAAGCTCGTGAGAGTCTTGCCTACTTCAATAAGCAAGGAATTCACACGACGATGCTGACGGGTGATCATTTAGGTACTGCCAAAGTGATCGCCGCAGAAATCGGCTTGTCTGACTACGAAAGTGATTGCCTGCCTGATGAGAAAACCACTCGGATCAAAGAAATGAAAGAAACCTACCAAATCAATGCGATGGTCGGTGATGGGATCAATGATGCCCCCGCCTTAGCGACCGCAAGTGTAGGGATCGCGATGGGCGAAGGAACAGATGTCGCAATGGATGTGGCGGAGATCGTCTTGATGAAAAATGATTTGCTGCGTTTGGTCGACAGTCACCGTTTGGCTAAGAAATTACAGCGGATCATCAAACAAAACATCGTCTTTTCTATCAGTGTCATCTTGTTGCTGATCGCTTCAAACTTCCTTGAATTTCTCACGCTACCTCTAGGGGTCGTGGGTCATGAAGGAAGCACGATCTTAGTTATCTTAAACGGGTTGCGTATGCTTTTGCCATTACACAAAGAAACACCCCAGCAAGCCAAACCAACCCGCAAAGATTGCGATGATTGTGTCTTGTATCAACAGTCTTTGCATACGTGACCACTATTTGCACTAGCAAAAACGCCCATTGTTGGCACTTCACTAGAAGTCCATCAACGGGCGTTTTGCTGTTTTTTCTACTTATGCTTGATTGGCAAGTTGTTCCGTGTAGAGTTTGCCATCGTACATCTTAAAGAATGGATAATAGCAGAGAATGGAAACCCCTAAGTTGATCAAAGCGATCAGGATGGCTCGGAAATCACCGCCGGTTCCTAAAAACGCCCCTATGCCCACCGGTGAAATCCAGGGAATTCCCGTAATGACTTTATCGACAAAGCCAAACGAGCTAGCAAAGTAAGCAATCGTCACGTTGATCAAAGGTGTTACGATAAAGGGGATGATCAAATACGGATTGTAGACGATCGGTGCCCCGAAGATCACTGGTTCATTGATGTTAAAAAGCCCCGGTAAGATCGCTGCTTTTCCTAAGACTTTGAGCTGTTGTGATTTTGCCACAAACAGCATCAATAAAACCAATCCAAGTGTACTTCCTGCGCCACCCATAAAAATATACATGTTCACAAAATCCCCAGCAAAAATATTATTGGCACCATCGATATTTTCAGTTAGAGCCACCAATAGGATGGGATTGATGAAACTATTTTTTATAACTGCCGTCCCATGAACCCCCACTGCCCATAAGAGATGGATAAGGAGCATAATCACGATGATTCCTAACCACGAACCCGTCAACTCCTTCACGAATTCAAATGGTTTGGATAGCAATCCGTGAAGATCCGTGTGGAAAACCGCCAGTACTCCATTGATCGCCACCATCAAAAAGGCAATCAAAATCGCTGGGATCAATGACGCAAATGCTTTGCTGACTCCATCAGGAACCCCTTCAGGCATCTGGATGGTGATCTTTCTTTTTACACAAAAACGATAGACTGACGTAGCAAGTACTGCAGTGATAATCCCGATGAAGATCCCTACTCCACTGAAGCGAGTGATCCAACCGCCTAAAGCGACCCCATTATAAACAATGGCGGTTTCGCTCTCTGACTGCAGCAATTGTGCCGCACCATCTGTGATATCGACTTGGACGATCGTCATTAAAAAGGCAAACAAACTTAATAACGCCCCTACAAAACTGCTCATAGTCAAATGCTCTTCTTTATGATAGATCTCAGTTAAATAATACCCTGTTGCTAAACAATAAAAAACAGCAATCGAGCCAACAGACATGGTAGTTACGACACTATAAAGCGGTGAAAATCGTAAAATCGTTTGTTCGAAAAAGCCAGCCAGTGGTGGAATGATTTGTGGTAAATTATTGATGATTAAAAAAATCGATCCGACGATCGTAAAAGGGACCGTAATGATCCCAGCTTGCATGATTGCGCGAATAAAGCGTAAATTCGCCAACTTATTCAATGGCGGCATCAAACGCGTTTCTAAAAAGGTAAAAACACTTGTCATCATTACTCCTCCAACGAAGGGATCGCCCCTTCTTCAATCAGCTTTTGATACCAATAAAAGCTGTCTTTTCTCACTCGTTTTTGTTCTTTTTCCTCTGCATCATTGCGATCTACGTAAATAAAACCATACCGTTTTCGAATCCCTTCATGCACACTAATCAAATCAATGGCAGACCACGGGCTATATCCGATCAGATCCACCCCAGCATTGATCGCGGCTAAGCATTGATTGATATGCTGCGACAAATAATCGATACGGTACGGATCATGAACCGCGCCATCTGCTTCTAGATGGTCTTCGGCCCCTAAGCCGTTTTCAGTAATGATGATCGGCAAGTGGTAACGATCATAAAGTGTTTGCAACGTCGTTTTCAGTCCCAAGGGATCGATGGTCCAATTGAAGGCATTTTTCTTCAAGAACGTATTGGTGAACCCTTTGTAAAAACCACGCTCCATAATGTCTTCACTTTGCTGATCACTGATGCCGTTTTTCATGTCCCCAGCTTCCGTCGGCTGCTCCACTGTCACCGTGGTGTAGAAGTTCATTGCGACAAAGTCAGGCAGAGCCCGTTTCATCAACACCTCATCTTCCGGACCAAAGTCAATCGTGAGGCCGTTTTGGTTCAAATAATCTTGAAAGACCGTATTGTAACGACCGAAGCAGGCGAAATCAAGGTACGCCCAGTTCCGGACACTGTTGAAATACAGCGCCGCTTGGTTGTCTTCTGGTCGACTAGTCGCCGCATAGACCAACGAAATATTCGGCACCGGTCCGATTTTGCCATTCGGTACGATTTCATGACACGCTTCGAAAGCATATTTTTCAGCGATCATCAGGTGATGAAATTGCTGGTATTTTTCTGATAATGGAATCTTTTTCCCTAATATTTTTTGATCCACCAACAGCATGATATTTGGTTCATTGATCGTCAGCCAGTGCGTCACTCGATCCCCATAGGCTGTAAACAGCGTTTTGGCGTATGCGGCAAATGCCTCAACGGTGCTGCGTTTTGTCCAGCCGCCTTCGTCTTCCAATGCTTGCGGCAAGTCAAAATGGTTCAACGTTACAAAGGGCTGAATGCCGTGTTTCAGCAATTCATCAATGACATCGCTGTAATGATCCAATCCTTTTTGATTAATAGTACCGCGCCCTTCTGGAAAAATTCGCGACCAAGCGATCGAAAAACGGAAAATTTTGATCCCCATTTCTGCTAACAAGGCGATATCCTCTTTGTACTGGTGGTAATGGTCGACAGCCACAGTAAAATCCGCGATCTTGTGGTTGTCTCTTGGACGAGTATCTTGGACACTCATTCCCTTGCCATCGGTTTGATACGCTCCTTCGGTTTGGTGAGCGGAAATCGATGCTCCCCATAAAAAATCAGTTGGAAATGTTTGTTTCATATCGTACTCCTTATCCTAAATAAGATGCGTTTAACATCTTAGAATTATTGCTTGCATGGCAAAGACAATATTCTGAATTATCTCTTATTTTTCGCACTAAAGCAAAAAATAACTCCTGTCAAGTAAGACCCTTTTGAAGATGTGCTACTTAGACAAAAAAAAAGCAAAGTCCAGTTTCCTAGACTTTGCTTATGATTTAGAAGTAGCAGCTTATTTTTGCTCTGCTTTATCTTCGTTCAATAGTGCTTTTCTTGACAGGTTCACACGGCCTTGTTTGTCGATTTCTGTGACCTTCACTAAGATTTCGTCGCCTTCTTTGACAACGTCTTCTACTTTGTTGACCCGTTCGTTCGCAAGTTGTGAAATGTGAACTAAGCCGTCTTTGCCTTTTATTAAGTTGACAAACGCACCGAATTTTTCAACACGGACAACTTTCCCAAGGTACACTTCGCCAACTTTTACTTCTTTCGTCAATTCTTCAATGATCTTGATAGCTTTTTGGATCATTTCTGCATCAGCAGAAGCAATCGAAACTTTTCCGTCTTGATCAATATCGATTTTCACGCCAGTTTCATCAATGATGCCATTGATGGTGTCGCCGCCTTTACCGATTACATCTTTGATCTTCGCAGGATCGATTTGGATCATTTCGATCTTCGGTGCGTATTGGCTTAACTCTTCACGAGGAGCAGCCAATGTTGATGTCAATTCATTTAAGATTTCCATCCGTGCTTTTTTCGCTTGACTTAATGCTTCTGTCAAGATTTGTTCAGTGATTCCTTGGATCTTGATATCCATTTGTAACGCAGTGATCCCATCTTTGGTTCCAGCAACTTTAAAGTCCATATCGCCAAGGTGATCTTCTAAGCCTTGAATATCAGTTAAGATCGTGTAGTTTTCACCATCAGATACAAGTCCCATTGCGATACCTGCAACTGGTGCTTTGATTGGCACCCCTGCATCCATCAATGCTAAGGTTCCTGCACAGATACTTGCTTGAGAAGAAGAACCATTTGATTCTAATACTTCTGCAACGAGACGGATTGTGTAAGGGAAGTCTGTTTCATCAGGAATCACTTGTGCTAAGGCACGTTCGCCTAATGCACCATGACCGATTTCACGACGTCCTGGTGAGCCGGCACGACCAGTCGAACCAACAGAAAATTGAGGGAAGTTGTAATGGTGGATGAATCGTTTTGATTCTTCAACCCCTAATCCATCAATGATTTGGTGTTCGCCTAAAGGTGCTAATGTACAAGCAGACAATGCTTGGGTTTGTCCCCGAGTAAATAGACCAGAACCATGAACACGTGGCAATAAGCCAACTTCTGATGCCAATGGACGGATTTCGTCTAATTGACGGCCATCCGGACGAATCTTGTCGATGGTGATCAATTCGCGAACCACATCTTTTTCAAGATCTTCCGCGATTTGTTTCACTTCTTTCAAGAATTGTGCTTCCTCTTCATGTCCAGCAAATTTTTCTGCATACACTTCTTTCACTGTGTCTTTGACTTTATCGATCTCGTCTTCACGAGCCAATTTTTCTTCAGTCATAACAGCAGTTTTCATTGTTTGGTAGTAGCCGTCGAAGATTTCTTTTTTCAAGTCAGCATCTACTTGTAACAATTTGACTTCCATTTTTGGTTTACCCACAGCTGCGACAACTTCTTCTTGGAAGGCAACCAATTCTTGGATAGCATCAAAACCGAATAATAACGCACCTAACATGTCTTCTTCAGAAACTTCTTTCGCGCCTGATTCAACCATGTTGATAGCTTTTTTCGTTCCAGCTACTGTCAATTCGATATCAGTTTGTTCTGCTTGTTCTACTGTTGGATTCAAGACATACTCGCCATTGACCCGACCAACATCAACACCAGCGATCGGTCCGTCAAACGGGATATCTGAAATAGACAATGCTAAAGAAGAACCTAACATTGCCGCCATTGCTGGCGTACAATCTTGTTCAACACTCATTACGATGTTTGTTACTTGTACTTCGTTACGGAAACCTTCCGCAAACATTGGACGGATCGGACGATCGATCAAGCGGGCAGTCAAGGTTGCTTCCGTACTTGGACGTCCTTCCCGTTTGATAAAGCCACCAGGTACTTTCCCTACGGCATACATTTTTTCTTCGTAATTGATTGTTAATGGGAAAAAGTCGGTATCTTTTGCTTCCTTAGATGCAACCGCTGCACTTAGGACAACCGTATCACCATAACGAACCAATACAGCTCCGTTTGCTTGTTTGGCTAATTGGCCAACTTCTACTTCTAATGGGCGGCCGCCCCAAGTTGTTTTGAATACTTGTTTTTCTGTCATGTTCTGCTCCTTTTCATCGGATCCCAGCAAGTCACTACTAAACAAATGAAAAAATCGGAATGTCGTTCCGCTGCTTTCATTTGGTTAGTAGGATGCTGCTTACAAGGACCCAAAATTCTTTTTAGCTGCGCTTTTTGATTCACCAGTCAAAAGGCCGCTCTTTCGGTGTTTCACTTTTTAGATGGCTCGAGATCACCTGTCAGACTGCATCAGCTGTTTTAGCCGACACTGCAGTCGCAGTGATTCCGCTGCTTGGTCACTACGCTCGTTTCCCTCGCCTAGTAGGTTTCATCATCTGCTCTGTGCGGCTTGCGCCGCTCAGTCGCAGTGATTCCGCTGCTTGGTCACTACCCTCGTTGCTCTCGCCTAGTAGGTTTCATCATCTGCTCTGTGCGGCTTGCGCCGCCCAGTCGCAGTGATTCCGCTGCTTGGTCACTACGCTCGTTTCCCTCGCCTAGTACTATTCATCATCTGCTCTGTGCGGCTTGCGCCGCCCAGTCGCAGTGATTCATAGCAAAAAAGTGAGATTCGGGTTGAACCTCACTTTTCTTTGTTTGATTAACGACGTAATCCTAAAGCTTGGATTAATTCGCGGTAACGTTGTACGTCTTTTTGACGTAGGTAAGCTAATAAGTTACGACGATGTCCAACTTTTTTCATCAACCCACGGTATGAATGGTGGTCTTTTTTGTGCATACGTGCATGTTCGTTCAAATGGTTGATTTCTTCTGTTAAAACAGCGATTTGAACTTCTGGAGAACCAGTATCTCCTTCATGACGTGCAAATTTGTTGATGATTTCGTTTTTGCGTTCTTTTGAAATTGCCATGTTTTTCACCTCTTTTTCTTTTTCCCCTGCGACTGAGTAAAACGTTGGTGATTCGTTAAACCAAGTAACAGGTACTGTGCTTTTCACACGTAATTACTTTACTTGATTCTAAGGAAAAAAGCAAGTTTATCTACCTATTCTTTTCGTTTCTTTTGAAAGCTCCTCCAAAACTTATGTTATACTTAGGATACTACTCTATCTAAAGGAAGTGTAAGGATGAGCGTTCTTTCCCGAATCGAGAGCATGAAAAATGAATTATCGCTTTCTGAGAAGAAACTCTTCGCATTCATGGAGGCCAATCCTGAAAAAGTGCCGTCGATGACTGCGAGTCAATTAGCAGAAGCCACTGGGATCAGTGCACCGACTGTCGTACGCTTTGCGAAAAAAACCGGCTTTGCTAGTTTGACAGATTTAAAAATACAATTATCTGCGGAATCCGGCTTGCGCCAAAATGCCAATGAAAACTTGGGCTATGCCGATGTTGAATTAAATGAGCCCTTTCATGCCATCACATCTAAATTAAGCCACAATGCACAGGTGACTATGAATGAGACGGCCCAATTGTTAGAAGAACAGCTGATGTTGGCTGCCGCTGAACTGATCGCGACTCGTGAGCGAATCTTTGTCTGCGGGATCGGTGCTTCTTCATTGATCGCACAAGATATCCAACAAAAATGGACCCGTTTAGGCAAAATCGTCGTGTTTGAAAATGACTACAATCTCTTGTTGCCGCAACTCGTCAAAAACGAGAAAAAAAGTCTCCTCTGGGTCATTTCCAACAGTGGACACACGCCTGAGATGGTTCACTTAGCAGAAATCGTTAAAAATCTTGGCGTCCCGATTCTGTCACTCACCCGATTTGGCAGTAATCCGTTAACAAAGTTGGCGGATGTTCCCCTGCAAGTGTCCCGTTCCAAAGAAGCCAACCAACGTAGTGCTGCTACGAATTCGATTATCGCCCACCTATTGGCGGTCGATGTCCTTTTCTATGTCTTTTTAAGCAAGAATGAAAAGCTGGCACGCAATATCTATGCCTCACGCCAAGCCATTGCCGATTTTCGTGAGAAGTATTTATAAAATATTCATAGCCAAAGAAGTCCGCAGGAAAGTTTTCCTGCGGTATTTTTTCTTCTAAGGACACTTTGATCAATCAAGGGCATTCTTGGCAGCTACTTCTGCCAACCAAAAACTGGACGCTTTGGGATAACGCTCGAAGTCATTTTTCAAATCCACTCGATAAAACCCATAGCGGTTTTTATAAGCGTTCAACCAGCTCCAGCAATCCATAAAGGTCCACATATGGTAGCCGAAGCAAGGTGACCCATCTTCGATCGCGCGATGCAGCTGACGCAAATGGTCTTCAACAAAGGCGATCCGATACGTATCATTGACCTGCCCCGTGGCGTCCATGAACCGTTCTTCCTCAGATACCCCCATGCCATTTTCGGAAACAAACCATGGCATGTTTTGATAGTCATTCTTTAGACGCATCGCGATATCGTAAATCCCTTCTGGATAGATTTCCCAGCCGCGATGAGGATTGATTTTTTTCTCTGGCCAATCGTACCCACGAAATAACTGACGTGGCTCAAAGGGACCGGATGCTGCCTTCTGCGGAAGTGGTGCTTGGATCCGCAACGGTTGATAATAATTGCAACCAATAAAATCTACGGTATTTTCACGAAAAATTTCCGCATCTGTTGCTTCATATTCAGGGGACAATTGATGCTCCTTGAATAAGCTCGTTAGCTTTTCTGGAAATTGTCCATAAACGACACAGTCCAAAAAACTGCGAATATACAAGAGATCTGCCCATTCAGCGGCTTCTCGATCAGCCGCTTCTTGACTTTTTGGATAAACAGGTGACAAATTCAAGATGATACAGATTTCTCCATCAGGAAGTGTGATTTTACGAAACTCAGCAACTGCCTTCGCATGGGCTAACAAGGTATGATAACCAACTTGAATTGCCCGCTTGAAATCACGCACTTGCGGCCAATGAGCATCTCCGTAATACCCACATTCAATATGCACCAATGGTTCATTAAAGGTCGCCCATTTTTTCACTAAATCGCCAAATTGTTCAAAAGCAGTTTTTGCATAAAATACAAAATGGTCCACGGATTCCCGCGCCTCCCAACCTCCTTTTTCCATCAGCCACCAAGGCATGTCAAAATGAAACAAATTAATGATCGGTTCGATGCCTTGATCCAGCATTTCCTGAAAATATGCCCGATAAAACCGGACTGCCGTCTGATTCAATGTTTTTCCATCTGGTAATAAGCGGGTCCATGCAATCGATGTCCGATAGGAATTCAAGTTCATGGCCTTCATGTTTGCTACGTCTTCCCGGTATTGATAGTAGGTATTTGAGGTGTCGCTTGGTCCGACACCATCGTAAAAGCGTGACGGCTCCAACTCAAACCATTTGTCCCATGTAGAGGGACTTTTGCCGTCAACCACTGCGGCCCCCTCGGTTTGCGGTGCTGACGCGGCCGCTCCCCATAAAAAGTTTTTTGGAAAGTGAATCATTCTTTTGCTCCTTTCTGAATTACCTGCCACGTGCGGTCAGGGTTGGACCGTTGAAATACAAATCGATACTGCTGACCTGCTGTTTCGACTTCCAGACAAAACGATGTTGTTTCTTCCAAGGAAATTGCCAGCTGCTGCAATGATGCTTCACCGATCACGAGTTGAAAAGTTGCTTGTCCTTGACTAGGCACCCATACTTTTTGAAAGCCGCATAAGACTTTTTTCCTCGGCACATATGCTTTTGTATACTCTTTTAGATAGCATTGGACCACTTCTTTACCAGACACAGTAGAATGATTTTCAAGTGTGCCACTGACGATAATGCCTTCCCCTGCATATTCAGCCGAAACCGAGCTGCAAATAAAAGAGGCATAACTAAGCCCATAACCAAAAGAATATACTGGTGCGCCTTTTTGATCGAGGTAGTCTTTTTGAAACGCTGTGTTGCGATAATTATAACAGACAGGCAGTTGTCCAACTGTATCAGGAATAGAAACTGCTAATTTCCCACTAGGTACCGTTTCACCAAAAAGAATCCGAGCAATCGCTTCCCCTCCATATTGGCCGGGATAGCCAACGTAAAGCACCCCATCGAACAAGTCTTGCAAAGGAGCTAAGCAATGCGGTCGACCGGAAATCACGATCCCAATCAGCGGCTTTTTACTCTTCTTCAACGCAAACAGTAAATCCAACTGGCATTGCGGCAAATCGAGGGTAGCCAAGTCGATGTTTTCTCCACTGGTCATTTCCTGAGATCCCCTTAAGACGGCACCGTTTTTGTCAAAATCCGTTGTGAAATCACGGGCACTGGAGCCACCGATCGTCACTAAGACGACATCCGCTTTTTCTGCAATCTGACAGGCTTGCCTTCGTTGAGCCAGTGTGCCACTAGAGATTTCGCAGCCTTTCTCGTAGAAGAAGTCAGCTTGATGCGTACTTAAACTGGTCAAACCTTCCCAAAGGGTCGTACATATTGTTTCTTCCTTGAATGGCGTATAATCCCCCAGCTGATGATAGAGCTGTTTAACGTGAGGACCGATGACGGCAATCTTTTGTCGCGTTTTCTTCAAAGGCAAAATACCATTGTTCTCTAGTAAAACAATCGATTCCTCCGCCAATTTCAAGGCAACTTGTTGCGCCTTTTCTTTACGGGGCAATGAAACACGGGGCGTTGCTTCTTTAAACAAGCCAAGTTTTTCTTTCAAAAGAAGCACACGACGGACTGCATCATCGATCGCCGTTTCCGCAAGTAGCCCCTCAAGGACAGCTTCTTCTAACACTGGGAAAACTTCATCCCATAAACTAACATCCACACCGCTGGTCAAGGATTTGGCGGCCGCTTGTGGGTGGCTCCCCAGCCAGTCAGCAATTCGATCCAGCCCACACCCATCGGCCATCACAATTCCCGTAAAGCCACTTTCTTCTCGTAAAACATCTTGCAGCAAATAAGCATTGGCATGGCATGGGATACCGTCTAGATCATTGTATGCAGCCATACACCCCAAGGCCCCAGCAGCAATCCCCGCTTTCATTGGTGGCAGATGGATCTCGCGGAATTCCCGATCACCAATTGCCACTGGCCCTGCATTGTGTCCCCCAATTCCTGCACCTTGGGCAGCAAAGTGCTTCAATACCGCTAAAACGTTCTGCTTTTCTATCGTTGTTTTTGATCCTTGTAATCCTCTGACGGCTGCTTTGGTAAAGCTACTGGTCAAAAACGGATCTTCACTGAAACATTCTTCTGTTCGCCCCCAACGAGGATCTCTAGCAATGTCCAATGCGGAAACCAAGCCAACATGGGCTCCTTTTGCCCGAATCTCTTGAGCAGTGATGGTTTGGGCCGCTTGATACAGCTCTGGATTCCAACTAGAACCAACACTAAAATTGACCGGAAACGTCGTCGCTTCTAAACCTTGGTGCCCGTGAGGACACTCTTCACTGAGAAGGGCCGGAATCCCCAGCCGAGTGTGCTCCTGCAAATAAGTTTGAATCATAAGGGATAGCTCATAGGACTCCGTGGTCGTCAGGCCTGTTTGCTGATTTCTACCTGACCAAGGATCAGCTCGAAACACGCCGTAAATCCAGCCAAGACTGCCAAAACGAGCTACTTCTTTTTTAAAGGTTTCAGTTAAAATAATTTTTCCATTGTTTTTTTCGTAAACTTCCCAACCATACAGACGCTGATTCAGCTGGCCGATTTTTTCTTTCAATGTCATTTGCCGTAAAAGTGTCTCAATCATATGCTTCTCCATTTCTATTTAGTCTTCTAAATAAAGCATGATGGTCTGGATCTCAAAAGGCTGAAAATGGATTGTGATGCTTCGGGCATCCAGCGGCTCGACCGACAGTTCAGCGACGGTTTCTTCCAAAAGATTCGTTAAAACCGCTTTTTTGATTCTTTTCTGGCAGCGCATTTGACAGGCGGTGGTTTGATTGTGATATTCATACAACCGCACGATCAGTGCCTCTTCATCTTCGGCTTTTTTCACCGTATCCAGTAAGACATTCTTTTGGTCGACTGCTAGAAAAGCATCCCCTGATAGTTGTGACACCCTTGGAACCGTCAGAACGGGAACATTTAATGCCAATGCTTCTTCCATCGTTTGCGCTTCTTGCCAAGTTCCTTCGTGGGCGTACAAGGAATAGGTAAACTCATGAAGGCCTTGATCCGCTTCAGGATACGGATCGATCGGCGATTTGATCAAAGAAAGCCCGATTTTTTGATAATCCGTATTGAACCCATATTTCGAATCCGTCAAAATACTAACCCCATAATTCCCTTCTGAGAGATCTACCCATTTTTGTCCACAGCTCTCAAAACGTGCTTGGTCCCATGTCGTGTTTTGATGCACAGGCCGTTTTACCTGCCCGAATTGAATATCAAACGTTGCTTCCAATGTGTTAACATCAATCGGCATCAATGCCTTTAACAGCAGTTGATGCTGGTGCCAATCAACCGCTGTTTCAAAATTGATTCTTCCCGTGCCATGGTAAAAATGCAGCCATTGCGTAATAAAAGAATCTTCAAACTGACGTTTGATCTTCAAGGTATCGCGAATCTCCCCTTGCTCAACAACCTCAGCTGAGAGAACTTGCTTCACAGGATAAGGCTTCTTCTGGTAATAAATATCAATGTCCCACGCATCATAATCCATTGGCAGATCTTCGTAAGCCACTAACTGATTCAACCGCTCGCCTTTTGGCACGATTTCTCGCTGCTGCCGTTTGTCAAATAAAGAGATGATGTCAAAGTGTTTGTCAAAAATCACTTTAAAGTCAGCCGTTTCAAACGATTCCTCTAGTCGTATCGCTACTTGCTTTGATTGAGGCACAGCTGAGATAGGAGTCAATTTTTTGCTACTCAATCCAGCCATGGCGGGAATTTTGACTAAGAGCCGGTCATCATAGGTCCGCTGAGTCAGGTAAGCTTCTTTGATCCCTGTCTGATCGTCTAAATAGACCAGACCCGTCCGCTCTTGTCCCAGCGGATTAAAGACATGCCATGACGTAGCTTCGGCTGCTTGCGCCGCTGGAATCAAAGCTTCGATCAGCTTGCAGCCTTTATCAAAGAGCTGTTGATATTCTTGATCCGTCTGATCATAAACTTCTTTGATCGAGCTTCCCGGCAGAATGTCATGGAATTGATTAAATAGCAGCTGTTTCCAAAGTTGTTCTAATTCAGCTTGCGGATAACGATTGATTGCACAAATACTATAAAGTTTTTCAATCGTCTGTAAGAAAAATTCTCCTTGGCGATTGGCCTTCTTGTTTTTGCCAATCGAAGTCAGTGTTCCACGATGGTATTCAAAGTACAATTCGCCGTACCAGACCGGGCCAGGTTTTTCCTTAAAAGAATCTGCCAGTCGATCAAAAAAGCCCCCCACATGATTGCCAGTAATCGTCGGCATATCTGGCAGTGTCTTTTGCAGCCGTTTCTGGACTTCTAGCATCTCTTTCGTCGGGCCTCCGCCACCGTCACCGTACCCATAGGCAATCAAAATTTCGTCGTGCTGATCTTTTTGCTGATAACGTTCAAAACTGCCTTTGATCGTGTAAGGATCTAGCAATCCATTATACGTCGTATAATAATCTCTTGGACTGTATCCTTCACTGATGGTGGTAATAAAATGCGTCAAAACGCGGCTGCCATCAATTCCTTGCCAATAGAAGGAATCATAAGGAATTTGATTGAACTGGTTCCATGACAGCTTCGTCGTCATAAAGTAGGGCGTATTTGTTTTGCGTAAAATTTGCGGCAAGGCGGCTGAATAACCAAAGACATCCGGTAGCCATAAGATGCGGCTATCGACTTGAAATTCCTCTTTCATAAACCGTTTGCCATAAAGGATCTGACGAACCAGCGATTCCCCTGAAGTCAAATTGCAATCGGCTTCCACCCACATCGCCCCGTCAACTTCCCATCTTCCTTCTCGAACTTTTTCTTTGATTGCAGCGTAAAGTTCAGGATAATGTGTTTTCATGGAGAGATACAGTTGTGGTTGGCTTTGAAAAAACGTGTAATCTGGATACTCCTCCATCAATTTCAAGACCGTCTGGAAACTGCGCTCACCTTTTTCAATTGCTTGCTGTGCCGTCCAAAGCCACGCCAGATCGATGTGGGTATGGCCGACAGCCGTCACTTTTTGTTTTGGTGTATGCGCTGGTAAGTAACATGACGCAAGCAGTTGCTTGGCTTTTGCGAGACTTTCATAGAATGCCGCTGAGTAGGGCGTACGAAAATCCAAGACATTGGCGACTTGACCAAGAACTTGTTGATAAAATGCTTCGTCACCGCCAAACGCACGAATGGCACGCCAACTATCAAACAGCGTATAAAAATCAAACCAGAGTTCATTGACGACAGGATCCAATGCCAATAAGTTGATATGCAGTGGGAATGGTTTATCGGAACGGCCCGAGAACAGATCAATCTTCAGTTTGACTGCTTTTTGTTGATATCCTTCAGCCAAAGTGACCTCTCGATGATTGACATCGATAGCTTGGACATAGGTATCGTCCAAATAAATTTTGATTTGGGTATTGGTGGTGTTGTCCCACTCTGAGAGACTTGAATAGACTTGTAAAACACAAGGTTTCCCTACCCAGTCAGCGGGAACTTGAAAGCTGCCTTTCAACTGGTAATAGGTGTTTTTTTCTCCGAAATAACTCCCTTGTTCATACGGTACCCAATCCTCTTGCTTAAAAAAAAGCAGGTCTATTGGCTGTTGATAGCGTACACGGTACTGTTTTAATTTGTAGAAAATTTTTCGGATGCGTTCAAACTCGTAAGGCTGCATAACTCTCATTTTTCTTTTGACTCCTCTATCTATTTTTTGAAAAAAAACGGGTGGAGATTGATTGTCTCGACCCGTTTCCCTTATCGTATGATATTAGTTTGCTTTCCAGCGGTCATAGGCCGTTTGATAGACTTCGACATATTCGTCAATGCCCATTGCTTCGATCGTTTTCACATAATCGTCCCAATTGTCTAATGGCTCGACACCTGTGATAAACTTAGCTTCCATTTGTTCTACATAAGTTGTCAAATCAGTGGCAGTGGCTGCTACTTTGTCATTTTCTTCAATCGTTAAATACAGTAGCGGAAATGGTACTTCAGCGATGTCTTCCATCTTTTCTGCCGTTTCTTGTGCAACCCAATCACTAAAACGAGTATCTGGTTCTTCATCAGCCGTTTTGCGAATATGGTATTCACCTGTTGTATCAATGACAATGTTTGGTGTAGTCAATCCATATGCCGGCGTGATTTTGCCGCGTTCGTCTTCCGTGTTGTCTGTATCAATGCCATCCACATAAACCCGGACTTTTTCGCCATCCGCATTTTCTTGGTACTCCCAAAGAACACCTTCTGGCCCTTGTTCAATATATTTTGTGCCTTCTTCCGAATAGAAGTAATCCACCCAACGCATGGAACCTTCTGGGGAAGGATTGACATTGGTCAATGCAAAAGTTCCCCGAGAGATTCGTGGACTGCCAGGAATCTTGGCTTCTGGTGCCCATTCAGAGGTCAACGGTTGGAACATCGGATCGTTCATCGCCTCTGCCTCACTGCGACCAGTAGTAAAGAAGCTGAAATAGTCGGCAAAAAGCCCTAGTTGATTGTTTTCACCCTTCGCTTTTTTCTGCTCATCTGACTGTCCATAAACTTCTTTATCCAGCAAGCCTTCATCGTAAAGTGTATTCATGTATTCCAAGAATGCTTTGTAGTTTTCTGATGTCGGTGTGTAGGAGACCACATCATCGTCCACTTGAATCCCGCGAGTCCGTAAGCCAAAGGCGGCCATCAACCAAACACGTGTCGAGTTCATATCGACATCCGTCAATGGAATCTCGTCTGCTTGACCATTTCCGTTAGGATCTTCGTCTTTGAAACGCGTCAACAATTCTTGCAGTTCCTCTGTGGTTTTCGGCAGTTCTGATACGCCTAAATTATCTAGCCACGTGCCGTTGTACCACATCGGGCCTTGCCACCAGATTGAAGTCGCATTCCGAGAGATCATTGGTAAGGAGTAAATGTGCCCATCTGGCGTGGTGATCGATTTCAAGATTGAGGGATCTTCTTGCGTCAGTGCATAAAGATTTGGCATGATTTCTGGCGTGATATACTCCTCTAAGGGAAGTAAAATCCCTTGTGAACCGTAATCGATCTCCATCGAAGCCGTCAGTGCTTGCGAACCAGCACCGTAAACGATATCCGGCAAGTCGCCGGAAGCAAAGGCTAAGTTCAGTTTCGTACTAAAGTCAGCCGATGGCGGTGTCGTATAAGTCAGTTTGATACCGGTTTTTTCTTGGTAATCCTGTAGCGTCGGCATGTCTTCCCACTCGGCCATTCCCACACCTGGTGCCATGATATTCAAGGTCAGCTCTTCGCCTTCTTTGATGATTGGAAATTGGCTGTCATGATTGATAGCAACCTCTTTTTTTTCTCCAGTTCCCTCATCTGAAGAATTGCCGCAGGCACCCAAGACGAGGGTACTGCATAAAGCGACACCCGCCATTCCTAAAAGTTTCTTTTTTAATCCCATTTTCTTCCTCCTTTGATTTTTTTATCCTTTAATTGAACCGACCATCATGCCCTTGACAAAATACTTTTGTAAGAACGGATAGACGATGATTACCGGTAACGAAGAAACGATCATGACACCGTACTTGATGACTTGAGCGAGTTGCTGTTTGCTATATAGCATATTCGCCATTTCTGAAGTCACATTGCTGACGGTATTTGAAGACATATCTTGAAGAATCAAAATTTCTCTTAAAATCATCTGCAGCGGGTACATCGATCGATCAGAAAGATAGATCAATGCGTTAAAGAAGCTGTTCCAATGTCCGACGCCATAGAACAAAGCCATTACCGCAATGATCGGCGTTGATAATGGTAAAACGATCTGCATGAATAGACGAAAATCGGAACAACCATCCACAATCGCTGCTTCTTCCATCTCTCGCGGAATTGTGGATTGAAAAAACGTTCGTGTGACAACCACATTGTAAACCGAGACGGCCCCTGGAATCACCAGTGCCCAAACGGTATTCAGCATACCTAAGCTGCGAATCAGCAAATAGCTGGGAATCAAGCCACCAGACAGGAACATGGTAACCAGCATAAAATTGGTGAAGGCTCGTCGCCCATAAAAATCTTCTCGCGATAACGCATAGGCACAAGGCAAGGTTACCAAGAGATTGATCGATGTTCCTAACACTGTATAGTAGATCGTGTTCAAATAGCCACGCCAGATACTGCTGTTGCCCAATAATGTTCGATAGCCTTCGAAGGTGATTCCTTTTGGTAAAAGCCACATTTCACCTGAGTTTACCAGATGCGGATTTGAGATCGAAGCACTGACGATATAGATCAGCGGATATAAAACGATCAGCAATGAAATTGCTAAAAACACATAAACAAAGATCAAAAAGATTTTATCAGCACGGGTATCTTTTATTAAAGAAGTTGTTTTCACTTTTGGTCCTCCCTCCTACAATAGACTAGAATTGCTTAAACGTTTGGCAATATGATTGACTACGATCAACAATACGGAATTGATCAATGAGTTAAATAGGCCGACTGCCGCAGCAAAACTGTACTGCGCATCTAACAGCCCTTGCTGGTAAACAAAGGTCGCAATCACATTCGAGGATTGCATGTTCAAAGGATTCTGCATCAAGATGATTTTTTCAAACCCAACTGACATCAAGCTGCCGAAGCTCATTATCAATAAGATCACCATCGTGGGCATGATCGTTGGAATATTGATATACCAAACGCGTTGCAGACGAGAAGCGCCATCGATCGTTGCCGCTTCGTGCAGTTGCGTATCGACTCCAGATAGAGCTGCCAGATAAATCACAGACCCCCATCCCGTTCCTTGCCAAACTCCGGACAGGACATAAATCGTTTTAAACCAACGGGGATTAGTCATAAAGCTGATCCGCTCGAAACCCAAAAATTCTAATAGGTGATTGATGATCCCTGTTGAAGGAGATAAGAAAGCAATGACCATACCAACCATGACCACCACAGCAATAAAGTTTGGGGCATAGGTGACTGTTTGGGTAATCTTTTTAAACGGGCCGTCTTTGATCTCATTCAAAGCCAATGCCAGGATGATCGGCAGCGGAAAACCGACAACCAATGAATAGATACTGATTCCTAAAGTATTTTTGATGAGTTCCCAAAAATAATAGGAATCGAAGAAACGTTGAAAATGTTTAAATCCAACCCAAGGACTGCCCAAAATCCCTAATGAAGGCATATAATCCTTGAATGCAATAATGATTCCATACATCGGTCCATAAGAGAAAATCAAAATAATCAAAAATGCTGGCAACACAAACAAGTACAATTGCCGATTTTTCTTGATTTTCATTTTTATATCCTGTTTCTTTGTTTTAGGTACTGAAACGGTTTGTCTGATTGGCGCTGTTTCCATTCTTCCTCCTCCTTGCTTGGTGTTAGCCTTATCATGAATTGTATTCGCTTTCAAATCAATGTGTATTTTTTTCCCTATGTGTCGAAACGCGAATCCCAACTGCCCCAACGTTCGGCTGACTGATATCCGACCATAAGAGGTACGGTTCGGTAGCGTTTTTATAGACTGGTAACGCTTTTTTAGTGGCTAGATCAATTAGCTCGTCTTCTTCAGTTGCGCCAATCTCTGTTAAAGGAATCTGTTCGAAAGCGCCTGCAGCGATACTGCGAAATGCAAAATGAGCCTTGCCCTCTTTTTGATAGGTCAAATGCCATTCATTTGGCCAAGCTATTGGGTTCGCCCGCGTTTCATAGATGCCTTCACCATATAGCGCCAACCAATTGCCGATTTCTTCTAAGCGTTGGGTCTCTTCGAATGTAAATTCGCCATCAGGTGTTGGGCCGACACCTAAAATCAAATTTCCCCCTTTGCTGACTACCTCAATCAAGGTTTCCAGCAGTTCTTGGCTGCTCTTGAAGGTATCATTTGGCACATATCCCCAATCATTCCCAATCGGGATATTGCTTTCCCAAACTTTTTTAGGAATTTCTGCTAATGCAGGAATTTTGCGTTCTGGTGTCACATAGTTTTCATGACGGCCACCCATCATTCGATCAACGATGATCAATTCCGGCTGTTTCTCACGTGCAATCTCAGCTAAACGATCCATTTGTAGGTCTTCTTTTCCTTGCCCGCACCAACCGGCATCTAGCCAAAGAAAATCGACTTTTCCGTAATTGGAAGTAATCTCTACAATCTGACGATGCACAAATGACACATAGCGCGCCCAGATTTCTGGGTGAAGGTGGGTGTCATAGCTGGCATGACGGCCTTTGACGGTATCATCATCCAACCAGTAAAAAGGAGAATACCAGTCAGCTTTAGAATAGTAGGCTCCTGTTGCAATCCCTGCTTCTTGAAACGCCGTAAACACTTCTTGTAAAATGTCGCGTTTAAAGGGACTTAATTTCCCGCCGATTTTAAACTCTGACTCCATTGTGTTGAACATCGAAAACCCATCATGATGCTTTGTTGTGAATAAACAGTACTTAAATCCCGCCTTCTTACAGATCTTGGCCCATTTACGGGTATCCAGCTTCTTCGGCTCAAATTGATTAATCAACTGCCAATAATCCAAACGCAGTGCTTCGATAGTTTCTCGATAGGGCTGGTTTTCTCTAGCCCATTCATCTTTTTCAGATAATTGCCATGATTCAACGATCCCCGCTTCGGCATACAGCCCATAATGGAAGATCACTCCGAATTTCAAGTCTTGAAACCATTCCAGACGCTGCTTGAGCATTTCTGTTTCTGGGACCCACGCTGCTTGCTCTCTCTCCTTGGCTTCTTCAATATCACCGCGAATTTTTGTCATGCATTTGCACTCCTTTCTTTGTTCTAAATGTAAGCGAAAAAAAGTCCATCTAACAATATGTAACTTTTTTCACTGTGTTAAACCAAGCAAGAGCGTTTGTAAAATTTGTAATGAAGAAAGCTTCCTTCCATAAAAACGTTAGGAGAAATAAAGCGGATCAAATATATTTGCTGTGTTTTTCCTGTATGGGATGTGTGATTTTTTCATCCATGCCCATTATCCATGGATCAATGGTACGATAAGGACAACAATTAAAGCGGATACAAAATGGTAATCCGTAAGAAAGTGAGGATTTTATGAAACAATCCAATGGTCTTTATCATGTTTCCTATCAAGTCGGTGAATGGCTCCTCCATTGCCTAAAATTGCAGTTTCTTTGGTTTTATTGGGTATTTCGATATGGGATATTTTTAGGCATTTTCCCTGCCACCGCTACGATTATCCAAGCTTTTTTCAACAGTTTCCAAAAAAAGGAACGCCCAGCGGCTTTGAAGCCTTGGTTCAGAACTGTCGTGAAAAAAAATTTCCGTCGCGCCAATCAATTAGGAGCCATGCAAGCGGGTTTGCTGCTTTTCTTATGGCTAGAATTGCGCATCTCTAGTACCTTTATCCAAAATAGCTTGATTCACTTTTTTTTGCTGCTGTTGTTTATCAGTGCCCTTTTGATCAGCTTGTATCTGCTGCCAGTGTATTTGCGTTATGACTTGCCCCTTCTTCACTATTTTAAGCAAGCAGTAATACTGATGGTTATCAGTATTCCCCAAACGATTGCGATGATTTTGGGAATCTTAGTAACTACAATCATTTTGACTTTTTTACCGATTTTATTAGTCATCGGCTTTGTTCCTTTTTTCCTTTTTCCAAATAGTTGGTTCTCTTTTCAAGCGATCCAACGTTCAGAATCATTGCTGATAAAAGAAACTTAAGAAGGGACGTTCGTAATGAAAGACATTTTTATCCAAAGTAATGAAAATCTTGATGATTTTTTTAGTAACATACTACCGGAACTAGCGTTGCGAGAATCACCGCAAGGGCATCCATTACAGCTGATTCAACGGCCCGGTTCTCTGAAAATTTGCCACGGTCCGCTAGCAACAATCATTTACTATCAAGAAAAGGCCCATTTATTTCGGGCATTAACTTTATGGGTGCATGAAGACCGCCCAGTCTATGTCTTAGAAGAACAGCCGCATTTTGAAGCAATTGGACCAATGATCGATCTGTCCCGCAATGCAGTAATGACCGTTGAAAAACTGCAACGCTTTATTCTATTGACAAGCAAGATGGGGCTTAATCGTCTCACGCTTTATATGGAAGACACTTATGAAATTCCAGAGTATCCTTATTTTGGTCATTTACGAGGCCGTTATACACAAGGTGAGTTAAAGAAGCTTGATAGCTACGCGCAAGCTATAGGTGTAACTTTGATTCCGGCGATTCAAACATTGGCACACTTAACGAATCCCTTAAAATGGGGATTTGCTAAAAACATTCGGGACACGGAAGATATTTTACTGGTGGGAGAAGAAGAAACATATACCTTTTTGGAAGCAGCGATCTGTTCGATCCGTTCGTGTTTTTCGACGGATCAGCTACACATTGGCATGGATGAAGCACACCAATTGGGGAAAGGAAGATATTTGGTATTGCACGGTTTAAAAGACCGTTTCTCGATTATGGCCGAACATCTGCAGCGGGTAGCTGCGCTTTGTCAAAAAGTGGGTTTTAAGCCGATGATGTGGAGCGATATGTTTTTTAGGATCGGTGCACCTACTGGTGATTATTACGATCCAGACGTGTGTTTTCCCACAGAATTGTTTGCTGACCTTCCTGCTGTCAAAATGGTTTACTGGGATTATTACCACCATGATCATGCCTCTTATCAGCGAATGTTTGCGAAACATCGGGAATTAAAACAGCCGATCGCCTTTGCTGGAGGTATCTGGACTTGGAACGGTTTGGCGCCGAACTATGGCAAGAGTTTCGCCACCATGCGTCATGCCTTGCAAGCCGCCAAAGAAAACGATGTTCAGGAAGTTTATGCCACACTTTGGGGCGACGACGGAGCCGAAACACCGCTGATTGCTGCGCTATTAGGTTTGCAATATTTCAGTGAAGCGCAGTTTGGAAACGACCTTTCGTTAGAGAAATTAAATGAAAAATTCCAGCTCTTTCACGAGTCAGTTAGTAGCGATTTCTTGCTGCTTGATCGTTTTGATCAAACTGCAGGTGTACCAGAAAACAATCCTCACGGAGAAAACCCCAGCAAGCTACTGCTCTACCAAGACTTGCTGTATGGTTTGTATCAGGAAAACTTAACCGATCTTTCTTTAGCATCCCACTATCAAACATTGGCTCAAGAGTTGGCAGCTGTGAAATCAACACGGGACACACAAACGATGTTTGCCTTTTATCAGCAGCTGGCTGATGTTTTGGCACAAAAAGCTTGTATTACCGACCAAATCACCAGTGCCTATAAAAGCAAGGACTTCACGGAATTGCGCCAAGCAGTCGATGAGCTCAGTGTCTATAAATCCGCCTTGCAATCCCTTTATGAAGCCCATCGTAAAGTCTGGTTTGACTGGAATCGACCTTTCGGTTTTGAGAGTATCGATCTGCGCTACGGCGCCTTGCTGATGCGCTGCGACACGACACTCTGGCGGCTTACTGCCTTCTTGGACGGGGAGCTCGATACTTTGGAAGAATTGACTCAACCGTCCTTACCAATGGTAACCCCTTTCAGCGGCAGCACTTCTGTGGGTCGCAATTTATTTCATGGAATCTATAGTGCGGGGAAAATTTCTAATGTTTAAAAGAAGGAGTGAGAACTTATGAAAACATCCTTGCTGCGCCGAACCGTCATCGTGAGTCTGCTAGCTATTGTTAGCCTATTCTTTCTCTATTTTCTAACAACCGATTCTTCTGCTCCAGTTCATGCCCAACCTTCAGAAAAACTGGAGATGACAGGTAATATTACAAATCAAGCAGCGGCGGAGGCTTGTTTGGCAGTGCTGAAAGAAAATTTACAAGCAGCCTCTGACCAAGATGCGACAGCTTATGCCGCCACGCTCGTGGCAGCGGCGCGAGCAGAGACGAGCCAAGAATTGGCTGATTTTTTTGCAGAAGAACAGCTGCAGCACACGCTGCTTTCTTTTGAAGTCGTTAAACAAGAGACAGGATCCATGCTGGTCGCGGCGCAGCAGAAAACGATCAGCCCAAAAGATTCTTCCTACCGTGATCACATCACAGAGGCTTACCATACTTTCGTTAAGGAAGCAGATGGCTGGAAAATTCAAGAAACAGTCATGACGAATACAGAATTTCTTTAAGTGAGTGAAAAAGGAGTGATTTTTAATGAGAACGTATAAGAATTGGCCTGCCAACTACCCTGATCCAAACTGGTTCCTCCATGATCGGTTTGGCTTATTCATCCATTTCGGCCTATTCAGTATTGGCGCTCGACACGAATGGTTTATGACGACAGAAAAAATTGAACCCACCACCTATCGCGAGAACTATTTTTCTCAGTTTGATCCTGATCTTTTCAACGCGGAGGAATGGGCTCAAACCGCAAAGAAGGCCGGTTTTCAATACATGGTCTTCACGACGAAACATCATGAAGGCTTTGCCCTTTGGGACACCGCGCTCAGCGACTACAAAGTAACCAACACCCCATTCAAGCGAGACCTCTTAGCAGAACTGCTGCCGGCATTTCGCAAGGTAGGCATTAAGGTCGGACTGTATCATTCGCTGATCGATTGGTATCATCCAGATTTCACGCTCGACGGCCTGCATCCGCAACGAGAGACTATTCAAGCCCGTCAAGCCAATGACCAGCGGGACATGCGCCGTTATCAAGATTTTTTGGCTGGTCAAGTCACCGAACTATTGACCAATTATGGAACCATCGATTATATGTGGTTTGATTTTCCTTATAGCCATCGAGATTGGGGCTGGTCAAAAGGCAAGGGTGCCGCCGATTGGGATAGTAAGCGGATCGAAGAAATTTGCCGAAGTCTACAGCCGGAGATGTTACTGAATGACCGTTTGGATTTGGGCCGAGGGATTACCACCCCTGAGCAATTCCAACCAGACAAACCATTAGAAGCGAATGGATTGCCTTTAATATGGGAAGCGTGCCAAACGATGTACGAAACGTGGGGCTATGATCGTGATGCTCAGCACTGGAAATCCAGTGAAATGATGACCAAAATGCTGATTGACACAGTAGCAAAAGATGGGAACTTTCTCTTAAATATCGGCCCGAATGCTCGTGGAGAAATCAACTTACCAACTCGTGGCCATTTAGAAGCCATCGGTTCATGGATGCATTATCATCAGCAAGCGATTATCGGCTGTGGTGCCAGCACTTTTCAACCGCCTATTGACAGTCGTTACACCCAAAACGGGAATAAACTTTACTTGCACCTCTTCTCCTACCCCTACAAATCCTTGCATCTTCCGGGACTTGCAGGATGCGTGAAGCATATCCGTTTCTTACATGATGGCTCCGAGTTGTTTTATCGAGGATTTGATCCCGAGGAAGTTCTCACGTCAACGGAAGCCATCATCAACAAAGAGGACCTTGTTCTCAGCTTACCCGTCTGCCCCCCAGATGTGTTGGTACCAGTGGTCGAAATCACTTTAAAAGAAATATAAGCGCCTATTGCACTGTACTAAATGAATATTTTATTGATACAAAAACATTGTCCTTACTTTCTTTACAAAAAAATGACTAGAAACTGATCGTTTCTAGTCATTTTTTATGGCTATTTTTTCAAAAACTCCCTAAATTCGCTTATACGAAAGTAGCGAGCTAGCTTGTTGAACAGGTGATGAGAACATGCAAACAAGCTGCGGGATTAATCCTTTTTTAAAGGTACTTACCACGGGAGGGTCAAAGTTCCTTAGACAAATAAAGAACAAGATCGTCATTGTTACAACAAGGCACATTCATCGCACAATTCTGATTATTGAACCAAACACCAGATCCATCTGGAATATAGCCTTGTTTTACATACAGTCTCTGGGCCGATCCATAACCATTGTGTAAACCTACCCCTAATGTCACCACGGCAGCTATTTCTCGTGCCTTTTCTTCGGCTGCTTTTAAAAGCTGACTGCCTACCCCTTGTTTTTGATAAGATTCAAAAACATTAAAATCCACAATTTCTGGGTACAAGCCTTTAAATGGTCCGTGCTTTGCTAGAGGGACCAATGTCAAATACCCGGCAGTTTTGTTGTTTATTTTGGCAAGCAAAATGTATCTCTCCCCCGCTTCTTGCTCGTTTAAATACTCCATCAAGAGCTGCTGGCGAGAAGGCCACCCTTGCTTTAAAAACATTTGATCCATTTCAAGGATATCTTTTTTCTTCAACGGTTGAATGTCTATGATCACTTATTGCTCCATTTCTCCCCTCACTCGGAGTTACGTTCATTTTATCAAAATACTATTGGCTTTTGTTTCACTTGTCGCTAAACTTATTCATCATAAAGAAAACAACAGGGATTGTCAGCGATGTGCCCTTTCACCCAATTCCTCTAACAATCAGCTAAATGTCGCTTCCCACCCATCATAAAGCTTTCGAAATGTCTCTTTTGGTCGATTTGGCTCATTATAAACTTTTTGGCTAATGGCCGTTTGGAGCCAAAAAATCGCTTGGATCACTTCACGACTAGTCTGAGCCTCAGGTACATCCGCCCAGACGGATAAAGCGATCGCCTGTGTTTGGGCAAGCTGTTCCTGTGCAACTGGTTGTCCATTGGCAAACGTCGTCAACTGGAATTCATTGCTGATTTTTTCGTAAGTTGGGTAGGTATACCCTGCCGCTTCTCCTAAGACATAATAGAAAAAATTATCATTGTGATTGATCATGGTATAGCCCTTTTCAAAAAAGACATCCGCCGACGCCATATTCTGGTTCCAACGGGTCCAATAGGAGATTTGACAATTCTCCGTCAACGTTGTCTGCTCTTGGCGATTCAAGCGGTAAAAACCATCATTCCAGACCCGCACAACAAAGCCGAGACTTTCAACAAAGGCCGCCAGCTCATTGACATAATCAATAAAGACTTCGATTCCGCTGGCTTTTTCCCCATAACGCTCGCGGGCAGCTTCGATCATTTGTGGAAAGTTTTCTAACTGGTCAAAATCAATAAACTCATCGGCCCCGATGTGAAAATAGGTGCTGTCTTCAAACAGTTGCGCATATTCTCGATAAACTTCCTGAATAAAGGCTACCGCTTCTGAATCCAAAATGTTCAGTGCTCGATCATCACGAGTGCCAGCTGCTGTCGGCAATTGCCATTGAGGTTTTTGTGCTAGGACTTGACGCAAATGACCAGGAGAATCAAAATCAGGGATAATGGCAATTTCATGGTTTTGAGCATACGCAATCAATTCACGAATTTCTTGCTTGGTCAAACATTCTTCCGAAACAATTTCTGGAAATTGCTGGGATTCAATCCGAAAGCCTTCGTTTTCCGAAAAATGAAGTTGCAGATGCGTGAATTGGAAGCAAGCCATGCTGCGGACGATTGCTTTCAAATCAGCAAGCGAATAAAATTTGCGCCCGATATCGATCATCAGACAGCGTTCTTTAAGCGCTGCTATATAGCTTTTCTGTGCTAATTGACCCGTCGCCTGATCTCGGCCATATTTGGTTAACGCGTAAAAGGCATGTTCTGGCGAGGACACACTGATTGTTTGGTTTTCAAATCGAAAATCAGCATCCAGCTGCGGATCGATCACTATTTTCGGTAACGGATCTTTCGCCGACTGCCAACCTATTTCCTCAAAAAAGACGGCTGCTCGTTGCTGAACTTTTGTCAAATCAACTTGTTTGTTCATCTCATTTTCCCCCATACTTTCAATAATTTCTCATTTTTTGGTTCATTTCACGGTATTGCCCTGGTGTCACACCCACTATTTTTCGGAACTTTCTCGTATAATTGGAAACATCATAATACCCATTGTTGCGAATAATTTCTTTGATTGGCAAATCTGTTTCAATCAGTTCCTCTTTGATTTTTTTCAGTCTTAGTTCTTGAATATATTTGGAGAAGGTTTTGCCGCTTTCTTTTTTTACAAAACGGCTGACATAAGAGACAGAAACACCAACCTCCTCTGCCACCGATTCCAAGGAGAGCTGTGAGGAATGGTAATTTTCTTGGATAAAACTGAAGATTTTCTCATTCATTTCCGACTCGTCATCCAGCGGCTGTTTCTGCACCTTCGTGCAAATCTGCTGGGCAATCGTTAACAAGGCAGACTGCAATTGATTCAAGCTGTTGAAATCAGCACTTTCAGAAGCGGTATGCAGTACTTCTGCCCCCACCAATTCACCGCCGACTTGCGCGATCGTATTCAACAAGTAGTAGCCATACATTTTTTGGACACGAGGCGAAGTCTGTTTACTCTCGCCTTCTTCGATCAACCGCTGGATCGTTTCACTGGCAATCTCAATATTTCCTTGATTCAAGGCTTGGATCAATTTTAATTTTTGATTATCTGGGTAATTGATTGGCAAATGATTGGTCTCTTTGGAAAGCTCCGCATAGTAGCTGATTTGCTTGCCTTGACTCCCTTGATTTTCCAGTGCTGCCAACCCTTCGATATAGGATTCATTGATGGCGGTTAGTTGATCGACCGTCATACCGACACCCATTGTGGGTGTTAGGGAGATCGCATGGGTAATTTTTTCCGCAATGGCATCCACAATTTCTTGTTGTTCTTTGCCATCAACAAACCCTACGGTCAAGGCTAACATTTCTTTGGATAAAATTTCCGTCGCATATGCCGTATAATCCGCCTCTTTGATTTCCTCGATATAATCGATCAGAAATTTTTTATCTCCTTGCTTGGCTTTGGAATCCACAGTTTTCGTATCGATGGCGATCACAAAGTAATTTGACTTAGGAAAGCAGACATGAACCGCTTCTAAAAGCAAAGCCAGTTCTTGCTCGGACCGAAAACGTCCGCTCATTAATTTGCGCAGCACTTGCTCTCTGGCATGAGGTGTTTGCAGGCGGACTTCCTGATGTAGTTCTTGGTGCTCAACCAAAAATGCCGCCAAGGTATTATGGACATCATCCATCGAATGAAGGGTCATTTTGGGGTCCCGATGAAACTCCTGAACCAGATTTTCGATTTTGCGAATTGGGCGATAACTACGTAACCCAAGCATCACGACTGCAGTGATACCCGTAAATAATATGGCGATAAATACTAGGACGAACTGCTCTTGTACACGGTTGACCGATGCCAGCGCTTGATTCGGATTAGCAACGGCTACCACTGAAATATTCAATTCATTATTGGCAATCGCTTGAACAAAATACGTTGATTGTTCAAACCGCATTCGTCCTGTTTGAATGCCTTTTTTCATGCGTTCGGGATGATTTAAAAAGCGCGCTAACTCATCATTGGTGGTACTGGCTAATAACTGGTACTCATCATTGATAATATAGGTGTTACTGATCCCATCGTTATTGCTGAAATCAAGAATTCTCTTCAAATTGTTCTCTTTGATTTCATAGATCGCTGAGCCATAGACAGTCATCTCTTCACTTTGAATGGGAACGATATAAAAGAAACGGGAATATCGCTGCTCCTCACCGGCGCCTTCTAATGTCAACAATGTAGGCGCTGAGGAATCCAATTGTGCGGCTAACTGTTCCTGGCCCATTTCATTTTTCGGCAGTACTTTTTTCAAAAATGTGTCAAAAGAGAATGATCCTACGGTTGAATACAAGGTTGCTGGGGACTCTTTATAATATAAATAGACTTCTTCGACTAAGTCGTTGGTGATTTTGTACGTTTGCATGGCCTCTCTTGCTTCTTTGGTCAAGTAAGGATGCTGCAAATATTTCAATGAGACAACATGATCATTGGTCATTTTTTGCGTCAGATAATTCAATTGAATAAACGTATTTTCTAAAGAATATTTCAACTGAATCAATTGATTTCTAGCGGTCAGCATCACTTGTTCATTGATACTTTTGACAGATGTATCATACCAAATCCATGACACGGCTAAAAAAGGCACTAAAAACACGATTAAATAAGAGCTGATGGCACGAATGATTCCCCTAAATAGTTTTTGACGATTCAGTTCCGTGTACTTTCCCATTTGCATCACCTATTCTCTGTTATTTCGAAAGCTCAAAAACGCTTTCATTTATCGGTACTTATTTAGGAGAAAAGAATGTATGATACTCTAATAAAATACGCTTTATTTTAATAAAAAACAATGCTTTTTTACAAGTCAGCTATCAGGCTTGTATTTTCTTAACCAGTTATAACAAGCGCCCAATAAATTAGATTCATTGCCGAAACGACAGGCACAAATGTTTGGCACGATAACAGTACTAGGAATCTGCTCAGCAATCATAGCTAATCGTGCGTTTACATGTGGGATCAAGAAACGGCTCGCACTGATTCCACCGCCAATCAAGATGATTTCCGGATCAATCATATATTGCAGGCTATAGCAAGCCGCCGCCAGTTTATCGACAAAATCAGCTACTACTGGCAGACATCGCGGATCTTGTTCTTGAACCAGTGTATCAATACGCTGACCATTGATTGTTGGGTCTCCGATACGTTTTGCTGTTTTCTCTACTAATGTTCTGGTTGACCCTGCGATGCTCCAAAGTTCCCAATCCTTCCTTTCGGTCGGAAAAAGCAGATAACCAAACTCTCCTGCTAGTAAGTGTTTGCCGCGAATCAATTGATGATCGATCATCAAGCCACCGCCAACGGATGTACCTAGGACAATTGTCGCAAAGGACGCACAATTTTGAGCGTGACCCAACCATTTTTCTGCCAATAACGCACAGTTGCCATCATTTTCGGCAGCCACTGGACATTGGTATGTACTGCGCAAATGCTTAACCAGTCTTTTACCAAATCCTTCATATAAAGGTGATGTCATCCCGATTTCTTGGCTTCGGGGATCAACCAGTCCCGTTGAGCTAATAGCGATGCCATCAAATGCTGCTGCATAGAATGCATCGATCTGTCGACATATACGTTGCGTGACTGTGGAATATTCCTTGTTCATAGGAAATTGAGTCAATTGTCTGCGTTCCCCTTGACTATTCACTAACCCACATTTAATAGCAGTACCGCCAATATCAATTGCTAAAATCCACATTTTCTTGACCTCACAAGGTTTTCTTTTGTCTTGCATTCAGTATACGCAACCAATGTTTTCAGCGACCATATGTATTTCTTGCAACAATATGTCAAATCCGTCCAAGCCATAAAAAAGCCCGCAACGAAAGATATCTTGCATTTAGAAAGAATATACATTGTACATACAGAGATAGCTTCTCTGCTTATTTTTTTAGCACTTGAAAGACCTGGTTTAACGTTCAGCTTCACAAAAATGTTCATCATGCAAAGCTAAAAAATAGAACTATTAGATACAATGTCTGAGAATTTTATAAACAAAGGAATCAGCTACTCCCGTTTTTTCTATTAAGATAAGCTACAAACAAAAAAACCGTCACGCATAAGACATCCTCTCATGCGTGATCGGCATTCTACTTACTCATTGAATTTTAGGAATAGATCAAACAATTTTAAGAACTTAGTTGCAGACTCTTGGTGTCACAACAAAAAATCTATTCGCAGTAAACTAATTTTGTTCTGTTCTTACACTCTGGTCACTTATTGCTCATTTGATTCATAAAACCTCAATAAAGCGCTTGTGCTCGTTCAATACAATTCCTGCTCCAAATAATCCACCAACGGAACCAAGTATTTTTTATCCGTCCAATCGCAATCTTGTCCATTGGCTTCCATGAGTACCTTCGTCTGTGGGTCATAGGTGTGTGGCTCTTTTTTAGCGGCCGCTTTTCTTAACATTTTCACTAAGGTTCGATCGAAAAAGTTCATTTTGCTTTCCTGCCATTGTCCTCTTCCGTAAAAAAAGGGGATGTCCTTTAGCGGACCCGTGAGATTCTGTTCTCTGAGTTTTTTCACTACCACTTTTTCAGGAACAGAAGCTCCCGCACAAAAGATGAGTATCTCTTTGCCTTTTAGCTGATTGCTATTCTTTTTTAAAAAGGACAGTCCAGCAATACCCGAAGCATAGATTCCCCCACAGAAGATAATTGTGTCATAATCCATTACTTCAGCTATTTTGGCTTTTGGGGTTTCTAGGCAGGGAAAACCTGTTGCTTCTTGAAGCCAGTGGACATACTTTTTGACAGCGCCGTATTTCGATTGATAAACAATAATGCCATTTTTCATGAGGAATTCCTCCCTGCAGTTAGGACTGCGACCTACTTTTTGTGCCATCTATTGCCTGTTTCAAAAACATCTCGTAAGCTTCTTCCTGTTGTGCATAGATTTCACCTAGTGGAATACCTGGTGTCGTTACTGCGAAAATCGTGCCGATTCCGATCGTGTAAATGAGCATATGCAAGTGCAGCTGTTTGGCGGTTTCTATGCTGATGTTCAAATCGGCGGCAATCCTTTTTGCTACTTGAGGATTCGTCTCCAACTGATACAGCTCTTCTAATGACGAAACATTCGCTCTTTTTTGTAAGACAAAAATTCTCAAAATTTGGGGTTCTTCTTTCGCCAATTGCAAATACGCGTGTCCGGTACTGCGAAACAGATCCTGGGGGTCGCTATGGGCTTCTAGATACGCTTGTAAAAATTGCCGTGCTTTCTGCTCTACTTCTGTCCGCAGTCCTTCCATATTGGTGCAATAACTATAAATGGGCTGGACTGAACAGCCTAACCTTTCCGCAATATTTTTGACAATCACTTGCTCCATACCGCCTTTTCGAGCAATCTCAAAAGCGGCATCAACCACCATTTCCTTTGTTATTCGTTGTTTTGGCATCCAAGACCCTCCTTAAGCACAAGTCACATTATATAAACGATTTATATAACTCGATTATATTCTTTTGTTCCTGCGAAGTCAATCGGGTCCAAGACACTACTCCCTCACTCTTTCTATTGAATAAAGAGCTGTCGGTTTCTCCCAAATCATCGTTCATAGGTTGTAAATCTTGCATTACTTCCCAGTGATTGCTGGCTCTTTTATCCGCACAAAAAAGGTACAGCCCACAGAAAAAGGCTGTACCGTTGATAATACGTATGGACTCTTTTGCACTCGAAGCTGCTAAACTTCTGGGGTGTCCTCTGGTGGTGCTTCGAGGATTGGTTCTTCCTCTTCATACAAGGAGGAAACCCGCGTATACCATTCAAACACATGGGTAATGATCACCTTGGCAGCCGCATAGACAGGAATCCCTAAAATGACCCCAACAAGACCAAACAATTTTCCTGAAGTCAAGAGGACTAACAGGATCGTGACAGGATGGATCGATAACTCGTTTCCTAGAACTAATGGCGAAATCAAGCGTCCTTCAATGGTTTGCTCAATAACAAAAACGATCAAAACTTGGATCAGTAACACTGGTCCGCCGACGATTCCTAAAAAGACCGCAGGGATCATGGCCAAAAAGGAGCCTAAATAAGGGATCAAATTTAGAAATCCCGCTGCAATCCCCAGTGTGATGGCATAATCTAAGCCAATAATACTAAAGCCGATCATAAACATCACTGCGACCGCAAACGCCACTGTCAGCTGTCCCCGAATATAGGAGGATACCTGGTCATTCATTTCTTTTAAAACGATCAGTGACGGCTGGCGCATTTTGGTTGGTAAAAATTTGACAAAATAAGGGGCTAGTTTGCGGCCATCTTTCAGTAGGTAGAACAAAATAAACGGCATGGTAATGACCGCTAAAACGATCGTCGCAACGGCCCCGAAGAAACTACCTAGATTTTGAATCGTACTGCGGGAAAGATTTTGGACGATATCCGTCAGAGAAGAAATCAACTTCTCATTGGAAGCTTCGATCTGATCTTGGACTTGCGAGAAGATTGGATCAGACAAGATTTCATTCACCTTATTCTCAATAATCGTCAAATACCCCGGCAGATTATCCGCAAAACTCATGGATTGCTCTTGAATCTTAGGAATGATGACCACCACCCCCCAGACAATCAGACCAACCACCAAAACAAAAAGACCAAAAATACTGTAAATTCGTTTGATTCCTTTGCGCTCCAAATAGTCAACAGTGGGATTCATCAAGTAATACAAGATCCCAGCCAAAATGATTGGCAATCCGACGATGGCTAAAAATTGCCAGACAGGCTCAAACAAATATGAAACTTTCGTGAAGAGCAGCAAAATTAAGAGAATCAATAAAATGACCAGCAAGCTGGTCACTGCTTGATTGTTTAAAAACCATTTCCAAAACCAGGAATGCGGCTTTTTCTGCGTTTCTTTCATGACATTCTTTGCCTCCTAGTTGTACGCCACTTGCATGCCGACTTCGAGGTTCGGCAAAACAGTTGGCGTTAAATAAATCGCACTTGAAAGCGGTTCTTCAGCCGGCACTTCGTCAAAGACAAAGGTCACATGCTGGATCGTTTGCAGGATTTGGTTAGCCACCGTTCCTACATATTGGACTTGATAGGTCTGATCACCAAAAGTAATCTGATCCTCTTTCTTTACGACTAACGCTTGCGAATCAGGAATCGTTTGGATGACTGAATATTCTCGCAATGTATCGGTCGCTTCTTCCCCAAAGAAGATGATCATTCTTTCTTGCGAATCGATCGCTTGTGGACCAATTTCTTTGATCGTCCCTTTTTTCATATGACAAACTCCCCTTTCTATCTTCTCGTTTATTATAACATAAAGAGTTTTTCTACCCGCCCAAAACCGCATTCTATGGTAGAATTAAAGAGGAATGAAACTATTAGGAGGTTTTTTTATGTTGCAAACGATTTATTTAGGTACGTACACTCGTCGCGAAAGTAAGGGGATCTATTCGATCGCTTTAGATACGGAAAAAGGAACACTGACCGATTTGACCTTATGTGCGGAAGAAAAAAGTCCGACTTATCTTGCCCGCAGTAAAAAAGAAGCAGTTTACAGCGTCACAGAAGTAGCTGGCAACGGCGGCGCCGCTGCTTATACCCCAGACTTTACCTTGCTGAATACCGCAACGGAAGAAGGCGCACCCCTTTGCTATGTAGCAGTTGATGAAACCCGTCAGCTTTTATATGGTGCCAACTACCACAAAGGTGAAGTGAATGTTTATAAAATTCTAGAAGATGGCAGCATCGAAGCAACGGACAGCATCTACCATGATGAACCCGTCGGCTCTCATGAAAACCAAGACAAACCTCATGTCCATTATACTGACTTAACACCAGACCAACGTTTAGCAGTTTGTGACCTTGGAACGGACCGGGTCTATACTTATGATATTTCAGAAGATGGCAAACTGACAGAAGTAGCTGTCTATGTGGCAGAAGACGGAACTGGTCCTCGTCACTTAGTCTTCCATCCAAATAACCAATACGCTTACTTAGTGGGCGAATTAGACAGCTCATTGACTGTTTTACGCTACAATCAAGCAGATGGCAGTTTTGAGAAAATCCAAAAGGTGCCAACGATCCCTGCGGACTTTACGGATTTCAACAGTGGCGCTGCGGTACGGATCTCGAACGATGGACGTTTTGTTTACAGCTCAAATCGCGGCCATAATTCAATCGCTGTTTTTGAAGTAACCGATGAAGGCGCTGGCCTGGCTTTTGTTCAATCAATCTCAACAGAAGGCGACTTCCCTCGCGATTTCGATTTGGACCCGACAAACGATTATCTGGTTTGTGCCAACCAAAATTCTGATAACCTAACGTTATACAAACGCGATGAAGCCACTGGCAAATTGACTGTCTTAGAAAAAGACATCTACGCACCAGAATGTGTCTGCGTCTTATTCAAAAAATAAAGTTTTGGAGGATTCCCCCATGTTTGATAAAACACCAAAGGAACTCGTGCTCAAAGATTTTTCTAATATCTACAATAAATGTCAATCAACCTTTGAACTAGTGACGAGCCGCAAATACAATGAATCATTGGTCCTATTAACGACTGCGGAAACGTATGCGATCGCTGAAAAAGCCTATATTCGCTGCGATACTGCCAAAGAGCTGCAAACAGCGGAAGTCATTGCTTTCTTTGATGCTTTTGAGATCTATTATTTTGAATTAAAACAAGTCCTTTTTCATGATGACGATGATTTTGTTTCTTTAAAAAATCGTTTAGAAAAAATGAAAGACACTTACGAAGCATTGACAGCCTCATTTCATTTGTTATGATGAAATCAAATCAAAAGTGAAAAAGGTGACGTTATGAACCAAGAACAAGTGTTGGATCGTTTACGAGAAGAATTGGCCATGCCATTTTTCGAAGCAAAACTAGAAGACAAAGACTATTCCGAAGAAGACTATCAACAAGTCAAAGCGGATTTGGTAAAATACTTTGATGACTATGTACGTAATGTAGAAAATTAAGAAACAGCCTGCGATGATTCATTCATCGCAGGCTGTTTTGCTATTATAACGTCACTAGAAAGTTTTGATTCGTCGTAGCTTCGATCTGAGGATGCTGTTTCAAATAGTCAGCAATCAGTTCCGTCATATCGACTTGAATCTCACGAACGATTTTTTCGGCAGAAAACATGGCGTAGTTGCCACCGCCCACGGCACGGTATTGGTTGATGACGATCTCTAATTCTTGGTCCATCGCAATGGCTTTTTCTTCAAAGTCCAAACGGGTGATTCGTTGACCAACGGGTTGACTAAGATCGATCGTATACTCGATGCCTTCATACATATCGTAGTTATAATATTGCGGTTTTGGTTCAATAAAAGCAGGATTGAAAACGATCTGATCGTCAACAACGGCTAAATAATCCGCCGTTTGTTCTAAAGCAGCTTTTAATTCGGCACCTGTTATTTTGACTACAGCTAACGTATTTGGGTAAATATAATTGGTAATCACATCCCGCATCGTGATGGTTGCACCAAAGCCTTTGCCTTCATTGTTGAAAAGAGCAGTGCCAGAAATTTTGGCGCCACTGGCAGCCATCTGAACACGATTGATGAATTCAATATAAGGATGCTCTTTCAAGCGTGCCCCCATCGGATCGGTGATTCGCATATCCCCACTGACTTTGCCTAACGGCTGATCTAGCCATGTTTGTAACTCTTCTTCGATGGGTGCTAACAAAGCCAATGTCTCTTGATCTGGGACAGCATCCGCAACAGGGATCAACGCAGCCGTACTGTTTGTGACATGAACCCCTGTCTGATTTTTTTCAACCGTCAATTCGATGGCGCCGATAAAGCTTCCACGATAACCGGGCTGCACAACAGGGACACCATTGATTTTTGTGGCAATCTCACGATGTTGGTGTCCTGTGAAGAAGGCATCGATTCCTGAAACTTCCTGCAGTAATTGATAGCCCTCATTTTCGCCAGTCAATAATTCGGTCGGTTCCCCAGTTACTAAATCACGCTCGAAGCCGCCATGGTAGCTGATGACAACGATATCGGCTTGTTCTCGTAAGTAAGGTACATAGTTTTTCGCTGTCTCAACGATGCTGACAAACTGCATCCCGCGAATCGTCGCAGGTTGTTCCCAATGAGGAATATAGGGCGTCACCATTCCTAAAATCGCGATCTTTACCCCTTCTTTTTCAATGATGGTGTAAGCTTGCCCAAAGAATGGTTCCCCCGCTTCATTTAAAATATTCGCTGCCAGTACTGGTGTTTGGTAGCTGGCGATCGCTTCTTGCAAATAAGGCAGACCGTAGTTGAACTCATGATTGCCTAAGACATGAACATCAACGTCTAGGTGGTTGACGACAGCGGTCAATGCGGCAACGGAGTGCTGGCTTTTGGCGATGTAATAGCTTAAGGGCGAGCCTTGGATAAAGTCGCCATTTTCGATCGTTACGACCGGTCCGGTGGCTGCTTGACGTAGCTCTTTCATTTTGGTAGCAACTTTTGCCACGCCGAATCCTTGTTCCGTGTCATCGGCAAAATTGGTTGGATAGACATAGCCATGCATATCGCTCGTTTCTAAAAACGTGATTTTCATTCAAAAGACTCCTTTTCCCCTCAATAGACCAAAAGGGCATGCGCATAAGTCGAAAACCCTCGAAAGCCAGCATTTTCTGCTTCCTTGTGTCTTCAAACCTTATGGCACAAACCCTTTTGTCTTTCATTCTCAGGTGTTTCCCTGATTATACCCTATTTTGACGAAGAAATTCAGAATTATTGGTTCCAAGCATCTTCTAATTGTGGTTTTGCGTTTTCAATCAATTGATCGACATCTTGATCTGTATTAGACAAAATGTTTTCCATGATTGAACGCATTTCATTGTAAGCAGGATCAGCATT
Source organism: Enterococcus sp. NPDC086594 (assembly GCF_044746145.1). Lineage (NCBI taxonomy): Bacteria > Bacillati > Bacillota > Bacilli > Lactobacillales > Enterococcaceae > Enterococcus > Enterococcus sp. NPDC086594. The sequence continues at coordinate 763,531 of NZ_JBIVBP010000001.1, forward strand.
TTCAATCACTGGGATCGAGAACAATTCTTTGGTTGCATCTTCTAATTTGGCAGCCACTTTTGTTTCAGGATTGTTTTTGTATTCATCGCTTTCCAAAACAGATTCAACAACTGGCATGTAGCCGGTATCGATTGCCCATGTTTTTTGCGCTTCTGGCGAAGTTAGGTATTTCATGTATTCAAAAGCAGCGGTGCGTTGCTCTGGTGTTGCGCTGTTGAACATATACAAGTCAGTTCCTTGTTGCAAGTTGATTGGTTCTGGACGAGCTGCTACGTCATATTCAAATTTGCCTTCGGTATCTTTTTTAACAAAGCCTTCCCCTGCGATTGAGCCGACATACATTGCGATTTGCTCGTTGGCAAATGGACCAGACAAGTATTTGTCAGAACCAGCGATTCGGAAGTAGCCGTCTTTAACACCATCTAGGTAGTAGTTGATGACTTCTTTTGATTCATCGCTGTCTAATTGCAAGTCTTTGTCAAAATCAACGCCTTGATTTTTCATTGCGATGGCATAGTAGTTGTTTAATGAGTCAAAACCAGCACCTACGACTTCACCGTTTGATTTTTCATAGATTTCTTGAGAAGCTTCTTTTAATTCTTCCAGGTTTGTTGGTACGTCAATACCATACTCGTCTAACATGTCTGCATTGTAAAACAGCATTTCTGTAGATTTGTTGAAAGGAATCCCGTATTGCACGCCGTCGATTTGTGCACCATCTAAAAGGGCACTGCGGATCTCTTCTTGGTCACCCCAACCGATAGTATCATCGTTGATGTATTCGCCAAGGTCAACTAGCATGTCATCTTGGGCAGCATTCCATAACCAACCAGGATATGCTTGGGTGATAGTTGGCAGATCTTTTGGTGAAGGCAAGGTTGAATTCACCTTTGCTTGCAAATCAGGATAGCTTGATTGGTTCTGCAATTCGATCTTGATGTTTGGATTTTCGTCCATGAATTGCTCGGTCAATTTCGTCAATGATTCTTCTTGCGCACCATTCATTGCATGCCAAAAGGTGACAGTCGTATCTTCGCTTAGTTCTGTAACGATTTCATCACTTTCCGTAGAACCAGATGAATCGTTGTTGTTTCCACAAGCCCCTAATACCAATGTCGCGGCTGCTGCTGCTGCAAATGCAAGTTTCTTTGTTTTCATTTTTTCCTCTCCTCTATCACTCTAAAATAATTTTTTCACCGCGTTGCGGCAATATTCTTTCACCATACGGATTCACCAGATTTTCTGGTTTCAGCGTATGGATTGGAACCAATCGTTGGGGCTCGATCCATGCAATGATCTGATCTAAATCAGCTGGTTTCGCATGTCCCGAGTTTGGCAAACGGACAAATTCGATCTCCAGTGCTGCCAATTGATCCAAAAAGACTTGATAAGCTGGATCAAAATCGCCTAACGGCTGCGCATCACTGTGAATATACAAACCACCCGTCTGCAAGTTTTCAAAATGCGCGACTGCTTGCCAAAGGTACTGGCTCGTGTCGGCACATAATGCCTGATAAGAAATGGCGAAGGCTGGATCGAGAGTCGCTGGTACTTGATCATCGATCGTATAGAACGGTACATCTTTATTGAAAATTTCTTTCAACAAAGCAGCTTGCGTCGCCTCTAAAACAACCGTCCGCGGCGCGGCTTCAACAAGCGCCATAAAGCGCTCGACATTGGCTGGATAGCCATTGAAAGTAATTTGTCGTTGGGGATTTTCTTTGACCAAACGCACGAAGGTCTCGATCAATTCTGTTTCACTTTCCACTGTGATCGCTTTGGGGTCCGGTTCTCTTTCTGGAAAGCTGATGCTGACCCCTTCCATCATCAATAAATCCGTGTGTTTGGCTAACTGACAGAATTCTTTGGTACGCTCTGGATGATAGCCATGCAAACGCAAATCACCGGTATAAGCGATAAAATGATCTGGCGTGCGAATCAACAAAGCTGCCGCACCGTACGCATCATGATCGACTGGAATGATCTCGACTTCGATTTCCCCGACCCGAATCACATCATGGGGTTCTAAGCCGATCAATTCACGGACAAAGCTTTTTTCTTCATGAGGAACGGGCAGCAAGAAGTCCCCTTTTTGATTCAACACTTCGAGGATCGCTTTGGTTTCCTTCAAGGTGTACATAGGAATATTTGGGTCTAAAAAGTTGATCATCTTGGAATGATCCAGATGGGCGTGGGAAAGAAAAACTGCTGTTTCTTGGTATTCTTTCGTTTCGCTTCCTTGGTACGTGTAGTCTAAGCGTGGATCGTAGACATTTTTCAGTTCTGGTATCCAGCGATGCGCAACTAACGTTTGTAATTCTTCATCTGGTAAGGGTGTTTCTGGATGATACTCCGAACCGAAATCAAAAAAGATATGGGCATCTTTGTACGCAACTTCGATGACGGTTCCTCCAATCGTTAAAATTCCGCTATGGAAGGTGATCGTTGTTTTATCCTTTGATGCCATCTTTAGCCACTCCTTTGATAATTTCTTTTCTAAAGATCAAGTAAATGATCAGAATTGGAATGACGGTCAAGGTCGCTGCCGCCATTTGTAAATGAACGTCACTGCCGCTTTCTGTGGTAAAGGCAGCCAATCCATTATTTAAGAGACGGTATTTTTTCTCATTCGTCACTAACAACGGCCATAAGAAAGAATTCCAGCTAGAGATGAACGTCAGAATCCCGACTGTCACCAAGGCTGGTTTAGACATGGGGATCAAAATTCGGCGGATATAAGCTAGGTCGCTGGCACCGTCAATTTTGGCTGCCTTATAAAAGGTATTAGAAATACTTTGTAAATAACCGTTTAAATAATAGATGTAAAAAATACTGGTCAGAAACGGAATGATCAAGGCACTATACGTATTCAATAAGCCCATTCGAGCAATCGTATTGTAATTGGTAAAGATGATGGATTCATAAGGAACCATCAATAACGAGATCATCAATCCGATAACTAACCGTTTGTATTTGAATTCAAGACTAGTCAATGCAAAGGCAGCTAGAATCGCAGTGATCAGCGTCGCGATAGTCGTCACCGCAGAAACGAAGACCGTATTAAAGAAGTAGCGTAAAAACGGTGCTCGGGTAAAGACTTCCCCGTAGTTGCTCCACTGGAAAGACTCTGGCATGATCGTCGGTGGAATACTGGTTGCTTCACTGTAGGTCATTAGACCAGCTAAAATCATATAGACAAAGGGAAACAGCGTGATCACTGCTAAAATTGCTAAAAACAGCATCGAAACAATCGTGACAATTTTTTTCATTCGTTTATTCGCCCACTTTCTTCAAAAGTTTATTTTGGATAAAGGTGACGAGCAAAATAATGATGAACAAGATCACGGTTGCCGCCATTGCAATCCCCGGACGTCCGGCGATATGGAATTTGTCATAAATATAAAAGACTGCCGTCGTTGCACTGCGGGCGATCCCTGGCTGGCCGCCAAACAAGGCGTATACTTGGGTATAGACTTTAAAGGCACTGATCAGATTGACCGTCAACAAGAAAGCAAAAGTTGGGATCAATTGCGGAAAGGTGATTTTCCGAAAAATCTCGCCATCGGTAGCGCCAAACATTTTTGCGATTTTGTAGTGTTCTTTGTCGATGTTGCGCATTCCTGCCAACAAGATAATAATGTTGAAGGCGAGGCTCGTCCAAACGCCGAAGATGATCAAGGTCGTCATACTCATATTGACGTTATCTAGCCAATTGACTGGCGCAATGCCGACAAGACCTAGTAGATAATTAATGATCCCGTAAGAGCCGTTGAAAAAGTAACGAAACACGATCCCGATCGCAATCGTACTTGTGACATAAGGCATAAAGAAGATCGTTTCAAAAAAACTTTTGTATTTGACTTTTTCAAAAATGATCCAAGCAATCGCTAATGAGAGAACCAGCGAGATCGGCACGACCGCAAAAGCAAACAGCGCCGTATTTTGCAGTGCTCGAAAGAAGACTGGGTCCGTTAAAACCCTTTGATAGTTCTCAACCCCAGCATACTGTTGGTTAATCAAGGTTCCTTTTTGGAAACTCATGATGAAGGAACGAAACAGCGGATATACACTGAATAAGAAAATAATGACCAATGAAGGCAGTAAAAACAGCCATGCTTTCGGTTGGTTCTCAGGGTTATAATTTTTTTTGAACATTAGTAGACCCGCTCTCCTTTTTCATCAAAGATAAAGGCTTTTTTGTAATGAAAATCAAATGACACTTGCGCGCCTTCTTCAATGATTTCTTCAATACTAACGATCGATTTCATATGTTTGTCAGCCAGATCAAAGTTCAAGATTCGTTCTCGTCCGATCAGCTCCACACTCTTGACTTCCGTTTGGAACAAACCTGCTTGCAAGGTGGTCAGCACATCTTCTGGACGAATGCCTAACGTGTATTGGCCGTCTGTTAATGGTTTCTTGAAGCGAATGTCGGTAAAACGGGCAACTGGTACAGTAAAGGCAGGATGGATCATTTGTCCCTCTTTGACTTCTACTGGCAAGATGTTGATGATTGGATTACCAATAAATTTCGCTACGAAAAGATTGTTTGGTTCTAAGTAAAGGTTTTGCGGATCATCATTTTGTTGAATGATCCCCTCGTTCATCAAAATGATCTTATCACTGATAGAAAGAGCTTCTTCCTGGTCATGAGTCACGAAAATTGTGGTGATGCCCACTTCTTTGACTAACCGACGGATCTCTTCACGGATCTTCAAGCGCAAACGGGCATCTAAGTTACTTAATGGTTCATCCAGTAGTAAGACTTCTGGACTTTGCACCAAGGCACGCGTGATCGCTACCCGTTGCTGCTGTCCGCCAGAAAGGGTTCCTGGTTTTTTCTGACTTAACTCTTCAATATTGGTCAGTTTCATGAACTTTTCAGCAATTTTCTGTGCTTCGTTTTTCTTGATCTTTTTCTCTCCGACTGTCAGTGGAAACATGACATTTTCTAACACAGTCATATGGGGATAAAGGGCATAGTTCTGAAAAACAAACCCGATATTGCGGTCTTTCGGCTCCGTCTTAACAACGGAAGTACCATTAAAGCGGATATCACCATCGGTGGGACTTAACAACCCCGCGATCAAATTCAATATCGTCGATTTCCCGCAACCACTAGGTCCCAACAAACAAACCAAATCGCCTTTTTCTATTGTAAAATCTACTGCTTTCAAGGCTTCGAACTTATTATCAAAAACCTTCTTCAACCCGACTACTTCTATCAAAACTGCCCCTCCATTTTCTCTTTTTCCTCCGAATAGTTGACTGGCATTTCAAGTCACAAAAAAAACGAACTCTTGATGTTTCGGTCAAACGCTCAAAGAAATTCGATTTTAATCATAACAAACGAATGTTTTTATTCGATACTATTATTGTAAATGTTTTGTAAAAACCAATGGGAATTATGAAAGAATTTTTAATTAATTTACCAAACAATGAGAAAACAATGAGTGATTCAAAGGGAATTCTACCCGCTAATCCCGAACATTTCGTCATTTTTCGAAAATTTTCATGAAAAAATGAATGAATTTTATCAAATATACATACCTGTGTATAATAACACTATTTTTACACAGCTTTTTTATCAAAAGCACCCTTATTAAATACTTACTAAAATCGTCAGTATCTCTCCGATTAAAATAACAAAAAAGGACGGTTTTCCCAAAGAAAACAATCGTCCTTTTTCCCCTTCAGTTATTCGACTTCATCGATCGTCAACGTCAGCAATTTCGTTGAGACTTGCTCAAGAAAATAACGGTCGTGTTCAATGATCAGCATAGAAGGCTCCACCAAATGGATTACTTCCTCTAATTGCTTCTGATTGAAGACATCCAAATAATTCAGAGGTTCATCCCAGATAAACAATTCTGCTGGTGTTGCTAATGATTTGGCTAGTTCCACGCGTTTACGCTGCCCCATGCTCATTTGCTGGATCGGCGTTTGAAAAACAGCTCTTTCCAAGCCAAGTTTTTTCAAATTATTTAGCAGATCTTGATAATTCAAGCCATGTTCTTGGGCAAACTCTGTCAGCATCCCACAATTGTCCTCGTAGTTTTGTCGAACATAACTGATGGTGATCCCATGGGCTGTTTTGATCGTCCCTGTCTGCTGTCCTTCGAAAGTACCTAAAATACTCGCAATCAAACTGGACTTGCCAGATCCGTTGGCCCCTTGAATCCCCAAGCGCTCTTTTTGACGGATCGCAAACGTCAGCGGTTTAAACAAAGGCTTCTCATAGCCGAGCTGAAAATGCTCTGCTTCCAGCAACACGTCATGATGGCTAACAAGCGGGGTCATTTTCAGAGGATCGATCCACTCAATGTCTTTTAACAACGCAGACTTGTCTTGAATTTGATCTTCCATCCGTTTAACGATCGCTTTCGAGCGCTTCATGGTCCGTGCCGCTCGGGCACCGATCGCCCCCGTATCATAGATTGCCCCACTGCCTTTTTTGGTCGGCGACCCTAATTTGTCCCGTTCGCGTCCTCGGGACCACTCCGCTTTCTCGGCTGCCGTCTGCTTCAAACGACCGATTTCTTTTTTCAACTTGCTGTTTTGTTCTTGCTCATAGGCATCTTTTTGCTGCTTTTGCAGTTCATAAACTGAATAATTCCCTTTGTACAACACCAAGCGGCTTTTTTCGATCGCCAATACATGATCGACGACTTCATCGACAAACTGTCGATCATGGCTCACAACGATAAACCCGGTTTTTTGCTGCAAATAGCGGGCAACATGTTGGCGAGCGGTCACATCCAAATGGTTGGTTGGCTCATCGATCAAAGCAAAATTCTCTTCATCAACGAACAAACGCGCCAATAGAACTTTCGTTTGCTCGCCGCCAGATAAAGTGGCAAAGGGCCGCCAAAGAACTTCTGGATCAAGTTGCAGCAGGTTCAATTCTCGTTCCAAACGCCACTGCTCAAATTCACCGGATTCTTGTAAAACAAAAAGCGTCAGTTGCTGATCGTCAGCGACGGTTAAGGGAAAATAAACGAATTGCTGCTCATGGGTAATCGAGCCGCTATACGGCAATTCATTGAGCAGCAAACGCAGCAAGGTCGTTTTGCCGCGACCATTTCTGCCAATCAACCCTAATTTCCATTGAGTATCAAGGTTCAAGTTGGCATCCTCAAAAAGCAACCGTTCCTGGCTATCAAAGCCAAAAGTTAAATGATTAATACTGATATTAGACATAAATATACCTCGTCTCTATTCACGGAATAGAGTAGACTAAAGCTATTTTCAGAATCAGTTTTTAGAGGTACACAAAAAGATCCTCCATTGAAAAAGTCAACCAATCCTGAAAATCTGCAGACTATCCCCTTGGAGGAACAGTTTCATGCAGCTTTCAACAAATTGGTTAATTTTTCAATGGAGGATCCCTCATTTCGTTTAATAGTGCCCTAAGTATAGCATTGATCGACAAAAAAGCGCAAGCTTGCTATTCCTTGCTATTTCAACTTTATATTTTGTTCACAAACTATCCCCGCTTTTGATGGAAACACTTCATTAAAAAACAAAAAAAACCATCAGGTTGGTTAGTCCTGATGGCAAAAGGAGTAAAATGAAAAATAAAAAGGTTGTTGGTTGTGAATTCATTATACCTCCGATAAAAAAACTTTACATGTGAAAAACATAACAGTTAAATTAAATAACTCTTGTTTAACTTGAATGTTTATCATTTTTTTAACAATAAAGCGGTCATCCGTTGGATAGCAAAAGAAATTTCGTCCGTTGCTTCATCTTGCTTAGCTTCAGCTGCATCAAAGGCTTCTTGGTCGATTTTGTTATCCAGACTCAAAATCATCTCATCACAGCCGGCAACATATTTCATATACGCTCGCTCGAATTTTTTATGGATCCCCATCACATTCGCTGGTGGACGCAATTTGCTGATTTTTTCCAGCATCAAGCGGTATTTGTCCGTGCCTTCTTTAAAAATTCTGGTAATCTCAGCTAGCCGCTCAGGTGTTACCTCTGCTTCTTTCTTCTCGTCGATCGCTTTGCGGATCTCTTCATAATTGGGATTCATTTTCTCCCCGATTGCTTCTGTTTCTTTGACAAGATCGTTGATTGTTTGTACATAAAAACCTAAGTTTGGTCGCACAGTGGGTCCCCTACTTTCTTTGTTATTATCTTCTATTTTACCGTTTCTTGCTGCAAATGAAAAGGTCAAGAAACAGCCATAGGGTTTATCGAAAATAATCCAGCAAAAAAAGGCCTGCTGCCCATGGAGAAGGACAGCAGACCATTCGTTGTTTTTCTGTTTATTTTTGGCTTATTTGCGTCCCATTGCTCGTTGGATCGCTTTGACGATCTCAACGACTGGAATGATCGCAAAGGAGGCGCCTAAAACGATGCCCCATTGATACAAGTCAAGGTGTGCGACACGGAAGATATCGTTTAATCCTGGCACAATGAAGATCACTAGCATCAACGCAAAGGACAACAGGATCGCCCAGTTGAAGGCTTTGTTTCTAAATGCTCCTACTTTAAAGAGCGACTGATGGATCGATTTGACGTTGAAGGCATGGAACAATTGCATCAATCCTAACGTGGCAAAGGCCATCGTTAAGGCATCGGCATGGATCGCATCGTACGTATTGTGAACGGGCCATTGGATCGCTGACCAATAAACGAACAGCACGGTTGCCGCTTCTAAGATCCCTTGGTAGATGATACTACTCATCACACCACCGGAGAAGAAGTTGGAACTGCGTCCCCGCGGTGCATGCTTCATTAAATCTTTTTCAGCAGGCTCCATTCCTAAGGCAATTGCTGGGAAGGTATCCGTTACTAGGTTGATCCAAAGCAAGTGGATCGGCAATAGCGAGTCCCAACCCCACAAGGTTGCTAAGAACAAGGTCAAAACTTCCCCTAGGTTAGCGGCTAGCAAGTATTGAATCGCTTTTTGAATATTGGAGAAAACTTTACGTCCTTCTTCCACTGCTACGACGATCGTAGCAAAGTTGTCATCTGCTAGGACCATATCGGAAGCACCTTTAGAAACTTCGGTACCTGTGATCCCCATGCCAACACCAATATCGGCTTGCTTCAGTGATGGTGCATCGTTGACCCCGTCACCGGTCATGGCAACGACTTTGCCTTCTTGCTGCCAAGCTTTGACGATGCGGACTTTATGTTCCGGCGATACCCGCGCATAGACTGAATAGTGGGCTACCTTTTGGGCAAACTCTTCTTCGCTCATTTTATTGAGTTCAGCGCCGGTCAAGACAGCATCATCATCGCCCGGTTTGATGATCCCTAAACGTCCCGCAATGGCTTCAGCTGTATCCCGGTGGTCTCCGGTGATCATGATGGGACGAATCCCAGCTTCTTTGGCTAAACGTACCGCATCGGCTGCTTCTGCCCGTTCTGGGTCAATCATTCCGACTAAGCCAGCAAAGACCAAATCATTTTCGACGATTTCTGATTCTAAGTTTTCTGGCACTTGATCTACGTATTTGTAGGCCATTCCCAATACCCGCAGCGCTTGTTTTGCCATATCGGTATTGTTGAATAAGATTTTTTCTTTTTCTTCATTCGTCATTGGTAGCTCTTGGCCATCCAATAGTACTTTTGAGGTTCTGCCTAGTAAGACATCCGGTGCACCTTTGACAGCAACTAAATAGCGGCCGTCTTCTTGTTGGTGGATCGTACTCATAAGTTTTCGGTCAGAATCAAAGGGCAGATCCGCTATCCGTGGTTCTTGATTGACGAGATCCCGCACATGGAATCCTTGATCCATCCCGAATTGCACCAATGCGGTCTCGGTCGGATCACCGATCAAGTTGCCTTCTTCACCAAATTTTGTATCATTGGCAAAGTTCATGACTTTTAATGCCATGTTGTCTAACGGAATATCTTCTGAAGCAGCATGTTGTTTGTTATTGACATACAATTTTTCCACGGTCATTTGATTCAACGTCAAAGTACCAGTTTTATCAGAAGCGATAATATCCGTTGCCCCAAGGGTTTCAACCGCTGGTAATTTACGGATCACTGCATTTCGTTTCGCCATTACTTGCGTACCTAAGGCTAAGATGATCGTTACGATCGCTGGCAGCCCTTCTGGGATCGCCGCTACTGCTAATGAGATCGAAGTCAATAGCATGTCGACCCATGACGTATTGTTAAAGATCGTTCCAACAAAGAACATGATCACTGCAATGATAATGATGGCGATCGTCAGGAATTTTCCTAGTTCATTTAAGTTACGTTTCAATGGTGTTTCGGTTTCTTGGGCGCTAGCTAGCATGCCAGCGATTTTCCCAACTTCGGTTCCCATCCCTGTATTGACCACGACCCCTTTTCCGCGGCCATAGGTCACATTACTGTTTGAATAAGCCATATTGACGCGATCGCCGATCCCGACATCCGTCCCTTCGATGACAGTCAATTCTTTTTCGACTGGTACGGATTCACCGGTCAAAGCGGCTTCTTCAATTTTTAACGAACTTGCTTCTAAGAGGCGTAAATCTGCCGGTACGACATCGCCAGCTTCTAATAGGACAATATCCCCCGGAACCAATTCATCGCTCTTGATGGTGACGGTATGACCATTACGCAGGACATTGGCATTTGGTGTGGACATTTCTCTTAGTGCTTCGATGGCCTGCTCTGCCTTTGCCTCTTGAACAACACCCATGATCGCGTTGATAATGACAACTGCTAAAATAATAATTGAGTCCACGACTTCATGGGAAACGACTGCTGAGATAATCGCCGCCGCTAGCAAAACGATGATCATCAAATCCTTGAATTGCTCAAAGAATTTTTGTGCCATCGATTTCTTTTTGCCTTCTTCTAATTCGTTGGGACCATACTCAGATAAGCGTTTTTGCGCTTCATCGTTCGTTAATCCATTGGCATCTGTTTGCATTTCTTCCAGAACATGCTGCGCTTCTTGCGCATAAAACGCCTGCGATAGCTGCTCCTTTTTGTTTTCTTCTGACATGTTTCTCCTCCTTTTATACTTACTCTTCCTTTATTGTACATGATATGAAAAAAAATAGACTTATGTATGCACTGTCTAAGCATACATAAGTCTCACTGTTTAAGACAGCACCAGAAATTTCTTTCAGGATGGTGATACTGCCGCAGATAAAATCCGCCAATTACTCCCTCATGTTCATATCAATAACCTACATTATACAAAAACTTTTCGGGTCTGGCAATTTTATTTTCGCTGAAATTCAACAAAGAATTTCTCCTAAAAATCAAGCGATGACCGAGCCGTTTGGCATGCCTTTTGGCGCTTCCACGATTTGCAGGCGACCATCATTGTCTTCTGCAGAAAGGATCATTCCTTGGCTGACTTGCCCCCGCATTTTCCGTGGTTTCAAGTTGGCAACGATCACGACTTTTTTGCCGATCAAATCTTGTGGTTCTGGATAAAATTCAGCAATCCCCGATAAAATTTGACGATCTTGATCATCTCCCGCAGCTAAGCGGAATTGTAGCAGCTTGTCGGCCCCTTTGACTTTTTGACAATCAACGACTTCTGCCACTTTTAATTCGATCTTGTCGAAGTCTTCGTATTTGATCTCGGCTTTGTCTGATTGCAATGTGGTTTCTTCTGGATTCCATTTGACTGTTTCTTCTGGACTTTGTGTCCCTTCAGCCATTTTCTTTTGGATGTAGGCTACTTCTGTTTCAAGTTCCAACCGAGGGAAAATCGGTGTGCCTTTGGCAACGACTTTCGTGCCACTTGGAAATTCACCAAAGCGTAAATCTTTCAGATCCATGGCAACAGAAGCCAATCCTAATTGTTGGAAAATGTTGGCTGGTGTTTCTGTCATCACCGGTTGCAATAAGATCGCAACGATGCGTAAGCTTTCCGCCAAATGAACCATCACACTGTTTAATTCCGCGCGCTTTTCTTCTTCTTTGGCTAACACCCATGGTTGGGTTTCGTCAATGTATTTGTTGGCACGGGAAATCAATGTCCAAACTTCTGACAATGCCGTACTGAATTCCATTTTATCCATGGCTTCATGGTAACGACCAACCACATTGGCCGCAGTCGTTGACAGCTCGCTATCAAAAGGCGTTACTTTTGAGGCATAATCGGGCACTAAGCCATCACAATATTTATTGATCATGGCGATCGTCCGATTCAGCAGGTTGCCTAAGTCGTTGGCTAGATCGTAGTTCAAACGAGAAACGAAATCTTCTGGTGTAAACACACCATCGCTACCAAAAGGAACCGCCCGTAATAGATAGTAACGCAACGCATCTAAGCTGTAGCGCTCCACTAACATTTCTGGATAAACGACATTGCCTTTTGATTTCGACATCTTGCCGTCTTTCATCATCAACCAGCCATGACCAAAGATTTTTTTCGGTAAGGGCAAGTCTAAGGCCATCAGCATGATTGGCCAATAGATCGTATGGAAACGCACGATTTCTTTCCCAACCATATGCACGTCAGCTGGCCAGTATTTTTGGAACAAGGAATCGTCCTCTGAGCCATAGCCTAATGCCGTAATATAGTTAGATAACGCATCGATCCAAACATACACCACGTGTTCAGGACTAGCCGTGACAGGAATGCCCCATTTAAAGGTCGTTCTGGAAACAGCCAGGTCTTCTAAACCTGGTTTGATGAAGTTATTCAGCATTTCATTTTTGCGTGATTCTGGTTGAATGAACTCTGGATGTTCATCATAGTATTGAACCAAACGATCGGCGTATTTGCTCATGCGGAAGAAATAAGAAGATTCCTTCACCAATTCTACCTCATGACCGCTTGGCGCTTTGCCGCCGATGACTTTGCCCTCTTCATCTCGGTAAACTTCTGCTAATTGCGTTTCAGTAAAGTATTCTTCATCAGAAACAGAATACCAGCCTTCATATTCACCAAGATAGATATCTCCTTGATCAAGCAATTGCTGGAAGATTTTTTGAACGGCTGTTTTATGGTAGTCATCCGTTGTACGGATAAATTTGTCATAACTGATGTCTAGTGTGTTCCATAATTTCTTGACGTCAGCTGCCATTTTGTCGACGTATTCTTGCGGATCTACGCCAAGTTCTTCTGCTTTTTTCTCGATTTTTTGACCGTGCTCATCGACACCCGTTAAATAAAAGACATCAAAGCCCATCAATCGTTTGTATCGTGCTACCGCATCACAAGCGATCGTCGTGTAAGAATTCCCGATATGCAGCTTGCCGCTTGGATAATAAATTGGCGTCGTAATATAGAATGTTTCTTTTTCAGCCATGGACGCAAGTCCTCCTTTTCACTAGTAAAGTGTATACTTAGGTAGTATACAGTTCGCAACCCAAAAATGCTATAAATTTAATCAAAAAAGCGGACATAATAAGACCTTTCTTCATGCTCTAAAAGAAGCAAAGGAATCGTTTTCGTCCTTAAAACGCAGCAAATAAACCAGCAGATTTGAGTATTTCTTTTCTACTAATTATCATAGCGCAGATAGCCGTTCACTTCAATGTTCTAGGGGAAGAATCTGATCCTGACAACGAATCTCATAAGAAATAAAGGTGTTTTATCTCTCTTTGATTAACAGGTACTTCTTTTGCTATAATGAGGAAGACTTCTCTTATAGAAAGGAACGCTATGACTCGAAAAAACAAACAGCATTTTTTGCTTTTAACCGCGCTTTCTGTGGGGCACTTGCTCTTTTCAACCACAGGTTACCCCTTTTTGTTTGCTTACTTCAACAGCCATGATTACGCGGCGCTTTTTGCGACAGCGCTGGCAATCCTACGGGTAGCTTTTCTGCTATGGATCGCTCTTTGGGGCTATTTAGCACTCAAAGAACACCCTCGGTCTTCTTGGCTTTATCTCGCACTGTTTTTCATTAATTTGATCGTTCCTTATTTTTTCCGTTAAGGAAAACCATCGCGCTCAGTTACTTACTTTATCTAAGGCAGGAGAAACCAATGAAAGAATTTACCTCAAAATCAGCTGAAAAACACTACTATGAGAAAGAAGCTTCTGAAGCAGACTTTCTTACGTGGTATCAGACACAAGATCAGCCGAAATACGAGAAACCCTCCGTAACCGTCGATATGGTGTTGATGTGTTACAACAAAGAAGAAGAACAACTCAAAATTGCGCTGATCCAAAGAAAAGGCCATCCCTTCCGCAATTCTTGGGCATTGCCGGGGGGCTTCGTCAATCCGAATGAATCGACAGGCCAAAGTGTGATCCGTGAAACCCAAGAAGAGATCGGGGTCACCATCTCCAAACAAAACATCGAACAGCTGCACACCTTCAGCACCCCTGGTCGTGATCCGCGTGGGTGGGTAATCACCGTCAGCTATTTGGCATTTATTGGTGAAGAGCCCTTAAGTGCTGGGGACGATGCGAATCAGGTACGCTGGTTTTCTCTGGAAAGAAAAGCCAATCAAATCTATTTGACCAGCGGTGAGATCGAGATCATTCTTGACCTGGTGACTGGTGCCTCTGTTGGAAAAGATACGCTGGCTTTTGACCACAGCGCGATCATTCTCAAAGCCTTCAAACGGGTTGCCAACAAGATGGAACACGAGCCGCAAGTGCTTCTTGTGTTAGGCAAAGATTTTTCGATCACGGAAGCCCGCAAAGTATTCGCCAAGTTTTTAGGGATCGATTTTAAAATGATCGATCATTCCAACTTTAAAAAATCCATGCTTCAATATTTTACGGAGGTCGGCGAAAAGCCCGTTGGCATCGGGCGTCCCTCAAAGATCTATCGCTTAAATGACGCATTTTTAGGTGATAAAATGTAAAAAAATACAACCCCCTGCTAAACTGTAGTTTGGCAAGGGGTTGCTGGTTAATCATAATTAGTGAACGTGGTTCCTAGAAACAAAAATCATAAAGATTTTTTCTATACCCTAGGCGATCCCTGGCGTTCCTTCCAGTTCAAGCGGATCAGCTGCTCATTTCGCCTGAGAGCCGTTCCAGCTTCTGTTGGTCCTGCGTGTCCAACGTGACAAAACGCAGTTCTTTGCCGTACCACTGAGCCTTGTACTGGATTTTGCGAACAAACTGATGCCAGTCGCTGATGCTGTAATGACCGGCTTTTAGAACCGTTTCTTCAGCAATTTGTTCCAAATAGATCGTATCGTACTGTTTTACGAGATGATAACTGACTTGATCGATGAATTCCCGCTTTTGACAGCAGTGAAAACGATAGAGGCGAGCGACTTTTCCTTTTAGCTTCTGATAATTTCGTGCCTGAGTCAAAAGGATTTTTTTCCGTTTGACCGCCGTAGCTTTCACCTGAAGTTTGCGTTCTGCTCGTGTCAGCTTCTGTTTTGTTTGGATCGCATGCTCACAAGTGACCGGTACCGATTGGTTGGCTTTGATCAGCTGCTGCGGATCATAAACAACTGCGATAGACGCTTGCTGTTTCGGGAGTGGTGTGATCTCTTCCAAACAAAGAATCGAGATATAAAACTCTTCATTGTTTTTCGCTGAGATCGTTGCCGATTTGATTTTCCCTTTGATTTCCCGATGCTTTTTTACTGGAACCAGTGTTTTGAGCTTTGGCAGCTTGATTTGATCCTCTTCAAAGTAAATGGTGTGCTGCTGATTATTCGTAGTATACGATTGCCAAATACTTTTTTTGGTTTTCATTTTTGGAAAGCCAGCCCGCTTTTGGAAGTAATTTCGAAACGCTCGGTCCAGATTCCTTTGTGCATTCGCCAATGCCAAACTATCGGTCTCCTTCAAAAAAGGATACTCCTTTTTTAGTTTGGCTGGCGTCAACCCTTGCTTTGCTTCATTGTTGGCCAGCTCCTCCATCTTCGCCTCCAGCAGTTGATTGTACGTAAACCGAACACAGCCGAAGGTTTCGATGAAAAACTGTTTTTGCTGTCCATTAGGATAGATCCGAAATTTGTATGCTTTTAAAACACCCAGTTTCATCTCCTCCTAACACTCCCTATACCTTTGACGCTAGTTCCCCTTTTTTTGTGCTAACTTTTCTTGGTAGATCTTGGCTTCTTGTTTCGTGGCATAAACGAAATGTCCTGGTGCGATCTCTTCCATTGCTCGTTCTTGGTTATCGTTTGGTTCGCTGACGTATTTGATCCGTTTGCGTTGACGCTCATGGTCAGGATCTGGCAGCGGAATCGCTGATAAAAGACTTTCAGTATACGGATGGACCCCGTAATGATAGATTTCATCACTGGTTCCTACTTCTAGCAGTTTGCCGTTGTGCATCACGCCGATCCGATCGCTGATGTGTTTGACCATCGATAAATCATGGGCGATAAACAAGTACGTCAATTTATGTTCTTCTTGCAGATCTTGCAGCAAGTTGACAACTTGGGCTTGGATCGAAACATCCAATGCCGAGATCGGTTCATCACAAATGATGAATTTTGGATCGACGGCTAATGCTCGGGCGATTCCGATCCGCTGACGTTGTCCCCCTGAAAATTCATGAGGATAACGGGTCCCATGACTTGGGTTTAGTCCGACGGTTCGCAAGAGTTCATCCACCCGATCATTGCGTTCTTTTTCATTTTTAGCTAATCCGTTGATATCGATCCCTTCGGCAATAATGTCGCGAACTTTCATCCGTGGATTCAAGGAGGCATAAGGATCTTGGAAGACCATTTGAACTTCCCGGCGAAAATCAGCCAGCGGTTTCTTGCCTTTGATTTTCATAACATCTTGTCCATCAAAAAGAACTTCGCCTCCGGTAGGATTATTCAAACGAATCACCGTCCGTCCAGTGGTCGATTTTCCGCTTCCGGATTCACCTACTAGACCAAAGGTTTCTCCTTCATAGATTTGGAAGGAGATATCATCGACGGCTTTGACTTCGTCTTTGCGGCCAACGTTAAAATATTGTTTGAGATTCTTTACTTCAAGTAAAACTTTTTCCAACCGTTTCTCCTCCTTTAGACAGATGCCTGAGTATTTTTTTCTTGGAATTTTTTCCAGCGAATCAAGATCTCATCCGGCGGAGTTACCTTCGGTGCTTGCGGCGCTAACAGCCAAGTTGCTGCTTTGTGGGTCGGTGAAACATCAAAGAACGGCGGTTGCTGTTCTGCATCGATCTGCAAAGCAAATTCGTTTCGTGGATAAAAAGCGTCCCCGGTTGGCGGGTCCAACAGATCCGGCGGTGAACCAGGAATCGCGTACAAACGATCGCCTGTCCCTTCTAACGTTGGCATCGAACCCAACAAGCCCCAGGTGTATGGATGTTGCGGGTTGTAGAAGATTTCTTCTGCGGTGCCCACTTCGACGATTTTCCCACCATACATCACGGCTACTCGGTCAGCCACATTGGCAACGACACCCAAGTCATGGGTGATAAAGACGATGGACGAATTGATTTTCTTCTGAATATCTTTTAATAACTCTAAGATCTGTGCTTGGATCGTTACATCCAATGCAGTCGTCGGTTCATCTGCAATTAAGATCTGTGGGTAACAGATCAGCGCGATCGCAATAACGATCCGCTGCCGCTGACCACCCGAAAATTGATGCGGATAATTTTTCAAGCGTTTCTCAGCATTCGGGATGCCGACAAGGTTCAGTAATTCCAACGCTTGTCGCAAGCCCTCTTTTTTACTGATTTTGTTGTGCTTCATCAATGACTCTGCCACTTGCTTGCCAATCGGCATCGTTGGGTCTAGTGAAGTCATTGGATCTTGGAAAATCATGGCGATTTCCTTGCCACGGATTTTTTGCAGTTCTTTTTCGGATTTTTTCAAAATGTCCGTCCCATTGAAGAGGATCTGGCCATTATCGACATTGGCATTGCTGGCTAATAACCCCATGATACTGCGGGTTGTCACGGACTTGCCGCTCCCGGATTCGCCCACGATCGCCAAGGTTTCTCCTTTGTATAGATCGAAACTGACATCGCGGATCGCTTGGACTTTCCCAGCAAAGGTGTCAAAAGAAATTTCTAAGTTTTTCACTTCTAAGACTTTTTTCATAGCAATCACTCTTTCATTTTCGGATCAAAGGCATCACGCAAACCGTCTGCCAGCAAATTGAACCCAATCATAATCACAGACAAGGTCACAGCCGGTACCCACATTTGGTAAGGCAGGAACAAGAAGGTTTTGTAGCCATCGCTTAGTAGCATCCCTAAAGATGCTGAAGGTGGTTTTAATCCTAGCCCAATAAAGCTTAGGAAGGCCTCGAAGAAAATCGCCGAGGGAATACTGAACATCATTTGTACGATGATCACGCTGGAAATATTTGGTAATACGTGTTTCATCGCAATCTTGAGACGGCTTTCCCCCAGCGTTGTTGCGGCTAAAACGAATTCCTGATCTTTTAGTTTCATTGTTTGGGCCCGTACGATCCGCGCCATTGGAATCCAGTTAGTGATCGCCATTGCTGCCACGATCGAGAAGATCCCAGGTTCGAAAACTACCAGCATTAAGATCATTACCACTAAGTTGGGAATACCTGATAAGATTTCTAGGAAACGTTGCATCACATTATCGATTCGTCCACCTAAAAGACCAGAGATCAAACCATAGGTTACACCAAAGATGATATCTAGCATCGCTGCGATAAACGCAATCAATAAGGAGATACGTGTCCCTACAAATAGACGACTCAATAAGTCACGACCTAATCCATCCGTTCCTAAAAGGAAATATGTCCCGTCAGGTACATTGGCAGCTGCATACTTATCTACTAGCTCGCCTCCCACCATCGCATAGCCGTTTAAGCCATTGATGTTGATACCGGGAATTTTCGGCGGCAGATTTGTAAAGGTCACATTTTGCGCGGTCGGATCATGTGGCGAGACAAAAATGGTAATGATTGAGATCGTAATAATGATCAGCAACAAAACGATTGAGAAAACAGCGGCTTTGTTCTTTTTCAAACGACGCCACGAATCTTGGAAAAAGGTTAATGAGGGGGTTGCGATCGCTTCACGCTCTTCATTGGTATTTTTTTGTAACGGTTGAAATTTGGCTGCATCGATGGCAGCAACATCATTTGCTGTGTAAGGTTTCTCTGCCATTAGCCACGACTCCCTTCTGAAACTCGGATCCGCGGATCAACGATTCCATATAAAATATCAACAACAAGAATCACAAAGACCAACATTGCGGAATAAAGGATCGTTACCGCCATGATCGTCGGATAGTCATTGGTCATGATTGATTTTACGAACTGTTCACCGATACCCGGGATCGCAAAAATATTTTCTACGACAAGGGAACCAGTCATCAAACCGACAGCTAGCGGTCCTAACAACGTCAATAACGGAATCAAACTATTCCGCAAACCGTGCTTGAAGGCAATTTCCCAGCGGCTCAAACCTTTTGCTCGTGCCAACTCGACATAATCACTATGCAGCACTTCCACCATCTCGGTTCGAATAAACCTAGCGGAATCCGCTAACGGCGACATCGCTAAGGCGACGGTCGGTAAGATCGTGCTGGCAAAGGTCTCCCACTTGGCAATCGGCAAGATCCCTAGTTTGATGGCAAAAATATATTGCAGCAAAACGGCAAAGACAAAGTTAGGGATCGAACGCCCTAAGATCGCCACTAAGGTAGACGTTGTGTCGACCCAAGTATTTTGCTTCATTGCAGAGATCGTTCCTAAAATAATCCCAAAGAAGGTACCAAAGATGATCGCTTGTAGTCCTAGTTGCAGTGAAGGTCCGATTCTTCCTGATAATAAATTCGCTACTGGCTGGTTTTTAAATTGGAAAGAGATCCCAAAGTCACCTTTTAGTAGATTGGTCAAATAAAGCCAATATTGGGTAATGATCGGTTTGTCCAATCCTGCTTGCTCATTTAGCAAGGCAATTTGTTCTGGACTTAATTTTTCAGCATTCGTATATGGTGTTCCTGGCAAAAATTGCATCAAGAAAAAGGTGATCGTGGCAATCAGCCATAATGTTAAGACCATGTAGAACACTCGTTTCAATAAATATTTCAAAAAGCTGTTCACGCAGTTTCCCCCTTAAGTATTTTGACTTCTATTCAATAATTATGTAAATTAACATAGTACGAATCATTAAAAAGGAGTCAGATCATGAAAATAAAAAAAAGTAGTGGGCTCATACCCCTCCTATGCCTCGCAATTTCTGGCGGATGGTTAGCCATAAAAAATGAATTTTCCATAGCAGCTCTTTCAGATGCCCTTTTCTTGTGGGCGCTGTTCTTTTTGATCATTGGCGGTTTTTTATGGGTATTTGCTTCTGGTTTCTTTGACCATTTTCAATATTCCATGAAGAAAGCTTTTTCCAAAAATAAAACAGATTATCTGAAATTATCCCAAGTCGGCAAACAGAGTTACGCCTTTTGGTTATGGCCTGGTGTCTTCTTGTTATTCCTTTCATTGCTCTTTTTAATGATTGCTACTAGTTAATTTCACTCTTATATTTTTACTCATTGAAATGAGAAGCAAAAGGCTGAGACAAGAAATTGTCCCAGCCTTTTCTTCGGCATTTCAAGTCAACTACTCGTGATTATTCGATTGATGTCCACTTGTAGTCGTATTGTGCGCCCGCTGCGTGAGCAACAACACCTTTGACTTTTGTTGCACGTAAATGTGCTTCCGCTTTTTGATAAACTGGAATGACACCTTGTTCATTCATAATGATTTTTTCTGCATTGACTAAATCTTCCCAACGTTTGTCAGGGTCATTGGCATTGGTCGTACCTGCTGCTTTTACAGCTGCATCGTATTCTTCACTGCTCCATTGACCACGGTTGTATGAGTTACCTGTCGTAAACAAGTCAGTAAAGCTACTTGCATCGGCATAGTCAGCACCCCAACCGCCCATTACTGTATCAAAATCACCCGCATTTGAACGATCCAAACGAACAGAGAATGGAACTGGACTTAACGTGACTTTCACACCGTCCAATGTTTTTTCGATCGTGTCTTGCAAGTACTCAATGATTTTCTTGGTTGAGTCTGTATCAGAAGCTAAGATATCAAATTCTAATGAATCGATTCCTAATTCTTCTTTGGCTTTTTCCCAATATTCTTTTGCTTTCTCTTGATCGTAGCTAATGACGCTGCCAGCTGCTTCTGTGAAGTCTGTATGATCGCCAGGGCTGAAAGTCATGCCTTCTGGAACCAAACCACTTGAAGCAATTGAACCATCACCTAAGATCGATGTTACTAAGGCATCACGGTCGATCGCATAAGAGATTGCTTTACGCAAATTTTCGTTACGGAAAGGTGAATCTTCATCACGTTGATTCAATTCTAAGTAAGAAGTCGTTGCTTCTGGTTGAGAAACGAATGCTTCGTCGTTAGCCATCTGTTGCGCCAGTTCACCTGTTAGGATGACATCATCTGCTTGACCATCTTGGAAAAGATTCAAGGCAGTTGAGGATTCTTTCACGACGCTTACGTTGATCGTTTGTAATTTAACAGTGTCTTTGTCCCAATACTGATCGTTCTTTTCATAAGCCCATTCTGTATCCGTTCCTGGTCCATCAAAACCAGTCAGGACAAATGGTCCATTATAAACGGCATTGTCGCTTGTTGATGCATATTGATCGCCATTTTCTTCCACTACTTTTTGATTTTGTGGGAAGAATGATGGGAATGCTAATAAGTAATCAAAGTAAGGTGTTGCTTTTTCTAGGGTGATTTCTAATTCGTAATCCCCCACTGCTTTGATGCCTAGCTCTGATGGATCCGTATCGCCAGCTGTGATGGCATCCGCATTTTTGACTGGTGAAAATAGATACGCATATTCTGATGCAGTTTCAGGTTTGACCGTCCGTTGCCAGCCATAAACATAATCCGCTGCTGTAACAGGGTCACCATTTGACCATTTCGCATCTTCACGCAATTTGATCTTGTAAGTTAGTCCATCCTCGCTGACTTCAGCTGCTTCAGCTGCACCAGCAGGTTGTGGTGTGCTGTCAGCATCCAAACGATACAGTCCTTCATATACATTGTTCAATGCACTGAAGCTGATCGTATCGGTTGCTAATGAAAGATCCGCACTTGGCATTTCTTGTGAAACCACTACGTTAAATACTTGTTCTGCGTTGCTATCGCCGCTAGTTGCTGTGTCATTGCTTGAACTATTTGTTCCGCCTGTTGTACAGCCGGCTAACACCACGCCACACACAGCTACTAAACCATAGGCCCATTTATTTTTCATCCTGTCCTACCCCTTAATTGAATTAATTTTCAGAATAATCATTCGATTTCTGAAGTTAGATAAGATTTTAATTAATAATTATTAAAAAAGCAATCCCTTTTTCGATAAAAAACACCTTTGGAAGAAAGTTTTCTTGGTATTTACTTACCTTACTCTCATCAAACATTCGTTAAATGCTATTTTTCCTTTCTTTATTTATAAGAAATAAAGCGAAAAAAATAATAAAAAAACACGGTTAAATGTAACTTACATTCATTTTCTGTCTGCTTTTTTCATTTCAGTCATCAAAATGAGAAATGTCTGATAGAAAAGTAAACATGCAGAAAACAAGGATGATTTCTTATCAAATTCAGACAAAAAAGACCTGATCGCATGCTTACTGATCAGGTCTTTTCATTTTAAGAACTTTTGTTTTGTCCTCGAAAGGATGTCCTTCAATGATTAATGGATCGCGCCGCCAATCGCTTTTAAATCTTCTTTGTCGGAATAATCAACGATAGCTTCCACTGCTGCAGTTAATCCTTTGGCGATGTCTTCGATGCTCATTGCAGGCTGTCCTGCTTTATCGACGACTTGCTGAGGAATAAATGGCACGTGAATAAAACCGCCTTTCATTTCAGGGTATTTTGTATCGATCATGTATTGTACTTGATACATGATGTGGTTGCAGACGAAAGTTCCAGCAGTATTAGAAACGGCTGCAGGTATTCCTGCTTTTTTCATATTTTCTACCATTGCTTTGATTGGCAGTTGTGTGAAGTAGGCAGGCTTTCCTTCTGTTTGGATCGCTTCATCGACGGGTTGATTGCCTTCATTATCAGGAATCCGGGCATCATCCACATTGATTGCCACTCGTTCTGGTGAGATGGCAAACCGGCCGCCCGCTTGACCGATGTTTAAGACGACATCTGGGTGGACCTCTTCAATTTTCTCTTCGACGATCGCCGCTGATTTCCCAAATACAGTGGGGATCTCTGCTTTCACGATCTGTGCACCATGAATTGTATCTGGCAGTAATTTCACTGCTTCTAAGGCAGGATTGATTGCTTCTCCGCCAAATGGATCAAATCCGGTAATTAATAGTTTCATTTCCATCATCCTTCCATCTCTGTTTTACCACTAAAATGCCCAAAAGTACATTAAAGCGATGTGGATCACTAACAATAATAAAGCAATTGGGGCTTGTGCTTTAATGACACCATTAGGGTCTTTCATCTCTAACAAAGCCACTGGCAGTGCATTGAAATTGGCTGCCATCGGGGTCAGCAACGTGCCGCAAAAACCAGCGGTCATTGCTAAAGCGCCAGCAACAACTGGATCGCCGCCTTGCGCCATTACGAAAGGTACGCCAATACCGGCAGTTATAACGGTAAATGCTGCAAAGCCATTTCCCATGATCATAGTAAAGATCATCATTCCTAAACAGTAAGCCACGACACCGATAAAACGATTGCCTTCTGGCACGACGCCAGAGATTCCTTGAGAAATCACATCACCAACACCAGCAGCGTTAAAAATGACACCTAGTGCTGCTAATAACTGCGGCAAGATACCGGCAGTTCCGACTTGGCGAAGCATCCGGTCGGAATCGTCTAACACTGTTTTTGGTTTAGCGGAAGTTAGCACGACTGCCAACAAGAGTGCTAAGATCGACGCGATCCCGATCCCCACTTGGCCCCCTAATGGTGTATAAGAAATCACCACAGCGATCAATGCCAAGCTGATACATGGTACGAAGATCGTACTACCGATCCGTTTTGCTGACGCTTCGGCTTTTTCATCATCAACGTCGACGATTTTACCGATCTGTACTTGTTTGAAGAAGGTCAAACAGCCCATCAAAACGATCAAAATTCCGTCCACAAGATACGGCAAAAAATTTCCGAAAGCAAAGACGACCCCTAGCAGTAACCAAAAGGCAGAGGTGCCTAATCGTGTAGGATGGTCTGCTTCACGAAAAACCCGGACAGCCGTCATGATCGACAGCAGCCCAATCAAGATATAAAAGAATTCTAGTAATCCGTTAACGATTCCTTCCATCTATTTCTCCTCCTTCTTGCCATATTTTTTTGCTAATTTGCGATCAAAGAGCAAGTTCGATAACGTGGCAATAACTAAGACGATCAATGCGATCGGCAATGATGCTTGCGCGATCGAACTAGCTGCCACATCATATCCAAGTGATTGCAACGTTCCTACGATCAACAGCACACCAGAAGCAGCCACGAAGGTATTTTGGGCAAAGAAATTCCCGAAATTTTCATTAGCGGCAGCCCGAGCTTTGATTTTTTCCTGATCTTTTTCATCCAGTTCCCCAAATTTATTTTCCCCAGCAGCTTGCGCCATCGGGTTAACGATTGGGCGGATAAATTGCGTATGTCCTTGGATCCGAATAGAGAAAAAGCCAGCAAGTTCCCGAATAAATAAGTACAAACTCAAAAACTTCCCTGGTGTCAAGCCTTTGATTTTTTCAATCAATATGACGGCCTGCTGTTTCAAGCCAAAACGTTCCGACAAGCCGACCATTGGTAATGTCAACAAGAACAGTGTCACGAGTCGATTATTGACAAACGCTTCTCCTAACATTGTTAAAAAATCAACAACAGAAATTCCCGATACAAGCGCGGTGACAAAACCAGCAACGATTACGACAGCAATAGTATCTAGCTTCAGCAAAAAGCCGACTAAAATAACTAGAATACCAATTAATTTAATCCATTCCATCAAATCATCCTTTCACAGTAAGTTATTTTTAATGAATACCAGCTTTTAGTATAATCTATTTTTTTCTTGTAAAACAATATTTTTTGAATTTTCTTTACAGGAATACGCTTTCTTTAAGGCGTTTTTTAATTGCTTAGATAATAAAAAACCAAAAGAAGAACTGCGCTTGTGCAGTCCTTCTTTTGGTTTTTTTTGTTTAAGAAGCAGAAGCTTCTTTTTTCATTTGTTTGCTTCGCAGCTGTCCGCATGCTGCGTCGATATCTGTCCCATGTTCTTTACGAATCACACAGTTGATGCCGTTTTTCTTTAAAATGTCATAAAAAGCTAACACATCGGCTTTTTTACTTCGAGCATATTGGTCATGCTCACTCACTGGGTTATAAGGAATCAAGTTGACATAAGACAATTTCTTTTTATCCTTCAATAATGCTGCCAACTGACGGGCATGTTCCGGTCGGTCGTTGACATGATCCAGCATGATATACTCAAACGTGATGCGACGATTGGTTTTTTCTAAATAATAATCGACCGCTGCCATCAGTTTTTCAATCGGGAAGCTCCGATTGATCCGCATCATGGAGGTTCTGACTTCATTATTTGGGGCATGCAGCGAAATCGCTAGGTTCACTTGCAAGCCGTTCTCCGCAAACTCTTTGATTTTATGCGCCAAGCCGCTGGTTGACACGGTAATATGCCGCGCACCGATCGCTAAACCTTTTGGGTCGTTAATAATCTGCAAGAAATGCATCACATTGTCATAGTTATCAAAGGGTTCGCCGATCCCCATGACGACTACGTGAGAGACCCGTTCTCCCTCGTTGCGTTCATCAAAATAGTGTTGTACTAACATGATTTGAGCCACGATCTCGCCTGCTGTTAAATCCCGCTGTTTCTTTAATAACCCACTGGCACAAAAGGTACAGCCGATGTTGCAACCGACTTGGGTCGTCACACAAACCGACATGCCATACTCTTGACGCATCAAGACCGTTTCAATCATGTGATTGTCGGGCAATTGAAATAAATACTTGACGGTCCCATCACTGGCTTCTTGTACCACCATCTGCTTCAGGGGATTGATCACAAAGGCTGCCGTCAGTTTCTCAATCAAAGGTTTCGGTAAATTGGTCATTTCTTCAAAGCTGGTTACTCGTTTTTCATAGAGCCACTCCCACACTTGGTTGGCTCGAAATTTCTTTTCATTTTGTTCAGTTATCCACAAAGATAGATCTGATTTGGTAAGTCCATAAATCGATGGGTTCACTTTTTTCCCTCTTTTCAAACTAGTCGCTACATACTATAACTGAATTCTTTGTGAAAAGCAACCGTACCTTGGTTGTTTGTCAAAGCAAAACCGTTGCTCTACTGCGCTGGTTGATCATTTTTTCGATGCTCAATGTTCCCATCCATCACGCCATCTTGCTTGAAATAGCTCTCACAAACATTTTAGTCATAAAAAACAAGCAGTGAATGGACC
This sequence comes from Enterococcus sp. NPDC086594, assembly GCF_044746145.1. Classification (NCBI taxonomy): domain Bacteria; kingdom Bacillati; phylum Bacillota; class Bacilli; order Lactobacillales; family Enterococcaceae; genus Enterococcus; species Enterococcus sp. NPDC086594. The sequence goes on from NZ_JBIVBP010000001.1 coordinate 789,823, forward strand.
AACTCCTGTGAAATAAATGGAGCAGCTCTTTCCTGCTTGTTTGCTTTTCCTTGAAGAGATACTCTCTCATGGGCACTGCTTTCTTCACATGATCACCCTTCAAAAGAAAGGACTCGGCCTTCTTTGGCGGTCAACATCCCCCGTTGCGGTGGCTGTAGCTGTAAATAAAGCTGGAGTGACATTTCTAATATCAGTTCTTTGTCTCCTTGTTGAAAAACGCCGTAATAATGGGTCTGTTCCCGTTTCTCTTCATATGTATGACTGACAAGGTAATACCCTTGTTCCATGGTTTCGTTGCGCTTTTTGGTTTCTGAAAGAAAACGGCGAATATGTTTATAAGTAAAGAGAATCAATAAAATGACAACTACTATTAATACTACATACCCCATTGCTTGTCTTACACCTCGATCGTTGATGTAGCAAAGGTCGGCTCCACACCAATACTGATCATCAAAGCAGCATCGACTTCACACATCACTTTATCGTCTAAATGACAAACTTTTTCTTTCAACCGACTTTTGTCGATCGTGCGGATCTGTTCCATCAAAATGACGGAGTCTTTGCCAATCCCTGTGCAAGAAGCGGAAATCCCAATGTGGGTTGGTAATTTCGGCTTCGCCATTTTTGCCGTGATCGCCGCAATGATCACGGTGGGACTGAAGTGATTGCCCAAGTCATTTTGAATGATCAAGACCGGTCGTATTCCGCCTTGCTCCGATCCAACGACTGGTGAAAGATCGGCAAAATAAATATCTCCCCTTTTTACCATAGGACCACCCTAACTTTTATATTCTCGCGGAACCCTTGCTGAGAGGGTGCACGCTACTTCATAGTGAATCGTTTCTAACTGGTCTGCAACATCCTGCATCGTAATTCGTTTCCCATGATTCTCACCAATCAACGTGACCGTTGTACCGACAGCAAAGGCTCGCGGCAAACGAATCATCAGTTGATCCATACACACCCGACCGACGATTTCACAAGGTTCGCCTTCTACTAAGAGTGAGAAGCCTTGCATTTTTCGTAACCAGCCATCCGCATAACCGATAGGCACAGTGCCGATCCATTCCTGACGGGGCGTGATATATGTCTCACCATAGCCAATCCCCGCTCCTTTTTCAAGTAATTTCACTTGGATCAGTTCAGAAACAAGTGAAAGGGCTGGTTTTAAGGAAAATGGTTCCTTCAATGCATGACCTGACGGATTCAATCCATACATCGCGATCCCAAAACGGACCATATTCCCAACGGCCTCTTTGTGCCACAAGGAGGTCGCGCTATTGCCTGTATGTATATATGTCGGCAAATAAGGCAAAACAGTTAAGACTTCTTTAAACCGCTGGTGCTGTGTTTCCCAATAAGTTGTATCAGCTTGATCGGCTGTGGAGAAATGGGTAAAGATTCCTTCCCAATCAAATGTGGGATGAGTTTCCAACCAAAGAACGGCTTGAAGCACTTCTTCTGGGGTCAAAAAACCGATTCTCCCCATGCCGGTATCCACTTTGACATGTACTTTAAGCGGTGTCTTTATAGGATTCTCTTCCAAATAAGTACCGGCTTCTACCAACCAGTCCATCGAAGCGACTGGAAAAGAAAAATCGTATTCTGCAAGTAAGGGAATATCTTGCACGTTCACAACCCCTAAAATCAGCAGCGGGTCAGTGATTCCTGCTTCTCGCAATTCGATTGCCTCATCGATCGTCGCAACGCAAAAACCGGCTGCACCGCCTTCTTTGGCTGCTTGAGCAGTTTGTACCGCTCCGTGCCCGTACCCATTGGCTTTTACCACCGCAAAAAGAAACGTCTCGCTTGGTAAGTGAGCAATCTCATTTTTGATGTTTTCGGTAATCGCGGTCGTATCAATAATCGCTTTCGTTGGTCTATGGTAAGCAACCACCATTTCCAGTTCCTTCTTTCTACTAATGCTTGATCAGACAAACAAATTAAGTTGGTTTTATGTAGTCGGCTGTTCGTCCATAAAGTATCGTAGTTTTTTCACCAAGTGACGACTTCCACTCAGGTTACTCACTATCCGATACTTCTAAGATAATTTGTGCAAAGGCAGTATCATTTGTATGGGTGATACTGACAAACGTTTTTTCTAAAGGGTGCGGTGCTTTGGTAACGATCGGTGCACCGAATTCATTGGTCAAGACTTCAATATCATGAAAAGAAACTTTGCCGATCCCCGTCCCCCAAGCTTTGGAGAACGCTTCTTTGCAGGCATAGCGCCCCCCGATGAACTCTACCTGACGTTTCAGGGGCAAACGGGCAAATAATTTTGCTTCCTTCTCTGTTAAAATACGCGTTATAAACTGAGGTTTTTTTTCAATTAATTCTTTCATTCGAGGCAGCTCGACTGCATCGATTCCGATTCCTTTAATCATTCTTCTCGCTACCTTTACTTAAGATAGGGGTTTCCAAATTGGAATTGGCCCTTGTTTAGCTAGTTACCATTCTACCAAAAAAATGGCGAATTACCATTCAAATCTGACGAGTTTATACGGAGATTAAGATTTTCAATTGCTCGTATTTGTTTTTTATATAAAAAAGACCTTGCAAGTTTCCTTACAAGGTCCACAAACTCAATTAGTCTTGGTTATTTCTGATAACGAAACCGCGTTTTTTGTCGTTGCTACGGCGATTGTTTTTACGGGCACCATCTTTTGAATAGTTACCACGGGCTTTATTGCCGTTGCCGCCGCCACGGTTCCCACCGTTTTCTTTGCGGTTACGATTGCCGCCATTGCTGTTATTGCTGCGACGTCCGTTTTTATTGAATGATTTTTTTCCTTGAGGTAATGGGCGTTCTGGTGTAATTTTGACTGGTTCTAAATCAGCTGGATCTTTCGCCATTGTTTTTAGAAGCAGTGCTGCTAAATCTTGTGCAGAATAACGTTCCAAAAGATCGTCGGCTGCTTGCAAGTATTTATCCAAACCATTTTCATCCAATTTTGTTTCAACAGATTCGATTGCGGCACCTAATTGACCTTTAAATGCTTCTTTTTCGGTTGGTGGGCGCATTGGTGTCATCCGTTTTTTCGTTAAGTTTTCAATGACATGCAAGTAGCTCATTTCGTTTGGTGTAACGAAAGTCACTGACATTCCGCCTTTTCCGGCACGACCTGTACGTCCGATCCGGTGAACATAGCTTTCAGGATCTTGAGGGATATCGTAGTTGTAAACGTGTGTAACACCAGAAATATCTAATCCGCGAGCTGCTACGTCTGTGGCAACTAAGATATCTAATTGACCACTCTTAAATGAACGTAAAACGCTCATCCGTTTTTGTTGAGAAAGGTCCCCATGAATGCCTTCAGCTTTGTAGCCACGAGCTTCTAAACCACGTGCCAATTCATCAACACGACGTTTCGTACGACCGAAAACGATCGTCAATTCTGGTGATTGCACATCCAACAAACGAGTCATGACATCGAATTTTTCATAATCTTTTGAGCGAACATAATATTGATCAATCAAATCAGCGGTCATTTCTTTGGCTTTGATTTGAACATGTTCAGGCTCTTTCATGAATTTCACGCCGATATTTTTGATTGCTGGCGGCATTGTTGCTGAAAATAGTAACGTTTGACGAACATCTGGCACTTGGCTGATGATTTTTTCAATATCTTCCAAGAAGCCCATGTTCAACATTTCGTCTGCTTCATCTAATACAAGCGTTTCAACCGTACCTAATTTTAAGGTGTGGCGGTTGATATGGTCTAACATACGTCCTGGCGTACCAACTACGATATGGGGACGATCTTTTAATTGACGGATTTGACGGCCGATATCGGCTCCACCGTAAACTGCTTGAACGCGAATTTTTTTGTCTTTACCAAGACGATACAATTCTTCTTGGGTTTGGATCGCTAATTCACGGGTTGGGGCAATCACTAATCCTTGTAGTTGATGGTTCGCTGGGTCGATTTTTTCTAACATTGGCAAACCAAATGCGGCGGTTTTACCAGTACCGGTCTGTGCTTGACCGATCACGTCTTTGCCTGCTAAGGCTAATGGAATCGTTGCTTCTTGAATGGGTGTTGCTTCTTCAAAGCCGGCACGCTCAACAGAAGTCAATAATTCGTTGGATAATTCTAGATCTTTAAATTTCAAATGGATCCTCCTAGGCTGGTCATCTTTTCGATGCCTGTTTTTCTATCATCGAAGCGTAGGTTAGTTCTTCAGAAACACAAGAGTAGTCCCATTTACTCTTATCTTTCTCTCGGTACCGAAAAACCGCTTCACGAAGGCATTATAAAAGGCTAAAACAAGTGTTGTTTGTCTCAGCCATCATTTTATCTCAAAACGTCAATGTTTTTTACAGTAATCATTCTGTGCTTCATCTTTCGGCGTTAGATAAGTATAACACGTTTTGAAAGTTTCAGCAAGATTTCAACTCCGCTTTACATTCCTTTTAGTGCATCAACGACTTCGCTCAAGCCCATGCCATTGCTCCCTTTGATTACCAAGCTGTCGGAAGGTTCTAAAGTTTCCTTTAAGGAGGCGATCAGTTGCGGTTTTTCATCTGTCGCAAAATAGCGCACCTTGTCAGCCAGTGGTGACTGAACTAGTCGTTTTTGCAATGCTTGCATTTCTTTGCCATAAAGAAAAACTAGTTGGAACGAGTCATCTAAATGTGCGGCCATCTGCTCGTGCATTTGTGCAGAATCTGGTCCTAATTCAAGCATATCTGCCAATACGGCGATCCGTCGTCCTTCTAACGGCAATTTGCGGAAACTATCCAATACAAGACCCATGGCAGTCGGATTGGCATTGTATATATCGCTCAAAATCGCTGCTCCGTTACCGGCAGTTACCCATTGGGTCCGATTTTTCGTTAATTGAAAATGCGCCAAGCCTTCCTTGATGGCTTCATCTGCTACACCAAAATGACGTCCTAACCCAATCGCGATCAAGGCATTTTTGACATTATAACCGCCTAATACCGGTAAGGTAAAAGTCGTACCTGCTACCGTAAAAATCGTTTGATCTTGCGATTCCTCTACGATGTCTCCTTGCAGATCTCCCTCTGTTAAGCCAAAAGTTTCAATGGGCTGCGTCAAGTTAGGAACAAAGGGGTCTAACAATGGTTCATCCGCCGGCATCATAAAGAAGCCGTCTTTTTTCAATCCTGCGGTGATCTCCATTTTGGCTTTGGCGATCCCTTCTCTGGACCCTAAGTTTTCAATGTGGGCTTCGCCAATCAAAGTGATCGCCGCTGCATCAGGTTCTGCTAAGCGCGAAAGGACTTCGATCTCTCCTGCATGGTCCATTCCCATTTCTAAAATCAACACTTGCGTATCTTCTGGTGCATGCAAGATAGTCAAAGGCACGCCTAGTTCATTGTTATGGTTACCTTGAGTTTTGTAGGTCTGGTATTTTTGTGCCATAACCGCGTCTACCATATCTTTTGTGGTTGTTTTCCCATTACTTCCGGTAATAGCGATGATTTTTGGCGCAAGTTTTTCTTTGTAGGCTCGTGCTAACTGTTGGAACGCTTTGACAGTATCCTTGACGGGGATCACAAGGATGCCTTGCGGTGGTTGTATGGTGGGATGACTCCACAATGTCGCGATCGCACCATTGTCTTTGGCTTGTTGGGCAAATTCATGTCCATCCCGAGTCCCCGCCAAGGGAACAAAAAGACTGTTTTCTTTGATTAGACGGCTGTCAAACTCCACAGAGGCAAGTGGTGTCTCATTTTCAATTGGCTGACCAAATACGGCAGCGGCTTCTTTTACAGTAAAATTCATCAGTTTCGCTCCTTTTTTACAAAAAAAGAAAGCACAAGATCGCTTCAAGTATTTTCCTTGAGTTGAGCTGGCTTTCTTCCTGCTATTTATTCTGCTTCGTTTTCGTTTTCTGCTTCCGTTTCGGTTGCTTCTACGTTGGTCAAGAACGAACGTCTTTGATTGAAACGATTCATCCCTAATTGGATCAATTCTTCAATCAAATCCCCATAAGGCAATCCGGTCTTTTCCCATAGCAATGGGTACATGCTGAATTCAGTGAATCCCGGCATCGTGTTTAGCTCATTTAAAAAGAGCTCGTTTTTATTGGTCAAAAAGAAATCACAACGGCTCAATCCACTGCCGCCTAACATCGTATAGGCTTTTTTCGCAAACTCTTGGGCTTTGGCTTGTGTTTCTTCGGGAATTTGCGCAGGAATCTGCATCTCGATTCGGTTGTCAATGTATTTGGAATTGTAATCATAAAACGCAACATCTTTTACGATTTCTCCCGGCATGGTGGTCCGCACGTCTTCGTTTCCAAGAACAGCGACTTCGATCTCACGGGCTTCGATTCCTTGTTCAACGATCGCTCGGGTATCATAGCGATACGCTTCTTGTAGCGCATTTTGCAGTTCTTCACGGTTCTCGGCTTTCGAGATACCGACACTTGAGCCCATGTTGGCAGGTTTGACAAACATCGGATAAAGCAGACTGCCTTCACATTGATCGAAAATCTTTTTCGGATTTTCTTTCCACGCATTTTTCAAGACTGGTACATAGGGAACTTGCGGAATTCCCGCAGCTTGCAAGATGTACTTGGTCATGATTTTGTCCATCCCGCAGGCACTAGTCAAGACACCGGCTCCGACATAAGGCATTCCGATGGTTTCTAAAAACCCTTGGATCGTGCCGTCTTCGCCGTTTGGTCCATGGAGCAATGGAAAGACGATCGCGTCTTCTTCATAGATGGCCCCAGGTGAAATTTCTTCCCCTTTGGTCTCTTCGTTGGTCAATGCCAAAGTATCTGGTGACGTTGGCGCCTCAGACAATAATGGGCCTTTTAACCAACGTCCTTCTTTAGTGATCATTACTAATTGAACTTGGTAGTAATTATAATATACAGCATTAACAACTGAAAAAGCGGATAACAGTGATACCTCATGCTCTGCACTGCGTCCCCCGTATAATAAAATGATTTTCAAAAGAATTTCCTCCTGTATTCATTGATTCTACCAAACTAAGTCTTCCACATTTTAGCACAAAATCGACCAACCGGCATTAAATCTTGCAGAAATTTCTTTAAGCTTACACAGTCGTTAGTTGAATGTTTTTCATTTTGTCAGTACTATGAATATATCACGGCACGTTTAAAGAGGTGGGACCTATGACAGAACAAACTGCTCCTTCTAGAAAAGGACGATTAAAACAAATCCTTCAAGTCTTTTTGAAATACAAAGTCGTTCAAAATATCAGCAAACAGCAGCATCCCGAAATGGTGCGTCAAGCGTTTGAAGAATTAGGACCAACATTTATCAAAATCGGGCAGATGCTTTCGGTCCGCAATGACCTGCTTTCCAGCACTTTCGTTGATGCCTTCAAGCAGTTACAAGACAATGTCAAAAGCGATCCATTTCCCAAGGTCAAAGCACTGCTGGAAGCAGAACTACAGCAGCCACTAACGGAAGTTTTTTCCGCTTTTGATGAAATCCCAGTCGCCTCAGCTTCCATCGGACAAGCCCACCGAGCAAACTTGATCAGCGGCAAAGAAGTGATCGTCAAAGTGCAGCATCCGGGAATCATTGCGGCGATTCAAGTGGATCTCGATCTTTTTGAAAAGGCTCTACCGTTGGTTCGTGCAATTCCAGAAGCCAATGTGGTGGATTTAAAAAGCGTGTTAAGCGAAGTCAGACGATCCCTTGCCAATGAAACAAATTTTTTACAAGAGATGAAAAATGCGCAGGAATTCTACCGTAACAATCACCAAAACCCGCAATTGGCATTGCCAAAAGTTTATCCCGAATGGTGCACCCAAAAAGTATTAGTCATGGATTACATGGCCGGTGAAAGTTTGAACTGCTTGCTGACCCGCAGCAATCAAGATATCGTTTATGACAATCAGTCCGTGAAAGCAGTGAAAAAACAAGTGGGAACGCTATTAGTCGAAAACTTTATGAAGCAAGTCTTTGAAGATGGCTTCTTTCACGCTGATCCGCATCCTGGCAATCTTTTTTTACATGTCTTCACAGATCAAACCAACCGACCAAAACCATTCCAAGTCAAACAGCGCGTCGGTGTCCTCGGCGGTGTTGATTATTCATTGAAGTGGCAAGAAGAAGCGATTATGCCGCCTTACCAAGTGATTTTCTTAGATTTTGGGATGATGGGACATTTGGATCAGTCATTACGCAGTCGCTTAGCTGATGCATTGATTGCTTTGTATACCCAAGACACCCAAGAAGTCGGCAAAGCTGTCTTGCGTTTGTGCAACAGCAGCGGCAGTTCCTTTGATGAAGTCGCCTTCTATCAGGATCTTCAAAAATTTGTTGAAAACTACTATAATATGCCGCTAAAGGATATCGACTTGCAAAAAGTGATGGGGGAAGTCATCACGATCTGCCATGATAACCAACTGCAGATGCATCGAGACATCACCTTGCTGATTAAGGCTTTTGGCACCTTGGAAGGTGTGATCAAAGCCTTAGACCCCGAATTATCAATGATGGAAGTCACTCAGCCTTTTGCACAAAAATATTTCTTACAGCAGCTGAGTATTGAAGACGAGGTGAAAAAAAGCGCCTTGGCAACCGCAAAAAGCTTGCGGGCACTTAGCCATCTTCCTGATCGGACCTTGGCTGTCTTAGACACTTTTGCCACTGGTAAACACCGGTTAAATTTAGAGATCCGCGAACAAAAACAGCTATTGGACCGCTTTGATCAGATGGTCAATCGACTGGTAATCGGTATTATTCTAGCTGCGGTCATCCTTGGCTCTTCCTTATTGGTGGTCGCCAGCCCGCAACAAGGAGCCTTCGTCCATCAGATGGGGATCTTCGGATATACCTTGGCATTTTTCGCGATCGTAGCTTTAGTCGGCAAATACTTTTATGATCGTTTTCGTAAGAAATAAATAAGCACCTTCAATTCCCGTGTTTCATGCAGAAGCTGGGTCTTGAGGGTGCTTATTTTGCAAGGGTCTGTCGCAATTCGTTTTCAAAGATTCGTTTGAAGGCTTCCCGATCCTCTTTCGTAAAGGGCTTCGGTCCTTTTGTGCGCTTGCCTGCTTTACGCATCTGCGCACCTAAATAGCGTTGACCTAATAAAAAATCGATTGTTTCTGGCAAATACTCTGTACCGTTATGGTGAAAAACTCGTGCTTTTTTGGGCAAGACTAACGAGGCTAAGCCATAATCTTGGGTGACGAGAAAATCGCCGGGTTCTATCTCCTTCACGATTTCATAATCCGCGCGATCCGAGCCTTTGTCGACATAGACAAAGTGGACATGGGCGGGATAGTCTTTGGTCGTATAATGATCGACACTGGTCACGATCACTACCGGCAGCTGATACTGCTGAGCCAGTTCAATCACTTCATTTTTCACCGGCGAACCGTCGCCGTCAATAAAAAGCCGCATCTGCTTGCTCCTCTCAAAAGTTCCTTCTTTTACAATTACTTCTATTGTAAGAGGAGCACCTAGAAGATGCAAGCAGACTTTGCGGTATTTTCATTTCAGTCTTGCTCAATGAGGGAATAAGAATGACGATCTTTGTCTCACTAACTAGCAGTTACCATATGCAAAGCTCACCTTTCAATTTTAGAAAATGCTCGTTCCTTCAACTCATAAACGACATCGCAAGCCTTTGCTACTTCTTGTTCATGGGTCACTAAGATGATACATTTTTTTTGCTCATGGGCAATTTCTTGAAATAGTTTGACGATTTCTTTAGATGTCGTTTCATCCAAGTTTCCAGTCGGTTCATCGGCTACGATCAGCTCATGTTCACAGCACAACGCGCGAACGATAGCGACCCGTTGCTGTTGCCCACCCGATAATTGGGTCACTTTTTTCAGTGCCAGCTCTTCCGTGATACCAACTTTGGCTAAGTTAGCTAAAGCATAGGCCTTTTTATCGGCTTGCTGCGACTTCGCGATCGCCATGGCTGTGATCACATTGTCCAGTGCCGACATATAAGGCAATAGATTATACGCTTGGAACACGATGGAAACATCTTTGCGGCGGTATTCTCGCAATCCGATTTTTGCTAACGTTTCTTCGTTGTAAAGGATCTTTCCTTCTTTCGGGGTATCTAGACCCGTGATCAGCGACAGGAAGGTTGTTTTCCCCGATCCGCTGGAACCTAAGATCGCATACATCTTGCCAGGTTCAAAGGTCAAATCAACGTCACGAAACAGCGCTTCTGCTTCGCTTTGATACCAATATCCTAATTGTTCTGTTCGTAATGTCATGTCGTTCCTCCTAAGAAACCAAGATTTTTTTCGGATTCAACCGCAAAATGCCCGCGGAAGAGAGTAAGATCGAGCCAAAACTGATCCCTAGACCGAGTAATGCCAATAGACCAATTTGTTGAGGGGAAACGGTGATTTCTAAGGACTCCACTTCTGCTGATTGGGTGAAGGATGGGAAAGAACCCCCACGATTTCCGCCCATTTGCGGCATCTCCCCGCCTCCAGGACCAGCGTTTTCAGTGGCTGCTTGATCAGTCGTTGTCTCTGTTTGTTGTGCCAATAATTGCTCTCCGACGGCATTACCGACAAGATTGCCGCTAGCGGCCGCGATCCCTAAAGCAAACACCATACAGACAAAAATCTCTGTGAAAAATTGTAGGATCACTTTGGCCCGTGACTCGCCTAAAGAGAGCAATACGCCAATCTCATAGCGACGTTCCCGAATCGACATCATCACGATCAACGTCAAAATAATGATACCGGCAGCAGCAACTAACACAATAATATTTTTTGCAAAGCTAGCGACATTATTCAATGGTGTCAGCATCGACTGATACATTTGATCGTTGGTTTGAATGCTGTAGGTTTCTGTATCGATCAACCCTTCCGCTTCTTCCACGAATGCTGTCATCTCAGACGGATCACTCAAGGTATAGGTTGCCGAGTCAATGGTGTCCTCATTGCCGCTCAACGTATTGGCAAGGGTATAAGAAGCAAAGATCGTGTTGGCTGGATTGAGAAAGTTGAACATTTGGCTCATGCTGTTGCCTACTTCACTCGTTTCATAGATTCCCTTGATCGTCACTTCGACTTCATTGTCCTCTGCATCAGTGATCGAAAACGTATCTCCGACTGCCAAATCATTTGCTTCAGCCAACGAGGATTCGATCAGTACTTGGTTCGTGCCTTCATCCTCAGAAGTAATGCCTTCTCCATCCGTGATCGTCGCTGTTCCTTCCGAAAAAGTCGTATACGCCGCACTAGTTGATACACCAGTGATTTGGAAATCACCCGTACTCATATTCCCACCAGGCATTCCTCCTGGCATACCGCCCATTTGCCCCGATTCGCTGCTGTCGGTTGCTTCTGACTCTGTCGATGAGTCACTGCTGGAGATCGGTTCGATCCCGCTGACGGCATCAGCAGAGGTGCTGACTTCAAAACTATATGAGGCAACCCCGTCTAAATCGGCGATCGCTTGGGCATCAGTAATCGCTACTGGTGTCGATTGAAAACTCCCTGGATCTGGTCGGGTGCTTTGGTCATCGCTGTCAGAAGAAGAGCTCCTTTGCTGAAAAGCCTGCTCGCGGTTTGCTTGCAACGTCACAGTTGCGCCAACACTTTTCTGGGCATTTTCAGTCGCTACTAGTGCCGCACTGCGAATCGTCAGACCCGCCAATACAAAAATCAAGATTGCAGAAAATACGGCGATCAGCAACAGGCTCCGGCCTTTTTTCGCCCATAAACTTTGGAGACCTCGTTTCAAAAAATTCATCTTTGTTCCTCCTGAATAGCTATTTATTGTCTTTCGACTATAAGGATCCTAGCTTAAATTGACCTTAAACCGTCTCCTGATTTTTTGAATCATAGAAACAGACCGCAACGACTGCCTGCGATCTGTTCGATTTATTGATAACCATTTGGTGATGATCGGTGAAACTTCAACTAACGACCAAAACCACCGCCCATCTGATTGGTTGTCGCTGTTGCACCTGATTGGGTCAAGTTAGCGATAGTATCCGTGACGGACAATGTTCCTAACTCTGTCCCATCACTGAGGGTTCCGCCAGCATAATAACCGGAGACTGCTTGTGCATCATTCGTCCCACCACTGACCAACGTATAGCTGCTATCGGTCAAATCTGGGCTGGAAAGAACCACGTGTTGGTAGCTTTTGCTTGGGGCATAGGACAAGATCGTCTGACCTTGACTGTCCTTTAAGGTCACTAGGGTCTCGGCTGATTGGGTTTGATCGAAACTGATTCCGATCGACTGTTGACTACCACCGCTAACGTTCATGGCCATATCGGTCGTGCCTGCCGCTAACAAGACGCCGCCGGTGAGTTCAAATGTGCCGTTATAGTCCAAAGCACCATTGCCACCGGTCGTTGGACCATTTACGATGACGACGCCATCACTCATGGTGACATTGCCATTACTATCCAGGCCGTCCCCTTCGGCATCAATGACCAACGTTCCACCAGTGATCGTGATCTGTTTACTGTCATCCGCGGTATCGCCGCCGCCAGGGCCGCCGCCAAAACTGTCTTGACCAAATTGTCCCGTTGTTTCATCCGTATCACTGCCACCACCGGCATTGATCCCATCATCGCTAGCCACGACGTGTGTCGTGCCACCTGCAATCGTGATTACACTTGCTTCTAATCCTTCATAGGATTCTTCGATAGAAATCGTTCCGTCGGAGATCGTCAATTCATTGTCGGCGTGGATCCCATCATCGCCACTGCTGGCAGTGATCGTGCCACCTGCAATGTTGATCGTATCATTGGCATGCAAGCTATCATCCGCACTATCGATCGTAAAGGTGCCGCTGCTGATGGTCATCACACCGCCAGCTTTCAATCCTTTGTAACTTTCATCCGTCACTAGCGACTGACTTTGGGCTCCGTCAGCCGTTTTGATCGTGATATCAGCTGATTGGATGCTTAAATTTGTTTCTGCTTGGATCCCGTCACGACCACTTTGGATCGTAAAGGTACCACCATCAATCGCAACGTAGCCTTTTTCCGCATCTTCCGTATTATTCGCTTGGATGCCATCTCCTTCAGTGGTGTTCAGTGTGTAGTTCCCCGCCAAGATCGACACGGAATCTTTTCCTTTGATGGCATTGTTCTTCGCTGTGATTTCAATCGTCCCCCCTGCTAAAACCAAATCATCTTTGCTGCGCAATCCGTTGCTGTAATTTCCTGTGATCACCAACGTCCCATCGCCGTTGATGGACAAATCTTCTTTACTATAAAAGGCAGCATCTGGTTCTGTCTCGCCTTCAGCCAAGGTGTAGCTGCTGCCATCCGTCAGAGTATTCGTCGTATCACTGGCTAAGGTCGTGATGACTTTTTCTGCTTGTTCGATGACGACGGCCGCCCCGTCTTCATTGGTGATCGTGACACCGGCAAAGATCAGATGGACTTTTTCTTCTTTGTTGACGTTGACAACCAGTTGGCCATTACTTAACGACCCGCTGACGACATAGGTGCCGGCTTGGGTGATCGTCACGGTTTGGTCTTCCACTGAAACGCCATCAACAGCCGTCGTGTCGCTGCCATTCAATTCAAGTTGCGTAGCAGTTGCCTCATCGTAGGAAGCATCAACATCTTCTTCTTCGTAACTACCGTAATAGTCCACAGAATCATCAAGGGTCGTTGAAACGTTGGTCACTGCGGCAGAACCGGAAACTGCTGCTGCGGAACTGGAACTGCTGCTCGTGCTAGTACTATCGGTTTGCCCGCAAGCGCCTAAGAGCAGCGATGAGAGCAAGAGTGGATAAATGAGTTTTTTCATAAAAGGTTCCTCCTTCTACAGCTCATCGCGGTTAGCGGTGAGCTTGCCTAAAACAACAGGTAAATTGCCATTACGAACCCGAACTTCATCAATGATTTGCTTTTCTTGCGCTTGGTCTTTTAACAGCAACTGATAGCGCAATTCATACAAGCTTCCCATCGTCGTCGTTCGAACCGATGTCAGTTTGGCAGAATGCGTATATTTTTCAAAGAGATCATCGAATAATTGTGGATAATCCAAATCTTCCGGAATCGTGACCTTCAGTTCCCGTTCACTCGTGGCTTGTCGATCGCCAAAGGGCATCGTATATAAAAGGGTCAAGAAAAGCGCCACGATAATGGAAAAAATGACAACATAGCCGACATACCCCATCCCAGTTGCCAGACCGATCCCCATCGACCAAAAGACGCTGGTAATCTCTCTAGAACCCCCGGGAACCGAGCGGAAACGAATCAAACTGAAGGCACCTAAGATCGCCACCCCTGTGCCAAGATTGCCGTTGACTAGCATGATCACCGATTGAACGAGAATCGGTAAGACTGCCAAGGTAATGACGAAGTTTTTCGTATAGACATTGCGGATCATATGGATCGCTGCCACTAATAATCCTAAAAGCAATGAGGCGGCGATACAGATCAATAAGCTACTCCATTCAAGGGTGCTCGTATCGCCAGAAAATAGACTAGATAACATGTAACCGTTCCTCCTTCTTGAATAAATGCCGTTGATAGGTTTGGGCATATTTTGAAAAGCTGCCTTTGCGCACACTGTATTTGTTCAGCAGTTCCACAAACCATATTGGATAAGAGCCGAGGGCTTTGACTTCCATCAACACTCCGACTTCCGGTGCTACTAGTGCACCGTAACTACCGGAACCTAACATGAGATCGCAGGTGCGAAAGCGAATGTTTTGATCGAACGTCACGCGAAATTCACTATCATCATCAACAAACAGCGACAGGCGATCATAGGCAATCAAGACTTTTGGTAGCAGGTCCGGGTTTTTCTTAAATAACCAGTGGATCTCCGCGGCGATTTGCGGGGCTTCCTCCATTGACGGCAAGACCCCCGTTTGCAACCAGCGGCAATAGTCAGCATAGGGCATCGGAACGCGGCGTTTGTAGACCACGCCACTGACTTTCTTCTTGATCTCTAAAAAAATCAACTGTTGCTCTGTCGGTACCCCATAGCTGCGGACCCGAAATTTTTCTTTGTATTTCGGTTTGTCCATCGAATGACGAATAAAGCGGTAATCCTGGGTATCATAATACAAGGACATAATCGTGTGTTGCCCATATTCATCGATCGCCATTTTTTGCTGCAACTCGCCAAGAAATGCTGGAAATTGCTCCTTAGTCAATAGATATTTCGTCTCTTTTCTTTGAAAGACTTTTTTTAATTTCATAAAATGTTCCTCCCTTGAAATCCATGCACTGAATTTACGGCAGCTATCTTAAATGCAGCTTAAGACAAAACAGTTTTTTTAAGCATTTTTTATGCTATTCGTGCTATTCTTATCCTTAAAGAGGTGGGAACATGATTAAATTATTAGTAATCGAAGATGACAAAACATTATCTGAAAATATGAAAGAGATCGTCAGCGAAATCGGTGAAGTCACGCAAGCATATGATGGCAGTGAAGGCTTGTACGAGGCGGAAACGGGGATCTATGACTTGATTATTCTTGACTTGATGATGCCTGAGATGAACGGCTATGAGGTGCTTTCAGCATTACGAAAAAAAGGACTCCAAACACCCGTCCTGATTTTAACAGCCAAAGACGGCTTAGAAGACAAAGTAACCGGCTTTCAAAAAGGGGCTGATGATTATTTGACCAAGCCTTTTTATCGGGAAGAATTATTGATGCGGATCAAAGCGTTGCTAAAACGCTCCTTAGGTTTGTTCAATGAAAATACACTGGAATATAACGGGTTGCTCTGTAACCTTGGCACCAACGAGGTCAGCTATCAAGGGGAGCTTTTACCGATTCAAGGGAAAGAATTTGAGCTACTGCTCTATTTTCTACAAAATAGAAACATTATTTTGACCAAGGAACAGATTTTTGATCGCATCTGGGGGTTCGATTCAGAAACGACCCTGACTGTCGTAGAAGTCTACATGAGCAATCTGCGAAAACACTTGCGCCAGACAGGAATCGACAAAGAGATCCGTACGTTGCGAAATGTCGGCTATATTATGCAAGGAGCCTAGTCTATGAATAAAGAACGCTCTAAGAGACAACGGCTGCACTCCTTTCTCCTAAATGTCAGTGCCTTTGCTTTGGTCTTCTTACTTTTAGGAACGATCGTGCTCCAATTATTCAACCAATCGGCTTATCGTCAAACCGATATTTCTTTGGAACAAGCAGTCAAAGATACCCGCTTGATCCAAGCTGAGATCAGCGCTTCACAATCCAATCTAGAGGTATTGCCACCAGATAGTGCAATGCCGAAGATCCCTGGTACCAATCGCTTCAACACCCAGTTGATCCTCTGGTCTGAGGACGGCGAGATTTTAAACAAACAGACTTTAGGCGGCCGTTTTTCACAATTGGCAAGTCTATCTTTAGATACGAGCCATTTAGACAGTATCACGTCTTTTTCAGTGGTGGATCAGTCCTTGTCAGAGGAAGAAGAGACACTTTTGTTTCGCTCAATCACCACCAAAGCCCCAACCAATGACGCCGGGGTCGGCTATATCCAAGTCTTAGCGAACACCAATCAAATCAAAAATGCCATGAACAATTTCCAAACCATCTTGATTTTATCGATGATTTTTTTCTGGATTCTCTCGATCGGGATCAGCTACTTGCTTTCCAGCTTGAACATGCGCCCAATTTTAGCCT
Source organism: Enterococcus sp. NPDC086594 (assembly GCF_044746145.1). Lineage (NCBI taxonomy): Bacteria > Bacillati > Bacillota > Bacilli > Lactobacillales > Enterococcaceae > Enterococcus > Enterococcus sp. NPDC086594. Next base: position 806,390 of record NZ_JBIVBP010000001.1, read on the forward strand.
CGTGGAAGAAACAACAAGAATTTGTCGAAAATGCTTCTCACGAGCTGCGCACACCATTGACGATCATTCAAAATAGTCTGGAGCGCCTGTTTACCAAGCCCAATCATACGATCATTGAAGAATCTGAAAGCATTGCACAAGCGTTAGCGGAAACCCGACGGCTAACTGGATTAACGGCTGATCTACTAACGATTGCCCGCAGTGATTCCAATCAACTGCAGTTAACGAAAGAAACCGTCGAATTAGTTCCGTTTATCGATGACTTAGTCAAACCTTTCAAAGAAATTGCCGAACTGGATCAAAAACATTTTATTGTCGAAAATTTTGCCAAAACGACCGCTTGCTTTGATCAAAAGAAAATTCATCAAGTCCTCGTGATTCTCCTAGATAATGCCTTAAAATATACCAGCAGTGGTGATAAAATTACGCTCTTATCGGAGATTTCTAACAAGCAATGGCTGATCGAGGTCAAAAACACGGGACCAACTATTTCCGATGAAGAGAAAGCTCGCATCTTTGACCGCTTCTACCGCGAGGATCGTTCTCGCTCCAAGGAGACCGGCGGCTATGGTTTAGGCTTAGCGATCGCCAAGCAAATCGTCGAAGAGCACAAAGGACAAATTCTGGTCAAAGATCTGCAGCCACGAGGGGTTATTTTTCAGATTCGCTTACCTAAAGAAGGATAAAGGAGAAAAAAATGCAGGTCATCACCCTTAAAGAACACCCTGAATACTTAGCAGAAGCGATCCGTTACTTCCAAAAACAGTGGGCTGGCCCCGATTCCCTCATGGTTTATGAAGACAGCCTGACCCATAGTTTTTCAACAAGCATTTTGCCGCAATGGCTACTGCTGGTCAACGATGAGATGGCATCCGACGGACCTTATCAAATCATCGGCTGCGGCGGCTTGATCCCCAACGACTTCATCAGTCGGATGGATTTGACGCCTTGGCTTTGCGCCTTGTATGTGGACCCTTTGTGGCGTGGCCAAGGCGGTGCCCGCCTTTTGATCGAAACAGCTAAACAGCGCGCTGCTGGAGCTGGTTTTGATTCTCTGTATCTATGTACGGATCTTTCTACTTTTTATGAGCAGTTTGCTTTCGAACCGATCGGCACTGGCTACCACCCTTGGGGAGAGTCTTCCACCATCTATCGCTGTTCTCTCACGTAAATAAACAAAAAAAAGCTGTGAACAAAATTGTTCACAGCTTTTTTCACTCACAGTACTATTGCTAGTAGAATACCCTATCTCCACAAAAGGAATATTCCGACACCCTACAAATCCGGTAGGTTGCTTACGCGGTGTGCCTCTGCTATCAATCTGGTCAGCTAATGCTAGACCTTCTCGACTCGTCGCATGAGGATTACTTTACCATAAAATTAGTCGGAATACTACTGTTTTTTTTATAAAATCAAAAACTGCGGATAAACATCTTTCAAGAAAGAGCACTTATCAGCAGTTTTACATGAACCAGTTGTTTCTTCTCAAAAGAAACGTTCAAATCGATGGATTCAAGAAACCTTAGGATAAAAAGGTTGCCACTTTGGTCGTAATCAAATCAATGGCTACGTGGTTTTCGCCGCCTTCTGGTACGATGACATCAGCATACCGTTTTGTCGGTTCGATAAATTGATGATACATCGGTTTTACGACCGTCAAGTATTGTTCGATCACAGAATCCAACGTCCGGCCACGTTCTTCCATATCACGTTTGATTCGGCGAATAATCCGAATATCATCGTCTGTATCAACATAAAGTTTAATATCCATTAAATTACGTAATCGCTCATCTTCTAAAATCAAGATCCCTTCCAAGATAATGACTTCTTTGGGTTCTTGAATGATCGTTGCTTCGCTGCGAGTATGAGCGACATAATCATAGACAGGTTTTTCGATCGTTTGATATGCAAGCAGCTGCTGCAAGTGATCGATCAACAAATCAGTATCAAATGCAAAAGGATGGTCATAGTTGGTGTTCAACCGTTCTTCAAAGCTCAGATCACTTTGGTCTTTATAGTAGGAGTCTTGTTCAAGCATCATAATAGAATGGTTGGGGAAATGATTAAAGATCGCCCGACTCACGCTTGTTTTTCCACTACCTGATCCACCTGTCACACCAATAATAATGGGCTTGCCATTCGTCATTCAATTAACCTCTTTCATCTTAAAAAATTCACACTGGTTCTATTATAGCGAAAATTCGGCAAATTACTACTGTTTCTGTAGAATCAGTGCTGCAATAAAGGAAGTAATTGCTGCAAACGTTCGATCTCAACGGTAGGCTGAATCTCACCACTGTTTTTTTTCTTTGGATTAAACCAAATCGTGTCGATCCCTGCCAATTGTCCGCCTAAGATATCTGAAGTCAGTGAATCGCCAATAATGACTGTTTCTTGTTTTTTAACGTTTGGTATGCGGGCAAACACGTAGTCAAAATATTCTTTCATTGGTTTTTGATAACCCGTGTCTTCTGAAACAAAAATATCACGGAAATAGGGCTTCAATTTGGCATCTTCCAAGCGACGGTACTGGGTTTCAGAAACCCCGTTCGTAACCACGTATAGGTCAAAATGCTGCGCCAACTCCGCTAAGATCTCATCACTGTTGTCTAACAGTTTATGTCCTTCATTTAGAAATTCTCGGTACGCCAATTCAACTGCTGGACTATCGACCTGAATGCCTTGCGTTTCAAAAAACAAGCCAAAACGCTCATTGATGACTTGGTCTCTCGTGATTTTCCCTTGCTCAAACTGCTGCCACAAATCATGATTGATCGTTTGATAGCTTTGTTTGCGCTCTGGAGTCATTTCCAAGCCATGAGCTTCAAACAGTGCTTTTAAGGCTTGATCTTCGGTATCTTGAAAGTCGAGGATCGTGTCATCGACATCAAATAATAATGTTTTATACTTCATTTTCTCCCTCTTTCTCAGCGGAAATGCGCCGCCAGTCCTTTTAATTCTTCTTGCGTCAGCGAGCGATAACTGCCCACTGCTAAATCATCTGGTAGAACCAGCGAACCCATCGCTGTTCGTTTCAGCTGAATGACTTTTTTCCCTCGGGCTAAAAACATCTTTTTCACTTGATGGAACTTGCCTTCAGCAATTTCTAACGAAACAAAGGAATGATCCGCTCGGGCATCGATGATCGTTAGGGCAGCTGGTTTGCAAGTGACACCACCATGAAAGGTGATCCCTGCAGCAAATGCCGCCACATCCTCAGGAGTCACCAAGTCATTGACCACCACTTCATATCGCTTGGTCACCTTTTTGGTGGGATGCAGCAAGTCATAGCCTAACTGACCATTCGTCGTAACTAATACCAACCCTTCCGTGTCCCGATCCAATCGACCGACGGCATAAAGTTCAGGATGTTGATCTTCGGGTGCAATCAAAGCGATCACTGTCTGGTGCTGTTGATCCAGATTGGCTGTAACGACACCCTTGGGTTTGTTGACGATATAATAGCGTTCCTGTGTTTCCAACTGCCGCCCCGCAACCATGATTTGATGCAAGCTGCTATCGACGTTGCGCTCGGGCCTTCGCTCAATCCTATGATCCACAAAGACTTTTCCTTGCTGAAACAACCGTTTCATCTCTTTCCGGGATGTATTCAATTGTTGCTCGATCACTTTATCTAAACGCATAAATTTTTCTCCATAGTGGCTATTATAGCTTAGGATCTAGCGAAAGGAAACTGCCAGGATTTCAAATGATTTGACTTTCTTTGTCTTTTTGCGTAAGGTTAAAGAGTAAAGTAAATATAGTTTCTCATACACAGCGTTATGACCTGGTGGAGAAAAGTTGAACCAAAACTTTCTGGGGCAGTTGTGTACACAACTGCCCTTTTGCGTGTTTTCACTCACGTACCACTTAATGTGCAGAGTTAACAAAATTTGCTTAAAAAATCTCGTTACTAACGAGAAAATTTTAGGAGGAATTGAGTTATGTCAGTATCATTAGAAGTTACGAAAAGAGAAGTTCGCCCACGTTCTTTACGGAACAAGTTGCGTCACGAAGGAAAAGTACCTGCAATTGTCAATGGGTACAAAGTAGAAAGCACACCGATTGCTGTCAATGCAGCAGAATTAGAAAAAATCTTGCGTGAAAATGGATTGAATACCGTAATCACGATCAGTTTAGAAGGCAAAAAAGTCAATACACTGATCAAAGAGTATCAATCAGATACCTTCACACGCAATTTAACCCACGTTGAATTCCTATCTGTCGATATGAATGAAGAAACCGAAGTAGAAGCAGAAGTAACCTTAATTGGCGAATCTGCTGGTGTCAAAGCTGGTGGTGTTCTAGCACAAAACTTGTATACAGTCGTTGTATCAGCAACACCAGACAAATTGCCTGAACGTGTTGAGATCGATGTAACGTCATTAGAGATCGGCGATTCATTAACAGTGGCTGATCTGCCTAAGAACGACGAGTACACGATCGTGACCGATCCAGAAGAACAAATCGTTGCGGTTACTGAACCACAAGAAATCTCTGAAGATGAAGAAGCCGGCGAAGCTGCTGAACCAGCAGTTATCGGTGAAGACGAAGAGTAATCATAGAACACCGTTCTTAAGACCACGTCTTCAATCAACAGACACTTCTAAGAAATGTAGGACTCTTGAAGGGATTTCCCTTCAAGAGTCCTTTTCATTCTTACGAAGAGCTGGTATGCTGCAACTGACTATTTCCCATTGAAAGACGTCTTTGGGAAAGCTTGGTCCAGCCAACCCAACAAATTTTTAAAAAAATAGTTAAAATGCGTCGCTGACCAAAAAGAAAAGCAGAAGTAGTTGCATTTTTGACGGTTCTTCATTATGATAAATAGACAAATTTGATGTTAGTGGCAAGCCTACTTGAAGGAGGGGTTTATTATGTTTGAAACATTTGATGATCACCGCAGTCGTTACGCTTCTGGCGGTATTGTTCAAACACTACCTAGCGAATTGATCGATAGTATCTGGTTGATCATCGATCTTGATTTAAGAGGGTTTATTCCGTTGACAAATCTGCTCACCTTTGAAGTCCAAAACAATCATGGTCGTGTCACCCTGCTTTTTTCTCAAGCACAAAGTCAAATCGAACTTGGTGTTGATCTACCTTACCGGTATTCCGACCTGTATCCCCAAAAAGTCTATGTGTATGATGATGGGCAGCGGCAAACGATTTTATTGCCTAGCGAGACTCGTTAACGCCCATTCGCCATTCTCTTTTTATAACGACACCTATATAAAAAACCACCCTTTTTATTTTAGAAGGTGGTTTTTTTTTGCATACCTCCTTTCATTTAATTCTGTCTAGCAGCAATTTCAAATAAATACTCGACAAAAACATCGTTTTTTATTACGTTTTATTGACTATTTTTTGCGAGTGAAAATAACGAATGAAGTTCCCTTATAATAAGGACAGTTGCAAAATTTAGCTGAAAGAGGTGCATGATGTTGAAAAATATCCTTGAAAAAGATATTATGCAAATGCTGCGACTCTCCACAACACTTTTAACCGAAAATCCCCTGCCTTTGAATAAAGCTGCTGCCGCCCAAAAAATCTCTGTCAAAACGATCCGTCGGCTGCTGTCAAGCCATTTAAACGAGGACCCATTCTTCCACTATGATGTACAACAAGGGCACATTCGTGCAGACCGTCATTTGCAGCAATCAGCCAGTTGCTCCCTCCCCCATATGGAAATGATTGCTGCATTATTCACTAAAAGTGTAAATTATCAGCTACTCTTGCTCTTGTTAAAAATGCCGACTATTTCCTTTGCAGACCTCTACAAACGCTATTATCTCAGCCCATCCAGTTTGCATCGGCGCTTTTCATCCTTTTCTAACTTTTTAGCACCTTATCAACTAGCTATCGATCGCCGCAGTTATCCTTTAATCACTGGAAACGAACGACAACTGCGCTATGTGCTTTTTCGCCTTACCCTCTTAGCAAACCCAGCGCTTATCTCCCCCAATCAAGCGTTTCAGGAGCTGACACAAATCCATCAGTTACGGAAAACTGCTTTTTATCCCAACACATCAATCACGTTTACTCAACAAGTTTTTCCCAAACACTTTGTTCCAAGTTTCTACTTAGTCGGTGAACGCAGCTATTTGTTTTTATGGAAACAGCTTCTAACACTGGAGCCTTTCTATGTACCTGCAGAAGAATCTGGCCTCTTATGCCAAATCATCACCCCAGTTTTGAGGCAGTATCCAATCGAGCAGCCGTTAGAGGTTCTTTTGCCGAAAATTTTCCAAGCCCATATGCTGGGGGCATTATTGGAGGGCAATTTATTTGTCTACCCGCCATTAAATCCTCGCTTATCTGAACGTTCACAACGCTTGGTCCGTGCTTTCTTGACACAGCTTCCCCACTACGAAAAACTTTTAAAGAAGCATCCCGAGTTGCCCTTACTCTATGAATGCATTTGGCAAGACGTCTCTTTCTTCCAACCCATCATTGCCTTTCCGCAACAAAAAGAGCGCCCACTTGAATAGCGGTACGCTCTTTTTAAAATCATTTTACTATCAGTGAATTATTTTGCGTCAGCATCAACGATTTTCACTGAACCTTGCCATTGTTCTTCAACAAAGTCTTTGATTTCGTCTGAATGAAGCACTTCAATCAATTTCTTGATTTTGTCGCTATCTTCGTCACCACTGCGGACAGCGATCACGTTGACATAAGGAGAATTATCCGCTTCTAATAAAACAGAATCATCCGCTGGGTTCAAATCGATCCCGAATGCGAAGTTCGCATTGATGGCAATTAGGTCTGCTTCGTCGTTTTGATAAGCAGTCGCCAAAAGAGATGGATCGACGTCATGTTTAAATTCTAAGTTTTTCGGATTTTCAGCAATATCATCAAAGGTTGCCGTTTCTGTATCAACGCCGTCTTTTAAGGTAATCAAGTCAGCATCTTGTAAAATCGTTAGGATACGACCCCAGTCAGATTCAGAAGTGGAAGTAAGAACCGTTGCACCATCTTCTAGTTCTGAAATATCAGAGATTCGTTTTGAGTAAAGACCCATTGGCTCGATATGGATCGCACCGGCATTAACAAAGTCATAGCCATTGTCTGCGATTTGTTTGTTCAAGTAAGGAATGTGTTGGAAGTAATTGGCATCGATATCGCCATTTTCCAATGCTTTGTTTGGCAACACATAATCATCGAAGGTCTTGATTTCAAGATCAATGCCTTCTTCTGCTAGTAAAGGTTTGGCTTGTTCTAAAATTTCCGCATGAGGCGTAACCGATGCACCGATCACTAATTTTGTTGATTCTCCCTCAGCCGCAGATGAATCAGAGCTTCCTGAATTTGAGCCCGTTCCACAAGCAGCTAAAGCGGCAGTTAACAATAAGGTTGTTGCAATACCAAAAATCTTTTTCATATCCATTTCCTCCCATATTTTCCACTTTTTGTTCTTCGTTTCATTTACCGTTTATCGGTGGCCTTCGCAAGGAAATCGCCGACCCCTTGGATAATGAAAACGATAATTAAAATAATCACTGTTGCAACAAGCGTAACAGTGTAATTTCCACGTTGAAATCCTTCTTGCCAAGCCAAAGCGCCTAGCCCACCGGCACCGATCGCGCCTGCCATGGCGGTATAACCAATCATTGAGATCGTTGTGACTGTCAGTCCTGAAATCAATGCCGGAACACTTTCTGGGATCACGATCTTATAAATGATCTCCCAGTAACTAGCGCCCATCGCTTCTGCTGCTTCAATCACACCAGGATTGACTTCACGAAAAGCAATTTCCACCATCCGAGCATAAAACGGTGCTGCCGATAATACTAATGCTGGGATCGCTGCTTTTGCCCCTAGGAACGAACCGACTAATAACGTTGTAAAGGGAATGATCAAAACCATCAAAATCATGAATGGCGTTGAGCGAAAGGCGTTACTGATGATGGAAACCACATTATAGAAAATGTTGGCTCCCGCCGTTTGTTTACGCCCTAGTGAATAAAGCGCCAATCCTAGAAGCAAACCGATCACAACCACTAAAACCATGGAGAAGAAAGTCATAAACAAGGTGTCTAGGGTTGCTTGCTGCATATTGGCCCAGTCGACCTTTTCAAAATTAAAATAGGTTTCTACAAATGACTTATCCACGTTCAATCACCTCCACGCCTACTTGCTGCTCTTTGAAAAAGGTGATCGCTTTTTCGATCTCATTTGCTTCACCTGTCAATAAGACCGTCAAGCCGCCAAAGGAGCCTTCATTGGTTTGTTGGATCTTTCCATAAACGACATTGACATCGATCTGGAAGCGGCGAATTGCTTGTGAAATGACTGGTTCATTGGCGTTGTCTTGCGTGAATGTCAAGGTCACTAAATGTCCTTGCGGATTTTCTCGTAAGAAGGCTTGCCGTAGTTCTTCGACATCTTCTTCTGGTTCCAAATCTTGCTGAACAAAACGTTTGGTCACTTCTTGCTGTGGGTTACGGAAAACCGATTGTACTGATCCTTCTTCCACGATCTGCCCATGCTCCATCACCGCGACCTTGTTGCAGATTTTGCGAATGACGTTCATTTCATGGGTAATCAGCACGATCGTCAAATGCAATTTTTTATTGATGGAAAGCAAGAGATCCAACACTTCTTCTGTTGTTTGTGGATCTAACGCACTCGTTGCTTCATCACACAGCAAAATTTCTGGTTCATTCGCTAATGCACGAGCAATCCCGACTCTTTGCTTTTGTCCGCCAGACAATTGTGCCGGATAGGCAGTTTCCCGTCCTTCCAACCCAACTAACTTGATCAGCTCTTGCGCCCGTTGCCGTCGTTTTGCTTTTTCAACGCCTGCCAACTCCAATGGCAATTCGATGTTCTCCGCCACCGTTCGAGACCATAATAGATTAAAGTGCTGAAAAATCATGCCGATTTTTTTACGGAAGTTTCTCAATTCTTTGTTTTTCAATGCCAAAATATTTTGACCGTTAATGACTACATCTCCTGCTGTCGGCAATTCTAAGCCGTTCAACAAACGAACTAATGTACTTTTCCCAGCACCAGAGTAGCCGACGATTCCATAGATATCGCCTTTTTCCACTTGCAGTGAAACATCATTGACGGCGTCGACAGCCGTTTGCTTTTTGCCGAATGACTTTTTTACATGCGACAATTCGATTAATGCCATGTTATTCCCATCTTTCCTCTTTGGTTGGTTAAACACAAAAAAAGCTCTCATCCTCTGTACATTATACTGTTACAAAGGACGAAAGCACAACTTCCGCGTTACCACCTTGATTTACTGTCGATTCGCATCAACAGCCTCGCTCAGTACTTGAATTGCTTCGCATACTGCTGCACTGTAACGGGTGCCTCCCGTGATAGGCTTGTTTCCACTCACCTATCATGCTCAAAGACCATCTTCCATCCTCTCTCCGTTGCCCATTTGCACCAAACAGGGCTCTCTGTGTACGTTAAGAACATGTACTCTTCTTTTCAAAGCATTCATTTATTGAGCAAATTATAGCAACGTCTTATCCGACTGTCAATTCTTTTTGAAAAAATAGTCGTTTTTACAGATTTGACTTACAAGGCTTCAAATTGACTTGGGTCAACCTCTTTGAAGCTGACAAGCCAAGCGTTCATTTCGTCTTCATCATTTAAGGTATCAATGGATTGATCGATTTTTTCATTTACGGAAGAAATCACGCCCGTCAATGGACTTGGAAATTCACTGACTGCTTTTTCCGCTTCCAGCTCAACAAGGGTCTCTCCTTGTTTTAAAGCAGTTCCTGCTTTTTGAATCGAAGCAAACGTGACCGCACCAAGTTCTTCTTGCGCTTCTTTTGTTAAACCGACACAATATTCTTTCCCGTTAAACAAAACCCACAAATTATCTTTTTTTCTTAAGCATTTCTTTTCCATGATTCTTGTAAGACTCCTTCATATTCATTTTCTTTAAATCCATTAATCAAAAAGCGGTCGCCGCTAACCAGCAGTGGGCGCTTGATCAACATACCATCGGTTGCCAGCACATCGGCTGCGTCTTGGGCAGTCATGGTCGGCACTTTTTCTTTTAATTGCAATTCACGGTATTTCATGCCGCTTGTGTTAAAGAAACGGGTTAACGGTGCTTCGCTTGATTGGATCCAAGCCAGCAATTGTTCCGGTTGAGGCGGTGTGGTCACCATATCGATCGCTTCAAAGGGAATCTCGTGCTCTTCTAACCAACGCTTCGCATTTCGGCATGTACTGCATTTTGGGTACCAATAAAATGTAATCATGTGAACTCCTTAAAGTGTTTTTGGTGCGGTCTCAGCTTGATAGCGCATCGATAAAATCAAACCGATCCCAATCATATTGCTTAATAGGGCAGATCCTCCTTGGCTAATAAACGGCAGTGGAATCCCCGTCAACGGTAAGAGACCGATGTTTGCGCCAATGTTTTCAAACACATGGAAGAGAATCATCATAATGATCCCAGTTGCCAAGTAAGCATAAAATTCATTGTTGGTATCGAAACATACGCGGATCATCCGGTAGATCAAAATAAAATACAATAAAATGACAAACGCGCTGCCAATAAACCCAAAATTCTCACCGATCACTGAAAAAATCATATCGGATTCTCGGACTGGTACATACACATCGCTGACATTAAATCCTTTCCCGAACATCCCGCCAGATGCGATCGCCATCAGAGCGTACGCCAATTGGAAGGATTGCCCTTGGGTATCATGAAAAGGATCTAGCCACGAATCGATACGGGCGAACTGATACTCTTTAAAGATCCCTGTATTGTACAGCAACTCACGACCAACATCGGTGGTCACTAAGAAAATCGTTCCGCCACCGAGAATCACGAATGCCGCAATCACTGGCACAACGATTCGCCAAGAGATCCCCGACATCAAGAAGACCCCACCGAAAATCGCCAGAAAGACCAGCATCGTACCAAAGTCGTTTTGCAAGGTAATCAGGATCAGTACTGGAATCGTGACGGCCAACATTTTCGCAATCAGCACCCCATCTGTTTTCAAATCCCGTTCCCGATGCTTGACATTGTGCTGCGTGACGACTAACGCCAACATCATAATATAGGCAATCTTCATCAACTCTGAAGGCTGGAGGGTAAAGGGACCAAAACGGAACCAGTTTTTTGACCCTGTCGAGGTAGCCATTGTCCGGTCATAAAATTTCAACAGCGCCAACATGACGGCTAATCCAGCTCCATAAATATAGGGAGTCAATTTCCAGAGCCATTTTGATTTGATCTGCATGATAATAATCACCGCAATAATACCTAACACATACCATAAAGCTTGAAACCCTAAGGTTCGCCACATATTCGGGTTATTTGGATCATGCGTCAACGCCACATACAAGGACGCCACTCCAATCAGACATAATAAAAATACGGGTAGAATCACACCGTAGTCAATTCGATTATCGTTCGTTTTTATTCGTGAATTTTCCATGTCCACACTCTCTTCTGTAGAATCTTTATCCATTATAGTGATATTTGAGGAGAAAAGAAAGGATTGTCCATGAGCATTCACAAAAAATTTAGAAACTTTAATGATTTTCGGGAAAAGAGGGTTAAAAATAATTCAAATTGATAAGAATTACAACGAGAGCGGACCTAACTTCTGATTCATATCTGATCAATCAGAGTATAATTACAGTATATCTATTAGACAGGAAGTTCAGAAGCATATTTTTCTATTAAAACTCGCTGAATACGTCTATATCTTATTAGTAATAAATCACTTCATTTCAACTATTCTTCTTTATTTTGATTATTCTTTGCTCAATGTAACCGAAGTAACCGAACAAAGCAACTTTAACTCAGTCAAAAATTGCCACCCTATTTTCATTTCAAAGAAATAGCAACCCGTGACTACTTCTCTTAAGCTGCTCAAAATATAAATTGATGCACGACGAGCCTAATTTACCACATTAATGTGGTAATGAAATGTTATTTACGCCACCACATAATTTCACTAGAATACAATTAAGGAAGCGCTTCCGGAGGTGAACCAATGATTTTAAATGATCGAGAACAACTACTGTTGCAACTACTATTAGAACAAACGGAGTTTCGCCCTGCCTCTTTTTTTCAAAAGCAGTTAAATGTATCCCAGAAAACGGTTTATAACAATTTAACGACTTTAGAAAAGAAACTAAAAGATTCGGGACTAGCTATCAAAAAAGTACCAAGAAAAGGAATCTTTTTATCTGGTTCTGAATCAGCAAAACAGAATGGTTATCGATTGTTAGCAAAAAAAGAGACTAAACTCGAACTATTTTCACCTAATTATCGTAAAATCTTTATTTTCGCTAACTATCTGTTTTCAGTAAAGCCAATGCACTATCAGGAATTCTCTGAATATTTTTATATTAGTAACCAGTCAATAAAGAAAGATGTTGATGAAATCGTTGCTTTCTGTCGATTCCATCAAGTATCTACAAAAATGACTACTAGCGGACTCAAGCTAACCTCAGTTGAATCTGCTGCTCAAAACGTATTCAAATCTTTTTTAGAGAAGTATACCGACGCCAAAGCCAGTGAAAATCTTTTGGTCAACAATCTCTTTGACTCTAAGGTACTCGATTTGACGAAGAGATTTGTCTCAGATATGACCCAGACAATCGGCCACCCCGTCAACAATTATTCTATCGACTCCTTGAAGCTTTCATTGCGTATTTTTCTTTCAAGACTCCTCATAGATAAACACATTGAAAAACAAGAGCATCTAGTATTTGACGAACTGAGACGAATGAAATTCTATATGATCGCGGTTGATTTTGCTGAAATGATCCAACAGCAACTACCTGTTCAATTTAGTGATACAGATATTCAATATGTATGTTCCTTGTTATTAGCACACGGCATCGAGCCTTTTGGTCAAATGGATGAGCCTCACGAATCTACTATCACAAATTGTACGAAACAAATCATTCAAAAAATGTCACATATGTTAAACGCAGATCTGACACAAGATAAATTATTGCTGCAAACATTGTTGGCTCATATCGTTCCCATGATCCATCGATCAAAGACAGGGATTTTATTGAAAAACCCACTGATAAAAAGTATCAAAAAACAATACTCAACAATGTATACATTGACCAAATATGCAATTGGAGATTTAGAGGAGCGATTTCAAATCTTATTAACAGAAGACGAAGTTTCTTTTCTGACGATCCATTTTCAGTTAGCCTTTGAAAAGATAAAAATTACTAACCATATACTAATTGTTTGCCAATCAGGTTTTGCTACATCGGAGTTGATTTTTAACCGTATCAAACAGACGATCGCTGCTGATACCGTATTGGAGATCATTCCTTTGAGTAAACTGGCCAGTACATCTCTTGAAGCTGTTGATCTGATCATATCAACTATTCCATTGGACATTACAGCACCGCCAGTTATTTATATTTCGCCGCTTCCTACTACCGAAGAAATAGGAAGAATCTCAGCAAAGATATCTAATCTTAATGAGAATGAGAAAAATTTTTACTCAAAAAAATACCAGAAAACGACTTTATTACAAAAATATTTAGATCCTACTTTCCTTTTTGTCAAAAAAAAGTTTCGAACAAAAAAAGATGTACTGGATTTTTTAGCAGATGATTATCTGAAAAAAAAGCTTGTTACAACAAAATTTAAGCATTCTCTATTTGAACGAGAGGAACTAGGAAGCACTGGCTTAAAGACGGGAGTAGCCATTCCACATGCTGATCCACATACAGTGAAAGAAACAAAACTTGCTTTTCTCACCCTCGATGCGCCAATTACTTGGGGAGACACAAAAATCCAACTAATTGTTTTGCTTGCGATTGCTGAAGAAAACATGATCGAGGCAAAAGAGTTGATCGCTTCGATTTACGGATTGTTTAACTCAGCCGAAGAAATTCAATGGATCGTTAATAGTCAAACGCAAGAAGAACTGTATCAAAGATTGTTAAGAGGAGGAAATTGATCATGTTTTTTTATCACCAAATCGTGTTACTTGAAAAAGATTCTAAAACAAAAGAGGAAGCTTTTCGACTATTAGCAGACGAACTCATCAAAACTCATTGTGTAAATGATCAGTTCTATCAAAATATCGTACAGCGAGAAGAAACCTTTCCTACAGGTTTAAAAATTAACGGCATTGGGGTAGCGATCCCACATACGGACAGCAAATTTGTTTTACGATCCCAAGTCGCTTTTATGTCACTTGCCTCTCCCCTTTCATTTATTGAAATGGGTTCGCAAGAAAAGAAAATCGATGTATCTCTGTTGTTCATGCTTGCATTGAAGGAACCACATGAGCAATTGGGTATGCTACAAAATCTTATCTCTATGTTTCAAACACCAGGGGTTTTGGAAGCCCTATCCTCAGTAACGACTAAAGAAGCGTATCTTTCGATTATTGAAAAAAATGGACTGCAATAAAAAGGAGGAACAATTATGTTAAATGCATTACAGTGGTTCGTTGATCTAGGTTCAATCGTTGTTTTGCCTATTTTAATTTTTATTTTTGGAATAATTTTGGGAACCAAGCCTGGCAAAGCCTTTACTTCAGCCTTAACTGTTGGTGTCGGGTTTGTTGGATTGAATTTGGTGATTGACCTTCTAAGCAGCAGCTTGGGTCCTGCCGCCCAGCATATGGTTGAACGTCTAGGATTAAATTTGACAACGATTGATGTCGGATGGCCTGCCGCAGCAGCAATTTCTTACGGGACGATTTTAGGAAGTCTTGCGATTCCGATTGGTGTGGTCCTAAATGTTCTACTCATCATTTTAGGGCTGACTAAAGTATTGAATGTAGATATTTGGAATATTTGGCACGCAGCCTTCATCTCTTCTCTGATTTATGCCCTCACTGGAGACTTTGCAATGGGGATCGCGGCCACCGTCATCTATTTGATGATGATTCTTTTAATGGGAGATATTTTAGGTCCGATCATTAATAAGTTCTACGGATTTCCTAATATCACTTTTCCTCATGGTACCGCCGCACCCGGATTCATCTTTGCACTACCGATGAATTGGCTCTTTGATCGTATTCCGGGACTAAAAGATTGGAAAGCAGATCCAGAAACCATTCAGAAAAAATTTGGTGTCTTTGGTGACTCTACTGTTATGGGCTTTTTGATTGGTCTCATCATGGGAATACTTGCCGGATATGACACAGCAGGTGTCGGCCAATTAGCCGTCCAAACAGGCGCTGTGATGGTTTTGATGCCTAAAATGGTTGCTTTACTGATGGAAGGTCTAACGCCTATTTCTGAATCTGCAAATGAATTCGTCAAAAAACGGTTTCCTGGAAGAGAGCTTTACATCGGTATGGATGCAGCATTATCGGTTGGTCATCCAGCTGTCCTTTCTTCCTCATTGCTTTTAGTTCCGATCACTATTTTGTTAGCCGTAGTTCTACCTGGCAATACGACCTTGCCTTTTGGGGATTTAGCAACCATTCCCTTTCTGATTTGCTTGATGGCTGCTGTTTTTGGAGGAAACATCATTCGAACGGTAATTGCTGGAACGATTTATATGGTAAGCATTCTCTATATTACTTCGTGGGCAGCACCGCTTGTCACTACTGCTGCTCGATCCGCAAACTTTGATCTACAAGGAAACTCTATGATCACTGCTATGGCTGAAGGAGGTTTATGGACCACATTCCTTTATGTCGGCTTAACCAAAATATTAAGCTGGGGCGGTTTAGCCATAATTGGTGTCTCTGTTTTGTTTGGATTGATTTATGTAAATAAAATTCGTCCCAAGAAACAACTATCAAAATAATAGGAGGAAATGATAATGAAAAAACTATTGATTATGTGCGGCACAGGTGTTGCAACTTCAACAATTGTAACAAATAAGGTAAAAGAATGGCTGAAAGAAAAAGGGATGACTGATCAAGTGAAACTGTATCAATCCAAAGTGGCAGATGAGATGAATAAAATTGATGACTATGACATCGTGGTGAGTACAACGGTTGTTCCAGACTCAATCAAAGATCGCGTAATTATGGGGCTGCCACTCTTAACAGGGATTGGTACAGAAGAAATGTACGCGGAAATCGAAAAGAAAATCAAAGAATAAGGAGAATGCCCTATGTTGGTCACAACAAAAGAACTATTCGCACATGCAGAAAAACACAATTATGCATTACCCGCAGCAAATTTTTTCGACTTAACTAGTGCAAAAACATACGCGGAGACTGCTGAACGTTTAAACAAGCCTTTGATATTGGCCTTCGCTCAGTCCCATATGAACATGTTGACTTTAGAAGAGGCTGCCATGATTGGAAAATTTTTGGCAAAGAAAAGCACTGTACCTATCGCTTTGCACTTAGATCATGGTACCGATGAAGAGGTCATCAAAAGAGCCATTCATTTAGGTTTTACTTCCGTAATGATCGATGCTTCTGAGGAGCCATTTGAAGAAAATGTCCGTCGGTCAAAGGAGATCGCCGATTACGCTCATAAAAATGGTGTCGTTGTTGAAGCCGAAATCGGGCACGTTGGGTCGGAAAATAGTCTGGAATCAGCCGTAAATAGTCAATCTATTTACACAGAACCTTCTGAGGCTGTTGCATTTGCCAAATTAACCGGGGTTGATTCGTTGGCAGTTTCTATTGGCACCTCTCACGGACATTATCAAGGGATACCCAAAATAAATTTTGACGTTTTAAAGGAAATACACCATGCTGTCAATGTTCCTCTTGTTCTGCATGGCGGATCCTCTTCTGGCGATGAAAACCTTGAAAAATGTGCCTTAGAAGGTATCCGGAAAATAAATATTTTTACTGACTTTGTCACTGCTGCTATGAATGAAATTCACAAAAATCAACCAAATGACTATTTCGATTTACTTCATTCAGCAAGCAATGGAATGTCCAAGACACTCGAGCACTATTTTACAGTCTTTCATACCAAACCTTATCGTGAAGGAGAAAGCTAATGAAAAAAAGAACTTTAAGAACGCCATTCTTTGTCATCAATCCCAAAGCCTATCTTTATGGAAAACAAGCATTGGCATTGGCAAAAGCTGCTAATGAGTTGTCATCTTTGTATGACATCGACATTCTATTTACTGTTCAGCATGCAGACGTTTCTTTAATTAAACAGGCAACAACACATTTATTCGTCACTGTCCAACATTTAGACGGAATCGAAATTGGTCGTGGAATGGGCTATGTTTTACCCGAAGCAGTGGCAGAAGCCGGAGCTGAAGCTACCTTTTTAAACCATGCTGAACACCCCATGACATTGCAAGAACTGACTAAAGCGATTCAGCGCTCAAATGAATTGGGTCTCTTAACAATTGTCTGTGCGAATTCATTGACTGAAGCGAGAGCCGCGGCTTCCCTGAAACCGGATGTGATGGTTTGCGAGCCAACCGAACTAATTGGGACAGGACAAACCAGTGATCTTCAATACATGACGGAAACAAATCGTGTTGTTCGGGAAATTGATCCAGAAATCCTGATTTTGCAGGCTGCTGGTATATCTAGTGCGGCCGATGTTGAAAAAGCTTTGTCGTCAGGTGCTGATGGTACCGGAGGGACAAGCGGCATTGTGCAAGCAGATGATCCCGTTCAAACCCTTACAGAAATGATCAAACAAGCGGTGAAGCATAAAAAGGAGGATTAACACTGTGAAATTTTTAAAAGAGCAACTGACGTTAACTTCTAACGGGAATCGAGTGTCTTACCACAACATCACAGAAGAAGTGAAAACGATGGTTGAAAAAAGCGGAATTTCAAATGGAATCTGTCTCGTACAGTCTCCCCATACGACCTGTTCTGTTATCTTTGAAGAATACATGCATGATACAGACTTTAACGGAGATGAATTTCTTCAAGTTGATTTAAACCGAATTCTCGATAAAATTATTCCTCGTGAACTATCAGAAAATACCGATTATCGTTATCCTGGACCAAAGCATTTAGAATTTTTGATGAGTCTGGACGATCCAAACTACCCAACAGATCCAGCAACGATTTTAAACGGCGATGCCCATATTCGCTCGAGTTTTTTCGGTGCAAGCGAAAGTTTTATTTTAAGTAACGGCAAGCTAGAGATCGGCTCTGTAGGCTATATCTATTTTGTTGATTTCGATCAAAATCGTGTGCGAAATAGGACATGCCATGTAATGCTAATGGGCGAATAAGAACAGTTATCGGGTAAATCAGGAAAAATTGAGATTACTTATCACCTGCAAAAGAAAAACCATGAATCCTCTAAAAGAAGATTCATGGTTTTTCATTTCTTATGCCAGCTGCAGGATTCGAACCTGTGACCTACGCGTTACGAGTGCGTTGCTCTACCAACTGAGCTAAGCTGGCGTTGTATGGCACAAAGAAAATTATATGCAAAAACGGTTGTTTTGTAAAGAGGTCTGCTGAAAAAAATCTACTTACTGAAATTTTCCGAAAATTGTGATATAATAGAAGTATCAAGGAGGTTTTTACATGGCAACATTTGGTAAATTCGAAACAACAATTGTCCCGTCACAAGAAGGTTCAACGTTTGAGGTCGCTACTCCTGTCATGTTCACGTTCCATGGGAAGAAACAAACTGGTACCATCACAAAGCAGTTGAAAAACTCTGCGGTGGTCGAGCTGAACGAAACCCCAGAAAACCAGAAATTAGTTTCGCAAAGTAATGGTGTATTGATCATCAATTACAAACAATTAACCAAACTATAACCCGTTTAATGCAAGGAGAAAATCAGTTGATTTTCTCCTTTTTTCATTGTCTGATTTTATGAAAAGCTAAAAAAAGCCATGGATAACCGATCGAACCGTTTTGGCAGTCGATCTTCTTCCATGGCATCATTGACGAGGCAAAACTTGAAGCAGTTGCCTTTGTCTTATTTGTATTGATTTATTTTGTACCGAATAGACGGTCACCGGCATCGCCCAAACCAGGAACGATATAGCCGTGTTCATTTAGGCGTTCATCAAGATTTGCAGTGTAGATATCAACATCTGGATGGGCATCTTGCAATGCTTTCACGCCTTCTGGTGCAGCAACTAAGCAGACGAATTTCATGTTTGAAGCGCCGCGTTTTTTCAGTGCGTCGATCGCCATGATCGCTGAACCGCCCGTAGCTAACATTGGGTCAACGATAAATAATTGACGTTCATCGATATCTTCAGGTAATTTTACGAAGTATTCGTGTGGTTCTAGCGTTTCTTCATCACGGTACATCCCGATATGACCAACTTTTGCGGCTGGGATCAATTCAAGGATACCATCAACCATGCCTAGACCTGCGCGCAGGATCGGAATGATCGCTACCTTTTTACCAGATAGTGTTTTTTGTGTTGATTCTTCAATTGGTGTTTCAATCACTAGATCTTCAAGCGGCATGTCGCGAGACACTTCATACGCCATCAACATTGCGATTTCATTAACAACTTCACGGAAAACCTTTGTTCCACAGTTCTTGTCGCGGATCATTGTTAATTTGTGTTGGATCAGCGGGTGATCGATTACTTGAAATTTACCCATTTAAAAAAATCTCCTTTGGTTTTTCTCTTATTTTAAAGCAAATCGGCTCTTGTTACAACCATCTGCCACAGGCAATACTGCTTTTCCTCAAAAAAAGGATTGTGTTAGAAGGAAGGAGACAAGACGGCATGTAACACGCCTCTGCGTTCATTCTAGCCCCTTTTTCACTTTTGGTGATCAAAGAGCTGGAGCGCAGGAAAAACGCGTGAGACATCTTGTCTGACCTTAACTTCTGTCACAGTCCCATTTTATTTGTTTTTGTAAAGTGGATAGTTGTCCGTCAATTCTTTGACTTGCGCCGCTACTTCTGCCAAGACGGCTTCATCATTTGGTTTTTCTAAAACTTTGACGATCAATTTCGCCACTTCGACACAATCTTCTTCTTTAAAGCCACGACTAGTGATCGCTGGTGTCCCCACGCGAATCCCACTCGTTTTGAAAGGACTTAATGATTCGAAAGGAATCGAGTTTTTATTGACGGTGATATTGACTTGATCCAGCAATGCTTCTGCTTCTTTGCCGTTCAAATCAAAGCCACGCACATCGATCAATAATAAGTGATTGTCTGTTGCACCAGAGACCAAGCGAGCTTGTGGTGCTTGGTTGAAGACTTTCGCCATTGCTTGCGCATTGCGGATGACTTGTTCAGAGTACTCTTTGAACGACGCATCTTGTGCTTCTTTAAAAGCAACAGCTTTCGCTGCAATCACGTGCTCTAATGGGCCGCCTTGAATACCAGGGAAAACGGCACTATTGATTTTTTTCGCTAAATCTTCATCATTTGTTAAAATCAAGCCGCCTCGAGGGCCGCGTAATGTTTTATGGGTCGTAGAAGTCGTGATGTCCGCATAAGGAACTGGGTTTGGATGAAGACCAGCCGCTACTAAACCAGCGATATGCGCCATATCCACCATCAATTTTGCGCCAACTTCATCGGCGATTTCACGGAACTTCGCAAAATCGATTGTACGTGAGTAAGCACTGGCACCGGCAACGATCAGTTTCGGTTGATGCTTGCGCGCCAAAATACGAACGACATTGTAGTCAATGACTTCTGTTGCAGGATCAACACCATAACTAACAAAATTATAGGTCTTGCCGCTGAAATTCACTGGTGAGCCATGGGTCAAATGACCGCCTGCGGAAAGATCCATCCCTAATACTGTATCGCCTGTTTCGATCAACGCTAAATAAGCTGCTGTGTTGGCTTGAGAACCAGAATGCGGTTGAACATTGGCATATGCCGCACCGAAAATACTTTTCGCCCGTTCAATTGCTAAGTTTTCTACCACATCAACAAATTCACAGCCGCCATAATAACGACGACCTGGATAACCTTCAGCGTATTTATTTGTCAAAATACTACCTTGCGCAGCCATTACACCTTCTGAAACGATATTTTCAGACGCAATCAATTCCAAATTGTTTTGTTGACGATTCGTTTCTTTTTCGATCGCTTGCCACAATTCAGGATCAAACGTTTGATAATCCATGCTTACAACACCCCTTTACCTTAATGGTAGCATTGTATCACATTTCTTCATAAGCTACCTATAATGAATTCTGGTTTTTTGCTAATTTTCTTGAAAGAAACTTTGATTTGCAGCTTTTTTCAACCGATTCATATAAGCAGCCCCTAAGCCGCTTTCTGGAAACGTGGGTGCAAATAAGACATCTAGCTCAGCAATCGATTCATCTAACGCTCGTAAACCTGCAAACAGCCCTTTTGTCGCGGCTTCCACACTGTCATCAAAAAATAAATAAATGGCCGCCGCTTCAAAGCGGACTTGCTCGGCGATCGTCGGTCCAGCTAAAACACCTACCTTAAGCTGCTGTTCTTTTGCCCAAGCCATGGCTGCCGACCAATCTTGGTCATTGACCATCATGACGTTGGTATTCGGTGCATAGTGCTTGTATTTCATGCCCGGCGCTTTGGGTGCTTCACTTTCTGTTACTAAATGCTGATCGACGAGGACTTTTGTTTGTAAAACTGCTTCAAGCTGTTCTTTAGAGATCGCACCAGGGCGTAAGATGATCGGCGGCGCCGTTGGGTCACTCAAATCTAAGACCGTTGATTCGACACCGATCTGTGTCACGCCATCATCCAAGATGCCAGCGATTTTGCCTGCCAGATCATGCTGAACATGCGCAGCTGATGTTGGGCTTGGTTTACCAGATGTATTCGCGCTAGGACCAACCAATGGCTGTTGGGCTTGTTTGATCAACGCTAACGTCTTGGTGTTGTTGGGCATCCGAAAAGCCGCTGTGGATAAGCCGCCAGTAACGATACTAGGTAAACTGTCTTTTTTGATCGAAAAGATCAAGGTTAAGGGCCCAGGCCAGAAAGTTTCCATCAATTTATCAGCGAAGGGATGCTTGTTATCCACAAACGGTTCCAACTGCTCTGGCTCGGCAATATGAACGATCAAAGGGTTGTCACTAGGTCGTCCTTTGACTTGATATACTTGCGCAACAGCATTGGGCAAAAGCGCGCTAGCCCCTAGTCCATAGACGGTTTCCGTCGGGAACGCCACTAATCCCCCCTCAGCTAAAATAGCTGCTGCTTCGTTTAACTGTGATTGATCAAAAATTTTTGTTTCCACAATTTATCCACATCCTTTTTTGAGAAGTTTCCACACTTATCAACATTTTCTTGTTTCTTTTCCACATTTTGTGGATAAGTCGTTTGTCAAGTGTGGATAACCCTGTTTATAACTCTGTTTATTTAGAAGTCGTTCATTTCATAAGGTTTTTGCACTTTTTCTGTAGCAAAAAAAATTTATTTATCCACATCTTGTGGATGACTGACAAACACCATCCGATCTTGACCCGCAAGATCTTTTACTACGGTAACTTCTTTGTTGGGAAAAGCGGCTGCAAAAAGCTGTTGAACAGCTTGTCCTTGCTGGAAGCCGATTTCCAGCGCCATTTGCCCACTTGGTGCCAAACACTTCGGTGCTTGCTGTGCTAATTGCTTATAGATCGCCAATCCTTGTTCTTGAGCAAAAAGCGCCATTTTAGGCTCTTTTTCCCGTACGCTGATATCCATCAGCGGCCACTCTTCAGCGCTGATATACGGCGGGTTGGAAACGATCAGATCCCATTGCTGATCTGCC
Organism: Enterococcus sp. NPDC086594; assembly: GCF_044746145.1. Taxonomy (NCBI): domain Bacteria; kingdom Bacillati; phylum Bacillota; class Bacilli; order Lactobacillales; family Enterococcaceae; genus Enterococcus; species Enterococcus sp. NPDC086594. The sequence continues at coordinate 828,976 of NZ_JBIVBP010000001.1, forward strand.
ACAGGCTCCAAGGTATCTCCTTGGAAAAAGCGGATCTCCGCACCTAAAGCTGTCGCATTTTCTTTAGCAACAGCTAACGCCTCTGCTGAAAGATCCACGGCACTTACCGACCACTGGGGACGTGCCAATTTTAAGGCAATGGCGATCGCTCCTGTACCCGTGCCAATGTCAACGACTCGTAGCGGCTGATCTGCTGGTAGTTTTGCCAGACAGTTTTCCACCAGCTCTTCGGTTTCTGGACGCGGGATCAAGGTTGCAGGGGTCACTTTTAAGCGATGACCATAAAATTCTTCATACCCCAATAAATATTGCGGGGGTTCATGCTGTAGCAACTGTTCAAGATCTGCTGCGATCTGTGCCTCATCTTCCCTTAGGATGGGTTGGTCCATCTGCAGCAGCCAATCGAGTTGCTGCCAGTTTTTTCGCTGTAAAAACAGGTATTGGATCGCATACCCGTCCAGTCCTTTCGTTTCTAAAAAAGAAGAAGCCCGTGAAAGGACTTCTCGATAGGTTTTAGCCATTTTGCATCTCATCTAATTTTGATGTTTGATCGTAAACGATCAGTGCATCAACAATTTCATCGAGTTTTCCAGCTAAAATTTGATCCAATTTTTGAATAGTCAACCCGATACGGTGATCTGTTACGCGGTTTTGCGGGAAGTTATAGGTCCGGATCCGTTCAGAACGATCGCCGGTACCCACTGCTGATTTACGGTTTGCATCGTATTCGCTTTGTGCTTCTTGCTGCATTTGGTCATAGACCCGTGCCCGCAAGACTTTCATCGCTTTCTCACGGTTTTTCAGCTGTGAACGCTCATCTTGCATCGCAACAGCGATCCCTGTTGGCAAGTGAGTCAAACGAACAGCAGAAGCTGTTTTGTTAACGTGCTGACCACCGGCACCAGAGGCATGGTAAATATCGGTACGAATATCTTTGTCTGCGATATCGATTTCGACTTCTTCTGCTTCAGGCATAACCACGACCGTTGCCGTAGACGTATGGATTCGGCCTTGTGATTCGGTAGACGGTACCCTTTGCACTCGGTGGGCGCCGCTCTCATATTTCAATTTTGAAAAGACGTTGTCGCCAGTGATCATCATGATGACTTCTTTGTAGCCGCCGATCCCAGTGACGTTGGCATCCATGACTTCGACTTTCCAGCCTTGGTTTTCCGCATATTTTTGATACATATTGAAAAGATCGCCAGCAAATAAGGCTGCTTCGTCGCCGCCTGCTGCACCACGGATCTCCATGATGATGTTTTTGTCATCATTCGGGTCTTTTGGCAACAACAAAATCTTGATGCGTTCTTCTAAAACGTCTTTTTCTTTTTTCAAGTCAGAGAGTTCTTCTTTGGCCATCTCAGCCATTTCTGCATCTAGGTTTTCCCCAAGCATTTCTTCAGTGTCCTTGATTCCTTCAACGACTTCTTTGTAACGGCGGTAGACTTCCACCGTTTCCCGTGTATTGGCTTCTTCTTTTGAAAGCTGCATGAAGCGTTTGGTGTCAGAGATCACGGCTGGATCACTTAGTAATTCGCCTAATTCTTCGTAACGGTCTTCGATTGCTTGTAACTGATCGTACATTGATTATTCTCCTTCTTTTTTCATTCCCGGGTGAAAGTAATGCTTGCGGCAAACTGGATAATACGCTTCATTGCCGCCGATTTGTACTTGATCGCCCTCGTAAACGGGTTTTCTGTCGATATAGTGCAAGTTCATGGTTGCTTTTTTATGACAGAACCAGCAGATGGTTTTCATCTCTTCGATTTTATCTGCGTAAAGCAGCAAGTATTTTGAGCCTTCAAATAATTCATTGCGGAAATCATTTTTCAAGCCAAAGGCCATTACAGGAATACCTAACTCATCCACGATTTTGGTGAAAGCCAGCACGTGATGCTTCTTTAGGAACTGTGCTTCGTCGATCAAAATACAATAAGGTTTATAACCGAGGTCTTTGATCAAATGAAATAGATCCGTTTCATCAAAAATCGGGATCGCGTCTCGCTCTAAGCCGATGCGACTCGAAACATTTCCCACGCCGCTTCTCGTGTCCAATCCACTTGTCATGATCACGACTGGTTTGTCTTGTTCTTCATAGTTGTGAGCAACTTTCAGTATCTCGATCGTTTTCCCACTATTCATTGCGCCATATTTAAAAAAAAGCTGTGCCATCTCGCCCATCCTTCCTCATACTCCTTTGGTATTATACTTGAAAAAGGAGAATTTTTACAGACTTAAATTCGACACACGCCGCCTTTTACGCAAGAGTTTTACGAAAAGTTAACGGATTTTTTGCTGCCGGTACTTCTTAATCATTTCTGGCTTTTCTGGCCACTTCTGCCAATACTTGACAAGCCAGTGGATATTCTGGATTTTCATTCCCATTGATATCCGTTGCAATGATCACAAAACCGAGCTGCTGGTAGAGCTTGATTGCTGCGTGGCTCCACGTTTGCGTATGAAGATACATCGGCTCGTTGGCTGCCTCTAAGACAGAAACGACTTGCGTGACCAAGCCGCGAGCGATCCCTTGACGTTGAGCTTGCGGCATTACTGCTACCCAATGGACTAGCGGAACCGGTGTACCGTCTTGCTTGGCTTTTTTCCAAGCGGTAGCCGTGCCGACCGGTGTACCTGTTTGATCAAGGGCAAAAAACATTCGCTGTCCTAGCTGTGCTTGCTCGGGCATAAATTCTTTTTCAAAATACGCCAATGCCTCTTCCTCATTGTCAAACTCTCCGACGGATGTTTCGATCCGTGCCCAGTGCCTTTCGTCTCCTGCTTGGTAGCTGCGTAGCGAATAGTTATCGGATTGAATGGGCTGGATCGGTGTGCTTTTGTGTGCTCGCTTCATCCAGATTTCTGCATATGGAATTGATTTATCTAACATTGTTTGTGCCTCTCTTTCCTTGGTTTCGTCCTTGTTCAACGGTTTCTTTGGGATTCAATCACGTAATTTCTTTACTAGAAAAATTTCTGTTAGCTGATTTTGCGTATGGGCGATTCTCCCGATTTCTTCATAGCCCACTCGCTGATAAAAATCTGGTGCTTGGAAATCAAAAGTCGCCGTCTGGCAATTTTCACAGCCAAATGCTTTCAACTGCTGTTCAAGATCCGTAAGAATCTGCTTGCCATACCCTTTTCCCCGCTCGGATGCTTTGACCCACAGGGTGTCAAGATAGCCGATATGATACATTGAGGCGTAGGCAATACCGCCAGCAATCACCACACCCTCTTTTTTGATTACACTGCTAAAGTTCTGATAGGTCTCTGTTTGTGTAAATGGTTTTTGATGCTTTGTGTATGCTGTTAATGCTGCTTCTAACGCAGCCAATTCTTGGTCTGTTCCTTGTTCAATGATTCGCGCCATATTCAATCACTCCTTCTTGTTTCTTGATAATCTGCGATGATCTGATCGACCGTTTCTGCTATCGTTAGGCCTTCTTTGATCAGTCTTTCCTCTGAAGATCCTTTTGGGAAAAGCAAGTCTCGCTCAAGCCACCATTTACGCATCGCCTCCTCGGAAAAATAGTCTCGCTGCATTCGGGTCTGATGTCTTTTGACCGTTTCCTCGAAAGAAAGATCAAAATAATAAACTAGCTTTTTTTGGGGAAAGAGTTTCATTAGAAAGTCGAGAAAGTCTTGGTATTTTTCACGAGAATAAATCCCCTCAACAAGTATCATCGGCACTTTCCCCTTCGCATATAGGACAGCTTCTTTCATCAAACCGCTGGCTAAATTATTAGAGGTATCTTTGACACAAAAAATTTCTCGCCGAAAAACATCTTGTGAAATCAGCACTGCCTCTTCCCCAAAAACGTGCTGAACAGCTTTGGCAATAGTGGTTTTTCCGCTGCCAGAATTCCCCCGTAGTAAAATTAACATGCTTTCCATGGGCGGTTCCTTTCTTCGTTAGTAAGTTATCTAAGCATATCTCTTGTTTTTCTCTACTAGAAGCATACCATAGAAGCAAAGGAGGAATACCTATGAAAGATACGGCAATTTTTGCTGGTGGTTGTTTTTGGTGCATGGTGAAGCCTTTTGATTCACAGCCAGGCATCCTCAAAGTGGTTTCGGGCTTTACTGGCGGCCATGTCCCTAACCCAACCTACCAACAAGTAACGACAGGTACCACCGGTCACACCGAAGCAGTTGAAATCACCTTTGATCCTGAAGTCATCTCTTATGAAGAATTAGTTGCCATCTATTGGCAGCAGACAGACCCCACGGATGCGTTTGGTCAGTTTGCCGACCGTGGTGATTCCTATCGTCCAGTGATTTTTTACAATAGTGAAGAACAAAAAGCGATTGCGGAAAAATCAAAGGCGCAGTTGCAAGCTAGCGGCCGCTTTGACCGTCCGATCGTAACGAAGATCGAACCAGCAGAACCTTTTTATCCTGCAGAAGATTATCATCAAGATTTTTACAAAAAAAATGCAGCCCATTACAATGCTTATAGCGAAGGCTCCGGTCGAGCCGGCTTTATTCGCCAAAACTGGGCTTAACATTTTGGGGAACGTTCCTTACAATTCATCACTAACAGCCGATCTGCCTCGTCAGCAGATCGGCTGTTTTCTGTTTTTTCCCAAAAAGGAAATTGACAGTCAGGGCATTTTCGCGCTACACTGATTAGAAAATTCTGACGATTATAAAGGAGTGTTTGTTTGATGTTAGCTAATGAAGTCCGTCCAGGTCCAAACCGTTATATTACGGGCGATGGGGTCTTAACTGATTTGCCGGAGTATTTACGAGAGTTCCAAGAGGTAGCAGTAATTACTGGGGAGCAGTCATTCGATGTGTTTTCGAACTATTACCCTCATTCATTTGACTACCCGATCTACCGCTACGATGGATCATCGAGTTATGAAAATGCGCAAACCTTAGCTGAAGCGATCCAGCAAGCAGATGCCGTGGTGGCAATCGGCGGCGGCAAGGTCGCTGATACAGCAAAAATCACCGCTCAAACCCTTGGCGCAGAGCTGATCGTGATCCCTACATTGGTTTCCAACTGTGCGCCCTTTACCCCGGTGATCGTCGCCTATTACCCCGATCATACGATTTGTAAAATCGACTATGCCAAAAAAGGTGCCTACATGACGATCGTCGACACCCGTTTTTTACTAGCCACACCTGTTGATTACTTTATCGCAGGGATCGCTGATACCTTAGCCAAATATTATGAAATGGAAGCCATCGTCCGCAACATGGCAGAAGACGACAAGACTGCCTTAGTACGGCTAGGTTTCCAAAGCGCTCTTTTGATCAAAAACTTGCTGATTGCCGATGCGATCCAAGCTGTCAAAGACCTAGAAGCTGGGCAGCTGACACCCGCCTTTGCCCGCATCACCGACGCGATCATTGCTTTGGCAGGCGAAGTTGGCGGTTTTGCAGTAGAGTTTGGCCGCACGTCCGGTGCGCATGCGCTGCATGACGGCTTGTCTTATTTGAATGAGACCCATAGTGTCTTGCACGGCAATAAAGTCGCCTACTGCATTTGGGTCCAGCTTGCCTATACCAATGATTTTGATGTGATTGAAGAATTACGGCCGTTTTACGAAGCTTTGCACTTGCCGATGAAGCTGAAGGATCTCCACGTGACACGCCTTGATCGTGATTACTTCGCCTCGGTTCTGACCTATGCTGTCAAGGAAGAAGAAACCTTTATTTTGATCGATCCTGCGATCACACCCGAAAAAGTCTATCAGGCGATCGAAGCAGTAGAGGCGCTGTAAACCGTACAAATTGCTAAACAACTTTATATCAATAAAAAACTGTTTCCCTAATGCATTTCGGAAACAGTTTTTTTATTTGATCAAACTGACACGCAGTAGCGATCCTGGCTGCGCATGTTCTTAGCGGGCAACAGCAACTGACGCATTGCCCATCACTGCACGGCTTCACCCAGCAACCCGTTTTCTAAGCAGTATTGATAAATACCTTCCTCGGCTACGTGACCAATCACTTCGTCAGCGATCGCTTTTAACTCATCCGAAGCATTGGCCATTGCTAGACCCCAACCAACTGCCTCCAGCATCTCAATGTCATTGTTGCCATCCCCAAAGGCAATGGCTTCGGATTTATCCAAGCCATAGTAAGCCAGCATTTTGGCAATGCCGCTTCCTTTCCCGCTGCTGGCTGGAATAATATCGACTGCCCGATCCCACCAGGCGGTGATTTTCGCCTCTGTAGTATTTGCCATCACTTTGGCGTAGTCTTCTTTCCCTGAACCTAACATCACTTGGAAAATGTCTTGCTGTTGGATCAACTCTTCAAAATCTTCTGCCACGATCACTTCTTGATGAGCAAAGGAAAAATACTCAACTAAATCAGCATCTTTGCCATTGGCAACGGTACGATCCTTCGTTGCGATTGCTACTGGACGCTTGAGCGCCGTCGCATTTTCTATGATTTGCTGAACATCTTTTTTAGGAATGGGGTTTTGGTGGATCCCCTCGGCTTGATTAAAACAATACGATCCGTTAAAGGTCAAAAACGCATCGAAGGTCACGCCTTCAAATTGCGGCAACGCGATGGGACTTCTGCCAGTCGCAATGCACAACAGGATCCCTTGCTTCTTCAAGGCTTTTAATGTGGCTAACATTCTTTTAGAGATTTGCTTTTTGCTCATGTCGATCAGTGTGCCATCAACATCAAAAAAAATAATTTTCACGTTCTTCATGATCTTCCCCATTTCCGTCTCGATTTTCAAAAAAATTGATGCGCTTTTCTCTCTATTGTTCCGTGCGGATCGTCGCTGTTATCTTTTATTTCTTTTATCTTCTCATAAATTGCCAGCGTTTTCTTCTGAAATCGTGAAAATTGATCGGAATACTTACCTATTTTTAAGAATCTTAAAGAACGCCTAGACCATCGGGAACAGCTGATCCAATGTGACTAATACTCCATCCTCATCATTTGAGGGACAGACGGCGGTGGCAACGGCTTTGACGTTTTCTGGCGCATTGTCCATCGCATAGCCTCTCTGGCAATAGGCTAACATTTCCAAATCATTGCCGCCATCGCCAAAAGCGACACATTGCTCAGGAGTGATCCCCCATCGCTCTACCAAGCGTGCCAATCCTGATGCTTTGTGGCAGTTAGGCACGATCAGATCCACGGAACCATGCCCACTGCCTGTTGGCACTAGCAAACCAGCTAGTTCTTTTTGAAATAGTTCCGAATAATAGGCCGTTTTTTCGACAGGAACGGTTGGGGCAAATTTCAGGATCGTGTCCTCTACTTGGGCAAAGTCATCGACCCATTGCAATTTGTGGTAATACTTATTTGTTAATTCAAAAAAAGCATCACTGACCGTTCCCCGTTCACAATAAGCACTATTGAGCCCACACATTACATTTTTAACTTCGGGGTATTTTTTACATAAATCTAAGGTTGCGAAAACCGTTTCTCGGGGAATGTCCGCTGCAAAAAGCACTGTTTCTTTGTCTTTGACAAGTGCTCCGTTTTCTGCAACAAAACTCAGCTCGTGATCATAGCCGGGAAATTGAGCCCGCAACTGGTAATACTGATTGCCGCTGGCAACGACAAACTGACAGCCGACTGCTTTCATGCGGGCCAACATGGCCTTGAAGCGGGGAACATCATACGTATAATCCGTGCGCATAAAGGTTCCATCCATATCGACAGCTACTAACTTGATATCATAAGGGTTGGCATTCATCTACTTCTCTCCATTCTGGCTTTCTTTATTAAAGAAAGCGTTTTTCTCACATTATTATTTTAACATGTATATACAACTTCCGCATCCTTTTTCTTGCTAAAAAATCGATTGAAGGGATAGTGCCTCTCAAAAAAGAGACTACTGCTTTACACCATTCAATCGTGCCTACCTTTTCAAAAATCCTTACAATGATTGAAGATCATTCAAAGGCAGACCATCGCTGCCAAACACAAGGATTGATTGGCGGCTCCTTTGCCCGAATGAAAAGAATCACTCCAGAAACGTTTCCTTGCGCAATTTCTGCCCCACATAAATTCTATCCTGCTTTCTTTCAAATCTACTTGGTTCTTTGGTATACTGGGGATAGTTTAATTAGTGAGGGGTTTTTGTTATGAACTTTACCCGCTTTGCTCGCTTGACGCAGCGCAGGAGCAAGACGTTTATTTCCCAGAATGTATCTTCAATCCAAGTGATTGTTTTTTATTATATCGTGATGACGGTGGTCTCTTTGGGGCTTTTTTCACTTCCCTTCTTTCGGGAACCGGGCTCTCATGTCGCGTTTATCGATCTGTTCTTTATGGCGGTCAGCACGGTCAGTGTCACAGGGTTGACTACCTTCCCGATCAATGACGTATTTAACGACCGCGGGGTCATTTTATTGGAAGTCCTCTTTCAAGTTGGTGGTTTAGGGATCATGATGATCTCGACCTTTTTTGCGATCGTTTCACGGCGCAAAATCAGTTTAAAGCAGCGCCAATTGATCATGACAGATATGAACCAGCCAAAGCTTAGCGGGATCGTTCGGATGATTCGAACGACGTTTACCATCATTTTAGTTTGTCAGTTGGTAGCAGGTACGATCTTCGCTGTTTATTTTCATCTTTACGGGTATTATGACAATTGGCGTGACGCGATCTTTTATGGGTTTTATCAAGCGATCTCTGCTGTGACCAACTCAGGGTTTGATGTGACGGGCAATTCCATCTTGCCGTTTTCCCATGATTATTTCTTCCTGACGTGTATCATGATTTTGATTTTTATCGGGGGGATCGGATTTCCAGTGATCATGGACTTTCGGGAATGGGTCCTTTTTAAAATGAAAAAACAACGCCGCCGCTTGCCGTTTCGCTTTTCTTTATTCACAAAAATTGCTGTTTTGGCTTTCGTGATCCTCTTTGTCGGCGGTACATTAGCGATCTTTTTCCTTGAGAAAGATTATTTATTCAAAGATTACAGCTTTAGTGGTATGTGGATGAACAGCATGTTTTATTCCATGACAACGCGGAATGCTGGCCTGCAGATCCATGACTTAGGCAACTTCCAAACCACGACGTTGATCGTTTTCTCCTTGCTGATGTTTATTGGTTGTAGTCCCAGCTCTGTTGGTGGGGGGATTCGGACGACGACCATTGCCATCATTGGGCTGTACCTCTATGCCTTCTTGAAAAGTGAGGACAATATCAATATCTTCGGTCGCCGGATCGATCAAGATGACGTCCGTAAATCAGTGGTGGTCTTCATGCTTTCGATGGGCATGTGCTTCTTTTGTGTCTTATTCTTGACCGCCATCGAGGATATCCCTTTGATCGCCATCATTGTTGAAGTTTCCTCGGCCTTTGGAACCACAGGGCTTTCTTTAGGAATCACGGGCGATTTATCAACCATCGGCAAACTCGTGATTGCTCTTTTGATGTTTATCGGCCGTGTCGGTATGCTGTACACCTTGATGTTATTCGTACCAAAAGAAACACGTGACTTAGGCTACGAGTACCCAACGGAAAAAATCATTATCGGTTAAAACAGCAAACCTGGCAGAAGGTTTGCTGTTTTGCTTTTCAAGCCTTTGATCATCGCAAGTAAAAGAGCCATTTATCAGAATGGTCTTTGTAGAAATTTAAAGAATCGCAAAAGCAATTTAACCTTTTTCTTGGTATATGGTATGATAAATTGAATTTGCACAACGAAAGCATTCGCTCTAATGGAGGGTTACATTATGGGAATACGAAGTCATCTGGCTGTTTCAGTCGGTAAGACCTCTCAATGGGTATTAAAGAACTTTTTCAAAGGTGGCTCAAGCCTGCCTGGTAAATTAGCATTAAAAGTTGATCCACATATATTAGATCATTTGGCGAAAGATTACCAAGTCGTCGTGATTACAGGCACCAACGGCAAAACATTGACGACTGCCTTGACTGTCAATATTTTGCGCCAAGAATTTGATGAAGTATTAACGAACCCCACCGGTGCCAATATGGTCCAAGGGATCGTTTCAACCTTTCTATCGGCACGCCCTAAAAAAGGCAAAAAATTTGCGGTTTTAGAAATCGATGAAGCCAGTCTCAGCAAAGTAACGAAGTACATCAAACCGGAATTGTTCGTTTTCACCAATATTTTCCGCGATCAAATGGACCGTTATGGCGAGATCTATACGACCTATAAAATGATCGTTGAAGGTGCCGCAAACTCACCGGAAGCAACGATCCTCTGCAATGGGGATTCGCCACTGTTCAATTCGGTGGCAACTGTCAATCCGCGGAAATACTATGGATTTGATCATTTGCCAGATGAAGAGCAGATGGCCCATTACAATACGGATGGCGTGTTGTGTCCTGAGTGTCATCACATTTTGCATTATAGAATGATCACCTATGCCAATCTTGGGAAATACTACTGCCCAAATTGCGGCTTCCATCGACCAGAATTGGATTATAAACTGACGGAAATGACTGCAATGGACAACACCTCTGCTGATTTTGTGATCGATGGCAATGACTATCGCATCGAAGTTGGTGGGATGTACAATGTCTACAATGCGCTGGCGGCAACTGCGGTTGCGGAATATTATGGCGTAGCACCTGCAAAAATCAAATCTGGTTTGGCCTATGACGAAAAAGTCTTTGGCCGCCAAGAAGCGATCCGCATCGGGGACAAAGAATGTACGTTAGTTTTAGTTAAAAACCCTGTTGGTTTGAACCAAGTCATCGATATGATCGGCCTGTCGCCCTATCCTTTCTCACTAGTCAGCTTGTTGAATGCCAACTACGCAGATGGGATCGACGTCAGCTGGATTTGGGATGGCGACCATGAAGCGTTTGCCGATATGGGGATTCCTCAAGTGATCGCTGGTGGTGATCGTCACAAAGATATGGCGTTGCGGTTAAAAGTTGCGGGGATCCCTGAAGAGAAAATCATTGAAACCCCTGAACTTGATGACGTCATCAAGCAAATTGCAGACTTACCAACAGAAAAAGTCTATATTTTAGCGACTTACACTGCAGTCCTGCAGCTACGCAAAAAGCTTGCGGAAAAAGGCTATATCAAAGGAGGAATGAGTCGTGACTAAGTATCAACTGAATGTTGCCCACTTGTATGGAAATCTTTTGAATACTTACGGCGACAACGGCAATCTCTTGATGTTGCGCTACGTGGCCGAAAAACTAGGCGTGACCTTCAACGCAGAAGTCGTCAGCATTCACGAGCCCTTCGATCCTGAAAAATATGATCTCGTCTTCTTCGGTGGCGGACAAGATTTTGAACAAGTGATCGTTTCACAAGATATCCAATCAAAAAAAGAAGCCCTGACCAGCTATATCGAAAATGATGGCGTGATGCTGGCAATTTGCGGCGGCTATCAATTGCTGGGTCATTACTACATCGGTGCCAACGGCGAGAAAATCAAGGGGATCGGTGCCTTGGATCATTACACCTTAAGCCAAGAAAACAACCGGTTCATCGGTGACATCGTGATCCACAATGAAGAATTCGATGAGACCTATTATGGCTTTGAAAACCATAATGGCCGTACTTTCTTAGGTAAAGGGGAAAAACCATTGGGGAAAGTCATCCAAGGACAAGGAAACAATGGCGAAGACCAAACCGAAGGTGTGGTTTACCGCAATGTGTTCGGCTCTTACTTCCACGGACCGCTTCTCGCAAGAAATGAGCATTTGGCAGAGCGCTTGATCCGCACCGCCCTTGCCAATCGTTATGGCAACGTCGAAATTTAAATACACGTACTTAGCAAACAAACCTGTTTTTCGCAGGTTTGTTTTTTTATGGGAAATTTCCCCGCAGTTGCTACCTTTTCTCTTTGTTTGCTTCTACGTTCCTATGCCGCCTCACTTTATTGTAACCGCTATCTTTCTTTTCTATACTGAGATTGTAGTAAAAATTGAAAGGAGATGTTAAGAAATTATGATGGAAAAAGTTCAGCGGTTTGGCGGTGCGATGTTTACCCCGGTCCTCTTGTTTTCATTTTCGGGGATCATGGTCGCGCTGTGTATTATCTTTAAAAATCCGATGCTTGTGGGGAGCATCGCCACTGAAGGCTCTACTTGGTTCAACATTTGGACGATCATTGAAAACGGTGCATGGACGGTCTTCAACCAAATGGAATTACTATTTGTTATTGGATTACCGATCGGTCTCGCAAAAAAAGCCAATGCGCGAGCGGCAATGGAAGCCTTTGTCGTCTATATTACTTGTAATTATTTTATTTCTGGCATGATCGAGTACTTTGGTCACTTCTTCGGTGTCAACTTTGCAGCTGATCCCGGCGGTGAGAGTGGCTTGAAAATGATCGCCGGCATCAAAACATTAGATACTGGTATTATCGGAGCAATTTTTATTTCGGCGATCGTCGTCTATCTTCACAACAAGTTTTTCGATACGAAGCTGCCTGATTTTCTCGGAATCTTCCAAGGCTCTTCCTTTGTCGTGATCCTTGGATTCTTTTTGATGTTGCCAGTCGCTTTCTTGATTGCATTGATTTGGCCGAAAGTCCAAGCTGGCATTGGGTCCATGCAAGGGTTTCTAGCAAGTGCTGGGGTCTTTGGGGTCTGGCTCTATACTTTCTTAGAGCGAATATTGATCCCCACAGGTCTCCATCATTTCGTGTATACCCCCTTTGTTTTTGGTCCTGCTGTCGTCGAAGAAGGAATCTCCAAATACTGGATGGCACATTTACAAGAATTTGCCCAATCCACCAGACCATTGAAAGAGCTTTTCCCTGAAGGGGGCTTTGCTTTACATGGCAATTCTAAGATCTTTGCTGCACCGGGGATCGCTGCTGCTTTTTATTTCACAGCCAAGCCTGAGAATAAAAAGAAAGTATTAGCGATTTTGATCCCTGCCACTTTAACTGCCGTTTTAGCTGGTATCACTGAGCCATTGGAATTCACCTTCCTCTTTATCTCACCACCCCTCTTTGCGGTGCACGCTGTTTTAGCAGCGACCATGGCGGCAACGATGTTTGCCTTCGGGGTCGTTGGAGATATGGGGGGCGGCTTGATCGATCTGTTAGCGAAGGTCTGGATTCCGCTATTTCAAAATCATCGCAGTATGATCTTCACGCAGTTGGTGATTGGGTTAGCCTTTACTGCGCTTTATTTCCTTGTTTTCCGCTTCTTGATCCTCAAATTTAAGTTAGCCACACCAGGACGGGAAGAAAACAATAGCGAAGTCAAACTATACACCAAAAAAGATTACAAAGAAAAACAAGCCAACACTGGAACTCCAGTGATTGCCGGTGCCAATCGCTACACCGAACAAGCCGCAGTCTACTTAGAAGGGTTTGGCGGTCGCGACAATATCGATAAAGTCACTAATTGTGCCACTCGCCTAAGAATCACCGTCAAAGATCAAGACCAAGTGCTGCCAGATGACATCTTTAAAGGCGCTGGTGCCCATGGCGTCGTTCGCAACGGCAACGCCTTCCAAGTGATCGTTGGCCTGGATGTGCCACAAGTGAGAGAACAATTCGAAAAATTATTAGCTGTATCAGACTAAGGAGGAAACAAAAATGAAAAAATTTTCAATCGTGATCGCTGGAGGCGGCAGTACCTTTACCCCTGGAATCGTCTTGATGCTTTTAGAACACTTGGATCGTTTCCCGATTCGCCAAATCAAGTTTTACGACAATTTGGAAGAACGACAAGAAAAAGTGGCACAAGCTTGCGAGATTTTATTGAAAGAACGCGCACCCGAAATCAGCTTTTTAGCAACCACTGATCCCGAAACCGCGTTTCAGGATGTCGATTTTGTGATGGCGCATATCCGAGTTGGCTTGTATGCGATGCGCGAAAAGGATGAAAAAATCCCTTTGAAATATGGTGTGGTCGGCCAAGAAACTTGTGGTCCTGGCGGGATCGCTTATGGGATGCGTTCTATCGGCGGTGTATTGGAGTTAGTCGATTATATGGAAAAATATTCCCCTGATGCGTGGATGTTGAATTATTCCAATCCTGCAGCGATCGTCGCAGAAGCGACTCGTAAATTGCGCCCTGATGCTAAGATCATTAATATTTGTGATATGCCAGTGGGAATCGAAGAACGGATGGCGCAAGCGATCGGTTTAGCTTCTCGCAAAGAATTGGTCGTTCGCTATTATGGCTTGAATCACTTTGGCTGGTGGACAGATATACGAGACAAAGCTGGCAATGACTTGCTGCCGCAGATCCAAGCGCATGTAGCAAAATACGGCTATTCATTGCCAGAAGAAATCGAAGCGAGCCAACATGCTGATGCCAGCTGGATGCACACCTTTGCCAAAGCAAAAGAAGTGTACGAGGTTGATCCATCCACTTTGCCAAATACCTACTTGAAGTATTACTTTTTCCCTCAAGATGAAGTGGCGCACACCAACCCATCTTTTACACGGGCAAATGAAGTCATGGCTGGCCGCGAAAAACACGTCTTTGGTGAATGCCAACGCATCGTAGAAAACCAGACAGCGACTGACACCACGCTTGAAGTGGATGAACACGCCAGCTACATTGTTGACCTTGCACGAGCGATTGCTTATAACACGCAAGAACGAATGCTGTTGATCGTGCCTAACGAAGGAGCGATCGTCAACTTTGATGAACAGGCAATGGTGGAAGTGCCTTGTATCGTCGGCAGTAACGGGGCAGAACCAATCACACAAGGCAAGATCCCTCGCTTCCAAAAAGGATTGATGGAACAACAAGTCGCCGTAGAAAAATTAGTCGTGGAAGCTTGGGCAGAGGGTTCTTACCAGAAGCTGTGGCAAGCACTGATTCTTTCAAAAGTGGTCCCAAATGCCCGTGTAGCCAAAGAATTACTCGATGAATTGATCGAAGCAAATCAAGCCTTTTGGCCAGAATTACACTAGCCAGCGTTCTTCGCCTCCCCTCCTGGCTTTTCAGCTATACTTAATCAATAAGGAGGGGTTTTTGTGAAATTACAGTATTTGATTCAACAGCACCAAGCAGAGTTAAGTGAACTTGATCGTGGCATTCTGAACTATATTCTTTCCCACGGCGATACCGTTCTATCTATGGGGATCGTCGAGCTATCCGAGCAGGTTCACGTCTCAAAGTCTTCTATTTTACGGTTGACGAAAAAACTTGGTTTTTCTGGCTATTCCGAGTTCAAATATTTTCTACGGCATCAGCAAGAACAGGCAACAACGATTTCGCAGCAAAAAACGATTTTTGAAAAGCAACAAGAGGATATTTTCGCCACCCTAAACTATGTAAAAACAGTAGACTTAGCTGCCCTCAACCGCTTGTTTGACCGCAGCAAAACCATCTACTGCTACCCAACTGGGTTTTCCCAAAAGAAAGCACTGGAGGAGTTTTCCAAAATGATGCTTTCTATGGAAAAACGAGTGATCGTATTGCCGAACAAAACGGAATTTGATATGGTCATGCCGATGATCACTGCCGAAGATTGTGTGATCATCGCCTCACTCAGCGGCGAAACAGAAAACGTCAAAGAGAATCTGACGACTTTTGCGATTCGTCAGATTCCCGTTTTGACATTGAGTGCGCCAGGAGATAATTATTTTGCTCGCCATTCAACGTTTCACCTGACCTATTATTGCGATTTTTTTCAAATCGGTCGCAAGAAAATCCCTAGCCAGTCTTTGATTGGACTGAGCTGCTTGATTGATTATTTGATCCGTTCCTATGGACTATTCACTTTACAGGAGGGCAACCATGACTAAACGAAAATGGGCGTTTCCATTGATTTTACTGAGTTATTGGCTTTTGATCGCCGGTGCTTACTATCTTTATCTTTCCTTGACTGCCTTCAACCATGGGATGACCTTTGCCCAGTACCTTAGCTCGCAACCGTTAGCCGCTTTAGGGGTCTTGTTAAGTAGTCTCCTTTTGCTGCAAGGGGCTTGCCTGTACTTTATTCAACGGTTTTCCATGAGTAAAAAAGGCCTTTTGGGACAGTATTTATTTCTGATTTTCTTTCAACAGTTGCTGACAGCGAATGTCATCGGCGCAGGACTCGTCTTTTTTACAAGAAGAAGTCTTTCGAGTCAGGAGGAAACCGCAACGTGGGGCGAAAAGAGTTTTACCTATGGGGCATTAGCATTCATTCTTTTATTGAGTTTATTATTTTTCCTCCTTGTTCGTTCAGCGATTTAACTTCCCCAAAAAGAAAAGCAGTGCCAACCGGCACTGCTTTTTGCTGTCGCTCATGTTAGTTTGGATCTGTTTTTGAAGCAAAAACCACTTTGATTCCAAAGTGATCGCTGACGATTGGAGTACGCGTTCCGTCAAAAACGACTTCATATTCCGTTGCTTGCAGGTCATTAGATGCAAAAACATAATCAATCCGCAATGCTTCTCGATTGTCTTGCCAACCATCAATGGCTTTAACGACAGAGGCTTCCCCGGTCGTTTCAGCAGCCGTTAAAAAGCTGTCTTGCAGCTGTAAGGAGCTGTCAAGGACGAGTTGATGACCAGAACTGGCCGCATCGTTGTTGAAATCTCCTAAGATCAATAAGGTATCTGCCCGTTCTGCTAAAAATGCTTCTGTCTGTTGCCACTCGTAGGCAAATTTACCGTCTTGCCACCAAGAAAAGTGACAACTAACGACTTGTACGATCTGCCCATCGGCTTCAGTCACGCCGCTCAGGTTTTTGCGCGTGGTATGATCCCAGACATCCGTGGCTTGTGAAGCCAGATATTCTTTGGCAATGATGGGCTGTTTGGACAATAAGGCATTGCCTTCGTGGTAAATGTCATAGCCTACGTGACTGTAGGTCCATGACCAATAGTAGTCACAGTCTAACAGTTGCAGTTCTTCCACTAGGCGTAAAGCAAAATTGTCCTCCTTGATTTCCACCAGCGTATCTGTCGGGCAATAAAGCCCATCAGGAACGATGGTTTGAGCAGCGATCGTTTGGTTGACTTCTTGCAAGGCGATGATGTCATAGTCGCCTGTTGCAATCTCTTGTGCGATCATTTTGCATTTTTCTAGCTGATTTTCTTCTAACCAGCTATGGGTGTTCAATGTTAATACCTTCATGAATAAGGCTCCTTCTCTCGGTTTGCTTGTACGATTCCTTTTAAAAATAAAAGAGAGCGGGTCAACAAAAGAGTCGACCCGCTTGTCATTTTATTATAGTTTTACGATTCCAACAACTGCGGCTGCTTGTTGCTTGCCGATTTGGGTCAATTCAAAGGAATCGATTTGATCGCTGTTGGTCAACACTACAACGATGGTGGTGTCTTTGCCAGCAGCACTTACTGCAGCGAGATTCATCTCCGCTAACTTGTCACCGACCGCCACTTGTTGTCCTTCAGTGACAGCTACCGTAAAGGGTGCACCGTTTAAGTCAACGGTATCTAAGCCCATGTGAACCAATACTTCGATGCCTTCATCAGAAAGCAAGCCGATCGCATGTTTCGTTGGGAAGATGTTGGTGACTTTCCCGCTGATTGGTGCGACAACTGTCGTCTGCTCTGGACGCACGCCATAACCGTCACCCATCATTTTTTCCGCAAACACTTGGTCTTTGACAGAGGTGATCGGCATCACTTCTCCAGTGGCAACGGCAGCTAGTTCAGCTGTCACGCCTTGGCTTTGATGGGTAGTGGTTTCAGCTGGTGCTTGACTAGCAGTCGGTTCGGGAATCGTGACACCAGAATCTAAGATATCTTGAATGTCTGATTTTAAGACATCTGCTTTCGGTCCATAGACTGCTTGCACACCGTTGTCTTTTACGATCAAGCCTAACGCCCCTGCGGCTTTCCACGCTTTTTCATCGCCGACCGCTTCCCGATTTTTCACAGAAACTCGTAAACGGGTCATACATGCATCAACGTCGGAGATATTTTCACGTCCCCCTAATAAATGAATGATTTTCACGACTTGCGAATCTGGGTTCAAGTTGCCATCCGCCGAAGCAGTTGCTGGCGCATCGCTGGCCCCTTCTGTTTCATAGTTGCCGTTTCTACCTGGTGTTGCAAAGTTGAATTTTTTGATCAAGAAGTTTGCCAAGAAATACATCCCGACACCAAAGACGATGGTCACTAACACAAAGTTGATCAAATCTTGTCCTAAGCCGGCATTGATCGCCATTGGGGTACGGGTCAACAACTCGATATTCCCAAAAGAATGGACCCGTAAGTTGACGATATCCGCCATCGCAAACGCCGCCCCTTGTACGACTGCATAAACGATGTAAAGCGGTACGGCAGCAAACATAAACATGAACTCCAACGGTTCTGTTACCCCTGTCAAGAAGACAGCGATGGCAGCTGATAAATACATAGAGGTATATTTGTGCCGTTTGTCCGCATCGACATTGCGGTACATGGCATAAGACAAGCCCATCAAGATCCCAGATGAACCAATCATTTGTCCAACTTTAAAGCGGGCAGGAACAAAGTTTTCCAATAAAAATTGATATTGTGACGTATCGCCAGCATTGCGCATATTCACTAGATCTGTTGCCCAAGCAAGCCATAATGGGTCTTGTCCAAAGACTTGGGTGCCGGCTTGTGCCCCAGAAAGAATTGTGTAGGTTCCACCTAATTCGGTGTAGTTGATCGGGATCGTCAACATATGATGCAGCCCGAATGGTAAGAGCAGCCGCTCCAAGGTTCCAAACAAGAAAGGTGCTAAAACGGGCGCACTTTCTTGTGATTGCGCGATCCATAAACCGAAGTTGTTGATGCCGGCTTGAATGTAAGGCCAAACGATTGATAACACTAATGCGACGACTACTGAACGGGCAATCACCACGAAAGGAACAAAGCGTTTGCCGTTAAAGAAGGAAAGCGCATCCGGTAATTTGCGGAAATTATAGTATTTGTTGTAAGCTGTTGCCCCCACAAAACCGGCGATGATCCCGACAAAGACGCCCATGTTCAAAGCAGGTGCTTCTAATACACTAGTAAAGAAACCGTCGATCATGATCTTTGTCCCAAACAACGTATGGGTAAAGGCGCCTTCTTCGGTTAACATCGCGCTCGTCACGCCAAAGATCGAACCAGTGATCCGGTTGATCAAAATAAAGGCGATCCCGGCAGCAAATGCCCCACCAGCTCGCTCTTTAGCCCAACTACCACCAATAGCTAATGCAAATAATAAATGCAGGTTACCAATAATTGCCCAACCAATGTTTTCAATGACGCCTCCTGTGGTGATCAAGAATGCCCAGTCGGCATTGATCATTGGGATCGTTTTCCCAATACTGATCATCAAACCAGCGGCTGGCATAACAGCGACAACCACCATTAGCGCTTTTCCGAATTTTTGCCAAAATTCGAAGCTCAATAATTTTTTCATCTTCCTTCTTCCTTCCCTGAATCGATTTACGCAATCGGTTTCT
Source organism: Enterococcus sp. NPDC086594 (assembly GCF_044746145.1). Taxonomy (NCBI): domain Bacteria; kingdom Bacillati; phylum Bacillota; class Bacilli; order Lactobacillales; family Enterococcaceae; genus Enterococcus; species Enterococcus sp. NPDC086594. The sequence goes on from NZ_JBIVBP010000001.1 coordinate 848,259, forward strand.
TAATAATTTCATTCTAACGGAGAAAAAAGATTTTGTAAACCCAGAAATATCAAAAGGGATTCTATTCGCTTTTCCACCTTTATATAACTGAATCTTTCTTTCTCGATGTTTCCTAATAGGAAATTCTTTAAACGCAACAACTTTCACTTGACGATGCAATCGTTTGCGCTTATGATAGAGATATCAAAAAGATTCTGGAGGGACTTTCATGAAAAAAATCCAACGATTGTTCGAGATCGATCCATGGAAAATCGCGACATCTACCTTAGATAAAGAAAATCGTCGACTGCAAGAGTCGCTAACAAGTATCGGGAATGGCTACATGGGAATGCGCGGCAACTTTGAAGAACAATACAGCGGCGATCATCACTTAGGTACCTATATCGCAGGTGTCTGGTACCCAGACAAAACCCGTGTTGGCTGGTGGAAAAACGGCTATCCTGACTATTTTGGCAAAGTGATCAATGCGGTCAACTTTATTGCAATGGACCTATTTATCAATGACCAATTAGTCGACTTAGCAAAAATCAGCCCAAGTGATTTCCATTTAGAACTAGACATGGAAACTGGGATTTTACGCCGCAACTATACTGTGACTTTAGCAGGTGCAACGGTTAAATTCTCTTTTGAACGCTTCTTGAGCATCGTAAAACGTGAACTTGCCCTCATTAAGATGGATGCTGAGATCATTGAAGGCGACGCTGAGATCAAAGTCATTTCTAAACTAGATAACAACGTCCATAACGAAGACAGCAACTACGACGAACGTTTCTGGGAAGAATTAGCTCATGGCCAAACCGAAACCTTCCATTACTTGACGACTCGGACCGTAGAAAATAATTTTGACATTGAACGCTTTACTGTCACTTCTGCTATGCGTCATAGCCAAACACCGATTGATTCCGTGAAAAGCGAACTTTGCGTCGCTGATACCTTTGCCTTTTCTGGGGCAGCCGGTGACACCTTCTCATTGATCAAAGAAGTCTTGATCGTTACGAGTCGTGATGTTCCCGCTCATGATCATCCAGCAAAAGTCACCGAATTAGGCACTTTATACAAAGCAGATTATGATGCGTTGCGTGCAGAACAAGTCGCTGCTTGGAAAGCCCGCTGGGATTTAGCCGATGTGATCATTGAAGGCGATGCTGCGGCGCAACAAGGGATTCGTTTCAACCTGTTCCAACTGTTTTCAACCTATTATGGCGAAGACGAGCGCTTGAACATCGGACCGAAAGGCTTTACTGGTGAAAAATATGGCGGTGCGACTTACTGGGATACCGAAGCCTATGCAGTCCCATTGTATTTGGCATTAGCAAAACCAGAAGTGACCCGCAACTTGTTGAAATACCGTCACAACCAATTGCCGCAAGCCCATATCAATGCGCAAAAACAAGGCTTAGCAGGTGCCCTTTACCCAATGGTGACCTTCACTGGGATCGAATGCCACAATGAGTGGGAGATCACTTTCGAAGAAATCCACCGAAACGGTGCCATCGCTTATGCCATCTACAACTTTACGAATTATACTGGCGATACAAGTTACCTGAAAAAAGAAGGATTAGAAGTGTTAAGCGCGATTTCACGTTTCTGGGCAGATCGTGTCCACTATTCAAAACGTCAGCAAAAATACATGATCCATGGCGTCACTGGACCAAACGAATACGAAAACAATATCAATAACAACTGGTACACCAATAAAATGGCTACTTGGGTCTTAGCTTATACCTTAGCCAGCTATGAAGCCTTCAAAGACGAAGCGACTGTCACGATCTCAGACGAAGAACAAGCCAAATGGCAAGACATCATCGACAATATGTACTTCCCAGAAGACCAAGAGCTTGGTGTGTTCGTCCAGCATGATACCTTCTTAGACAAAGACTTGATGTCCGTTTCCGATCTTGATCCAAAACACTTGCCGTTAAACCAAAATTGGTCGTGGGATCATATCTTGCGCTCTTGCTTTATCAAGCAAGCCGATGTTTTGCAAGGGATCTACTTCTTCGGCGATCAATTCAGCAAAGAAGAAAAACAACGGAACTTTGATTTCTATGAGCCGATGACAGTGCATGAATCTTCCCTTTCCCCAAGTATTCATGCGATTTTGGCAGCGGAATTAGGTATGGAAGAAAAAGCGTTGGAAATGTATGAGCGGACTGCTCGTCTTGATTTGGACAATTACAACAATGATACCGATGATGGCTTGCACATCACTTCTATGACCGGCAGCTGGTTAGCGATCGTTCAAGGCTTTGCTCAAATGAAAACCGATCACGACCACTTAGGGTTTGCGCCATTCTTACCTAAAACGTGGAGCCGCTATGCCTTCCACATCAACTATCGTGGACGTCTGCTCTTTGTTTCCGTCAATGAGTCAACGGTGACTTTGAAAAAAATCAGCGGTGAGGCATTGCCAATCAAGGTGTATGGCAAAGACTATGTTTTAGAAGACGAAATCAGTACAGCGATCAACTAAACAAGCCTTCTGAAAGAAGAAATGTCTGCATTTCTTCTTTCTTTTGATTGGCTCTACCCTTGTGCCGACACTTTGTGATACTATAAGCTAAAAAAGGAGGGAAATCAGTGAGCATTACGGTCAAAGATGTCGCCAAAAAGGCTGGCGTCGCTACATCCACGGTTTCTCGTGTCGTAAACGATCATCCCAGCATTTCTGAAGATACCAAGAAGAAAGTGCGCAAAGTAATGGCAGAAATGGGCTATGTCCCCAATCTTGCAGCTCGAAATCTCGGCAAACAGATATCCAGTGCCATCGGCGTGATCTTGCCGCCCCTTGATTCGAAAGAACGACTAGGAAACCCCTTTTATTTAGAAACGATCGAAGCCATCAATGAAGAGGCCCGCCATCATCAAATGACGGTTGCCGTTGCCTCCGCCCGTGACTTTGCTACATTACTAAAAAACGTGGAACGGATGCACCTGCAAAAACAAGTAGATGGCTTTATCTTGGTCTATTCCGATGAAAAAGACCCCATCATCGACTATCTGGTCGAAAAAGAAGTCCCTTTTACCTTGATTGGTCAACCATACAGCAATGAAGACAAAATCGTTTTTGTCGATAATGACAACCAGTTGTTAGGCAAGCAAGCAACCGAGCATCTGATCGCCCAAGGGCATACGAAGATTTTATTTGCTACTAATACGACCCATGAAAATCTGTATTTCGAACGTTTTTTCGGCTACCAAAAAGCCATGATGCTGGCAAATCTCCCCTTTTATCCAGCATTGACCTTTGAAAAAGCGGAAGATTACGTCACGTTTGAAGAAACGATCAAAGAATCCCAAGCAACTGCCATCGTCGTGATCGATGATCTGTTCGCTGTGCGGATCATTCAATTAGCGACGATGTATGGCTACAAAGTCCCGGATGACTTATCCATCATCAGTTTCAATAATTCGATCTTTGCTACTTTGACACACCCGTATTTGACTAGTATCGATATCAACGTGTTGTCCTTAGGAAAAATCGCTACCGAACGGCTGATGGCGCAATTGAATCATGAAGATTCAAACGGCGTACAGCTGGTCGTACCACATAAGCTGATCAAACGAGAAACGGTCTTGAACCGCAACCAGTTGAACTGATCCGCTGTGTTTGGTCCACTTCCCCCACACGCAAAAGCACCCGCTGTCCCTAAGGATAGCGGGTGCTTTTCATATTTTTATTTATACTCTTTGCTTTCCAGGCGGAACAATGGACTCATTGGTGTATTTTCGTGAATGCGGCGAACGGCTTCCCCCATCAATTCAGCACAAGAAATGTAGTGCAGTTTTTCTGGATGGCGTTCTTCGCTGGTCCAACAAGAATCGGTGACACAAATCCTTTCAATCGCTGATTGATCCAAAATTTCTTTAGCTGGCGGCGAAAGTAAGGCGTGAGACACACAAGCATACACTTCGCTGGCACCAGCTTCCTTCAACAAGTCTGCCGCTTTTGCCAATGTATGGCCGGTATTTAAAATGTCATCAACTAAAATACATTTTTTCCCAACGACATCACCAATCACATAGCCGCCATCGGCTTCATCTTGATCGACGATCGCGATCGCTGTATCTAAGTATTCTGCCAAACTACGGGTCCGTTGGACACCGCTGTTTTTTGGTGAAACAACGACATAGTCGTCACCAGTCATTTTTTGTTCGCGATAATAATGAGCAAACAATGGGATCGTAAAGAGATTATCCACTGGGATGTCGAAAAACCCTTGAACTTGGACGGCATGCAGATCAAGCGTCAAGATCCGAGAAGCCCCTGCTTCCACCAGCATATTGGCAATCAATTTTGCAGTAATCGGCTCATGCGGGTTGGCGGTTCGGTCTTGCCGCGCATATGCGTAATAAGGCAAAACGACATTGATGGTCTTCGCACTAGCCCGTTTCATCGCATCGATCATGATCAGCAACTCTAAATAATGATCATTGACGGGTTCATTCGTCGATTGAATGATATAAATATGGTCGCCCCGCACACTTTCTTCAATATTGATGGCAATCTCTCCATCACTAAACTGTGTCACTTTTGACTTCCCTAGTTCTGTACCGAAAACTTTCGCAATGTTTTCTGCTAATGGTAAATTTCCATTTAAACTAAAAATTTTCAACGAACTATCTTTATAACTTTCGCCCATGATTGCCTCCAATGAATGTGGTTGTTTTCTTCTATTCTAGCACAAAGTGACTGTTTTTTTAACCGTCTCGTTCAAGGAAGTGTGACGGTACCGTTTACCCAACTGGCGGGAATTACTTTTTTGTAGTTGCCCCAGTTGTCATGAACTTTAAAATAGCGTTCTCCGCTGGCGGTTTCGGCGTAGGCGTAAGCCACGACCCAATGATTGCCATATGTGCTGCCTAAAGGCTTCAAAATACCGATGATCACCGGTTTGCCTTCGTCGATTCGTTTGCACGCTCGATGCCAACCGCCAACAACGGTCGCACGTCCGCGGTAAGGCAATTGGAATTGATCGAAAAACCGAGTCAAACCATGACTGACTTGCCAAGCGATCGTCGGCAACCCATGAGGCTGAATCAGCACACGCAGCATTTCCGTCACTACTGTCAGATCCCGCTGTTTTTTTCGGCGAAACGCTTTCGGGATGATCGTTTCATCGATGTAATCTTGATAGTAGGCCAAAAAGACGGCTGCCGCATAGGTGCCGCATAAATACCCTGAAGGAGTGACCCACTGCTTATACGGACGAAACCGCTCTTCGGCGATCCCTTTCCACTCTACTTGTTCCATCTCGTTCACCTGCCTTTTTTCTTATTATACCTTAGATTCTCCTCCTACTTGGATCAAAACCCTTTTTCGTCTAGAAAACTTTTCTTTGCGTCCTTACAGATTTTGTTTCATAATAGTAGAAAGCGAGAGGAGCGAAAGACATGACAACCTTGTTAAAAGATGATTTTTATGACTATGTAAATGGCGAGTGGCTGGAGACCGCTGTTATTCCAGCAGATAAACCCGCTACGGGTGGATTCCAAGATCTCGTTGACGGAATCGATTCCTTAATGATCGCAGAATTTGAAAATATGGCACACGATCCCCATGCTACGCCAAAAGGCCGCATGAAGGATGCTGTGGCTTTTTACCGCTTAGCCAGCGATTTTGCCCAACGAGAGGCAGCTGGCGCTACTGAAGCAAATGCACTATTAGCAAAAATCGAAGCGTTGCGTTCTTATGAGGAATTGAATCAGCAACTGGCAAGTTTCGTTTTAGAGGGCATTGCCTTGCCTTTCCAACTGGATGTCGATGCAGACATGAAAAATGCGCAAATGAATACTTTGTCGGTCTATCCGCCTGCTACTATTTTGCCGGATAAAACCTATTACACAGAAAATCCCCAAGCAGGCGAAATGCTGCAAGTCTACTTTGAGATGGCCGTCAACGTTTTAGTTGCTTACGGAAAAGACCAAGCAGAAGCGGAATCGATGGTAGAGCAAGCGATCGCATTTGATAAATTGATCGCCCCTCATGTCCGCAGTGCGGAAGAAAGTGCGGATTATAGTAAAAACTACAATCCTCGCTCCTTGGAGGAATTTGCAAAGCAAGCTAGCAAGATCGATTTTACACAACTCTTGACAGCCCTTTTACCAGGTACACCAGAAGAGCTGATCGTAACGGAACCCGCTTACTTTGAAGCCTTTGACATTATTGTTTCTGATAGCCATTTTGAACTCTTGAAAGGCTGGATGATCGTCAACCAAAGCTTGCGCTATACTAGCTATCTGAGTGAAGAATTGCGTCAGTTAGGCGGAACCTACAGTCGCTACTTATCAGGGATCGATGAAGCGGCTCCCCAACAAAAAGCGGCTTATTACTTAACGATGGGTCATTTTAGTCAAGTGATCGGTGATTATTATGGACGCAAGTACTTTGGGGAAATGGCGAAAAAAGACGTCAAACACATGGTGGAAACAATGATTGCTGTCTACCAAGATCGTTTGCGCAACAACACGTGGTTAAGTGAAGAAACCCGCCAAAAAGCGATTATCAAATTGAATCGTTTAGGCATCCATGTCGGGTACCCTGATCAAGTTCCTGCTATTTATGATCAATTGCATACCGATGAAGAGAAAAGTCTGTTGGCAAATGCCCTTCATTTCAATCGTTTGTTCCGAGAAGATACCTTCAAAAAATGGCAGCAGCCCGTGGATCGCGAGGAATGGGAAATGTCCGCCGCTACCGTGAATGCCTACTATCACCCATTTAAGAACGTGATCGTTTTCCCAGCCGCAATCTTACAAGCGCCCTTTTATAGTTTGGAACAATCCACCAGCGCAAATTATGGGGGGATCGGCGCGGTCATTGCTCATGAGATCTCCCACGCCTTTGACAACAACGGGGCAAAATTTGATGAATATGGTAATTTAAACAATTGGTGGACAGAAGAAGATTTGGCACACTTTGAACGCTTAGCTCAAGCGATGATCGACGAGTTTGATGGCCTGCCATTTGCCGGCGGTACCGTCAACGGAACATTGACTGTTTCTGAAAACATCGCCGATGCAGGCGGACTAAGCTGTGCGCTAGAAGCAGCGCAAAAAGAAAGCGATGTTTCTTTAACAGACTTCTTCACCAATTGGGCGAAGATTTGGCGTACAAAAGCCAAAGAACAATACCAACAGCTCTTACTGGCGATCGATGTCCACGGACCAGCGAAACTACGGGCCAATATCCAAGTCCAAAACATCGATGAATTCTATACCACCTTTGATATCAAACCTGGTGACCCTATGTATCGTGCACCAGAAGATCGTGTGCAGATTTGGTAAACAAAAGCGCAAGCAGATTTTTCTGCTTGCGCTTTTTCTTCGCCAATTGTTTATTTCTGTAAAGCTTTTTTCATCATACTAATCACAGAATCGAATTGAGAATGCTCATTGACGACTTGATCGGCTTTTTGTCGATTGGGGCGGTCTTTTAGAAAGTCGAAGATTTGGTTTTCATTCTGGATTCCTAGTTTAGCCATAAACTCATCCAAGTTCTGAAAATCTGTATACTTTTGTAAGAAGTCATTGTTCAACAACGCCTTCACATCAAGATTCCCTTTTTGATACGCTTGATAAAGGCTAGTCAGTTCACTGAAACTGAAATTTGCTTTTAATTGATCCATCCATCCCATTTATGCTTCCTCCTTCGCAGAAATGATTTTCGCACCAAGGGTATTTTCAAAATGGCGTAGTGCCCATTCATGTCCGACCGCGTCAAAGCTGGCAACGGTATCTGCATCGATCACCAGTTGGTAGCCTAAATTATAGGCATCCACTGCTGTATGCAAGACACAGATGTCGGTACAAACGCCGGTCAGGTACAATTCCGTGATCCCTCTTTCCCGGAGTCGGATGTCCAAGTCGGTACCACTAAACGCTGAGTAATGGCGCTTGTCGATCCAATAGACATTTGGCGCTTCCTGATAGGTTTCATAAAGCGGGGCTAAACGACCATAAAGATGTCGCCCCGCACTGCCCGCAAGATTGTGGGGTGGGAACAAGCGGTTTTCAGGATGATAGTTGTCTGTTTCCTCATGACGATCAATGGCAAAAACGACATACTCACCGGCTTCGATAAAGGCTTGCGTCCGAGCCACTAAGGCAGCTTCAATCGCTTGCCCAGCAGCACCCGTCGTCAATCGTCCCTCATCTGCAACAAAATCAAACGTATAATCAATGGATAGTAATGCTCTCATGCTTCCTTCCTCCTCTTACGGATCGGCTCTCCTGTTTTTTAAGTTACTTTAATGTTTCAACGAATGCCAAGACCATTTCAGCGGAACGCTTGCCAGCTTCTAAGATAAACTCATCAAAAGAGACGGTTGCTGCGTGGTCGGCGGTGTCGCTAATCGCGCGCACGATTAAGAAAGGAATATTGAATTGCTGCGCAGTCTGTGCGATCGCGGCTCCTTCCATCTCACAAGCCAAGGCATCTGGAAAATGTCCTAAAATCTCCTGTACTTTTTGCGGGTCATGAATGAAGCTGTCGCCTGTAACGATCAGTCCCTTTTTCACGGTATGATGGGTCGCTTCTGCGGCTTTTGTCATCTCACTGATCAAATAGCGGCTGGCTTCATAATACAAAGGCATCCCACCAGGCAACTGGCCATATTCATAACCAAAGCCCGTCACATCGACATCAAAATAGGCCACTTTATCTGAGATCACTAAATCCCCTACTTGTAAACCGGCACCGATCCCACCAGCTGATCCAGTATTGATCACCATATTGACCCCGTATTGTTGGATCAGTAAACTAGTGGTGATCGATGCCAGAACTTTACCAATACCTGAACGAACGACGATCACTTCATGATTGCCGATACTTCCTGAAATAAATAGTGCGCCGCCGCGTTCCCAAGAAAGCGGTGAAATCAACTGTTCCCGCAACGCCTTGATTTCTTCCTCCATTGCACCAATAATACCAATTTTCATGTGTTTGCCTCCTGCTTCTCGTTTATTTTTCATCCTTTAAAATGAAAAACAACAGAAATTCCCACGTATCTACTGACGTGTTTTTTCTCCTTTCATGATAAACTAGTTTTGACGAAACGAACAGTTTTTTGTCATTATCAAAGGAGGCACTTATGTCTGAAATTTTCAACGCCATGGCAGCAAAATACGATACCCCTGAACGGATCGCGTTAGCACAATTAGTCACCCAAACCCTTGAACCTTATTTTAAAGACAACCAGCACCAAACTCTGATCGATATCGGCGGCGGTACCGGCCTAGTAAGTCTGCCCTTAGCAGCTTATGTCCAGCACTTAGCCATCTGGGATACTGCCCCTGGCATGATCGAGGTTTCTGAAAAAAAAATCAACCAACTGCAGCTGGCCAATGCTTCTGCAACTGTCCACGATCTGCTGCAAGAATCCTTACAAGCAAAAGCAGACGCTGTGCTGCTATCCCTCGTCTTGCTGCATATTCCTGACACAGCCGCTATGATGGAAAAACTATACGCCTTGCTGCAGCCGGGAGGAACCCTTTATCTAGTGGATTTCCTTAAAAATCCCGCCGTGTCTCACCCGCTGGTTCATAATGGGTTTGACCCTGCCGCATTGACTCAACTGACAGAGGCGATTGGGTTTACCGACACTTCCTTTACCGTTTTTCATGAAGCGGATCATTTGTTCATGAATCAGCCAGCGGCCATGTTTTTAGCTATTTTGAAAAAGCCGACCGAATAACAAAAAAGCCGCACTTGCAGAAGATGCAGGGGCGGCTTTTTCTTAGTACTAGATGAATCACAACAAAAAGATCGCCAAACCGACGACGACTAACAATAAAGTGACGATCACAATGGCTTTCATTAAAAAACGGTTCAGATCCCGAGATTTCTGGTTCTCACCGGCACGGGTCTTCGTGATTTCTTTGTTTTTCTTGCGCACTTTTCGGTAGTGGTTATCAATTTGTTTTTCTTTTTGTTTCCATTCTTTCTTGCTTTGCTTTTCTACGATTTGCTGATTACGTTCAGACGCCGCTTGTTCTTCTTCGCGTCGGCGTCGAAGTTCACTGCGGGTGATCAATGGTTCTTTAGGCAAGTCCGTTCCTCCGTTTCAATTCCAGCAACTCCCAAAATTGGATCGCAAACACGGTCTTCGCATCACAGATCGTTCCATCAGCGATAGCGGCTTGTGCTTGCTCTAAGCTCAATTCATAGACTTCCAGCACTTCGTCTTCGTCTTGCGGTAAGGGATTTGCCACTTTTTCCAGCTCTTTCGCATAATAGACGTGCAAGATTTCATTCGCAAAGCCTGGTGAAAGGTACATAGAAGAAACATGCTCTAGCGTTTTTGCGCGATAGCCAGTCTCTTCTTCCAATTCCCGGGCGCCAGTCAAATCTGGACGTGCGCCTTCTCCTGGATCGATTTTGCCTGCTGGTATCTCTAAAATCACTCGCTCTAATGGCTTTCTGAATTGGCGAACGAACAGCATTTTGTTCTCACTCGTCAAGGCGATCACGGCCACCCCACCTGGGTGGAAGACTAGTTCGCGTTTACTGGTTCCACCATTGGGCAAGGAGACATCATCAACCACCACATCAATGATTTTGCCATGGAAAATTTCATTCCGTTGGATCGTTTTTTCTTCAAAATCTTTAAATTCTAACATCTATCGACACCTAACTTTCCTCATACGTCTTATCTATCAAACACTTTAGCATAATTTAGAAAAAATATCTTCTTAAGAAATAGCAAGAAAGCTTATGAATTTACTAAAAATCGGAAAATCCACCCCAAGTCTGATATTTTTCTTTTAGTGAACATGCTAAAATAAAGATGTCGAATAACCCAATCTACTTGTCCAAGAGATTTTTAGGAGGAGGAAAAATGAAAAAAAACATCTGGCTGATCGTTGGTGCGATCGTCCTCATCAGTATTATTTTTAACGTAGTAGGCGATTCATTTGCGAGCCTATTATTAATCGTCGGTGCGATTTTAGTCTACGTCGGTATCAGAGGACGTAAAGTTCCGGCAGCGGATCCACAAGTTTTGCCTTCTTTAACGAGAGAACGAGAAGCCCATTACTTGAAAAGCGGAATGACTGCTCGTGAGATCGAATTGTTCCGTGAAACGATGAATCAGACGAAACACCAAATCGATAAATACCAAAAAAATATCACTAGCAATAACAAGTTAAAAGCCATTGACTTGCGTCACGATGCCTTGCGTGCCTCAAAAGCTCTTTTCAAAGAACTCGTAAAAGAACCAACTAAACTGCCTTTGGCAAGTCATTTCCTTTATACCCACTTGCCCAATATGGTCGATTTGACCGATAAGTTCATTGAAATCAATAGCCATGAGATCAAAAGTCGTGAGACCTATGATAAAATCGAAGAAAGCACACAAATTATCGAGCAAATGGCTTCCTTGATCGCCAAAGACTACTCCCAATTTGTAGCAGACGATCTTGATGACATGGATATTGAGTTATCCATTGCCAAACAAAGCATAAAACGAGATAATGAATAGGGATAGATTCTGATTGGCAACAAAAAAAGAATCTAAAAAAAATCTAGCCCAGGCTAGATTTTTTTCGAAAGCAGACAATTATTAGGAGGAGTTATTATGAGTGACACACCAAATCAAGTAAAACCCGTAACGGATACGCTTGACGATTTATTGAACAACCCATTTTCAACCCCTGTCGACACTTTGACCACTACTCAACAAGCGGAGATCAGTCAGCTGAAAGAACAGCAAACAGCACCGCGTTTGATTGACAAATTACCGCCAGAGCGTCAAGCACAGGCCCAAGAATTAGCCAGCAAGATCGATGCAACTGACCAGCAAGCAGTCATCACCTATGGTGCAGCTGCCCAAACCAAACTTGGGGAGTTTTCCCAATCTATGTTGAACCATGTCCAAGCAGCTGATATCGGCCCTGTGGGCGACTCATTGACTGAGTTGATGTATCGCTTGCAAGAAGCTAATCCAGATGAACTGCGTGCAGGTGAAGGCAACTTATTCAAGCGGATGTTTGGTAAAGTAAAACAATCCATTTTTGAAATCACCGCTAAATACCAAAAAATCGGTGCCCAAATCGACAAGATCGCCGTCAAATTGGATAAAGAAAAAGACGGTTTGCTAAAAGACAACCTGATGTTGGAACAGTTGTATCAAAAGAACAAAGATTACTTCGATGCATTGAACATCTACATTGCCGCTGGCGAGTTGAAGATGCAAGAATTGCAAACCAAAATCATTCCTGAAGCTATGAAAAAAGCAGAAGAAACGAATGATCAAATGGACGTACAGATCGCCAACGATTACACGCAATTCCTAGATCGTTTAGACAAACGGACTCATGACTTGCGCTTGGCACGTCAAATCACGATCCAACAGGCACCGCAAATTCGCCTGATCCAAAACACGAACCAAGCGCTAGCAGAAAAAATCCAAGCTTCTGTCAATACAGCGATCCCACTATGGAAAAACCAAGTGGTCATTGCCTTGACTTTATTGCGTCAAAAAGATGCAGTTACGGCACAGCGCCAAGTTTCTGAGACCACCAATGATCTATTGAAGAAAAACTCAGAAATGTTGAAAGTTTCTGCTATTGAAACAGCGAAAGAAAACGAGCGCGGCATCGTCGACATCGAAACATTGCAAAAAACACAAAACGACCTTGTGGAAACGATCCAAGAAACATTACGGATCCAAAAAGAAGGAAAAGAAAAACGTCGTGCTGCCGAAGTGGAATTAGGTCATCTAGAAGAAGACTTGAAAGACCGCTTATTGGATTTAACTAGCAACAAGTAAATTTCACCTATCAAAAGAGGACTTCCATTCCCGGAGTCCTCTTTTTTTGAAAAAATTGATTTAAGTGAAGGCAGCAATCAAATCTCAATGAAATGAAACTTCAAAGTGATTGACGCCGTCTTGATCCACCGTCAAACTGATTTGCGCCTCCAGCATTTCTGTGATGGCTTTGGCGATGGCTAAACCTAACCCATAGCCACCGTCTTGATGGTTGCGAGAAGGATCCCCGCGGTAGAAGCGGTCAAAGACATAGGGAATTTTTTCTTCGGGGATCAGACAACCACTGTTGGAGACTTGCAATACTGTCTTTCGTTGCCGTTCGATTAGGGCCACTTTGACTGTTTCTCCAGCGGGCGTGTATTTCAAGGCATTGTCTACCAATATCATGGTCAATTGCCGCAAGGCTTGCTCATTGCTTTCAAGGTGCACCTGTTTAGCGATCTGTTCCTGATAGTGGATCCCTTTTTCCAGCGCAATCGCCTCCATGCTTTGATAAACACTTTGCACGACTTGAACTGCGTCGATCAAAGAACGCACCATTTCTTGTTCGGCACTTTCGAATTTGGTCAACAGCAATAAGCTATTCACTAGCTCATCCATCCGTTCGGAACCTAACTGAATGTTTTTCAGCCATTTCATCTGGCTTTCCAAGGTTTCTTCTGGACTGCCAGCTAATACCTCAGCATTGACTTGAATGATCGCCAGTGGTGTTTTCAACTCATGGGAAGCGTTAGAAACAAACTCTTTTTGTTTGCGCCAAGCCAGTTCCACCGGTCGCAAGGCTCGATTGGCCACATAAAAACTAGCGATATAAATACTGGCTAAAGCTAAAACGCCGATGAGCAAAAGCGTGTTTCTTAGATTTCTCAGACTGGTCTTATAATCGGTGACATCAAAAAACATTACTTGGTAATACGGCTCATAGCTATTGATACTGGTAGAGTACATTCCCATTGACTCATTATTGATGGAATAATGGCTGAAAGAAGCTACCAAAAAGAGGGAATAGCGCCAATAACGATCATTCAACTTCACCTCGTTTGGTACTGCTCCTTGCTTCGTTGCTGTATCGACCAAAGCGGCATACAGTTCGCTCTCATCGACACCCTCATCATCACTTTGGATCTCAACGTCGACTTGATCGCTGACAACTAAGCCAATTTCTCTGACGTCACTCGTACTATTGATGACAGTCAAAATCATTGGATATTCTGGGTCTGCCAGTGATTGACGCACTTCTTCCTCATCTAACGGTGCTGCAGCTAGGAGATTTGATTCTTGCGAGACGAGCGATTGGATCTCGTTTTCAATTTGGGTGGCATTCAAAATATAGATAAAGGTAAAGGCACCTAAGACAATGATCGAGATCAGTGCCATATTGAACCACAGCATTTTATTTCGCAATTTTTTTAACATGGCGGCTCCTTGCTCTGCAAAATGTACCCCGCATTACGGATCGTGCGAATGCCGATATCTGCTTCAAGCAGTGCCAATTTTTTCCGCAGCAAAGACACATAGATTTCAACGCGGTTTTCTTCCACATCGGGATCAAAGCCCCAAATTTTATTGATGATGGTTTCTTTTGATAAGATCACTTTGGGTCTAGATAAGAACAGTTCCATCAGTTTCATTTCTTTGGGTGACAACACCACTTGATTGCTAGGCGTGGCTAACTGCAGCTCATTACGATCTAAGCCCACGTTGCCAAAGGCTAACTGGTCTTCTTGATAATCCAAATCTTTTCTTCTGCCTAGCGAACGAATCCGTGCCAGCAACTCTTTCATTTGAAAGGGTTTCGTCAAGTAATCATCTGCCCCTGCATCCAAGCCGAGTACTTTGTCATCGACTTCGCTTTTGGCCGTCAACATAATGATCGGCGTGCGAATATTTTGCTTGCGTAACGTCTTTAGCAATGTGATTCCATCGATTTTGGGCAGCATGATATCCAAAACGAGAATGTCATATACACCACTCGCTGCATAATCTAATCCGGTTTCGCCGTCAAAGGCCAAATCGACGGAATAATGTTGTTTCTTCAATAAGCTGGCAACAGCTTCTGCGATCGATGGCTCATCTTCTACGAATAAAATCCGCATTGGTCAGTCCCCCTTTTGCACTCATCATTTCTTTTTCAGTCACTTTTCAGTAAGCACAATCATTCCTATAGACTCATTCCAATTGTTCTCCAATAAAACGTTCTGTTGAAACGATCCGCATGTGTACACTTGTTTGATGAATCCACATGTGTAGCAACAATGCTACCATACCGCTTAGTAAAAACACAAACAGCTTTTTCCTAAGGTCTTGAAAATTCTCTTGATGACGCATGGGTTTCCTCCTTCTTGCAGGTCATCGATAAATCCGCTCGACTATTCTGGATCAGTAACCGCTGGGGCTGTCTGATTGCCTAAGCTGATATCGAAGGTAATCGTATCTTCTAACGGTAAAAACTGATTGAACTTGCTCATCCCCACGATTGTCCCGTAGGGTTCTGCTGAATTGACATAACGGACTTGATAGCTGATGTTCGCCCCTTTTGAACGGAATTCATCAAAGAAGAGTTTTTGCAGATCCCCTTCAAGGATCTCGCTTCGACGGTAATCTTTGATATAAGGTTGACCTGCCGAATAGACGACTTCAATGCCTTGGTCATCTTTGCTGGTTAAGACGGTCCCGGCGGTCTCACTTTGCGAGATCAATTGTCCATAGGGCAGACTCTGAGTAAACTGCATCCGC
The DNA here is from genome assembly GCF_044746145.1 of Enterococcus sp. NPDC086594. Lineage (NCBI taxonomy): Bacteria > Bacillati > Bacillota > Bacilli > Lactobacillales > Enterococcaceae > Enterococcus > Enterococcus sp. NPDC086594. Next base: position 863,765 of record NZ_JBIVBP010000001.1, read on the forward strand.
ATCCGCACAGTGACACCCTCAACAGCGGCCTGGGCATCATCTGGTAAAATCGTTGAAAAGTCTGGTACGGTGACCCCTTTCCCTAGGGAAATCGTTACTTGAAACGCATCCCGTTTCGCGATTTTTTCTTTTGGTGCCACGCTTTGTTCAATGACTTTGCCTTCTTCCACAGTATCCGAAGCCTGTTCTTTGACTTCAAGCTCCAGCTCATGGGCTTTCCCCCATGTTTCTACCTCTGCACGGGTTTTATCACTAAAGTCTGGTACTTCAATATCTTTTTCAAAGGTTTCTTCGCCTTTGGAATAAAAGACTCGTCCGACATCTCGACGATGATAGTTCTCTCGTGAGACTTCTTTATTGGTAAATTCTACTCGAATCGGTGCTTTTTCCTCGATCTCATCGTGGTATTCATCGACGATCGTCAAATTGCTTGCTTGATTTTTTTCGATCCACTCTGCTGCCTCGTCCCTCGTCATTTCCATAAAGTCTGGCAATGCCAATTTCTCTTCTGGATCAGGTCCTTGGCTCACGGTTAGATGCAGAGTGCTTCTTTTTCTGACTCGACTTCTGGCAGCTTCTGCTTGGGCGATCACTTGATTGGCTGGGGCTTCATCATAGGCTGGTGTGACATCAACCGCAAGATCATGTTCCGCTGCCCATTCTCTGACCTCTGAGATCTCTTTGTCCACAAAGTTATCCAACCGGACATACGCCAATTGGAAAAATAAAAAGCCGCTGAGTATAAAGAGTCCAAGCAAGGCAGCTAACCCTAGCAGTCGTTTTTTTCGCCGCTTCTTTTTGAAGGAGGGATCATGTTCGATCCCCTCTTCTAAAGAAGCTGAACCTTTTTCTTTTCGGGAAGCACGGGAAGAAGGTACTTCGGCTGCTGCTGATTCCTTGTCTGGCTGTTTCGGTTCTTCTTCAAACTTCGATAAAAAATCACTCATAGGCCGTCAACGCACCTTTTTTTAAGTAAAAAGTCTGATCTGACTGCTTGGCGATCTCGGTCGAATGGGTCACTACGATGATGCACTTGTTGTGGATCGCCGCTAGTTCTTTAAAAATATCCACGATTTCTTGTTCCATGCCTTCATCCAAATTCCCGGTAGGTTCATCGGCTAAAATGATATCAACGTTGGTCGCTAAAGCACGAGCGATGGCGACCCGCTGCTGTTCCCCACCGGAAAGCTGATTGACGAAACGATCGGCTTTCGTGGAATTGATGCCGATATAGTCCAGCAAACGATACGCAATTTGATCGTGCTGATCCGGGAGTTTGTTGTCTGAAATCGCCATCGAAACAAGGACGTTTTCTAAAGCCGTCAAATAAGGGATCAAGTTGTAACTTTGAAAAATCAGACTGATTTTGTTGCGGCGATATTCTTCATAACCGATCGTTTTGATATTTTTTTCTTCAAAAAACACTTCCCCATCGGTTGGCTGATCCAATGCACTGATCAAGGAAAGAAAAGTGGTCTTTCCTGAGCCTGATTTTCCTAAGATCGTGTAAAATTTGCCTTTTTCAAAGGAGATATTGGTTTTATCTAAAATTTTCCGGCGATTCTCGCCATCTTGGTAGTAATACGTCATGTCTTTTGTTTCTAAAATTGCCATGTTCATCGCTCCTTACAGCATGATTTTTTTCGGATTCAACCGTAAAATGTACAACAGCGGCACCACTGCCGAAAGCAAGATCGTCACGATCCCAGTCGCTAAAAAGGCGATCACATAAGATAAGGTATATTGAACGCGAAACGCCTCGTTGATCGTCGCTTGGTCGATTTTCGGTGCCCCCACAAAGAATTGTTCCATCCCTGCCTGGTTTGCCTCTAGCATACTGCTGGCTAACAAAGATTCAGAAACCATCTTGCCCAGCATATTCCCTGTAACCAAGGAGATCAGCATTGCACTGACACCAATCAACAGGAGTTCGATCACAATCTGTGCAAACACGTATTTCCGGCGTTCCCCTAACGAAAGGTAGATGCCTAACTCATATTTACGATCACGGGTAAACAACACAATGATCAAGGAGATAATAATCAAGGAAGCAATCACCGCAATCACTACGACATACGAGGAAATTTGTGATAAGCGATTCATACTGGTTCCCACACGGTCATACTCATCCGTAGAAGCATTGACCTTATAGCCATTTGGCAAGAGTGGTGTCACCTCTTGTTTGAATTGTTCTGCATCTTCTGGTTGATTCAAAATAAATTGCGGGGTAAAGAAATCCTCGTCAGATCCGGGGTCTGTAGCTGGAAACGCCGCTTGTCGCCCCGCACGTTCCTCTTCAACAATCGTTTTCACAGCATCATTTGGCATATAGATCCGATTGAAGGGACGATCATCAAAAGCAAACGAGCTGACTCCCCCCTCTTGTCCTTGTTCATTCGCTTTTTCTAAGCTGGTATTTTTAAAGATCCCGACGATTTCGATAGGATAATCATTGCCTTTTTGTTTCTCTGGATCTCCACCAGATGAATAATCGATAAACTGTCCATCTAATACCATGGTGTCACCAACGGTCAAGCCGTTTTCCTGAGCCACCTCTTCAGAAATCAACCCTACACGTTTTCCGGTACGCTGTTCCTCTTCTGTAAAGAAGCGTCCCTGTGTTAAATTCACCGTATCTTCTTCAAAATCCAACGGTTGTAAGAGATTGGTTCCTGTTAAATAGACCCAAGAATCCATACCTCCAGAAACCATGATATTCTCGTTTTCAACTTCTGGTCTAAAACTATAGGGTTTGAATTTATCAACAGCAATCATTGCTTCTCGCAAATAGTCATACTGTTTGACTTCCGAGCGCTCGCCAATTTGTTTGATCAGCTCCTCCGGCAGCGGCTGAATCTCCTCCATACTTGTGCCGCCCTCACTATTTGCCATCAAGGCTTCATAGTCGATATCGATCGTTGCGAGGGAACCTAATTGGTTTTTGATCTGCTTTTCGACATTTTGAGTCGACTGATTGACCGCAATTGCGCCAGCGATTACATTTCCTAAAATTAGAATAACAGCAAACAATATTGCAGATTTTCCTCGCTTTCTCGTCACACTCAGCCATGCCCGTTTCATATAATTCAATTGCCAACATCCTCTCTTTTTTCTCTAACAAAAGCATACTGGATGAACCTTTAGCGAATCTGTCATTTGGAAAATTTCTCAAAAAAAGCAGATTCATAGAGGACTTTTGATCAAGAAAGACTGTCGTTGCAATGATCAGCACCAGAAATGACTACTATTTGAATAACAAAAAAAGCCTCCTAAAACGCTGCTTATAGGAAGCTCGGCTATATTTACATAAAAAAAGACAAAAACCGCATCCGGGTCTTTGCCTTTTCACAATCCTATTCGTCAATTTTCTCATTTAATTCGCTATTACGATAGCCATATACAAAATAGATCGCGATTCCGATCACTAAAGAGATCCCAAAAACGATCCAGGTCGCCGTTTTTAGACGGGTCATCAAGAAGAGACAGCTGGCAACGGACAACAAAGGCAATAAAGGTACCAGAGGTACTTTAAATTCACCTTTAGCAGGTGGCCCCATCATCTTCCTCAGCTTGATGATCCCTAAGGACATTAAGATCATATACGACAATGCCGCAATGTTGGTCAATTCTGCCAAGATATTCAACGGGAAAGCTGCCGCAAAGAAGAAAGCAAAAACACCAGCGATGTAGGTCGCTTTCTTTGGTGTTTTATGCTTAGGATCGATGGCTTGCATGGCTTTTGGCAATAACCCATCTTTACTGATGGCATATAACAGACGCGCCAAGGAGTACATCATAGCGATCGTCACTGTTAATAAGGTCAAGATCGCCCCTACGGAAATGATTGATCCGACCACTCCATGACCGACATAACGCATCGCAAAAGCCACCGGATCATTGACTCCTAATTCAGCAAACGGCACGATTCCCGTCATGATCAGTGTGACAATGATATAAAGGACTGTTGCGATCGCAATGGAACCAATGATCCCCCGAGGGACATTTTTCTTTGCATCTTCAACTTCTTCCGCCGCCATTGCGACGGCATCAAAGCCAAGAAAAGCAAAGAAGACTAACGCTGCACCATTAAAGACGCCTGAAAAACCAAAGGGCATAAAGGGCTGCCAGTTGTCTGGTTCCACGAAAAAGGCACCAAAGACGATAAACAAGAGGATCACGCCGAATTTCACCCATACCATGGCATTATTCAAACGCAACGCTTTTTTCGCTTCTTGGCTGACCCACAAGGTTACGAAAATAATGACTAAACCAGCAATCAGATCAATGTAGGTCCCCTTGCTTGGATCATAACCGCCCGTCAAAGCGGTTGGTAAATGGATATCCGCACTGGCCAAGAAGCCTTGCACATAGCCTGACCAGCCAGATGCCACCGAAGAAACGGCCAATAAGAACTCGCAAATCAAAAACCAGCCTGCCAGCCACGCGGTAAATTCACCAAAAACGACATACAGATACGAATAGGCGCCCCCTAAAACAGGGATCCGAGAAGCAAATTCCGCAAAAGAAAGCCCTGATAACACAACAACGATACCAGCTACAACAAAGGAAAGAATCAATGCCGGTCCGGCATACTCAGCAGAAGCAGTCCCTGTAACAACAAAGATACCTGTGCCAATAATGGCGCCGATCCCCAACATAATCAAATCTTTTAACTTCAACTCTTTTTTTAAATTCGTCACACTTTCCCGTTGTATGACTTTTTTTCGAAATAAATCCATAACTCCTCCTCAAAAATATACGTTTATGTTGCTTTCATATACCCCAGCAAAACACCGCCGATAATCACCAGCAGACAACCAATCACCACATACCGCAGTTCTTTTTTGGTTTTCTTTTCGCCGAGAATAAAAATCCCGCCTAGCGTTGAAATGATGATTCCCATCTGCGACAATGAGAAGCCCACCGCTAGTCCGACTTGCTGAACCGTGATCAGCATGCAGACATTGCCGATGCCCCATAACAATCCTGACAAGGTATTTTTCCCTACAAAACGGTCGACCTTCGTCTTTCTTAAAGCAAATAGGCTGGCACCGATCAGCATCCCGACACTTTGTGGCAAAATGATCGCCAATGGGTCCAATCCTGCCCAAGTAATCAAAATCGTATAGGCGCCGTACCCAATCGTGGATGAGATCAATGCCCGAAATCCTTTAGGAAAATCAAGCATCTTGCTGCCGGCTTCTACCGGACTTTCACCATCTTGGCGAGCGGTCAGATAAGCCCCTATCACCAATAAGATCAATGCGCTAACACCTAATGCATAATCGCGGGTCTGTGTCCATTCTGCAAAAAACAATGCACCGGCGACCGTATTTAAAATTAGCTGCATCCCGGTTGAGAGCGGTAATCCAACAGACACACCTAAATATTTCATGCCATGGAATTGACCGTTTTGACCGACGGACCAAAAGAGACCAGACAAAAGACCGATCAAAATCACCTTTCCATCAATCACTGGCATCGTCACAAAATATACGACCAGAGAAAAGAAAAAGGCACCAATCGTCATTCCTAGCGTTTGCTGGTTCGCATCCCCGCCAAGTTTGGCACTTACTAAACCAATGCTGCCCCACGCAAACATTGGTACTAATGCAACGAGTATCTCCATTTCATTCATCCTTACCATTCAATTTTAAGCACAGGCTTTAGTGTATCAGTGAAAACGTTCTAGGGACAAGTGGTTTTTGTCAAAAAACACAAAAAGATACTCGAAAAAAAGCAGATTAGCGTTTTTCCTCATAATAACTCAACAAGGGAAAGAACAGCGTCATGGTGGTTCCTTTTCCAACTGTCGACGAAGCCGTTAGCTCGATGCCTAATTCCTTCGCTAAACTTTTCGCTAAAAAGAGCCCTAATCCCGTCGAGTGGGTGTCCGTTTGGCGCCCATTTTCGCCCGTAAAGCCTTTATCAAAGATGCGACGCATGTCTTCTTTAGGAATGCCGATCCCACTATCTTGCAAGTGGAGATAGGTTCCTTGGGCATCTTTTTCGATCCGAATTATCAGCTGCCCATTTTGTGGTGTGTACTTAACGGCATTGCTGACCAATTGTCGAAAGATAAAGCCGAGCCATTTTTCATCGGTCAACACTTGCTGATCCTCACCTTCAACGGCATAGTGCAGGTTCTTTTGGATAAAATAATTTGCCTGACTGCGTAAAACCGGCTGGATGACGGCTTTCAATGAAATTTCTTGGACCAGATAATCTTTTGAAAAGCTGTCCAAACGGGCGACGTACAAGACTTGCTCGACATATTCGTTCATGCGGTTCAATTCATTTTCTAGTAAGATGAATTTTTCATCTGGAATATCAAATTCGATCGAATGCAAAAGCAATCGTGATGCGGCTAAAGGTACTTTGATTTCATGGACCCACGAATCGATGTATTCCTTTTGTTCTTCTTGATTGCTGACGACTTGCTGCATCAATTCTTGGTGCTCTCGGATCAACTGATTGATGTAAGATTCGATCCGTTCTTCTTCCGCCGAGCGTGCTCCTTGCAAGTAGTTTTGCAGCAAGCTGTCTCCGGGCTTGGGGGTGATTTTTTGCCAAAAACGCCGCTTAGATAAGTAGCTGATTGCCAAAAAGAACACCATCAAGACACTTTGCATCAAAAAGAGATAGCCGACTGTACCCCAATCCATCGGGGAATGAGGAGTCAGCCAAAAAACTAAGACCGTCAACACGAAAAAGACCAGCCAGCCAATAAACAGCAGCCAACGATCTTTCAAAAAACTGCGCAAAACCCGCCACTTTGTCATGGTACGATATACCCTTGACCAACCTTGGTTTCAATGTAGCCATTCATCCCCGCTTGTTCGATTTTTCGTCGCAAACGATTGATATTGACCGTCAAGGTATTGTCATCTACAAAACGCTCGTCATCCCATAAGGCCCGCAAGAGTTTTTCACGACTTAAAATCTTGCCGTGATTTTTCATCAAAATATACAGCAGGCGGTATTCGTTTTTGCTAAGATCGATGCTTTCGCCATTGATATACATGCTGCTGTTGTCGATATTGAGGGTCAAACCGTTATGCACTAACGTCTCGCTGCTGCTTTCTACATAGTTGTAGGAACGGCGCAATAAGGCATTGATTTTTGCAATCAGAACGTCGATCTCAAAAGGTTTTGTCACAAAATCGTCCGCCCCCATATTCATGGCCATGATCATATCCATATTGGTATTGCGACTGGAAATAAAAATGATTGGTACTTTGGAAGCTTCGCGGATTTTTTGACACCAATAGTAGCCATCAAAAACCGGCAAATTAATATCCAGTAAAATCAGTTGGGGCTCTTGTTCTTCAAAGTCAGTCAACACTTGATGGAAATCCGTCGTGCCAAAGGTCTCAAACTGCCATTTTTCTAGTTCTTCGATAATCAGTTGGCGAATCACCGCTTCATCTTCTACTACCATTATTTTTGCCATATCCGTGAATTCCCTCACTTTGCGTAATTTTCTCCTCTTTACTTTATCAAATATCAAAAACGAATGCGAACATTAATCGCCGTTTTTAGCAAACCCTAAAAAACCTCTTCACTGTCCTGAGGAATCAGTGAAGAGGCAAACAAAAAACGGACGACTAGGTTACTCGATGATCTCAACAGTCTCAATTAGTAGTTTTCCGATAAACAATAAAATCCCATCGAAAAAAAGCACACTCATGTTGACACCTAATAGCATTGATAACCGTTCAACGACATCGATTTTTGGTCGTTTGTTCAAATAACGAAACAAGAAAAAATTCACACCATACGTCACTGCCATGATCAGCAGCATCAAGATCACCATTTTAGTTCCCTGCTTTTCTTCAAATTTTTGGTTGCTGTGCTAAAAACTGTGTCAGTTTACTTTGATCGATGGCTTCATACTGCGATAGGAAGCGACCGATTGCTTGAACGACTGCCGGTAGATGACCCGCTTCATCATTTTCGATCTGCAGCACCAGCAGTGGTTCGTGCAAGCTCATTCGCAGCAAGAACCAGCCTTGGCCATAGGGCGCTGTCAAGTTGATGCGAATGCCTTCCTCATTTTCTGGATCGATCTGCCAGCCTGGCAGCAAATGATCGGCTAAATCCGCGATCACTTGGCGACCATAGTCTTGATAGTCGGCTTTTTGGATCGCAAAGCGCAATTCTTGGGTCTCGGCGGGTTGTTGCAACGCCGCGATCAGCTCATCCAGTGTCGTGCCTTGCTGTTGCAATTGTGGCAGCATCATCAAGAGCTTGGCGATCACGTACGCCCCGTCATCTAAAAAGAAATTTTCTTTAAACGCGGCATGCCCGCTGGTTTCGATGGCTAACTGTGTGTCCAGTCCTGCTTCATTCAATTCAATCGCTTTGTTGATCACATTGCGGTAGCCAGAAATATAGCGTACTTGCTGCCCTCCCAGTGCTTCGATAAAGGTTTTTAAATGATTAGAGGTTGGTGAATTAGTGACGATACGCGTGCCAGGGTGTTCCGCTAAGATGATCTTGCTTAATACAGCAATCATATTGTTGCGGTTCAAGGGCTCACCGCTTTTGGTCACGACAGCCGAGCGGTCGACATCGGTATCGAAAATAATGCCTAGATCGGCTTGTTCTCGTAAGACGGCTTCACGAATACTTGCCATCGCCTCTTTATTGTCTGGATTAGGGATATGATTGGGAAAATGCCCATCCGGTTCTAAAAATTGCGAGCCATTCGTATCTGCCCCTAGCGGCAGCAACACTTTTTCAGCAAAAAAGCCGCCGGCACCATTGCCTGCATCAACAATGATCTTTAATCCAGCCAAAGGTTTTTCCTCATTGGTTCCCATCCCTTGGCGAATTTTTTGCAGTAGATCTTGGGCATAAGGCGTCAGCAGGTCTTTTTGCTGATAGCTTCCTTTTTCCGCTGCCTCATGAACGGTAGTGTGGGTCAAAATATAGTGGATATCCATTTTTTCGGCACCGCCTTGGCGGCTGAAAATTTTTATTCCATTAAAGTAATAAGGCAAATGACTCGCTGTCAGCATCACACCAGCATCACAGTCGAAATCCGCAAACTGTGTGCTCATAAACATGGCTGGTGTCGTTGCCAAGCCACAATCGATCACTGCCACGCCTTCTTGCTGCAGCTGTGCCATCAACACTTCTTGCAGTGCTTCGCCACTCAAGCGACTGTCACGACCGACTGCCACGCGAAAAGGTCCGCTGCCCTTTGTTTCCAACCAGTTGCACAAGCCCGAAGCAACTTGCCGAACCGCTTGCTCCGTCAGCGTCACCTGTTCTTTTTCTGTTGCGATCGCAATCCCTCGAATATCAGAACCATTTTGCAAATCAACGATGTTCATTTCCTCCACCCCTTCTTGTAACCGGAATCAATTTTATTATACCAGAGAAAAAAGGAAATGAAATTGCTTTTTAGTATTTTTTTACTATAAATAGTTTACTTTCCTTATTCTTTAAACGGAATCCCTTCCAGTTGCAGTAGTCGGCGTTTGGTTGCTAACCCGCCCCGATACCCCGTCAAGCGGCCGTTTTTTCCTAACACCCGATGACAAGGAACCACGATCATCATTGGGTTACGCCCCACTGCGTTGGCGACAGCTCGGACAGCGGTCGGACGTTGAATGCGCAGCGCCAAGTCACTGTACGTAGTGGTTTCACCATAAGGAATTTGGGTCAGTGCTTGCCAAACGGTTTGTTGAAACGGTGTCCCTACAAAATCAAACGCAAAAGTAAACGTCACTGGTTCCCCTGCAAAATAAGCTTGCAGCTGCGTTTCAATTACTGGATTAAGGTCAGCTATACTACTGATTTCAGCCAATGGAAAGAATTTGAGTAATTCATGATGATCCTGCTGCCGACCAAAATACACTAGCCCTTTTTCCGATTGGACCACCTCATACCATTCTTCGTCTAAAACGATCTTTGCCAATGCTAGTTTCATATTTTCACCTCATGGAATCCATTTTCCGCAGCACAACTGCTTACGTGCTGCCGCCGTTCTACGGCTGTCTCAGTGACAGTATACCATTTTTTCGAGCTGCGCAAAAAAACCGACTGGCTTACTGCCAATCGGTCGTTGCAAACAAGGGGAAAATAGGCAGATCGCCAGTCGCTGCAGCTTCAAGCCGTAGCAATGGCAGAATCAATCCAATTCGATTTTCCCAGTATATAGCTGATAATAGGTGCCTTTTTCTTCCAACAGCGTTTCATGGGTCCCCCGCTCAATGATACGGCCATGATCCATCACCATGATGGCATCGGAGTTTTGGATTGTAGACAATCGATGGGCGATCACAAACACGGTCCGTCCAGACATCAAACGATCCATCCCTGATTGGACGATACGCTCTGTACGGGTATCGATGCTTGAGGTGGCTTCGTCTAAGATCATCACTGGCGGATCAGCGATCGCTGCGCGAGCAATTGCCAACAGCTGCCGTTGACCTTGGGAAAGCCCTTCGCCATCGCCCGTGATCACGGTGTCGTATTTTTCTGGCAAATGGTTGATAAACATGTCGGCATTGGCTAGTTTCGCTGCTGCCAGCACTTCTTCATCACTAGCATCCAGTTTTCCGAAGCGAATATTCTCGCGAATCGTTCCAGTAAACAAATGGGTGTCTTGCAAAACGATTCCTAATGAGCGACGGAGGGATTCCAGATGGATTTTTTCAATATTGATACCATCATAGCGAATCTTCCCGTCTTGGATGTTGTAGAACCGATTGATCAGATTGGTAATCGTTGTCTTACCAGCACCTGTTGCACCAACAAAGGCAACTTTTTGCCCAGGCTCTGCATACAGATTGATCTCATGTAAGACCAGTTGATTATCGACATAGCCGAAATCAACATCTTCAAACCGCACGTCTCCCGTCACTTCCGTATAGGTAATGGTTCCATCCTCGTGGGGATGTTTCCACGCCCACGTGCCTGTTCGTTCTTTGGTTTCAACTAGTTGACCTTGCGACCATTTGGCATTGACCAGTGTGACGTAGCCATGATCGATTTCTGGCGTTTCATCTAATAGGTTGAAAATTCGCTCAGCACCGGCTAATGCCATGATCACAAAGTTGATTTGTTGTGATACTTGGCTGATAGGGCCATTCAATGAACGGCTCAGTTGCAAGAAAGAAGCGATCATCCCGACCGTCAGTCCAGAAACACCATTGATGGCAAACAGGCCACCAATGATGGCGATCAAGACATATTGGACATTTAGTAAGTTCATCATGATCGGCATCAAGGTATTGGCATTGACATTGGCTTTAGTGGCACTTTCTTGCAGTTGATCATTTAAGGCATCAAATTCTTCCATGACGATTTTTTCATGATTGAAGATTTTGACGACTTTTTGTCCGTGCATCATTTCTTCGATATACCCGTTGACAGCGCCTAAATCTCGTTGCTGTGCGCCAAAGAAGCGGCCGCTGCGGCGAGAAATGATGCGGATCACATTCAGCATCAAAATAACCGACAGCATCACGAACAGAGTCAATGGAACACTGATGGAGAACATGGCGATAAAGACAGAACAAAAGGTTACCGCCGCCATCATCAAGTTTGGAATACTTTGGGAGATCATTTGACGCAACGTGTCCGTATCGTTGGTAAAGTGACTCATGATGTCGCCATCTGAGCGGGCATCAAAGTAGCCGACTGGTAGAGACTGCATATGTGTAAACATTTGGTCACGGATTTTTTTCTGCGTGCCCTCACTGATCTTGACCATCATAAAGTTATAGATCAGTGCGGCCAAGATCCCAATCAGGTAGATGATCGCCATTTGGACGATCGCCCGAAACAAGCCGCCAAAATCAGGATTGGCTTGCCCTAAAAGCGGTGTGATATGATCGTCGATCACGACTTGTAAAAACAACGAACCACGAACGTTGGCAAAAGCACTTAACAAGATCATAACAACGACGAATAGGAGTTGTCCTTTGTAGTCGCCAAACATCGTTCGCAATAAACGTTTTAATGTGCGCTTGGGATTTGCTGCTTGTCTATTCTTCACCTTCACCAAATCCTTTCTGCTGCGAATGGTACACTTCTTGATAGATGGCATTGTTTGCCAACAATTCTTCGTGGGTACCGATGCCATTGATTTTGCCATCATCCATTACGATGATCCGGTCGGCGTCTTCGATCGAATTGATCCGTTGGGAAATAATGATCGTCGTCGTTCCCGGAATTTCTCGTTTCAAGCCTTCGCGGATACTGCGATCGGTTTTGGTGTCGACGGCACTAGTAGAATCATCGAGAATCAAGATTTTCGGTTTCTTTAATAAGGCGCGAGCAATCGTCAACCGTTGTTTTTGCCCACCGGAAACATTGTTCCCTCCTTGTGAGATCTGCGTTTCATATTTATCAGGAAACTCTTGAATGAAGGGATCGGCTTGTGCAATCGTCGCCACGCGCTGGATCTCTTCATCCGACGCCTCTTCATTGCCCCAACGTAAATTGTCGTTGATGGTGCCGCTAAAGAGTACATTGTTTTGCAAGACCATACTTACTTGGTCCCGCAATGCTTCTAAATCATAGTCGCGAACATCATGACCGCCGACGATGACACGCCCTTCAATCACATCATATAAGCGCGGGATCAGCTGGACGAGGGTGGATTTCCCGCTCCCGGTTCCACCAATGATCCCAATGACTTCACCGGATTCGATGCGTAGATTCGCATCGGTCAGCGCCAACTTGTTTTTGTCATTGGCGTAACTAAAGCCGACATTTTCAAAAATGATGGAGCCGTCTTTGATTTCTTTGACTGGCTCGGCGGGATTTTTCAAGTCACTTTCTTCATCTAATACTTCCACGACCCGTTCTGCCGACGTTCGTGCGATCAAAATCTGCACGAAAGCCATCGACATCATCATCAAGCTCATCAAAATCTGCATCGTGTAGTTGAACATGCTGACTAATTCACCAGTCGTCAGGCTACTTTGTTCCACGATCAACTGGGCACCAAACCATGACAAGAGCAACATACATGTATAGACTGCAAATTGCATCAATGGCATGTTAAAAGAGACGATTCGTTGCGCAAGAGTGAAATTCCGATAAACATCGGTGGACACTTCGCCAAACAGTTCTTCTTGTTGTTCTTCCCGGACATACGATTTCACGACGCGAACCCCTTGTAGATTCTCTTGCACCACATTATTCAAGCGGTCATAAATGCGGAATACTTTTAGAAATAGCGGGTGGGCAAAACGAATCACTAAGGCAAGGCCAATCGCTAAGATCGGTAAAACAACTAAGTAGATCGTCATAAGTTCTGGGCTGATGGTGCTAACCATTGCAAGTGAGAAAATCAGAACTAACGGACTGCGGACCAGAATACGAATAATCATTTGATACGCATTTTGGACGTTGGTCACGTCAGTGGTCAAGCGGGTGATCAAACTGGAGGAAGAAAAGCGGTCAATGTTTGAAAAGGAAAAATCTTGGATTCGGCGAAACAGATTGTGCCGCAGGTTGCGGGCAAAACCAGCCGAAGCGATCGCTGCCGTTCGTCCGCCAAGCGTTCCTAAAAGTAATGCGATCAAGGAACATAAAAAAAGCAAGCCGCCATCTCTTAGAATCACACCGGCGTCTCCTTTTTCGATCCCTTGGTCGATCATCATGGCCATGATCAGGGGCATAATGACATCTAAGGCAACCTCTCCTGCTACATACACAGGGGTCAGCAAGCTGTCCTTCTTATAGCTGCCAACATTCGCGAGTAATTTTTTTATCATTTGTTTCGTCCCTTCTATAGATGGCACTGCGGAGCCATTTTTTCTCGTTACCATCAAGTTTACTTTATCGATCCAGCGATTTCAAGCGGCTCGCTCGTGTTTTTTTTACAATTAGTAAGTAAAAACACCCTTCCAAGGAAGGGTGCTTACCTTTTGATGCTGTGTGAAAAAGTGTCGGTTGCGAGATTATTCGGCAGCAGATGAACTAGCGGTACTGACCGGTTCATCCGCCTCCCCGCCATCCTCTGCCGGCAGTGTTTGGGTACTGCCTTGCAGATTGCCGCGGCTGATACCGATGGTGATCCACGTTTCTAGGGGAATGAACTCGCCGTAGCGGCTCATTTCAACGACGGTTCCTTTTGGTTCCGCCGAATCGACATAGTAGATTTCGTAATAGACATTGGCGCCTTTTGATTTGTATTCATCAAAGAATAGTTTTGGCAAGTCGCCTTCCGTTGCTTGGAAACGGATGTCTTTCAAATACGGTCTACCTAATGAGTAGACGACTTTGACAGTTGGCAAAGTATCGCTTTCGCTGTACTCTTTGCCCGCTTCCTCCGACTGACTCAAGAAACAACCATACGCCACTTGATCGGAATAGACCGTGCTGACTTGCAGCGGGATTTTTGATTCTAGTCCTTGGGCTTCTTCGATCGTGTATTGTGAAAAATCTGGAACGGTCAAAGCTTGGCCTTTTGAGACCTTCACCACAAATTCTTCTTTTTTCGCAAGTTTGCTGCCTTTGACTGGTTCTTGTGAAACGACCAGATCCAGGGCGACACTGTCAGAAAAGACGGTTTCTTCTTTGTATTTCAAGTCATTCTTTTTCGCCCATTCAGAAGCTTCACTTTTGGCTTTGCCTGTAAAATCAGGTACTTCAATATTTTTTTCAAAGACTTCTTTGCCCTTTGAATAGTAGACACTCAAACGGTCTTTGCGTTTGTATTCGGCTAAATCAAGCTCTTTGTTGGCCGCCTCTTGTTTGATAAAAGCTTCTGCTGCTACATTGTCGTCAAATTGTTCGATCAAAGAGAGGTTTTCGGCTTTATTGCTAGCGATCCAATCTTTTGCTTCGGTCACTTGCATCGCTGAAAAATCCGGTAGCTCTAAGCGTTCTTCAGGATCAGGCCCGAGACTCGCCGTCAGTGTCAGTGTGGCACCCTTCTTGATTTTTTTCTCAGGGTCGACACTTTGGTCGATTACTTGGTTGACGTCTTTGTCAAAGTCATATTCTTGCTCCACTTTGATAGCGACGCCTTCTTCCATGCCCCACGTCCGCGCTTCTGACAGATCTTGGGCAGTGAAATCCGGCACCTTCACATGGGTCATCTGATAATAGACGATCCCGATCACGGCAACCGCCAAGGCGGTCAGTAAAGCAATCAGCAAGATTTTTTTCTGCTGACGCTTTTTGTAGGTCGGATCAAATTCCGTTTCTTCTTTACCAAAACGGCTGACTGGTTCCTTTGAGGCTACCTTCTCAGTCCCAGAACTCGCCGCTTTTGCTTCAGTCGTCTGTGTTTGTTGACGGGCTGCCGAGCGACTCATCGGCTCACTAGCTGTCGGCTCTTCTGATTGGTGAACCGTCGTTGGCTCCGCTGGTTTGCTCGCTTGCTCCGCGCCTCTTGCATTTTGATCTCCGACAGGTTCGCTAGTTTTTTTCTCGCTATTGCCAGCGGATTTCTTTTTGCCATCATAGTTGTCCGGGCTAAAATTTGATAAAAAATCACTCATGTTTACTCAACACACCTTTACGTAAATACAAGACTTCATCCGCTTGTTGAGCGATCTCGTTAGCGTGGGTCACGACGATCACACATTTGTTGTGGACGTGTGCCAGCTCCTTAAAGATATCGATGATCTCTTGTTCCATTTCTTCATCCAAATTCCCGGTTGGTTCGTCCGCTAAAATGATATCGACATTGGTGGCTAACGCCCGGGCGATCGCTACCCGCTGTTGTTCTCCACCAGATAATTGATTGACGAGCCGATCGGCTTTTTCTTTGGTGATGCCTATATAATCCAGTAAATTGTATGCCACTTCTCGCTGATTGTCTGGCAGCTGATTTTTCGTGATCGCCATCGGCACTAAGACATTTTCAACTGCACTTAAATAGGGAATCAGATTATAGCTTTGGAAAATGATACTGATGTCGTCGCGGCGATAATTTTCATGCCCAATTTTTTCGATATCGGTGCCTTCATAAAGTACTTGACCGCTTTTCGGACTATCCAACGCACTGATCAAGGATAAAAACGTCGTTTTTCCCGAACCAGATTGCCCTAAGATGGCATAGAAAGTCCCTTTTTCAAAAGAAACAGAGGTCTCTTTCAGTATATAGCGGCGCTGATCGCCGTCTTGGTAATAGTAATCGACTGCTTTGGTTTCTAATAAAGTCATCGTTGGTTCCTCCTACATCATGATTTTCTTTGGATTCAAGCGTAAAATATACAATAGCGGTAAAATAGCTGAGAACAAGACGGTTCCTAAACCTAACAGCAGATACGTAATGATGTAGCCTGCTGAGAAGGACACTTGATAGGCATTCTTGATATCCATGTAATCAATATCAGCTGCCATCAAACCGCCAGAATAAACACCGCCCATATCATTTTGATTGCTCATCCAATCGTTTTGCATCAAGGTATTTGAAACGGCACCACCTAATAAGTTCCCGGTCACTAAGGACAATAGCAGTGCGGCTAAACTAACCAGCAAGACTTCAATCACGATCTGTCCAATGACTTTCCCACGGCTTTCCCCTAAGGAGAGATAGATGCCCAATTCTTGTTTCCGATCTCGTAAGAAAAGCAAGACCACTAAGGAAATAATAAAGATGGTTGCGATCGACGCAATGATCACGATGTAATTTGCGATCACCCCTAACCGAGTAAAGCCACCGGCGATCTGCTCGTATTGATCCGTATTAGCAATGACACGATAATATTGGGGCAATAAGGCACCGGCTTCTTGTTTAAAGGCTTCGACGTCATCCGTTGAA
Source organism: Enterococcus sp. NPDC086594 (assembly GCF_044746145.1). NCBI lineage: Bacteria > Bacillati > Bacillota > Bacilli > Lactobacillales > Enterococcaceae > Enterococcus > Enterococcus sp. NPDC086594. The sequence goes on from NZ_JBIVBP010000001.1 coordinate 880,509, forward strand.
TTTAGGACAAAGATCGGTTGATAATAGGCGTCTGACTCTTCTTCGATCACTTCTTGACCCCAAAGTTTTTCAGACTGCAATTTGTTAAAATCTTGCACTAAATTATTGCTAGCATAAAAGGTATTGATTTGTTCCATCACTTGCCATACCTGATCACTATTTTGTGAATCACTTTGATCTGATGAACTACTTTGATTGCTTTGATCCTTTTTAATTACAGAAAAGATCCCTGCAATGGTCACGGGATAATCAAAGGTCGCGACACGATTGCCACTCTCAGCCGTTTCGTCCGTCGCATCCTCACTATCATCACTTACTCCCTCGCTTGAACCACCTTCCATCATGACTTCTGCCCGTGTATCCCATACCAATTGATCACCGACACTCAGGTTATTCAATTCTGCGATCTCTTTACTGATCAATACCGCGTTCGTCAACTCACTGACATCTTTTTCTGTCAATCCCTCGCCTTCCTCCAAGCGAATCAAGCCTTCTTGCATGTCTAATGGCTCAACCAAATTTCCGCCCTTCAAAGAGAAATAGTTGCCACCCATGCCGACCGAGCCATCCTCCGGCGTATAGGCTTTCAATTTTGTTGTTTCTAACCACGCTTGATTTTGGTAATCAAAATATTTCACATAGCTTAATTGACCGATTTGCTCATAAAGATCCAGCGCTGGTGGTTTCGGATAAAAATCTTCTTGAGACCGCTCTTCGTCCGAAGCATCCGCATGGTCTTTTTCAAAACCTTCCCAATCCATTTCCACCGTAGCTACGTTCCCCATTTTGCGTTTCGTCTCTCGCTCCACGTTGGCAGTGGATTGTTGAATTGCTACAGCACCAGCGATCACATTGCCTAAAATAAATAGAACTAAAAATAAAATAAATGATTTCCCTTTTCTTCTGGTGATACTCTTTAATGCACGCTGCCAAAAGTTCATTGTTATTTCCTCCAGTGACATTATTTTTTAACAATTATTCCATACTTCTCCCTCAAGAACAATCGCAATAAAGGATCGTTTTTCGAATTTAAAATATTAAAAAACGGGTGAAAAAGATATTTCCATTTAATAACCCTTATAAAAGAACAAGAAAAAGATGTTAAATAACAAATAAAAGAATGGAATTTTTGCTAACAGTTTTGTAAGATTTCCCGATTTCAACTTAGATTTCACTTGGATTCCATCAAAAATGCTTAGCGCTTTCGAGAGTATAAAAAAAACGAAGGAATTCTCCCACTCTTTTCCAGCGAGAAAATCCTTCGTTTTGTATTCCCTATTTTTCTTTCGTATCGATCACGATCGTCACCGGGCCATCATTGACCAAGGCGACTTGCATATCTGCGCCAAATTTTCCAGTAGCAACAGTGATGCCTTCGGCTTGTAAACCTTCATTAAAGGCTTCGTAAAGCGGGATCGCAATACTTGGCGGTGCCGCTTGAATGAAACTAGGGCGATTGCCTTTCTTGGTCTCCCCATAAAGGGTGAACTGTGAAATACTCAAGACGGCGCCGTTTATGCTTTCCAGTGACCGATTCATTTTGCCCTCTTCGTCTTCAAAAACCCGCAGATTTTTGATTTTTCTTACGAGATAAGCCACATCGTCGCCTGTATCCTCATGGGTGATCCCCAACAAAACCATGAACCCTTGTTGGATCGCACCGACGATATTGTCCTCAATCGACACGCTTGCTTGACTGACTCGCTGGATCACTGCCCGCATTCTTTCTCACCCCTTCGTACGTCTGACGCTGTAAACATCTGGAATCTGCTTGATTTTATCAACGATCGATTTCAAATGAGTCAAATTCTGAATCGCCACCGTGATACGGATCGTTGCCATTTTGTCTTTATTGGTTTTGGCTTCGACACTTACCAAACGCTTGGTGACAGTGTTGACTGTCTGTAAGACATCGTTGAGCAACCCAGAACGATCATAGCCGTAGATCTCAAGATCGGCATCGTATTCTTTGTTGATGTCGGTGGCATCTTCCCACTCAACGTCAATCAAACGGTTCGCGGCGTCTTTGTTTTGAACATTGGGACAATCGCTGCGGTGGATCGAGATTCCTCGACCTTTGGTAATGTAGCCGACGATCGAATCCCCAGGAACCGGATTGCAGCAGCGGGAGATGCGGATCAACAAGTTATCGACCCCTTCAATGACAATGCCGCCTTCGTGACGAACCTTCATTTTTTCTGGTTCTTTTTTCGCCGGTTGATTGATCATCTCTTGGACTTGCTGCTTTTGCTTCTCGATTTGTTTCTCGCGCCGTTCTTCTTCGGTCAAACGGTTGGCTAAGGTCGTGGGACTGACTTCCCCATAGCCGACAGAGGCAAATAGATCATCTTCTGTTTGGTAGTTGAACCGTTCGCAAGCTTCCGCCATTTTGCTTTTCGTCAAGAATTCTTTTGGCACAAAGCCCATATCTTGTAAAGTACGAACCACTGCCTCATGCCCTTTGATGATATTTTCATCACGATCTTGGGCTTTAAAGAATCGTTTGATTTTGTTCTTCGCTTTGCTGGTAGCCACTAGTTTGACCCAGTCGCGGCTTGGCCCAAAGGAATTCGGTGATGTCAGAATCTCAATAATGTCGCCATTTTTCAGCTTATAGTCTAATTGGACCATTTTGCCGTTGACCTTGGCACCAGTAGTTTTGTTGCCGATGTCGGTATGGATGCTATAGGCAAAATCCAGTGGACTGGAGCCTTGAGGCAACTCCGTCACATCACCTTTTGGCGTAAATACATAGACTTTGTCGCTGAAAATATCGCCTTTGACACCTTCCATAAATTCAGAAGCATCATAGCTTTCATCTTGTAGTTCCAAGATTTCGCGGAACCAGCCAACTTGTTGGGTCATCTTGTCGGCTTTGACTTTTTCCGTCTTACCTTCTTTATAGGCCCAGTGCGCAGCAACCCCAAATTCAGCGATCTCATGCATTTCATGGGTCCGAATTTGGATCTCGACAGGATTGCCTTTGGGACCAATGACCGTCGTATGCAGCGATTGGTACATGTTGGCTTTTGGCATAGCGATATAGTCCTTGAACCGCCCAGGCATTGGTTTCCATTTTGTATGGATCGTTCCCAAAACCGCATAACAATCTTTGATGGAGTCAACGATCACTCGGATCGCCAACAAATCATAAATTTCATTGAACTGTTTCTTTTGGTCTTTCATTTTGCGATAGATCGAGTAAATATGCTTTGGTCGACCATAGATCTCAGCATAGATATCTAGTTCCTCCGTAGCGATCCGAATCTCTTCCACGGTTTCGGAAACGTAGGATTCCCGTTCTTCTCGTTTGGTCTGCATCAAATGCACGATTCGGTAATATTGCTGTGGATTCAAGTAACGCAAAGAAATATCTTCTAGTTCCCATTTGATTCGGCTGATCCCTAAACGATGAGCTAATGGGGCATAGATTTCCATCGTTTCTTGGGCGATGCGGCGTTGTTTGTCTTCCCGCAGATGTTTCAACGTACGCATATTATGTAAACGGTCAGCCAGTTTGACCATGATGACCCGTAAATCTTGCGCCATGGCGATCAACATTTTTCGATGATTTTCTGCTAATTGTTCTTCATGAGATTTGTACTTGATCTTACCCAGCTTGGTCACGCCATCCACTAGCATCGCTACATCGGCACCGAATTCTTCTTTCAGATCGGCTAACGTCACATCGGTATCTTCGACGACATCATGCAAAAAACCAGTTGCAACGGTATGAGGGTCCATCTGCAATTCTGCCAAGATCCCCGCAACTTGGATTGGATGAATAATGTAAGGCTCGCCGGATTTACGGAATTGTTCTTTGTGGGCTTCTGTCGCGTAGTCTAATGCTTTTTGGACAAAGGCAACGTGTTCTTCACTCATATAATGAGCGACCAATTTGATGACATTGGGCCCGGTCAATATAACTTCTTTTGCCATTCATTCCGCCTCCTGCTCTTCTTTTTTGTGCTATCAAAAAGGCAGACAGAAGTCGCTGTTAACGTTTCGTCACGCACCCAAAGCCTTGCGGACAAACGTTCTAAGCATGGGACTCCTGTCTAACCTGCAGTTCTTATTTAGTAGTATTATTATACAAATTTTTCAGCTATTTTTCAATCGCTGTTGTTCAAAGCACATCGGGTGCCGGCTTGTCCTTAAGCAATTCTTCAAAAACATGATACGAGAGCCCGATTTTCTCGGCGCCGGCAGCCTGTAGTGATTGCATAGCTTGTTCATCTATTGTGTCAGGATTGATCTGGATCGACAGTTGACTGCCACCATCTAAGGAAAACAAGCTCACGTCGTGCAATGCTTCTGCTAGTGGTTGTTTTTGTCCTAACACGATCTTTGGCCATGCTTCTTCTTTCAAGCGTTGTGCCACTTGGATCTTCGTCAATTCATTCATGATCTCGGTTTGCACAGCTAAGCGGATCTCCCCTCCTGTCAAGGTCAAGGAGCGAATCGTTTCGGTCAATTCCGCAAAGCCACGATCATTTTCCATGAAGGAAGAAGCCGGTAGCCAGACTTCCAAAAAATCGGCACCTTCCATAAACGCCCGACCGATTTCAAACGCTACCTTTGCCAGTGTTCCTTGGGCAAGGGGGTAATCGATCACTGCGCCGATTTGTAAGGAAGAGCCTTGTGCCAAGATTTTCGCCCGCCGAATGGCACTAGGCAAAACGACGACTTCCTTTAAAGCCGTTTTATATTGATTGATAAAATCCTTCAAGACCCAGTCGGTCAGATCGGCCGTCAACAAACGGACACTGATTGCTTCTTGGTTCTTATTCATCAACTCACATCCTCTTTAATTCCGTTAGCACACTGACAGCACTTAAAAAATAAAACGGCGCTGTTTCTGTTCGTAAAATCCGAGGGCCTAACCCGCATAATTTAGCGTTGTTTTCCTGGGCTCCTTCGATTTCGGAGGGGGCCAGACCGCCTTCTGGGCCAAAGATCGCTAAAACTTTGCTACCAACGGGCAATTCGGTGATCACTTGCAGCAGCATCGCTGCTTCTCCTTGCTTGGCTGATTCTTCATAAGCCACTAGGACCGCATCGTACTGACTGAGGCTTTGCCAAAATGCTTTGGCGTTATCCAGCAGTGTGATGGCTGGTGCGATCTGCCGTTGGGATTGCTCCGCCGCTTCTTGGGCGATTTTTTGCAGCCGCTGCTGCTTTTTCTGTAACTTCTTTTGATCCCATTTCACGACCGAAGTTTGCGCAGGAAAACCGATAAATGCTGCCGCCCCAAGTTCCGTGCCTTTTTGAACGATCAAGTCCAGCTTGTCGCCTTTCGGGTAGCCGCTAGCGATCGTGACCTGCAGCGGCAATTCCTTGTCCTGCTGTTCTTTTTCGACTTCCTCTAAGTAAACCGTTTCTTCATCGGCCTCTTTGATCTTGGCGATGATCGCCAAATGATCCTCAAAAACTAAACCGACTTTCGTGCCGGGAGTCATGCGCATCACTCGGATCATATGGTGGAAGGGTTCTCCCGAAACGGCAAACACCGCTTTTGCTTCATAAGGCTCCTGTAAAAAATATCGCTGCATCTTACTCTACCTCTGGTTTTTTAAAGGCGATCGCATACCAGTCTTTTTGATTGAACAATTGATCGATCTCAAAGCCTTGTGCGATCATGGCATCGATCACTAATTGTTTTTTCGTCTCAATGATCCCAGAAACGATCAAGGTGCCCTCTTGCTTCAATAAACGCCATGCATCAGGGATCATCAATAAAATGATATCCGCTAAAATATTGGCAACGATAAGATCAGCAGGGACCGTCACCCCTTGCAAAAGGTCATTGGCTTGCACGGTCACATCGTGAGCAATGGGGTTCATCGCCATATTTTCTTGGGCGGACCTCACAGCGACTTCATCTAGATCATAAGCAAACACGTCTTTGGCACCTAAATATTTGCTGGCGATACTTAACACCCCTGAGCCCGTCCCGACATCTAAGACGGTTTCACCGCCCCGCAAGTAGACTTCTAGGGCTTGTAATGTCAAGCGTGTCGTAGGATGCGTGCCGGTCCCAAAAGCCATTCCCGGATCAAGGGTGATGATCTTTTCATCTTCTTGCAGCGGTTGATAGTTTTCCCAGCTCGGCACGATCGTCAGATAGCGGGAGATACGGACTGGATGGTAATATTTTTTCCAGGCCGTTGCCCATGCTTCTTCCACGACCTCGCTCGTTGTGATGGTGTTTTTGCCGATTGCCAAACCATACTCCGGCAGACGGTCGATGGCTGCTTTGATCGTCGGCAGCACTTCTGGCAAAAAAATCGTCTCTGGGAAATAGGCACTGACTTGCGCACCTTCTTCTAAGGTCGTATAGGTTTCTTTATCCAAAATTTCGCCATACGCATCGCTTTTAAAATTTTCGACATCTAAAACGTCCTCGATCGCTACCCCACTTGCTCCGTGTTCCATTAAAATATTGGCGACTGCTTCCACTGCTTCGCTAGCTGTCGCTACGGTTACTTCATTCCATTTCATGTTCGTTCTCCTTAGTAACTAGGGTACGGGATCATGGTTTCCCCAGCCCCGGCTTGATAGTTCGTCATTTTCTCCACAAATGCTTCTTCGTTGAATCGCAATTCAAAGATCGCTTCTTCACTGTCATCGTTCAAGAAATCAAGCAGATCGCTTTGGCCTTCTTCTAAGATTTCTTGAATGTAATCAACCAATCCGTCTAACAACGCTTTTTGAATCCCTTTTTTTCCTGCATAAGGAATCGTCGCTAAATAATCTTCTTCATCAAACGTTGATTTTTGTGGATCATACAACAAAATCCCATCTTCAAATTCAATGATCGCTTCCTCTGATGCCACACCTTGCGCATCGTCGATTTGGACTTGTTGAGGATTTTCGGCAAACAAGCGCAACACCAATTCGATGGTATGATTTTTGGCATCCCAATCGATCGCCACATCATAATCGGAGATTTTTTTCGTTAATCGCTGATCTAAGTAAGTCAATATCGTTTCTTTCGCCATCACTATTCCTTCTTTCTAGCCAGCCATGATCTTGCTGAACAGCGGCTTTTCGTATATTTGTTAAATAAGGATTACCAGCTACCGCAAATCGAAGCGGCATCTGAGTCCACTCCCCTTTGTTCGGGATACCAATTCGAGGCAATGCCAAAATTTCTTTTGGGGTACGTCGGCGCTCAGGAACCAAATGCAGCGGACTCGTAAAAACCGATTCTCCGTAAAGCTCAGCTGGGATCTGTAGTGCCTGTACTAGTTTCCCGGGGCCATTGGCTACATCCGGTCCCGTTTTTTGTCGCTGTTGTTCCATCAAGTCAATCCCATCCACCGGTTCTAGCCCGCGAATCATGATTCCTTGTGGGATGCCTTTTGGTTGCGTAATAAAGTTGACGATTCGATGCGTATGCATCGTATATAAATAAATCGTGCCGGGTTCCTGATACATCGCCCGAACCCTAGGTGTGTTTCGCATGCCCACACTATGAGCCGCCAGATCATCGGGACCTAGATATGCTTCACAATCCACGATATACCCACCTAATTTTCCGTTTGGGGTCTCATGTTCCAAATACATCCCTAATAAGGCACGCGCGATGGTCGTTGTCGGCTGTGTCGCAAATAGTGCCATTAATTCATCCATTCTCATCACCCTCTTTATTCTACACAATTCTCGGTCAACTTACTATCTTTGACTACAGAGTTGCGGTGATCTCAACGATTTCTTTTCAACGAACCTGTTTTTTGCTGACTGAGTGGAAAATACGCGCCCTTTTGTTTTCGTAAGGACGCAAATCAGCTTGTTTATGAGAATGTACGTTCTTATGTTATACTTACAGGAAAAGGAGAGGATCGTTTTATGCAGCAGCCACTTGCTTATCGAATGCGGCCACGGAACTTAGATGAAGTCGTCGGACAGCAGCATTTGGTTGGCCCGGGGAAAATCATTCGCCGAATGGTCGAAGCCAAAATGCTTTCTTCGATGATTCTATACGGACCGCCGGGAACCGGAAAAACCAGCATTGCCAGTGCGATCGCCGGCTCGACACGCTATGCGTTTCGCATGCTGAACGCCGCCACAGATACAAAAAAAGACCTGCAAATCGTGGCAGAGGAAGCCAAAATGAGCGGTACTGTCATTTTATTGCTTGATGAAGTCCATCGACTAGACAAGACAAAACAAGACTTTTTACTGCCCCATTTAGAAAGCGGCAAGATTATTATGATCGGTGCCACGACGGAAAATCCCTACATTACGATCAATCCAGCGATTCGCAGTCGGACACAGATTTTTGAAGTCAAACCGCTCCAAGAAGAAGATATTTTGACCGCCATTGATCAAGCTTTAGCAGATGAAACTCGCGGACTTGGATCAGAAACCATCGTATTGACCGATGATGCCCGCTTGCATCTTTCGCGAGCGACCAACGGTGATTTACGAAGCGCCCTCAATGGCTTAGAACTCGCTGCCCGTTCCACACCAAAAGGACCAGACGGCATTATTCATTTGACCTTAGCGATCATCGAAGAGTGCGTACAGCGCAAAGCATTGACCCATGATAAAGATGGGGATGCCCACTATGATGTGATCTCTGCTTTTCAAAAATCGATTCGCGGCAGCGATGTGGATGGTGCGCTGCATTACTTAGGTCGTTTAGTAGAGGCAGGCGATTTGGCGATCATTTGTCGGCGCTTGATGGTCATCGGTTATGAAGACATCGGTTTAGCTAACCCAGCAGCCGCTGCTCGAACCGTCAATGCTGTGTTAGCCGCTGAACGTTTGGGCTTGCCGGAAGCTCGGATCCCTTTGGCCGATACGGTGGTCGATCTATGTTTGTCACCAAAATCCAACTCGGCCTACATGGCATTGGATGCAGCGATCGCAGATATTCGTAGCGGTAAAGCTGGCGATGTCCCGGATCATTTACGAGACAGTCATTACAAAGGCGCCGAAAGCTTGAATCGAGGAGTTGGCTATCAATACCCACATAATTTTGATGATGCATGGGTCGATCAGCAATATTTACCTGATAAGCTAAAAGGTACCCACTATTATCAACCGAAAGCCACCGGTAAATATGAGCAAGCGTTGGGCCAACGGTACCAACAATTGCAGCAACGAAAGAAAAAAAACTAGGTGCTTAGAAAAAATAGTGACTTTTTGGTATCGTTTTCAAACAACTTTATTGCACCTTCGTCATTCCTATGCTACTATAAGGGTGGGAATTCTGTGATGTACGAGTTGTCCCTTTTGTGTGTTGACCGAACATTTTTATTGATATCTTGGGATCCGTCTTGTGTCAATGCTGGTAACATGCCTTTTCCTTTGGTAGTTCGAAGCTTAGACCGTGGAACCCACCTGCTAGAATTTGCGGGATCAATACTATGGGAAAAAGAACGGCATCAACGGATATTACCCATTCTTTTTAGAATGTGCCATCTGTTTTTAACAGATGGCTTTTTTGCGTTTTCTAGCCGTTAGAAACCGTGCAACGTCCTCCATCTGATATCAAAGTAAGGGTGGCTTTTGCTATTCTTTCTAGGGTTCGCTATACTAAATCTATCAACTTAGAATAGGATGGCGTATGTTTATGATTCTTCTATTATTTACGATCGTGGCACTCGTATTATTCGGCACCAGTTATTTGCTTTATGCCAAACAAGCGATTTTTTTCACTTTGATCCCTACTACTGAGGCGAATAAAGTCTTCTTAAAAACCTATAGCCTCATTCATTTCCTTTTAGGCGTAGTGGCATTGGTTGTGGGCTTTGTCGATAGAGAGCTGATTGCCTTGTTTTATTTGGCGTTGTTGCTGCTCTCTTCCGCTTCATTCAGCATCTTGCTGGCACAAAAAATGAAAAAAAAGGAAAATTAGGTTTTCTTTTTCCAGAAAAAAGCATTACAATAAAAGTAGAAGATAACAGATGGGAGTGTTTCTTATGTTACAACAATATCAACGAATCATGGTAGCCGTCGATGGGTCTAGCGAGTCAGAATTAGCCTTCAAAAAAGCCGTGAATGTGGCACAGCGGAATGATTCTGAATTAGTTTTAGCACATGTGATCGACACTCGGGCCTTTCAAACCGTTTCTTCTTTTGACGGCATGCTTGCTGAGCAAGCAACCGAAATGGCCAAACAAACTTTGAAAGACTATGAGGATTATGCCCGCAAACACCAAGTAACTGCAGTCAAAACAGTGATTGAATACGGCTCGCCAAAACCAATCATTGCCAAACAATTGCCCGAAGATCACAACATCGATTTGATTATGATCGGTGCCACTGGTTTAAATGCCGTGGAACGAATCTTTATCGGTTCCGTGTCTGAGTATGTCATTCGCCATGCTGGCTGTGATGTGTTAGTTGTGCGGACAGACCTAGAAAACAAAGTCCCAGCAAAAGACCACACGAAAGCTTAATAGTGAGACGACCTGCCGCTGCTTGGCAGGTTTTTTTGTGCAAAAAAAACCGTGACAAAAGCAAAAGAGTTAACGAGCACTTAGGTCTCATTGGTCTTTTTGCCTTTGGTCACAGCTCTTTGACAAGTCGGTTATCCAAACTTGTACAGCAAAAAATGAAAGCAAAGTAATAGGTACTCCTATCTAACCATGTTTCCTTTTGATTGTAAATAGTTTTTCTGAATTTTCTGAATAAATAGTTAATTTACCCATCCTTAAATAAAAAAAGCAAAGCGTCGCTTCCCTTAGGAAAAACGACGCCAAAATCTATGGTGATAATGGGTTATCCAAAGGACGTTGGTCAAGAGGATCACAAAGAAAACCGGACCATTCAATAACCAAAAATCAACCGAAGTCGCAGCAAAGCCATAAAGGATGATAACAATGACGGAAAGAAATAGCGTTGCGACTGTTCCAATGGCTAACCCAAGACTCCCCGCCCCTCTCGTAAACAATTGACTGATATTGGTCCAATCCAAAAGCAGCAATCGATAATCCCGAGCAAAATATTTCAAGCACAAAAGAAAACTGCTCCAAAGTGCTCCTACTAGGAAAGAGATAGCCAAAATCAGCGGCATTTTGAATAAAAGCACTGCTGCCAGCACGATGACTGCCGTTAAGCTCAGCTGCAAAACGACGCCAAAGCGGAATTTTTCCCGCAAGTAGCGCTTCATCGATAGCGGCAAGGAGCGGACAAACAAGAAATTCTCCTGATCCAATGAAATCAAATTACTGATAAAAGAAGTCGGGTTGACCATCAGTGCCGCCAAGGCGATCCCCGCCACGAAAACAACACCGATAAACCGCTCATCCAATTCACTTAACTGAATCGCTCCTGTAAACACAAAAGACACTAAGAAAATGATGGGCATCAGCAACGAAGAAGAAAAGACTTGCATGATCAAATTCGGATCACGGATCAACTGCGAATTGTAATTAAACAACAGCTGGCCCAAGCCTTGATTGGGCTTATGTTTCCGACGAACACTCCCTTGGTTAGGCGCCGCGGCTGCCACTTGCTCATAAAACTTCGGCAAGATCAATCGATAGAGGGCAAAAAGCAGCACGCCTGCTGTGGCGATGATCCCTAGCAAGCTAAGCAAACCGGTCGTTTGAAACGGTGCCACCATCACATAATAAAAAGGCAATAAAAAGCTGATCGCTCCCCGGTCTACCACGTCTGTCTCATAAGTATTCACCTGATTCATCATTAAGACCCCGATCACAACAACCAGCATCGTCACGCCTAGCAATAAACTAGTGACCAATTTTTTATGCTTCAAGAAAAACTTGGTGCGGGTCAGGCTGAAGACGATCAAGCTGCAAATGCTGAAGATCAAGACTAAAAACAAGCCGAACAGCAAGAACGCCCATAAGATCGTCAGCAAGAAAAAGACGTTTGCCCGAATCCCTGTCAGGAGAAATAAGACCAACAAAGGAAAAATAAACGGCGCAACGGTAAGAAATACCACCACGATCTTTGCCAGAAAAATTTCACTCTGTCGAAAGGGCAGCGGCAAATACGCTGGCAGATCTTGACTTTCGAAGAAGACATTGTAAATGGACGAAATCCCTTGGGAAAAGCCTAAGATTCCGAACAAAGCGACATAATAGGTAAAAAAGCCCGGCATCTGACTAAAATCCAATGTGATCATCGTCAAGCCATAGATTAGGAGAAACACTACCCCAGAAAGCGCATATTGAAACAACAGATAACTGGTCAAGGTCGAACCAGCCTTGCCTTTTTTGCGGGCTTTGTCTGTTAGTTGGGGATTGGCATACCGCAAATTAACGGAAGTCAGCGTCAGAAATTGTTGTTTTCGCATCTACGCTTCCTCCGCTTCTGCAAGAATCGCTTCTTCTTGACTTCTCCCAGTCATTTGCAGATAGATTGTTTCCAAAGAAAGCGACGGATGCTGTGCCAGCAAATCTGCCACTGAGCCATTGTACAGCAGCTCACCTTTTTTCAAAATCGCCAATTGATCGCACAACTGCTGGGCGGTGTCCAAGACGTGGGTGGAAAAAATCACGGTCTTACCCTTGGCAGCGTGCTGTTTCATCATTTCTTTTAAATCATACGCCGCTTGAGGATCTAAGCCTTGCAATGGTTCATCCAAGATCCAAATGTCCGGATCGGGAATCAATGCCCCAATCAGCAGCGTTTTTTGCCTCATTCCATGGGAAAAGCTGGCGATGGTCTCTTCTTCATGAGACAGCATATCAAACAAGCGCCCTAATTTTTGCAAACGCTCGGCCTTTTCCGCTGCTGGCACCTCATACGCTGCGGCAATCAAGTCCCAATACTCCCCTGCTGTTAGCTGTAAAAACAAATCTGGCGTGTCCGGCACATAGGCAATTTGTTTTTTTATCGCTTCCCGATGTTCCGCGAGGGATTGACCGTCAAAAAAGATTTCCCCACTCGTCGGTTGCAAAATACTCACTAAGCTTTTGATTGTTGTCGACTTCCCTGCCCCGTTGTGTCCCAGAAAGCCAAAGATCTCCCCTTGACGAATCGTCAGGGAAAGATCAGACAATGCTTTTTTGGGTCCATACTGTTTCGTCAGATTCTTGATCTCAATCATTTTCCTGCCTCCTTATTCCATACCTATTGTTATCTTACGCTGAAAAGCAGTAAAAGAAAAATGTTTATTGCCATTTTTATCAAATCAATTGACAGGAGCTGCAAAAACAAAGATAATAAGAGCACTTTAGGGGAGTAGCACATGGATCGTTCCATGATCTTAGATCAACAGCAAGCGGGAATCCGCTGGTTTAAGATGTTTCTTGCAAGACCTAAGTGGCAAGGGGCCGCTTAGGTCTTTTTGCAGTTTAAAATGGAGGGAAAACAGTCAATGAGTTCAAGTAAAATGAAAAAAGTGACCGCCGGCGGACTTTTAGTCGCCATGGGGGTGGTCTACGGTGATATCGGTACGAGCCCACTTTACGTAATGAAAGCCCTGGTGGAGGATAATGGCGGACTCCGCACCTTAACGCCCGATTTTATCTTAGGCAGCGTCTCGCTCGTCTTTTGGACGCTGACCTTGTTAACGACGATCAAGTACGTCTTGATCGCATTAAACGCGGATAACCATGGAGAAGGCGGGATTTTTTCCCTTTATACCTTAGTTCGTAAAAACAGCCGCTACTTGATTATTCCAGCGATCATCGGGGGCGCAGCCCTGCTAGCAGATGGGGTATTGACGCCTGCCGTGACCGTGACCACTGCCATCGAAGGATTACGGGGAATTCCAGCCTTTTTTGATCGCTTCGGCAATGACCAATCGATCATCGTCGGCATAACCTTAGCAATCTTATTGGTCCTCTTTGCCCTGCAGCGCTTTGGGACTGAGTTTGTCGGCAAAGCCTTCGGACCGATCATGCTAGGCTGGTTCACCTTCTTGGGCATCGTCGGTGTGATGAACTTTGCCGGTGACCTTTCGGTGATTCGGGCCCTTGATCCCCGGTATGCGATCAATCTGCTCTTTAGTCCCGATAACAGCGCTGGTCTCTTTATTCTCGGCAATATCTTTTTGGCGACTACTGGTGCGGAAGCCCTCTACTCGGACTTAGGTCATGTGGGTAAGAAAAACATTTATGCTAGCTGGCCCTATATCAAAATCTGCTTGATGCTGAATTACTTTGGTCAAGCGGCGTGGCTGCTGCAAGTCTATCAAAACCCGACTTATCAAGAAATCGAAAACTTGAATCCATTTTTCCAAGCGTTGCCGCAAGGGTGGACAGTCTTTGGTGTCAGCTTCGCCACACTCGCTGCCATCATTGCTTCGCAAGCTCTGCTGTCTGGCTCCTTTACCTTGGTTTCTGAAGCCATCAAGTTGAAACTATTGCCGCGGATGCAAATCATCTATCCGGGGGCGTCTATCGGGCAAATGTATATTCCTGCCTTGAACACCTTGCTGTGGATCGCCTGTTCCGGCGTAGTCTTATTCTTCCAGACCTCTACTCGGATGGAAGCCGCTTATGGGTTGGCCATTACGGTAACGATGTTGATGACCACTATTTTGCTGTATTTCTACTTGCACCAAAACAAGAAGACCCGTTTCTTGGCACCGTTCATCACGCTCTTTTTTGCAGCGATCGAAGGCATTTTCTTTATCTCTAGTGCGACGAAATTTTTCCATGGCGGTTACGTTGCCATCTTGTTAGCCAGCGTGATCATCGGCGTGATGCTGATTTGGGAATGGGGCAATCGTATTCAAGAAAATGCTGCCGAAGAAGTTGCACTTTCTACCTATATCCCTCAATTGAAACAGTTGCGGGAAGATGATTCTTTGCCGTTATCTCAGACGAACGTCGTCTTCATGGTTCCTAAACTGCAAGACGATCAGATCGGTCAGCAGTTCATCTATTCCATTTTAGACAAACGGCCGAAGCGTGCCAAAGTGTATTGGTTCGTCAATGTGGAAGTCACCGATGAACCTTATACGAAAAAATATGAAGTTTCGATGGCAGATACCGATTTTATCGTTAAACTAAAGCTTTATCTCGGCTTTCGGGTGCCGCAAGAAGTCAATCTCTACATTCGCCAAATCATTCAAGAATTGATGAAAGATGGTCGCTTGCCGCTGCAGCCGCAACGCTATTCCTTAACGCCTGGACGCAATGTGGGTGATTTCCAATTCGTGATGATCGAAGAAGAGCTGTCGAATGCAACTGCATTAAGCAAATGGCAGAAGCAAGTCATGCAGACGAAGCTTTTTATCAAACGCCATACTATTTCACCTGAACGCTGGTTCGGCTTAGAATACAGCGATGTGGTTCATGAGACCGTTCCTTTGGTCATCGGTCAGATGAAAGAAAGCTCTCTGACAGAATTACGCATCGAGGAACGCTAAGAAACCGCCAGTCCTGGTTGAACTTTCTGATACTTTCAGGTACACTGAAAAGACAAAGACACAAAGGAGGGAAAACGACCATGATGCGCATGACTAAAATAACAAGTAATGAAAATTACCAACGATACCATATCGCATTTAGCCATGCAATTGGTTTTACAGTTGCTGTTGACGGGACGAGTCTGTCCAAAACAGTTAAATTTACGTAAAATCAATGGCCATCTCAAGGTATTTTTCTCAAAAAAATCTGAGTTTAAATAACACTGGCCATGGATATCCATGGCCTTTTTGAGTGGTCTCAAGGAGAGAGATCATGATCATACAAGCAATTGCTATTAAAAAAACCATCGGCGGGAATCCGTTATTTGAGGAGTTATCCTGCCAAATCGACGCTGGGGAAAAAATTGCCTTAGTCGGCATCAACGGAACGGGCAAATCAACCTTTTTACAAATCTTGACTGGCAGTGAAGGCGTCGATAGCGGCGTTATCAGCCGCCAAAAAGGCTTGAGGATCGGGACGGTCGAGCAAGAGCTGACAGTTTCTGAAGCAACCGTTACCCACTACCTGCTCCATTCTGCAGCTAACATTCAAGAACTCAAACAGCAAATGAGCCATTACGAAGCCTTGATGGCAGAACCCGATACTGATTTAGAGAAGTGTCTGATCCGTTATGGCGAGCTGCAGCAGCGCTTTGAAGAGCTGGGCGGTTATGGATTAGAAGACCGAATTTCCGCGATCTTACAAGGGTTAGGAATTCCCCATCGGCAGGACGCACGGTTAACAGACCTTAGCGGGGGTGAACGGGTCAAAGTCGCTTTAGCCAAAGTGTTAGTCACCGATGCTGACTTGCTGTTACTGGATGAACCAACCAATCACTTGGATCTTTCAAGTATCCGCTGGTTGGAAAATTATTTACAGAATACGAAAAAAGCGGTTCTAGTCGTTTCTCACGATCGACACTTTCTCGATCAAGTCACCACCAAGACCTGGGAACTGGAAGAAGGCGCCCTGATTGAGTATCCTGGGAACTATAGCCGATTTCGTGTCTTGAAAGAAGCTCGCTTGGCGGAGCTGACCAAAAATTACGAACTGCAGCAAAAAGAAGTCCAGCGACTGAAAGTCATGATTCGTCGATTTCGTCAGTGGGGCCATGAAGGAGACAATGAATCCTTCTTCAAAAAAGCTAAAGAATTGGAACGCCGCCTAGCGAAACTTACACTGGTCAAACCGCCAGCGCCCCCGAAAAATCGGCTGCAAGGCTTGGCAAATGGCGGAAAATCAGGCAAAGAGGTGTTCATCGTTCACGATTTGCACCAGCAATACGCCGGCCAAGTCTTATTCAAAGACAGCAGTTTTGCGGTCTACCGTGGGGAGCATCTAGCCATCATCGGCGACAATGGTACCGGAAAATCAACCTTACTCACATTACTTCTCGGTGAGGAGCTTCCTAGCGGCGGCACTATCAAGCGCGGCAGCAACTTACAGATCGGCTATTTGCCCCAGCAGCTGCAGTTTTCCGATCCCGAGAGCCGCCTATTAGCCTACGTCCATACATTGACAGGAAACGAAGAAACGGCTCGTCGGCAATTAGCCAAAAGTGGTTTTTATCAAGGTGATGTGGCCAAACGAATCAAAGATCTATCCGGTGGTGAAAAAATCCGGTTGGCATTACTGAAACTCTTTTTAGAAAAAATCAACGTCCTGATTTTGGATGAACCAACCAATCACCTCGACAGCTATGCCCGAGAAGAAATTGAAGAAATGCTGCAAGATTATCAAGGAACCCTGCTGGCAGTCAGCCATGACCGCTACTTTTTGCAGCAGCACTTCCAAGAAGCCCTGGTCATTGCACAGCAGCAAATCACACGCCAGCCACTAAGCCCATTGATTGACTAAGACATTGATTCGCAACAAAAAAACTTGATTTTCCTACAGTAAGCATGGGTTGTTCAATCCATGCATAGGCGGAAAATCAAGTTTTTATTTTTTGATCAATGAATGTTGCCGATCAAGTTGCGGATCGGTTTTCTAGCTAAATACAAGATGATGCCGACAACAACGGCTACTCCGCCGACGATGCCATAGTACATCCCTTCTGTTTGTGGTGTATAGAACCGAGCGATTTGCGCATTGATGGCTTGTGAAGAAGCGTCTGCTAACAACCAAATCGCCAAGGTTTGTGCTTCGAAAGCTTTCGGCGCTAGTTTGGTCGTCACCGACAAGCCCACAGGTGAAAGACACATTTCCCCCGCAATCATAATGAAGAAGCTCAATACCAACCATAATGGGCTGACCCGTTCTTCTACTCCAAACAAGAGGCTTGGCAGCATTAGCAATAGAAAGGACAAACCGGCTAAGACTAAACCGATGGCAAACTTCACTTCTGTCCGTGGCTGACGAGAGCCTAGTTTGGTCCACAACCAGACAAAGACAGGTGTCAGTAAGACGACAAAAAGTGGATTTAAGGTTTGATACAAACTTGCTGGAATATTGATGCCGAATAACGTTGATTGCGTACGGTCAGCAGCAAACAATGCCAAGATCGATGAGCCTTGTTCTTCTAAGGACCAAAAGACGATCGCTGACAAGAACAGCGGAATGTAGGCCAACACTTTTTTCTTTTCATCTGGTGTGACATCTTTCGAACGCAGCATTTTGGTAAAGTAGTAGATCGGCAAGAAAATACCTAAAACACTGATGAAGTTGATGAAGAAATCAACCGTCAGATGGCCCGTTGCAGCAGCTGCGCCAAACAACACTGCCAATGCGAGAAGAACCAGAACGACTGCTCGGAAGAAGGTTTTCTTTTCGGCTGCCGATAAGGGATTCGTTGGCGCGATCGCTACACTTTTCAACGTGGTTTTTCCTTGCACATAATACTGCACCAAACCGATAAACATCCCGATAGCAGCAATCGAAAAGCCTAAGTGGTAGTTGACCTCTTGTCCTAAGATCCCGACGATGATCGGTGCTAACAAGCCACCGATATTGATCCCCATGTAGAAAATTGAGAAACCAGCATCCCGACGGATATCGTCTTTGCTGTATAAATGCCCCACCATACCCGACACGTTGGATTTCAAGAGTCCGGTTCCGATGACGATCAGCATCATGGACACAAACAACGCTGGAATCCCTAAAGGTGTTGCCAAGACGATGTGTCCTAACATGATCAAGATCCCACCATAAAAGACGGATTTATTTGATCCTAAAAGACGGTCCGAGATCCAACCGCCAACAATACTTGACATATACACTAAGGAACCGTAAATCGACATGATCGCCACAGCCGTTCCTTTTGGCAACCCTAAGCCGCCGTTGGCAACTGCATCGTACATGAAGTACACCAAAATCGCCCGCATACCATAATAACTGAATCGTTCCCACATTTCCGTGAAGAATAACGTCGACAGCCCTCGCGGCTGACCTAAGAATGTTTTTTCTTTTTCCATATGTAATGGCCCCTTATAAAAATTAATGAAAATAAAATAGCGGAATTTTTCTGAAAATTCACAAATGCCAGTTTATTCCCATTTGGCAACTTTTACAAGGGTATTTCCCTGAGAACATCTTGTAAAAAAGGAAGGAAATTTAAATTAAAATGAAAGCAAAATGAGAAGCCATCCACCTAGGTGCAGTATGAGCCAATTTTCATATGTATAATTATTAAATTTTCTGTTTAAAAAATTAGAAAATGGTCTTCACCAATTTTTCTCTCTAGTCCCGTTTTGCGGACTTTCCTACAAAAAAACACATGCAAGCATTTCTCTTGCATGTGTTTCAGCTTCTATTCTAAGAAATGTTTTCGCTTAGCCGCGTAAACGTTCCACATCACGAGCGATCATTAATTCTTCATCTGTTGGGATCAAAAGTACTTTGACTTTTGACTCTTCAGTTGAGATCACTAATTCTTCGCCGCGTTTTGCATTTTGATCGGCATCTAATTCGCAACCAAACCAAGTCATGCCTTTGATAACTTCGCTGCGGACGTGGGCATCATTTTCACCGATACCAGCAGTAAAGACGATCGCATCGACACCGTTCATGGTCGTTACATAGCCACCGATGTATTTACGGATGCGGTCAGTAAAGACGTCATAAGCAACTTTGACTTCTTCTTTGTCGTAGTTTGCTTCTAGATCGCGCATGTCGCTGGAAATACCAGTTAAGCCTAATAAACCAGATTTTTTGTTTAAAACATCCACCATTTCATCGATGTTCAAATCTAATTTTTCCATTAAGTAAGGCAAAACAGCAGGATCGATGTCACCAGAACGTGTTCCCATCGTTACACCAGCTAACGGCGTGAAGCCCATTGATGTATCTACTGATTTTCCGCCGTCAACTGCAGTGATCGACGCACCGTTCCCTAGATGGCAAGTGATGATTTTTAATTCTTCGATTGGTTTGCCTAACATTTCTGCCGCACGCTCAGAAACATAACGGTGGCTTGTACCGTGGAAGCCGTATTTACGTACTTTAAACTCGTTATAGTACTCTAATGGCAAGCTGTATAGGTAATTGTGTTTTGGCATCGTTGCATGGAAAGAAGTATCAAAAACAGCGACACTGATGATTTCAGGCAAGATTTTTTTGAAAGCAGTGATCCCCATCAAGTTTGCTGGGTTGTGTAATGGCGCAAATTCAGCCAATGCTTGGATGCGTTCCATCACTTCGTCTGTGATCACAACTGAATCAGGGAAATCTTCTCCGCCGTGAACGACGCGGTGACCGACGCCAGTGATTTCATCATAAGCACCTAAAATGTTTAATTCGATCAGTTGATCCAATAACATTTTTACAGCTACTTCGTGATCGTTGATATCGATGATTTGTTCGAATTTTTGATCTTCCCCATATTTGATGGTAAAGATAGAATCTTTCAAACCGATTCGTTCAACGATTCCTTTAGCGACAACTGTTTCCTCTGGCATTTGATATAATTGCCATTTTAAACTTGAACTTCCAGCATTGATTGCGATTGTTTTTGACATGATGATCTCCTTATCCGAATTATATTACAGATTTGCTGCTTTCCAAGCCGCAAATTGTTCAAAAAGTTTTGTGATGTTCTTTGGTTCTTTCAGTGAGGCTAGCTTGACCAGCAAGACTTCTTCTGCTTGTTTGCTTGTCCCTCCGTGGTTTTGTAAAAGCAATATACTTTTACGTGAATGTTCATTTTTAAAGAGTTCTTCAGGAAGCTGAATCATTCCTTGCAAATAAACCTTTTCTTTCAGCCATTTTTTCAAAAATTCACTCTGTTCCGTTTCCAAGAAATTGCTTGGTAGTAAGAACAAACCGTAACCGCCAGCTTTGACATAGTTCATCGCTTGTTCCATCAACAAATGATGGGCGTAACTGTGTCCTTCTGGAGCCGCCGTAATAAAGCTGCGGGCTTTGTCATCTTGTGGGTAATAGCCCACCGGTAGATCGCTGATCGCCAGATCCATCGGTTCGATCAAAAGCTCTTGCAAGCCATCTTGATGGAACAAATGCAAGGGCGCTTTGGTCCATTCGCCAGTTGCAGCTGCGATCGCCAACAAGGTTTCGTCAATATCCACACCGGTTCCTTCTACTGGACGCTTGGCTAATTGCAGATTCAGCAAGACTGTCAATAAGAGATTCCCCATGCCTACCGATAAATCAAGAAGTTTCACTGGTTGATCGGCACTACTCAACTGCTCGATCAAATAGACGAATAAAAACCCAAGACTATCTGGTGTCAGTTGGTGATTGGCCTGCAGGCGCTCCGTTTGGCTGCCTTTCAACAAAACCAACTGCGCAAGCTTGCGTTTTTCTTCTGCCGATAGTTCCATTGCTCGAATTTCTTGATAGATGGTTTCTAAACGAGCAGCAGTTGCTTCATCTGGTACCCCATCGATCACGCGAACTTGGTATTGATCAACAAAATTTTCGATCGTCTCTACGTAAGCATCAAAAAAAGACGTTTCCAATGCGTTTTGAAGCAGTTGGATCGCTTCAACGGTCAAATGAAAAGACGTTTCCATTTTTTCTGCGGACATCTTGCACCTCTTTTCAAAACTATAACAACATATATACCTGTTTAATTTTAGCCGATTCATCCAAAATAATCAATCGCTTTCGTTTAGAATAATTTGTGAAGCTGTAAACATTCTTTTTCTATTTCTGTATGAAAAAGGATGGTCGAAACAACCATCCTTTTCCTGTACTATTCTTCTTGGTCATCTGTGTCTATTTCAGGCTGCTCTTCAGGCAACAAAAAGGTAAAAGTAAATCGCCGACTTTTGACATAGCATTCGATCTGTAAGCTCTGTCCTTGCCGTTCATAAGTCAACTTTCCTACATTATAAAACCGTGTCCCTCGATCTTCCAACTCGTTTTGCAAGAATTCCGCATGGAAAAGTTCACTCATAATACGGGCTTCATAGGTTTCAATGGTTTTTGTATAAAAAAGGGCTGTTGTGCGGCTGTTTTCTAACACCAGCAATAACATCAAGCTCAACAGCTGCACAAACAACAATGCTGTGAGTAAAATACCGCCTTTATGCCGCCTCTTGTGAGTGTATTTTCCATTGTCCAATTTTCTGGTCTCCATTCTCAAAGGAAACGGTAAAGCGGATCGCTGCGCCAATTTTCTCAAAAGACACATCTGCCACTTCTGTCAACAACGGTTGATAGCCATTGTTGTCCCGTTTCCGCAACACGCGGTTGATGCGATCGATCGTTACCGAATTGTTTTGACTGCTTCGCAAATATAGCGTGTTCTCGCTGACTGATAGATAGACACAGGTACTTAATTCCCGTTCCAACTGAAACAAAAAAACATGCCATTCTTGATCTTTGCGAGCCATGATCTGCTGATTGACCGGTGCGAGGTGCTTGACGATCCCGCTGATCATCAATAAGCAGATCGCCAATACCCATAAAGACAACAGACACTCCAACAAAGTAAAGCCTTTACTCTTCATACACAATCTCCCAGAGCTGTTCGCCACTTTGGATGCGTGCCTGTTGATGCTGCGCTGCTTGCCAAAAGCGAACTTGATAGACCGTCTGACGCTGCGTCGTGTAGGTAATGGTTGACGCATCAAAGGAGTGGTTCTGGACTTCTTCATACAGCACCCGCAGCATTTGGGCTTTTTCCTGCAATGCCGCACTTTGCGTCAGTGAAGCGGTCTGCATCGCTAAAAACAATAACACACAGGTTGCCAACACCCCAAAGCCAATCAGGCTTTCTGCTAAGATGAACCCGCTATTCAACGATTTTTTCATAGCGTCCGCTCCCAAATAAAAACTTATAGCTGATGGTTTGCTTTTTCTCCTGCCAATAGAAAACGATCCTTCGCAGACTGCTATTGTTGCCGGACTGACTACTAAAAAGAATATCGGGAAACGCCTGCATCGCTAGTTGAGGAGGGACTTCGATCTTGGTGACCGGCTCAGTTGCAGCGCCATAAAATGAAACAGTTGGCGTTGGCGCTGCTTGATAAACGGCTCGGGTTTGTGTGTTATCGATGATGGCCGATTGCTGTATGGTATAGAGGCCTTTTTCTAAGCGTGCACAAAAGCCTAAGACTTCAGCAGATCGTTGATAGTACTCGATGGCCACGACGGGAAAAAAGAGAAACATACTACTGACCATGAGAACCAAAAGGCTTTCTATTAAAGTAAAACCAGCAAAAGAGCAACGTCGACAGCCCTTAGTCCCCTTGCTCATAAATCGCATATTGCTCCTCAGATACATACCCTTCAGCGATCAATTCTTCTCTCGAGGGCTCCCGATTTTCATTCAGACGAAAGAGTTCGATCTGGGTTTCCACCACTTTCACGATGGCCGCATTTCCTTTCTCATCAATGATTCCTCTTTGCTTGGCAAGATTTGGGACAAACAACAAAACCAAAATACTGATCACTAATAAAACAACCAACATTTCAACCAATGTAAAGCCTTTTTTGACACGCCAAATCCCCTGCTTGCGAGAAGATGCGACTTTCTTTTCTATCATTCGATCACTCCTTGGATATTTCCATAGATTGGTAAAAACATAGCGGCATAGATCCCAACGATCATTAAAGCAACCAACAAAAAAATCAGAGGCTGAACCCAGTGAATAGCTTTTTCGATTCGTTGAAACAAGCGATCCATCAATAATTGACTGTATAAAAAAAGCTCTTCTCCTAACTTTCCCCGTACTTCTCCTTGAAAGACGATCAAAGAAAATTCTGGTGTGAGAAACGAGAAATGACGAAGTTTTTCTGGGAGTTCTCCGCCAAGTGTCAAGGTCACTCGCAACTCTCGCGCTAATTCTTGGATCAAGGTAGCTTTATTGGTGTGCTCCATACACTCAATGATCTGTTGGATATCTAACCCTTGCTGAAACAACTTGCCCCATTCCAATGCGAAAAAACTCGTGTGATAACTCGTGTACAATGCTCCGAACAATGGCAGGTGGCTGAAGAATACAGCTTTTTGCAAGGCAGTGCGGCGGGCAAATACCCAGCGGCTGATCACAAAAAGCAGCACACTTACCAACAAGAAGAGGATAAGTACTGCTGGTGCCCAAGTGATGGCGCGAATGCCCCAATGACCTTCGTCGATCATGCCAGAGGCTAACAATTGAGGCATTAAAAAGCGATGCATGCCAAAGAGAGCCGCCACTAAAAAGACCAGTAGCAAAAGCGGATAGGCCGCTACTTTGTACAGCAGCTGTTTTTGCTTGTTGACCAATTTGTGGTAGTCGACCATCCGCCGCAAGGTCGTCGTGAGATTCCCATGACTTTCTGCTAAATAAAGCTGATTTTTTTCGGTAGCCGATAAAGACAACGGCGCTACTGCTGCTGCCAAGCTTTGCCCTTGGGCAAGATGGGCAATCAGCTGTTCGATCACAGGTTCAGAAAACTGGCGACTGCGCAGCAACACTTGGAGGCTTTCTTGTAGGGAAAAGCCACTCTCCAATAACACCGTGAAGGTGACCAAGAGGGCTTCAGTTGCACGGCGTGGTAGCTGGGGCTTCTTTTTCATAAACTTCATCGGTGATCCACCCACTTTCTTTCACTCGTTTTAATACGTGCTGCCACTGTTTTTCCACTTGCCCCTCATAAAAGTGATACGCCAGCAATCCATGGGGTTCGTTGACTTCATTCGGCAACAATCGCTGATAAACGATCCCTTGCAACGCGTGCGCCAGAAGATCGTCTGCCCCTAGCAATTCCAGCAGCCGTGTCTTGGTTTCTGCTACGCCTCGTGCATGGATCGTGGCAAATACTCGATGACCTGTCAGAGCGGCTCGTACAGCGGCTTGCGCCGTCTCTTTGTTACGGATCTCGCCAATCAAAAGCAGGTCCGGACGATGCCGTAAAGACAAGCGAATCAATTCATCATAGTCTTGTCCGATTTTCAAATTGGTCTGCAGCTGTAAAAAATGCGGCTCTTCAATCTCCACAGGATCTTCGATGGTAATGACTTGTCCCTTGGTTGCCCGTGCTAATTGATACATGAGGGTCGATTTTCCTGAGCCAGTGGGACCAGAAAATAAATATAGGCCTCTTTGTTTGGTTGTCTGTTGGATCTGCTGGACGTCTTCTGCAAAAAAATAGCGCAGATGCTCCTTGTTCAAAGGATAAAGAAACCGCATCACGAGACTTTCACGCCCTTGATAATCACCCACCGTTGAGACGCGCAACCGCTGTAGCTGATCGCCTAACAGATAGCTGACTGCGCCTAACTGAGCTTTGCGCCGTTCTCCCACCTCCATTCCTCCTAAAAATTTGAAGCGGGTGATCAGCTGCTGAGCTTCTTCGTTGGTCAGTACTTGATAGGTCTTTCTGAGATAGCTTTTACTGAAAATCACCTCCATCTGTGTACCGCTAGGCAAAATGGTCAGATCCTGCATGCGTTCTTGTCTTCCATAAAGAATCAACTCGTCTGAGAATGCTCGAATATCCACGACTTATCCCTCCTAAAAAGAAATACGCAAACGCTTTGAGAATAGAAAAAAAAGATGAAGCAAATTTGCTTCATCTTTCATCATTCGTTTATTTCTGTGGTTCTTTTGCCACAAATTGGGCTTCCACCCGATAGATCCGCTGCCCGCGGCTTGAGAATTTTTCTTCATATTCCGTCATGATATTGTTCTCAAAGGAACTGTTATGCAAGTCCAACCAAACTTGTTTGATAATCATGCCGTATTGAGAAAAGCTCGCTAAGGAATACTCAAACAATCCTTGGTTATCCGTTTTGATATGGATCTCGCCGTTGGGACGTAAAATCTGCTCGTCGACTGCTAAAAAGGCTTTGGAAGTCAAACGGCGCTTCTCATGCTTCTTCTTAGGCCATGGATCAGAAAAATTCAAATAGATCTGGTCTACTTCATTGTCTGCAAAATAGTTGGTCAATGCGGAACCATCGACATGCAGCAGTTGCAAGTTCGGGATCTCCTGCTCGATCAT
The DNA here is from genome assembly GCF_044746145.1 of Enterococcus sp. NPDC086594. Classification (NCBI taxonomy): domain Bacteria; kingdom Bacillati; phylum Bacillota; class Bacilli; order Lactobacillales; family Enterococcaceae; genus Enterococcus; species Enterococcus sp. NPDC086594. The sequence goes on from NZ_JBIVBP010000001.1 coordinate 906,245, forward strand.
TTTATCTAATGCGATCGAAACGACACTAATCTGCATTTCCACACCAATATAATTGATCTCGGGATGAGCTTTCGCCATTTCCGTAATAAATTGGCCTTTTCCCATTCCAATTTCGATATGCAGCGGGTGATCATTGCCAAAGCGTTCATGCCAACGCCCTTTCCATTCAGTAGGCTCTGCCACGACGTATTCTGGATGAGCGTCAATCAGCTCTTTTGCACCTGCACGTTTTCTTACTCTCATGTTTCTTCCTTTCCGAAAAAACAAGATGGAACCAAATTGCCTCGCTCCATCTTCTCTTCATTCGCTATAAATTCGTTTTAATTGTAAAATCTCTGCATTCATGGCTTTGTAATCGCCTCGCAGATAATATTTTTTGACCTCTTGCAGCATACTCAACAATGCGTACCAATAAATCTTTTCGATCACTTCGCTGCTGCTGTGGATACCATAGCGCACGAGCCAATGAGACCAGCCAGATAATGGCACATAGTGACCTAAAATAGTGCCGATATCGATTGCCGGATCTGCAAACATCACGGAATCCCAATCGACTAAATACAAATAGTTTTGACAAACTAGCCAATTTCGATAATTGACATCGCCATGGACGACCGCGGCTTTCTGCTCGTCAAAAGCTGGAATATTGGTTTTTAAATACTCGGTGACCAAATGAATAAAACGGTTTTGGGCGACCGCAGAAGGCAGCTGATCCTGATAATCCATCAGCATCTGTTCAGGCGATCTGACTTGTCCGCCGATTTTGCTTAGCATCTGTGCCAACGTTTTTGAATGATGCAAGTGATACAACACATCAATGACATCATTTCTTTGGCCGATTTCATCGGGATCTAAGACCCGTCCATCCAGCCATTCTTGTGCGGAGAGCGTATCCCCATTTCCCGTCCGTTTCGTCCAGACGAGTTTGGGTGCAATGCCCTCTTTAGAGAGTGCCGCAAGCATCGGGGTCGTATTTCGTTTGATAAAGACTTTGTCGTTGTCCTTGAGCCCGATATAGGCTTTCCCGGTGTCGCCTTTGATTGGCCGCATACGCCAATCTTGATCCAAGCGAATATCCATCCTAGCTTCTCTCCTTATTTCGCAGTACCTCTTATTCTAGCTTCCTAATGGGTCGCCGTCAAGCGCATATGCGTTCGCTTTTTGTAAGAGAGGCCACTTGTGGATCAGGCGTGCATTTTCTTTAATCGCCCTGGCAAGTAGATGCCTAAAAAAAGACCCGCAAACCCTAAGAAGCCAAGAAACGCGATACCGCCTTGCCAAACAAAAGGCAAGCGCAAGCAACAGATCACACCGAAAAGAACTGCGGTCACCAGTAAGAGTGCCCCAAGAATTTTTTTGATCGCTGCGGCTTTTTGTTTTTCTGGCACGGGATACAGATGTGTCAAAACCATGTATTGAAACTCATTGATCAAAGGAATCAGTTGGAAACCGATCAGATAAAGAAACAAGCAGCCGATCAGCAGACTGATCCAAAGCTCATCGACAAAGAATAAGACGAACCCACCAATCAAAGTCAAACGGACATAAAGCCCGCCATATTGCCCCCCACGGATCACTCGGCGCAAGTAAAGATAGAGGTACGTATTGCTGTGCACTGGTTTGATCTTTGCCAGCAGCCAGTCGAGGTATTTGCGCCGTTTGGCTTCCGTCGTGATTTGGGGAACATCTGTAAATAAGTTGATAAAACGATAGATACGCATTAAGCGCGACTGTTCGGCTTGGATCATATAGTCCCAATCCAAAAGCTGGCTATTGGCTTTCAGTCCAAAGAGGAACCAGATTGCTTGGAGGATGCTGATCCCCAATCCTAGCCAAGGTGCTACATAAATACTGGCAAGTGTGGCAGCAAACGTACTTGCGAACCAGATGCCTCGCTGCTGTTTGACTTGCTGCTGAGTTTCTTGATACAAACGAATCCGTTGTAGTGAAAGATCCCCCAGTTTTAAGAGCCACATCATCCCTAAAAAGTATGGGAATGAGGCAAAGGTGCTGTTTGCTGTGACCACGACCAAAGGCATCGTTGCCCCTACGGCTAAAAATAAAACCCAAAAGGGCAGCCAGAGGGAATAACGTAACGCTTGGCTGAGATAACTTGTCATTTGTCCTTCTTTGGCTAACAGAAAAATCAAATCTGCCGGTTTCGTCAGTGTCGCTAAGCGTCCCAGCGGTAAAACAAAGAGCCAAACAGCGACCACGATGATGCCGCCTAATGGAAACGGCCGCGGCAATGTTTTTAGCAATTCAGAATAATAGAGCCCCAGACCTCCGACTAAGAAGGTGCTGATCAAAGCAAAATGATCATTGAAGACATAGCGCAAATAGCGTGTCATCTGTTTTTGATGCCGCTGTAAGCGTTGCGAGAAAAACTGCTTCATGCTTGACTCTCCTTTGTCAGTGCGAGGTACAGATCATCAAGGGAGGCTTCTGGTGCTTGAAATTGGCTTCTTAGTTCCGCCAATGTCCCTTGTGCGCGGATCTCACCGTTATGCAAGAGGATGAATTTGTCACAATACTTCTCTGCGGTTGCTAAAATGTGGGTGGACATCAAAATAGATGCCCCGGTTTGTTTCATCTCATTCATCAGTTCCAATAACGCATTGATCGCTAAAGGATCTAATCCTAGAAAGGGTTCATCAATGATGTAGACACTCGGCTCAATCAAAAAGGCACACAGTACCATGACTTTTTGTTTCATCCCTTTTGAAAAGTTTGCCGGGAACCAATCGAGTTTGTTTTCTAAGCGAAAGGTTTTTAGCAGGCGTTCTGCTCGCTTCATGGCTTCTTCTTGTGGAAGATCGTAGGCCATCGCCGTCACTTCAATGTGCTCTCTTAAGGTCAATTCTTCATATAAAGAAGGGGTTTCGGGGATATACCCGATTTGTTTGCGGTATTGCTCTGGGTTTTCTTTAAGGGTCAAGCCGTCGATCGTGATGGTGCCGCTGTGAGGTTGCAGTAAACCGATGATTTCTTTGATCGTCGTACTCTTCCCTGCCCCGTTCAAGCCGATCAAGCCAACGAGCTCCCCATCGCCGATCGTAAAATCAATATTTTTTAAGACTGGCAGCTGATTATAGCCGCCTGTCACGTTTGCTACTTGTAAAGTCATTTTTTCCCTCCGATTCGCCTGATTATGGCTCTTTGTCAACGTAGGCTCTTTTTGTTCAATTCAGTCAGCTGGCAAAACAGTTGTTTATTTTTCTTTATTCGTGACTTGCAGGATAAATTCATTTTCTCCCACTGTAATGATTTCTTGCGCTAGTTCTTGGCTGCCAAAGCGCTCTTGCCACGTTTGTGCTTCGCTGGCTGGAAAAACGACCATTTGGATCGCACCAGCGGCAAGACGGGTGGTAAAGGCTTGGACAGCGGCTGGTTCGGCATAAGAAACCAGGCTGATCCTCAGCTCTTCTTTTTGATACCCTTGGTCTATTGCCCATGCTTCAACGGCTGCTTCCAATTCACTTTGCACCGCAGGGTCCATTGCTGTTTCAGTGACAATGGCGGCATTGACTACTTCTTCTTGCGGACGTGTCAGAGAATAAGTGATTGAACCAGCAAACACCACAAACAGCGTGATCGCGATCAACCACTCTTTATAGGCATAGGCTAAGTAGCGAAGCTTCGCTGAAGTCGTTGTTTTTTTCTGTAAGGTTTCTTTAATGATCGGTTTCATAGGTTCCTTCTTTCCAAATGATTTCTGATATTAAGTCTAGGGTTGTTGGAATCTAAATGCAAGCGTTTCTCGCTTGCTTTTCGCATTTCTTTAAAAAAGCGCCTTTGTTGAAGGAACAGTTGCCTTGTTCCGACTTTTTCAAAGAGGAAACCAGACGAAAAAAAGCAAAATATGGTAAAGTAGAGGTAATAGATCAAGGAGGTTTTTTACAATGGAAAATTGTATTTTTTGTAAAATCAATAATCGTGAGATTCCTAGCTACAAAGTCTACGAGGATGAGCAAGTCTATGCCTTTTTAGATATTTCCCAAGTCACCCCTGGTCATACATTGGTCATTCCCAAAACGCATGTGACGGATATTTTCGAGTACGATGAAACGTTGGCAGCAGCGGTTTTTGCCCGTATCCCTAAGATTGCTCGGGCGATCGAAAAAGCATTCCCTGAGATCGAAGGCTTAAATATCATCAACAACAATAAAGAATTGGCGTACCAATCCGTCTTCCATTCCCATGTCCATTTGATTCCTCGCTACAGCAAAGACGATGATTTCAAGATCCATTTTGGCAATCACGCAGACAATTACACGGGGGAAGAGCTAGCGGCAATCGCCGAAAAAATTGGAAAGCAGGTGAACTAAATGATCGGTAATTTTCTTAAAGGACTTTTGTTCGGTTCCATTGCCGGCGGCTTAGGCGGTTTGCTTTTTGCACCAAAAAGCGGCAATGAAACCCGTGAAGAATTGATTCGCTATTTAGATGACACGACAGAAGCGACCTTAGAATTCAATGACAGCGTCAAACAGCTCAAAGATGCTGTGATGGTAACCCGCAAAACGATCGACGAAACGATCCCAGTTGTGACCGAATCTTTCACGAAAGATTTGGAAGCCTTCAAATTCCAAGCACAACCGCGCCTTGCTCGGATCAAAACCCAAATGGAACAATTGAATCAGCACATCACGACGATTCAAGCCCAAAGCGCAGAGGACGACAAACAAATCGAAAATTTGTAGTTTTTATGAATTTTGTTTGAAACATCCGCTGTTTTCTTTCCAACCATTTCTAGAAGTGGTATAGTAAGTGCAGTGATTATTATGAAACTTTTTAGAATTAGGAGTGCTTAAACGAATGAAGAAAAAATTAATTTTAGTAGCAGTCAGTGCAATGAGTCTTTTTGCATTAGCGGCTTGTGGTAACTCAAGTGAGGAAATCGCAACAATGAAGGGCGGTAAAATCACTGTTCAAGATTTTTATGACAAAGCAAAAACAAGTACAGAAAATCAACAAGCGTTGCGTGAAATGATCGTCTTGAAAGTCTTTAATGAAAAATACGGCGATGACGTAACGGAAGAAATGATCGACGAACAATTCAACAACGTGGCTGAGCAATACGGCGGCAGTGATTCCTTTGAATCAACATTGACTGCCTCTGGTTATACGGTAAAATCTTACCGTGCAGAATTGAAACAACAACTTGCGTTACGTGAAGGCTTAAAAGCCAACATGGATATCACTGATGAAGACATGAAAACTGCTTGGGATTCTTTCCACCCTGAAGTAGAAGCACAAATCATCAAAGTAGCAAGTGAAGATGATGCCAAAGACGTCTTAGAAGAAGCGAAAAAAGATGATGCAGACTTTGGCGAAATCGCTAAAGAAAAATCAACGGATGCGGCAACAAAAGAAGATGGCGGAACGATCAAATTCGATTCTACTTCATCAGCTGTACCAAGTGAAGTAAAAACAGCCGCTTTTGACTTAAAAGATGGTGAAATCTCTGAAGTGATCTCTGCAACCAACACGTCAACTTACACGACGGAATACTATATTGTGAAAATGGTGAAAAACCAAGACAAAGGCAACGATATGGATAAATACAAAGATGAATTGACTGAAATTGCTCAAAACACTTTGTTGAATGATTCAACCTTTATGGCAGCAACGATCGGTCAAGAATTGCAAGCAGCTAATGTGAAAATGAAAGACTCTGACTTAGCAGACTTGCTTTCTGATTACATCACAGCGGCCGAAACAGAAGATTCAACTGCTGACTCTTCTGCTACCGATGCAACGGACAGCTCAGCGGCAGATTCTTCTGCTACTGATGCAACCGATGATTCTACTGCAACGAGTGAGAGTGCTACAGATTCTTCTGCTGAATAAACGAAAAAAGAAGTGCCGTCGTAGCGGCGCTTCTTTTTTTATGCTAATTAGGTTAATATTGCCGATTCAGCTACTTTTTCCAACATCTGAAAAACCACGCTAAGCAAGCCTAGCGTGGTTTTTGTTCTTTCCGTCATTCACTTTAGTTGATCGTGCTACAAGGTCACCGCTACACTTCTTTCGGTACATAAAAACTCCGATTGTCCATGCCAAAAATTCGGTCTGTGTATTGACCAGGTTCCGTTAAACGAATCGACGTCAGCATCATTTGCATGGAAGCATCCAAATTATCGATCTGATGGAGGATCTCCGCTTCCATTATGCGGGGGCGAACAGGTGACCCATATTCTAATAAGCCATGGTGGGCTAAAACCATATGCCGCAAAACAACGATATCTTCTTCTTTGTCATCAAATTTCAAAGCCATACAGGCTTGCGTGATTTCTTCATCCACTAAGACCAAATGCCCTACTAGATTCCCCGCCAAGGTATACTCTGTCGTCATCGGACCTGTCAACTCGATCACTTTTCCTAAATCATGCAAAATGATACCCGCATACAGTAGTGAAGCATTCAATTCAGGGTACTCTTTGACGATTGCTTTTCCTAACCGCAGCATAGTGGTCGTATGATACGCCAATCCACTGGCGAAGGCATGGTGATTGCGCTTCGCAGCTGGAAAGTCAAAGAATTCCTTTTTATACTTGTTCAGTAAGAAACGGACGATTCGATTCCAGTGAGGATTCGTGATCTCAAACAAGGTTTGACTGATTTCTTCTTCCATCTCTTCTTTTCGCAAGGGTGCTTTTTCCATGTATTGGCTTGGTTCATGGGGCTCTTCCGGTTTCGCTAAACGCAAATGCATGATTTTGACTTGCGGATTGCCTTGGTAGACCTCCCGTTTTCCATCTAGCAGTACTACTTTCCCGGGTTCAAAACGGGCGATTTCTTCATCTGATGCATCCCAGAACTTTCCGTCGATCGTGCCGGATGTATCTTGAAAGGTGAAGGCAATAAATTTTTTGCCGTTTTTCGCGATCCGCACATCGGCATTCTTGATCAGCAAGAAAAGTTGAAACGTTTCATCAACAGTTAATTCACGAATTTTTTTCATGGGCTTATTTGGCCGATCAGCCAAATCTTTCACTTCCTTTACTCAGATCCTGGATAGGCTGCTGGTACTTCTGATAATAGCTTACCATTTCTTGGTCAGAAGACAAACAAATTACTTGATAACTTTGCCCAAACTCTTTTAACATTGCGGCAAACCGTTCCTTACGAACACTATCATAATGCAGCCAACCATCATCAATAATGATTGGACACAATGGGTGATTTTTTTGCAGTGCTAGATAACCGAAGCGTAACGCCATGATTAACTGATCCTTCGTGCCTGTGGACAGGTCGATGATCGAAAACGTCTCGCTGGCATTTGCCGCTACCAACAAGCCATTTTCCAAAAGAATCTTTTGATAACGTCCGTTTGATAGCTGTTCAAAATAGGTTGAAGCAGCCGACAATAGCTGCGGCAATTGCTGTTCTGACAACTCGGTCGTGACATCCGTTAAAATCGAAGCCGCCAACTGACGACTCCCCCATGCCACAGCAAGTTCTTCAATGACCGCCTTTAGCTCACTTTCTTTTTGATAAAGCTGATTCAAGGTGCCATTTTTTTGACTAGCTGCTGCTTCTAATTCCAAACGCTGTTTTTGCTCCGTCAACTGCTGTATTTGTGCCTGAAGCTGTGTTTGCTGCTGCTTGATCTGGTCTTTTTGCTGCAGCAATTCTGCTTGCGTCACTGGTTTAGGATAAATCGGTGTTAACATCACCGCCAATTCTTCTGCTCGCTGCTGCGTGCGTTGCGCCGCTTCCCATTGCTTCAACCAGAGGCTGATTTCTGCAGGGTGATCTAAGCCTTGTTGCTGTAAGAGATCACTGGCCTGGGAAAGTAGCTGGTCGCGTTCATTGCGGGTGCGGGTCAACTGTTGGGCCAGCAGCGTGCTAGGTTGTTGCAGTCGTGAAAGCTTGATTGTTTGCATCTCTTCATGAAATTTCTGCAAGATCGCTGCTTTTTCTAACAAGGTTTTGTTTTGCAACGGCAGCCACTCAGCATAAGGTCGGAACTGCTCGTCAAAGGGTGCCAGTTCTTCTGCGACGGCTTGCCGTTCTTGATAGGCTTGTTTGCGCTGCTGTGAGTAGGCTTGATAGCTAGCAACATCTTCATCATAGGCTAATAAATACGACTGCCAGCTTTCCACCGGCAAATTACCAAAAAAGGGTGTCAGGGCTTGGTGGGCACGATCGATCTGCTGCTGCTTTTGCTGCTGTTCATTTCCCAGCTGCGCCAACTCTTCTCCCAGCAGATCCAGCTGCATGAGAACCGTCTGCCATTCCTGTTTGATGCCTTGCTGTTTGTTTGGCGCTGCTTTCATCAACGGCAAAACACTGCCAATGATCGCTGCGATCCCTACACCTAGAGCAAGCCAGCGCCACGGACTCGGCAAAAAGATACCGATCACTACTAGCAGCCCACCGACGATCCCTAGCGGCCATAGCGGGCGAGAAACCGGCTTGCGGCCAATCAATTGAGGATGCTGCTGTTCTAAGCGAGCTGCGGTGGCTTGCAAAGGCTGCGCTTTTTCTTCTAAACGCATCATGCGCTTTTCGAGCTCTTCTAACTGCACACGTTCTTGTAGTAAACGTGTGGTTTGTTCATGGATCGAAGCCGTTACTAGCGGCGGCGATTCTCTACTCCATTGGCGCTTTTCGACCAAGCGATTCAGCTCCGTGATGGCGACGGCTTCTTGTTGATTGGCCGCTGCTTCACGATCTGCCAAACGCGCCATCGTCACTTGCTGCTGCAGCAAGTGATTGATTTGGTGCTCGTGATCAAGGTAAAAGAAATACTTATCTGATTCTTTTCCTTGCTCCAACTGATCTAATTCAGCTTCTTTTTTGCGAATTTCTTCCGTCAGCTGCTGATACTGCTGATAAAACTGTTTGATGGCTTGGACTTGCTGAGGATCGGCTAACGTATCTGCTGGTGCCATTTGCTGCCACTCTTCATAAAGCCCCCAATGACTCAGCTGCTGCTGATTTTCCTGATAGGCTTCATTCAATGCTTGAAACTGGTATCGCAAGTCTTGGATCTGTTCTTGCAACTGGGCGATCTGCTGATACTGCTGTTGGATGCGGCTTTCTTCGCTTTCCTTTTCCGCAATCGTTTTTTGCAGTTTTTCTAATTGTTTTAACGCCTGATTCAAAGGCAGCTTTTGCCCCCGTGGCTTGTATTGCTGCTGATTGATGGTTTCATATTGTGCCACTTGCTGCAGCATTTTTTGACTGCCGCTGATTCCCAGAGAAATCAACGCTTGGTGCAGCTCATTTTCTTCTAGCTTATCGATCTGGGTCAATTGCTCTTGCTGAAAGGTAAAGACATCGAAGAACAATGCTCGATTGAGGGGCTGCAGGTGTTGTGCCAGCCATTGCTCATCGACCGTCTGACCAGCGACATGGACTTTGGCACGACCGCGGTCTACATGCCGATAGCGTTCCACGATCACTTCGCCGAAGGGTTCCAGAGCCAACCATAACTTGCCACCGTAAGCTGCACCGTTTTTGGGGGTATAGTCTTTTTTCTTGGCTGTCTTTTTCGGAAAGCCAAATAAGATGGCGGCAATAAATTGATACAACGTCGATTTTCCGATCTCGTTGTGCCCAAAGAGCAGCTGATTTTGCGGATGAAAGGCAAAGCTTTGTTCATGGTATTTCCCAAAACCGGTAATCTCTGCTTTTAAAATTCTCATGACTGCTCCTCCCATTGAAAGTCGTCTTTCAACAATTGCTTGGCTTGCTGCAAGACTTCTTCTTGAAATAATTCATGGGTGATCCCCCGCTGGATCAGCGGATGCTGCAATAGATCGGACAGTCGGTCCGCAAAGATCTCTGGTGACTCATACATCGCTAAAAACTGCAGCATATAGTCTTGTGGTACCGCCAATGCGATCTTGTCTTCATTGGCTTGCTCGACTTCAAGGGCATAGATTACTTGCAGCGGCTCTGTTTGTGCCAACCGTTCATTGAGGTAGGTCAGCCATTCATTTTTTTCCGCAGCTGGAAACCAATCTGGCGGCAGCTGCTGCACATCGGTCAACACCAGATGCAGCAAGCGCGAACGAGGACTTTTTAAGCGCTCGATGATCGCTAGCAATACGGCATTCGAGGCGGTCACATCCGCTAAGGAGACCACTTGCTTTTGCCAAGCGATTTCCGCGATCTCCAAGCGCTCGATTGTTGGTCCTTGTGGCGATAATTCTGCCAAAATCACCCCAGTCGCCTGCTCTTTCTTGGTCTTTCCTTGAGGCGTACCGGGATAGAGGATCGGTGGTTGCTCTGAGAGCGTCTTAGGTACATGGATGTGCCCCAAGCCCCAATAATCATAGCCTTTTTGCTTCATTTCACTGATTGAAAAGGGGGCATACCGTTCACCGGCTTGATCCCCGTGGTAAAGCCCAATATGGTAATCCACCGCTGCTCTTGCGGGAAATTCTGTTACTTTATTTTCAGCGATCCAAGGATGTTGGTAGCTAAATCCACTGATTGCATAGGTTTCACCGTTTTTCGTTGTTCCTTGTACCGTTTGAACTTCTTCCGATGAAAAGAGAATGACGTTTTCTGGAAAAGCAAACCAATACCGTTGCGGATCATAATAATCATGGTTGCCGAAAATCATATAGACTGGGATCTCTGCTTCTCCCAGTCGTTGCAGTTGGGCAAAAAAGTCATGCTGCACTTTTAGACTCGGCCGTGCTTGATGGAATGTATCCCCAGCCAGCAAAACAAAATCGACCGCTTTTTCTAAAGCAACATCCACCAAATTACGGATGATTTTTTGATTGATAGCAGGGAGTTGGGTCTTCACTTTTTCAGATAACAGATGGACCCCTTCAAATGACCGGTCGATATGCAGGTCTGCACTATGTAAAAATCGCATTTCTTTCTCCCTCCTTAATGCTTCTATCATAACATTTATCAGTCATTTCGTCAGCAAAATACGAAAATTTGTTCGCCTTTTTCATAAAAAAAACCAAAGAAGCGCTTTTGAAACTTCTTTGGAAACGACTCTTGCAGTTGCAGCCAATTTCTCTGAAGTTTCACTTGCTTCTTTGGTCTTTGTTTGTTGGCGATTACGCTTCGTATAGATCTCTTACAGGACCCATGATGATGCGGTTCAAGTCATTGGCCACTAAACTGAAGGCTTGCTCTTTTTGCATCAAGTCAGAAACGATGCCGTCTTGTTGAATTTTTTGCGATAATTCTTGGGCTTTTTGCGCTTCTTCTTCCGTCATTTCTTCGCCAGCCATCATTTTTTGTTGCAGGCTTTGTTGCAACTCTTGAAACTCTTTGAATAACGCGTACGCTTCTTCATTTGCTTTCAAACGGTCGAAAGAACCTTTCAGATCTTGAAATTGTTCTGACTCCCGTAATTCACGTTCTAATTGGTTTGCTGTATCATAAATATTTGCCATTTTGACGCCTCCTCTTTTTTTCTAGTATACCATTCTTCTCAGGTTCTAGACTAGCAGTTGCCTAATTCCTTTAATTTCCACTAATGGAATTCCACAAGCCGCCAAACAATTCTTTCGTTCCTTCTTTGATCTTGCTGCCGAATTCCTTCATACCTTCTTTGGCGCTTTCGGCAAAGTCATCGATGGTTTGTTGCCAATCATTGCTATTTTGTGACGTACTGCTATCAGGATCTGGTACCTCATCGGCTGCCATTAATTTTCCGCCTGTCCAATAAGCGTCTGCAACTTGGAATTGGGTGCCTTGACTATAAGGCAGTAAGCTTTCGGCCTCTGCTTTAAATATTTTCCCAACAACTTGTCCGCTAGTTCCCGTTAAGTAATGATCTTCACTCACATGTTCAAATCCTAGCCAGGTTGACAGAACCATATCAGGAGTATAGCCGACGATCCATTGGTCATTGACCTTAGAAGCATCAAAGTTGGTCTCTGTCGTACCCGTCTTACCGGCGATCGTAAAGCCGTACGGACTAGCACTAACCCCCGTCCCGTTAGAGAAGGTTCCTAGCATCATGCTCGTCATTTTATCAGCGGTCTCTTTAGAAATCACGCGTTTGCCTTGCACAGACGTATTGTCAACGATCACGGCACCAGTTGAATCAACGATTTTGGTGATCAAATGCGGTTTGTAGTAATACCCGCCATTAGCGAAAACGCCATACGCTGCTGCCATCGTCATTGGAGATTCCCCTTTTTCCAAACCACCTAATGCTAAGCCATAATATTTGTCGGATTCGGTCAAGGAAAGACCGAATTCTTGTGCTTTGCTATACCCGCGATCTAAGCCGATCTCATGCAGCAGCCAAACTGCTGGCAGATTCAAACTTTGGGCGAGGGCTTGGTACATGACTGCTTCGCCAGCATAGGTCCCGTCAAAGTTTTGAGCATCATAAAAATCAAGGGGCTCGTCTTTCAGGACACTGTCCGGTTCAAACCCAGCTTCTAGGGCAGGGGCGAAGACGCTGATCGGTTTGATCGTGGAACCTGGTGAACGTTTCATTTGCGTGGCAAAATTAAATCCTCTAAAGACGTGCTCACCACGACGACCCACCACCGCTTGCACCCCACCGGTATTCGGATCAAGTGCAACAGAGCCAGATTGCACCATCGTGCCATCAGCGGCATTTTCAGGGAACAAGGCATCGTTTTTATAGGCAGCTTCCATTTGTGCTTGGTAGTTTTGATCCAGGGCTGTATAGATCTTGTAGCCGCGATTCATGACATCATCGGCGTCCAACCCATAGGATTCGGCTTCGTCGATGACCGCATCGAAATAATAAGGATACTTATAGCCAGATTCTGAATTGCCAAATCCATCATAAAGTAAATTGGCTAAGGCAACTTGTGATTCTTGGTCAGCAACGGACTGGTCCAACTTGCCGTTATCCACCATCAAACTCAAGACGGTGTCGCGACGGTTCGTGGCGTTTTCCAGATTGTCGATCGGGTTATAGATCGAAGGACCTTTGAGCATCCCCACCAACGTCGCAGCTTCTCCCACGCTTAGTTCAGAAGCATTGACACCGAAATATTTTAGCGAGGCATCTTGAATGCCCCAAACCCCGTTACCGAAATAGGAACTGTTCAAATACATTTCTAAAATCTCATCTTTAGAATATTTCTTCTCGATCTCGATCGCTAAGAAAAGCTCCTTGGCTTTTCGACTAAAGGTTTGATCCAAGGACAGATAGGCATTTTTAGCAAGCTGCTGGGTGATGGTACTTCCCCCACCGCCTTCGGCACTGCGGTTGACCAGCATACGTAGGGCTGCCCGAGCGATCCCTTTGATATCAAACCCGTGGTGATTATAGAAGTTGCGGTCTTCAGTTGAGATCAAGGCGTTGACCACATCACTGGAGATGGCATCAAGAGAAACGTACGTGCCTTTTTGCGAGTACAACTGCCCTGCTTCATCACCATTGGCATCAAAAATCACCGTCGATTCTTTCAGACCTGACTCTAATTCACTGACTTTCGTATTTTTGGCGATATAAAATAAATACCCGCTCATGATTAAGATAGCAACTAAACTAAGTAAAATAAAAATTTTATTTACGTGGTATTTTTTCCAAACCCGCTTGCGCCATTGATGAAATTGCTGCAAATACGGTTTTAACCAGCGCCAAAAGGTCAGCCAACCGGTCTTTATTTTGTGAAGGATGTGTTTCCAATCCATTACTTCACGCTCCTTTGGTTAAGTGTAGCATAAATGACTTTCTTTGTTATACGGCTCTAGACGTAATTTCATTCGAAAAGAATGCTTTATTATTCTAGCATTGAATACTCTGTTTTTTATTGTTTTTTTTATAAGAAAAGCTTAAAGATGCTATAATAGTCGGTAGCGAATAGCAAAGAAAGGACGTTATTATGGAATACACCATGACTTTACCCGAAAATCACCCGCCCATGCCGCTTCGCGATTTGTTGGAACAGGAGTGGCTCGTTCCACGAAAAGTGCGCCATTTTCTGCGCACACGGAAAAATGTGGCCGTCAATCAGCAGCCCGCGATGTTTCATCAAGAAGTTCGTGGCGGCGATCAAATCACTTTGATCATTGAAGACAGTGATTACAGCTACCAGCCGATCCAGTTAGGCCAAGCGGACAAAGTCGACGTACTTTTTGAAGATGAACACTTATTGGTGCTGAACAAGCCTGCCGGGGTCAAGACGCACCCAAATCAGCCATTAGAAGCCGATACTCTGTTGAATGATGCAGCTGCTTACCTTGCGCCGAAACAGCAGCAGCCTTATGTGGTCCATCGTCTAGACAAAGAAACCAGCGGTGTGGTTTTATTTGCAAAAAATCCTTTGGTGTTGCCGATCTTGGGCCGAATGCTGGAAAACAAACAGATTTTCCGTCGCTATCAAGCCACTGTTTGGGGGAAACTTACGCAAGATCAAACGATCGCCAAAAAAATCGGTCGTGACCGTCACGATCGTCGCAAGCGGATCATTGACTCCCGCAACGGTCAGTCAGCCGTCACCCATGTAACCATCGCCCACGCCCAACAAAAGACAACCAATGTGTATTGTGTGTTAGAAACTGGTAGGACCCACCAAATTCGCGTCCACCTTGCCAGCATCGGTCATCCAGTCGTTGGCGACCCGCTTTACCAAAACAAATCAGCGCCACGTTTGCTGCTGCATGGCTACGAATTGCATCTAGAGCATCCTTTTACCAAAGAACAGTTAGTGATCATCGCTCAACCGGGCTTGTGGTAAGCAACCAAAAAGCATGACGACTTGAGGAATCCCTCTTGTCAGTCATGCTTTTTGGTTTCAGATGATTTTCTCCATGCTTCTACTTGGTATTTTGGTTTATAGCGGTAAGTAAGCTGCTGGATCAACGAAATCTGACCACAACGTCTTACTCAGTCCAAAGTGCAGATGGACGCCTGTCGAATTTCCAGTCGTCCCCATCGTACCGACTTGGTCGCCGACTGCAACGGTCGCCCCCTTTGAGACACTGACAGCTGTTAAATGAAAATAATACGAGTAAAAGCCATTATCGTGAGCCAAAATCACGTAATTTCCAGTGCTTGGGCCATAGCCAGCATCTTCTACCTGTCCATCACGAGCGGCGACGATCTTCTCCCCCGCTTGACCTGTGAAGTCGATCCCGTCATGCTGCGTCCCTGAAAAACCAGTCGGGTCTGCTCGAGTACCAAAACCGCTGGAGATCGACACGGAGCCAGTGATTGGCAGTGAAAATTCACTGGCTGCCGCTTTCTCCGCTGCTTCTTTGGCTTTTTGTTTCGCTTCTTCAGCTGCTTTTGCTTCTTGCTCCACTTTTTCTTGTAGGTCTTGCACTTGGGCTTGCGTCTGCTGCAGCTGCTCTTGTTGGGACTGCAATTCTTTTTTGGCTGTTGCTAATTGTTCTTCGCTATGTACTAATTGGGCTTGCGTCAAGGTTTGGTACGAAGTGATTCGTTGTTGTTCGGCTTCTTTTTCCGCCAATTGTTGGTTCACTTCCCGTAAAGCCGCTTGTTGTTCACTAAACTTGCGTAGTTGCTGGATCGTGGCTTGCGGTCCATCGACTACCAGACTGCTTTGCGCTTGGCTTCCTTGGTGCTGGGCTTTTTGATCATTTAGTGCAGTGATCTGCGTTTGAACTTCCTTGCTTTCTTCTGCCAATTGGCTTAATTCTTCCTGATAATCCGCTAATTGACTTTCCAACGCTGTGACTTTCTGTTGGCTGATGGTGACTTCGTCTTCATAAGAGGCTAGTTCTGTGGTCAAAACCGTCAGTTCCTCGCTGCTCTTGGTTTCAGCAGCATAACTGATAGCTGGCTGGAAAAGAGGCAACGTAAGGGCGAGCAATAAAAAAATCTTTTTCTTCAATGAGGTAACTCCTTCTTTTTTTAGTAGCTTGGCTACTTTAACATGCTTATTCATGAAAAAAAAGAGGGTTTTTCCAACAGTTTAAAGTCTATTGTTGCAAACTTTCATGTAAATCACCTATAAAACGGGCTTTTTTTACAAATATTGCAGCCGAATAACAACTTTCATAAGAATTTCTTTAGCTCGCCGATCGTCTTATCCTCGCTCTTGCAGCTTCGCCAATTCCTCAGGAGTCAATTCCCGATACTCGCCTAATGCCAAATCATCTGGCAGGGACAGGCCTCCCATGCGAATCCGTTTCAAATAAACGACTTCTTTTCCTACTGCATGGACCATCCGTTTGACTTGATGAAACTTGCCTTCATGGAGGATCAGTCTGATTTCGCTGCGCGTTTCGTCTTCATCGACGTTGAGGATCTGCAGTTCAGCCGGCAAGGTCCACTCGCCGTCTAATTTGATGCCTTTGCCAAAGGTTTTTTGATCCTCCGCTGTCATGATTCCCTCGACTTGGGCATAATATTCTTTTTCCACATGCTTCTTAGGCGACAATAATTGATGCGCCAATCCGCCATCGTTCGTAATCAGCAAAAAGCCTTCGGTGTCTTTATCCAACCGTCCTACTGGAAACAAATCTTCGCGAAACGCTTCTTCAGAAAACAAATCTAAGACCGTCTCTTCATAGGAATCGACGGTTGCCGAAATCACTCCAGCGGGTTTATTCAGCAAATAATAAAACTGGCTTTGATAGACGATGGGTTCCCCCTCAAAACAAACGGTATCTTGTGTTTCTAGTACTTGCGCTTTGTCACTCTTGATGACTTGTCCATTGACGGTCACGAGACCTTTTTTGATCAACTGTTTCACTTCTTTGCGGGAGCCATAACCCATATCCGCTAAAAACTTGTCTAAACGCATCGGTTTCTTCCTTTCATATAAAACAGCCGCCAAGGTCTCACAAAGGAGGCTCAGCGGCTGCTTCTAGTTTTATTTGATGTGTAATTTCTGGCGTAAACGAACCATTGATGAGCCGAGTAGTTTTTCAGCTAAACGCAATTTCAGCGCAATGTAGATGTACACACTGCCACCGACTCCTGCTACTAGCAAGCTCAAGATAAATGCTTGGACTTTTCTTTCAGAGCTAAAGATGAGACCAAAGAGTTGGCGGGCGATCAACGCTGCGATCACCATAATGATCGTCATCGCGCCAATCAATAACGTCCGTCGCAACGTTAAGTTTACATTGAAATGGCCTTTGCGAATCATCTTGCGAATGTTCAGCCAGCAGACGATCCCTAAAGCAATCGTCGTGGAAACTAATGGGCCATAAACTTGGAACAACCGAATCGCTGGATACTGCAAGATCAACTTCACCAGCAACCCTACAAAGAAGAAAACAACGGCTTCTTTGTTGTGGTACATTCCTTGCAGCATACTAGAACTAAGCATAAACAAGCCCAAGACCAGACCAGACAGACAGGCAGCGACTAAAACGCTCGCTCCTAACGCATCTGGACGATAAAACAAGGTGTATAAGGGATAAGACAGCACGATCATCCCAAAGGTCGCTGGGAACATTACAAAGGAATACAATTGTAAGTTGTTGCTGATCAATTTAGCTAAGTTCTTTTTGTCTTTTTTGGCGACTGCTTCACTGATCAAAGGCAAGCCTGTTGAAGCCATGGAAGTAGCTAATCCGATAACCACCATCGTCAACTTATCAGGGTTGCTACCGAAAATCGCCATTAATTCTAAGAGCTGATCATTTGAAAATTCAGTAAAACTACTCATGATCCGCACAAAGGTGTATTGATCCACCAATTTTAAAATCGTGATCCCAGAACCAACGATAATAAAAGGGATCGCTTCTTTGATGGTCGCTAAAACCAATTCTTTGGTTTGCAACACGGTTTCTTCTTTGCTCATATCGACTAAGACGTCCATCCGCACCCGTTGCTTTTGGAAGTAATAGCCTAAAACCAAAATACTGGCTAAGACACCGATAAAGGCGGCAAAGGTCGATTGCGTCACAGCCGCCGTGTATTCGCCTTCGATAACCCGCATAATGATGAAGGTCGCCAAAAGCATATAGCAGACGCGGGCGATTTGTTCGACAACTTGCGAGATCGCAAAAGGTTTCATGTCTTGGTTTCCTTGGAAGTATCCTCGCATAACACTCATACAAGGAAAGACCAATAGTGCAATGCTCAATGAGCGCATTGCAGGAATCAATTCTTCCCCGCCACCTGAAGCCGTTGCCAACCATGGGGCTGCCAAATACATGATTCCGGCGGTCACCACGCCAAAGCCTGCCATCAATTGGAAGGCCCTTAAAAAGAGCTTCTGGCTGGTGCGGTATTCTTGGCGAGAATTATAAAAAGAAATCTGCTTGGCAATTGCCGATGGGATCCCAGCAGTTGAGATCATTAAAAATAAGGCGTAAACATTATAGCCCATCCCAAATAACGCATTTGCTTTATCGGCATTTGCCCCCATCCAATAATACCAAGGTAAAATGTAAATGGCGCCAAGCAAACGTGAACCGATATTGCCCATTGTCATCCAAGCAGATCCTTGAGCCATTTTTTCTTGTGTAGTTAATTCTTTTGACACTGAACGCATGTGATTATCCATCGCCATTATCTCCAACTTTCTACAAACATATCCCTTCCATTTTAATTCGAAAAAGAGTTGGTCGCAATCTATTTTTGCAACATCTTAAAGTTTCTTCAAAATAAGAAGAAAAAAAAGAAAACTTTTCCCTCCTAAACGGCGGTTTTTAGGAGTTATGCTATAATAAGAGAAATCTTTAGAGGAATGAAGGAGAACAACGATGCAAAAGGAACTCATTACCGTGCCACAGATCCGCAAACTCTTATTGCAGGAAAACCTACTAAAAGAAATCATCACCCCCACTGATTGGGTTTATACCGTGCCGCAAGAAATGACTGATATTGCCTTTACCTCCTTAAGTTACGACTCGCGAACGGCCAATGCGGCAACGCTTTTTTTCTGTAAAGGGGCTTCTTTTAAAGAAAGCTACCTAGCCGCCGCCATTGATCAAGGCATTCAGTGCTACATTTCAGAAACACCTTATGACAACTTCGCAACCTACGGGATCATTGTTACGGACATTCGAGAAACGATGGCAGTGATCGCTCAAGCATTTTATAGCAACCCGCAAGAACAGCTAGTGACCATCGGCATCACTGGCACCAAAGGCAAAACCAGTTGCGCCTATTTTGCTCGGGCGATTTTAGCAGAATCGACGGGTCAAAAAGTAGCATTCTTTTCATCGGAGGAAAACTCAGTCGATGGAAAAACCTTTAATGAAGCAGTGTTGACGACTCCCGAAACACTGGATCTTTATAAAATGATGGCTGAGGCTGTTGCAAACGGCATGACCCATCTTGTAATGGAAGTTTCTTCTCAAGCGTATAAAACCAAACGGGTAGCCGGCATTACCTTTGATATTGGCGCGTTCTTGAATATTTCGCCTGATCACATTGGACCGGTGGAACACCCGACTTATGATGATTACCTTTACTGCAAACGGGAACTGATCCGCAACAGCAAACAAATGATTTTAAATCGTCAAAGCGATCACTACCACTTGCTGCGAGAAACTTGTGAAGTCCATCAAGTTCCTTATATCACCTACGGACGTTCAGATGCCGATTATGTCGTTCAAGAAGGAATGGACCTAAAGAGTTTCGCCCTGACAGCTGCTTCTGATGTCTTGCAAGTCTCTGGTGAATATCAACTGGGGATCTTAGGTTCTTTCAACCATGAGAACGCCGCAGCGGCGATTTTGGCTGCCTGCTTAGCGGGTGCCTCTCGTGAGGACGCTCAGAAAGTCCTGCCGACAGTGATCATCCCTGGACGAATGATCGTTTTAGAAAAAGAAAATGGCGCCGTCATGATCGTTGACTATGCCCACAATTACCTGAGCTTCCAATCATTAAGTGAACTTGCCCGTCAATTACGACCAGATGGCCGCCTGCTTTTTGTCACTGGCAGTGCTGGCGGAAAAGCCCAATCTCGCCGAGCAGATATGGGACGAGCGCTAGGAGAATATGCGGACAAAGTCTACCTGACCAGCGATGATCCTGATTTTGAAGAAGCAGCTGCGATCGCAAAAGAAATTGCAGATGCTATCACCAATCCTGAAGTTGCCATCATTCATGAGATGGATCGGGCTCAAGCCGTCAAATTGGCGATCGCTGAAGCAGACGGTCGTGATATCGTGATTATTGCGGGCAAAGGCGCCGAACAATACTTGAAAGTCGCTGGAAAAAAAGTCCCTTACATCGGTGACTTGACCTTAGCGCAGCAGCAAGCCAAGCACCAATAGCAACAAGTTGTCTCAACAAAAAAGCTTTCAGATGATCCATTAAATCATCTGAAAGCTTTTTTCCTGTGTGATTAAGGTTGTTCATCTTCGTAAGTCTCATAGACATAGGGTGCGCCATCATAACGGAATTCTGTTGAAATGGCAGCGTCAAGGTCTTCGGTAAACATTCGCTTGCTGAAAGGAAACAAAAAGACTTGCCCTTCTTTGGCATCTTCGGCTGCTAAACGGTAAAACAGCTCTTCTTCTGTTAATTGTTGATTCAACTGTTCCAAGACATCGGCAGTGACTGCCTCTTCTTCATAGCCAGGTTTGGCAATCCGTGCATAATCTTCAAAAAAAGCCGTTTGGCCTTCAAATGATTGATACTCCATGTAAGTCCCCTCTTTCTTTTCTCTTTCTTTATTATACGAGAGTCTGTGAGGATCAGCGAATAATATGATCGCTAACAAGCGGAAATTTGGCTTTTTTAGCGCTTAAATATGTCAGAAACATTTCAAGTGTATTACGAATCAATTATTTGACAAAATCAGATTGAACACGTATCCAAATTTTGTATAATGATACATAGAGACTATAAAAGGGGCAAATGTAATGAACAACGCAAAGAAAAAATTATTCGTCGGTACTGGTGCTGCAATTGGTTTTGTCGCAATCGTTGCTATGATGGCTCAGTTCATGATTTCCAATCATCTATTTGGCGGAAGTGATGCTTCATCAGAAATTTTCACTCGCGCTACGTATCCAAACGGCTTTCTACTAGTGATCTTGATTCCATTGGTCGCAACAGCCGCTTTGTTCTATGGGATCATTCGCAAAAAATAACAAAAAAGTGTTGCTGAGAACCACTCAGTAACACTTTTTTTCTTTGTCGCTACCAAAAAGCTGCCTAACAGACCATTGTCCTGTTAGGCAGCTACTTTTTTAGCGTTTAGTTTGCAACGATATTAACCAATTTATTGGGTACGACGATCACTTTGCGGATCGTTTTTCCTTGGAGCTGTTCTTGGACAAGTTCGTTTTCTTGGGCCAATTGTTCAAGCACTGCTTTTTCTGCGTCTGCTGGAACCATTGCTTTGGCACGAACTTTGCCGTTGACTTGAAAGACGACTTCGATCTCATCTTCCACTAGGGCACTTTCGTCATAGGTTGGCCAAGGCACATAAGAGATCCCATGGTCATTCCCGAGGATCGACCAGAGCTCTTCACCGATATGCGGTGCGATTGGAGCCAATAGCTGCACAAATCCTTCGACATACTCGTAAGGTAAGGCATCAGCTTTATACGCTTCATTGACGAAGACCATCAATTGGGAAATCGCCGTATTGAAATGCAGCTGTTCATAATCTTCCGTCACTTTTTTAACCGTTTGGTTATACACCTTCGACAATTTTCCATCGTTGAATGTCGTGATGCGGTCGCGCATTTTGCCATTTTCATCGACGATCAAGCGCCACACGCGATCCAAGAATTTGCGACTGCCTTCAAGGCCATTCTCATTCCAGGCGATCGATGCATCCAATGGTCCCATAAACATTTCATATAGACGCAAAGTATCTGCACCGTATTGATTGATGACATCATCTGGATTGACGACGTTGCCGCGGGATTTCGACATTTTTTCATTGTTTTCCCCAAGGATCATCCCTTGGTTGAACAATTTTTCAAATGGTTCTTTCGTTGGTACGACACCGATATCATACAAGAATTTATGCCAGAAGCGAGCATAAAGCAAATGCAAGACAGCGTGTTCCGCCCCACCGATATAAATATCGACTGGCATCCAGCGTTTCAATTTATCATAGTCTGCCAAAACAGACTTATTATGAGGATCGATAAAGCGTAAGAAATACCATGAGCTTCCTGCCCATTGTGGCATCGTATTGGTTTCGCGACGTCCTTTTTTCCCAGTTTCTGGATCGGTGACATTGACCCAATCCGTGACATTAGCTAATGGCGATTCCCCGGTACCGCTTGGTTTGATATTGTCGGTTTTTGGCAAACGCAATGGCAGCTGATCTTCAGCAAGCGCTGTGGTCGTCCCATCTTCCCAATGGATGATTGGGATTGGTTCACCCCAATACCGTTGGCGAGAGAACAACCAATCGCGAAGACGATAGCTGACTTCTTTTTTCCCAACATGGTTTTCTTCCAACCATGCGACCATTTTTTCAATGGCGGTCTCTTTGTCTAGCCCATCCAAAAAGTCTGAATTGATATGCAGTCCATCTTCGGTATAGGCAGATTCTTCCACGTTGCCCCCTGCCAATACAGGAATGATCTCTAAACCGAATGTTTTGGCAAATTCGTGGTCACGTTCGTCATGGGCAGGAACCGCCATGATCGCACCTGTTCCATAAGAAGCCAAAACGTAATCGGCGATCCAAATCGGGATCTCTTTGCCATTCACGGGATTGATGGCATAGGCACCAGTGAAGACACCGGTTTTTTCTTTGGCCAAATCTGTTCGGTTCAAATCAGATTTTTTCGATGCTTCTTCTACATAGGCATCAATGGCTGCTTTTTGTTCTGGGGTAGTGATTTGGGCCACTAGCTCATGTTCTGGTGCCAATACAGCGTAGGTCGCACCAAACAAGGTATCTGGGCGAGTCGTAAAGACGGTAAAGTCTTTTTCCATCCCTGCCACTTTAAACGTTACGTTGGCTCCGACAGAACGTCCGATCCAATTGCGTTGCATTTCTTTGATGCTTTCTGGCCAATCAACTTCTTCTAAATCGTCCAACAAACGATCAGCATATGCCGTGATTTTTAGCATCCATTGGCGCATCGGTTTGCGGATCACATCATAGCCGCCCCGTTCGCTCTTGCCGTCAATGACTTCTTCATTGGCGATCACAGTTCCAAGCTCTGGTACCCAATTTACCGGAACTTCGGCTTCATAAGCTAACCCTTTTTCATAAAGCTTGGTAAAGATCCATTGCGTCCACTTGTAATATTCAGGATCTGTCGTATTGATTTCACGATTCCAGTCATAGCTGAACCCTAGCGCATTGATTTGACGGCGGAAGGTCTCAATGTTTTTCTTCGTAAATTCCGCTGGATCATTTCCTGTATCTAGTGCATATTGTTCGGCAGGCAGACCAAAGGCATCCCAGCCCATTGGGTGCAGTACATTGTACCCTTGGCTGCGTTTGAAGCGGCTCAAGATATCCGTAGCCGTATAGCCTTCTGGATGTCCGACATGTAATCCTTGTCCGGATGGATATGGGAACATATCTAGCGCATAAAATTTTGGTTTGTCCGGCTCATCATGGGTGTTGAACTCATTTTTCTTTGCCCAATATTTTTGCCATTTTTTTTCGATTTCTTTGTGATTGTAATTCACGATGGACTCCTCCTAAAAATTGGTGCTTTGCTCGTCAAATCAACCAGCAAAACTTAAAAAAAGTCCTATAAAAATCGCTATGATTTTTATAGGACGTTATCAACGTGGTACCACCTAAGTTTATCTGCTCCTCAAAAAAGCAGACCTCGATGTTTTAACGGCCATCGCCGTATCTGCCTAGCCAAATCAGGTTCAGTCAGATATCACTCGAAGACGAGTTCGAAAGGTGTGCTGTGCATTTCCACCAACCATGCACTCTCTAAAAGTCCCACCGTACTTCTACTATTCCTTCTCAAACGTGAAAGTTTCTTTGCACTTATCCTAACAAAAATCATTAGGAATAGCAATCTATTTTACCCTAACTGTTTGTCCTGGGTAAATAAAGTTATTTTGAATATTGTTCCATTGAATAAATTGATCCGTCGTGATGCCAAACTTATCTGCGATCCCCCAAACGGAATCACCCGATGCGACCTTGTAAGTACCATTTGTCGCTGAAGTGCTGGTAGTAGCTGTTGTGCCGCCTTGCTTGACGACCACCTTTTGTCCTGGATAGATAAAATCATTTTTGATGTTGTTCCAGTTGCGGAATTGGTCCATCGAAATCCCGTGTTTATTGGCAACTGACCAGACTGAATCACCCGCTGCCACCGTATAGGTGTTGCCTGCAGCACTGCTACTGGTTTGGCTGCTGACGGTCGTGCTCGTTGTTGTACTTGTCCTCGTTGCGGAACTACCACTGACGACAACTTTTTGTCCTGGGTAGACAAAATCATTTTTGATATTGTTCAAACTGCGAAATTGATCCATGGAGATCCCATGTTTGTTGGCGATCGACCAGACTGAATCACCCGCTGCAACTGTATAGGTACCGCCACTGCTTTGGCTAGCAGTTGATGCAGTGCTGACGGTCGTGGTACTGCTGGTATTCGTAGACGAACCACCGCTGACGACAACTTTTTGTCCTGGGTAGACAAAGTCATTTTTGATATTGTTCAAACTGCGGAATTGATCCATTGAGATCCCATGTTTATTGGCGATCGACCAGACTGAATCACCAGAAACTACGGTATAGGTGTTGCCTGATGTAGTTGCTGAAGTATTACGATTGACGATCGATACCGTAGAAGTTGCCGAAGTGCTTTGGGTGCTGCCGTTGACTTTCAACGTTTGCCCTGGATAAACAAAATCATTTTTGATGTTGTTCAAGCTGCGCAACTGGTCCATGGAGATGCCATGTTTGTTAGCGATCGACCATACAGAGTCGCCCGAAGCGACTGTATAGGTTTGACTGCCGCTCGTGCTGACAGCCGCCGTTGTAGTCGTAGTATTGGTTGATGCGCTAGCTGTGGCACCACCACCGGCATTGCCAGAAGCAGGTGTGTCGTATTGCGTCAAACCAAATTGTTGGATCACTGCATTCAGGGAAGAAGCATAATTGGGTGCAGTCGCATAGCGGCCTGCTAGCCATGCGGTTGCATCAAGATATGAAGTCGTATTGCTCTTCCAAGCGCCAGAATAATATGAAACGCCGCTTTGTAAAGAGGTTGAGCGTAAAGTACGTGCGTTATCTTCGAATGATTGCGTGTATGATGGGTAGCGCTTAAAGGGTTCATTCATAGTCAACCATTGATTGTTCAAGTACTCCAAAGTACTCATATAAACGGTTTGACCGTTGTAGCTGCCTTTGATCCCGAATAGATTATAATTCGGTGCTTTTGATAAACTGCTTCGGCCCCAACCACTTTCTAAAATGGCTTGTGCGATCATCACAGAAGCATATAAATCGTTGGCTTGTGCCACGGGCTGAGCGTAAGTAGCGATTTCGGCAATAAATGCGGAAGTATTCGGCGCGGCAAAATTGCTAGTAGAAACTTGGGCGATCGAGGTCTCTACGGCTTCTGCTTGAACCGATGACACCAATGGAGCTACAACAGAGCAAGCAGTCAGTGTCGTTCCTAAAACGACTGCACTTTTTTTGATCACTCGATACTTATCGCCCGATTGGTCTGCTTGACGATGTACTTTTCTTGATTGACTCGTGTTCATGTCCGTTATTCCTCCGTTTTTTCCTTATAGTGAACGTAGGTTTAGTATACAATTTCTTAAGAATTTATAAAAGGTATTTGAGCCGATTTCAGAAACTGTAAACTCTTTGTAATCAAACGAACATTTATTGAAATGAAGAGTTTGTATTTAACCCAACGAAAAATATTCCTTGGCAGTGGGATGCTCCCTGAATGGTTCCCTGCTTTTTCCGTCTTGCGATAAATGCTATAATACCTTCTAGATGTCTCTTTGCTTGAAGGGACAGAAATTCTCTAGAAACGAGGCTTTTCCATGCATAAAAAACTTTATTTTCAATTTGCCGGCAGCTGCTTTTTACTGCTGTTCGTTTTTCTCGGCTATCTCGTGAAATTTTATCCTACTTGGTTGGTCTCCTTTGACGAAACCTTGACTCGCATCATCCGCACCGGCTATCCGTTTTGGACACCGTTTTTTCTATGGGTCACAAAATTTGCGAATCCTACCACGATCATCTTGCTCTTTCTTGCTGTTTTAGCCGTTTTAGTGATCAATAAATATTATGCAGAAGCAATATGGCTCTGTATCGGCACCATCGGGATTGCCGGGCTCTTTAATCCATTGATCAAACTGGTCTTTTTACGGGAGCGACCAACCCTTGAACACTTAGTCACGGAATCAAGCTTTAGTTTCCCCAGCGGACACTCGACAGGCAGTATGGTTTTTTATGGGACATTGCTCTTCTTGGTCCCAGTTTTCTTCAAGCAGCCTTTTTGGCAATGGGGACTCCGTATTCTGCTAGGCCTATTGATCAGTTGTATCGGCATCAGCCGCATCTATGTTGGCGTGCATTTTCCCAGTGATGTGTTAGGCGGTTTTTGTGTCGGCCTGTCTTGGCTACTGTTGACCTACCCTTACTACTTGCAAAAACGTTTTGTCTGGCGCTTCACGCGTAAACAATTATAAAAGAAGGTAAAAAAATGAATCCATTTCCTTATGCAGAAGATAAAAACAAACGATACCATTCATGGAACTTTGCTTTGCGGCAAGAATTTGGCGAAAAAATCTTTAAAGTTCCCATCGATGCGGGCTTCGACTGCCCCAATCGTGACGGCACCGTTGCCAAAGGCGGCTGTACATTTTGCAGTGTGTCCGGCTCTGGCGATATGATCGTAGCACCTGAAGCCCCGTTACCAGAGCAGTTTGAAAAAGAGATCGCCATGATGCACAAAAAGTGGCCGCAAGTGGACAAATACATTGTCTATTTTCAAAATTTTACGAACACCCACGCACCGGTGGCAGTGATCCGCGAGCGCTTCGAGCAAGTACTGACACTACCTGGTGTTGTCGGGATCTCCATTGGGACCCGACCAGACTGCTTACCAGCAGATGTCGTTGACTATCTGGCAGAGCTCAATCAACGCTTTTATTTATGGGTCGAATTAGGACTGCAAACGACTTTTGAAACCACGAGCAATGCCATCAACCGCGCCCATGATTATCAAACCTACTTAGACGGCGTCGCCAGCCTGCGCAAACACAATATTCGTGTCTGTACCCATTTGA
This sequence comes from Enterococcus sp. NPDC086594, assembly GCF_044746145.1. NCBI lineage: Bacteria > Bacillati > Bacillota > Bacilli > Lactobacillales > Enterococcaceae > Enterococcus > Enterococcus sp. NPDC086594. The sequence continues at coordinate 933,309 of NZ_JBIVBP010000001.1, forward strand.
TCAATGGCCTGCCAGGCGAGACGATCGAGATGATGCAAGAAAACGTCCGCCGCACCATTCAAGATTCTGATATCCAAGGCATCAAACTGCACCTGTTGCATTTGATGCGCAATACTCGGATGCTGCGGGATTATCATGAGGGACGTTTGCAATTGATGCGGCGCGATACCTATGTGTCATTGATCTGCGATCAGTTAGAAATGATCCCCCCAGAGATCATCATTCATCGCTTGACAGGCGATGCACCATGGGATTCTCTGGTAGGTCCAATGTGGAGTTTGAAAAAATGGGAAGTCTTGAATGAGATCGATCAAGAAATGCTACGCCGCAACTCCTATCAAGGGAAATTCAACGTGCGAAAGGAGCTTGTCAATGCTGCCGACCGCCATGCATTATAGCCACACCCTTTTAAAAGAAGTTCTGCAACCGGGACAAACCGCCGTTGATGCCACGATGGGCAACGGCTTCGACACGGAATTACTGGCTTCCTTAGTTGGACCGACTGGTCAGGTGTTTGCTTTTGATATTCAAGAACAAGCCCTCCAAGCCACCAAAAAACGTTTGACTGAAAAAGAGCTGTTGGCGCAAGTCCAGCTGATCCATCAAGGCCATGAGACGTTGGCAGATGTTGTGAGCGGTCCGGTTCACGCCGCCATTTTCAATTTAGGCTACTTGCCGAAAGGGGACAAAGCGATCATCACGCTGCCTGATACAACGAAAACGGCTTTAGAAGCTTTACTGACACGTTTAGCCCCGAAAGGTAGAATCATCCTCGTCTGCTATTATGGACACGCTGGCGGCGAAGCAGAGCTGAAAGAAGTCCACTCCTTTTGTCAGCAGCTGCCGCAAGAGGAATATAATGTCCTTTCCTATCAATTTATCAATCAGCGCAACCAGCCGCCGATCTTATTTTGTATCGAACGAAAAAACCATCAGTCCTCGGCACGTTAAGGTGTCGATCGACTGATGGTTTTTTTATTCACTAAAAAGCCATTGCAGGACTCGTTGGATCCATTGATCCCAAAAATTCCAATCATGATCCCCAGTTCCCGATTCAAACGTTACGGCTAGTTTGCGTTTTTGCAGCTTATCCACCGCATATTCACTTGCCGGATACAGCTGATCCTCGGTTCCACAGCTAATAAAAAAGCGCGGCGCGGTGCTTGGATCGATGGTCTCAATCAGATGGATCAAATCATTTTCTGACCCTTTGAATTGCTCTAAAGGGCCAAAGATTCCTTCCCAATAAGCTTGGCTTCGCAGCTGCAGCAAGGAATCCATGCTTTCAGCCAGCGCTAATGCGCCAGACAAAGACGCTACCGCCGCAAACTGGTCAGGCTTGCGCAGCCCAAGTTTTACTGCCCCATAGCCCCCCATCGAGAGACCTGCTGCAAAAGTTTTTTCTCGTTTTTGCGTCAGTTGAGGAAACAGTTCATGACAAATTTGTGGTAATTCTTCGGCGATAAACGTCCAATACTTCATTTCGTAGGTCGTATCGGTATACCAGCCCAGATCAGTAGACGGCATGATGACCGCTAGTTGATACTCTGCGGCATATCGCTCGATCGACGTCCGTCGCTGCCAGACACTATGATTTCCGTTCATCCCATGCAATAAATAAAGCACCGGGAGATCTGTGCCCGTCGATTGGCTTTGCGTACCGATTTTTTTCTTGGTACTTTGAGGCAAGATCACATCGATCATTACCTCCATTTCAAGAACATTTGAATAGATATTTGCTTGTAAAAAAGCCATACAATCACCTGCGATCCTTTTTTTATATTGTACCAGATTCTCGCGAAATCGTGCGGGTCAAACCAATCGCTAGCACAATGAGTAAAACACCGATCCCAAAAACCCAGTGTAGACCGCTATAAAGAATCTCCCGTAATTGCCCTAATAAGGCTGTTGGCAGCTGACGCGCGGCGGCTGGATCAACCAGCTGATTCATGACACTGCTGTCAGTGACTTGCGCCTGTGCCAAGCCCACGCTATTGCTGGTGTTTAAAACGATACCGAAGACCGCCACCATAATGGTTTGCCCAATCGTTCGCAGCAGCGTATTGAAAGAAGTCGCCACGCCGACTTGGGTGGGTGCAACGCTGGTTTGGGCAGTAACGGTACAAACCACCATCGTTGCCCCTAATCCGACGCCCGTAATAGAAGAAATCACCAAGAACAACCAGAATGATGTCTGTGCCGGTGTCAAAAACAACCACAAGGCACCGGTAGCCGTGATCACTAAGCTAACCGTCAAGACCCAACTGACACTGTGTTGTGTCAACCAACGGCTGGCTAAGAAGGAACCAATCATCCATAAAATCGACAACGGTGCCAACACAAGCCCGCCAATCCCCGCACTCATGCCTAAGACCCCTTGCATCCACATTGGGATATAAACATCGATCCCCATCAGGAAGCCGCTAGCCAAAGCTGCTACGATGTTGACCACCACAAATAGTTTTGAGTGGAACAGCTTCAGATCAATAATCGGATCTGCTGCTTTTTTCTCCACACGAATGAAGCCGATAAACGTGAGGACAGAAAAAACGAACAGACCGATAACAGGCAGACTTACACCATAATCTCCTAGCAATTGGAAGCCTAGCAGGAGCCCTACTAACGTCAACATCAACAAGAGACTGCCTGCATAATCAATGTTGACTGCAGCAAAGGCCTTTTTTTCTTCATGAAAATAAAACCAAATTAAGGCGATCAACCCTAATCCGATGGGCACGTTGATAAAGAAGATCCAATGCCACCCGATCGTATCTACGATCAATCCACCGGCTAAGGGACCAACGACACTGGCGATCCCCCAAGCAGTACTATTGAGCCCTAAGACTTTCGCCCGCTTTTCAACAGGATACAGGTCCGCAATGATCGTTAGGGCAACGGGCATCATGGCCCCTGCGCCTAATCCTTGCAACGCTCTGGCAATGATCAACGTCAACATTGTGTTGGCCATCCCACAAAACGCCGACCCGATAATAAACAGCAGCGTACCAAATAGAAAGACTGGTTTGCGGCCGATGTTATCGGCAAACTTGCCGTAGATCGGGGTCAACATCGCACTGGTCAAAAGATAGATCGAGAAGACCCAGTTCATGATCTCGATCCCTTTCAATGAACTAACGATGGTAGGCATCGCTGTCGTAATGATCGTTCCTTCGATCGCGGTCATAAACGTTGCGACAAAGACCGCAATAGTGACTAATTTTACATTGGTTCGCATGTAACTCCTCCTTTTACTCCAAAAAAAAGAACCCCTATTGATAGTCATCAATAGAGGTCGCCTCTTTTAATCCTTCACACTTGCCAAAAGTGCCGCCACCTTGTCGGTGCGTTCCCATGGCAAATCGATATCTGTACGACCGAAATGTCCGTAAGCGGCAGTCTGACGATAAATCGGACGGCGCAAATCTAACATTTCAATAATTCCTGCTGGTCGCAAATCAAAGTTTTCCCGCACCGCTTGAATCAAGCGATCGTTACTGACGGTTCCTGTACCAAAAGTGTTGATGCTGATCGACACGGGTTGTGCCACACCGATCGCATAGGCTAATTGGACTTCCACTTTTTTGGCTAGCTTTGCTGCTACGATGTTTTTGGCAATGTAGCGAGCCGCATAGCTGGCTGAACGGTCAACTTTGGTTGCGTCTTTTCCAGAAAACGCACCGCCACCATGACGAGCATAGCCGCCATAAGTATCAACGATGATTTTTCTGCCTGTCAAACCGGCATCCCCTTGAGGACCGCCGATCACAAAACGACCAGTAGGATTAATATAATATTTTGTCTGCTCGTCTAAAAGATCGGCAGGGATCACTTCTTTGATCACTTTTTCAATGACATCACGGTGGATCGTTTCATTATCAGCCGCATCATCATGCTGGGTGCTAATAACGACGGTGTCCACTCTTTGTGGTTGATCGTTATCATCATATTCAACAGTTACTTGCGATTTTGCATCTGGACGCAAGTAGCTTAGTTCATTGTTTTTACGCAACTCTGCTAAACGACGGACTAACCGATGACTCAATGCGATTGGTAAAGGCATCAATTCAGGTGTTTCATCAACGGCAAAACCAAACATCAAGCCTTGGTCACCGGCACCGATATCTTCTTTATCCGTTTCTCCGCGACTTTCTAAAGCATCGTCAACGCCTTGAGCGATATCTGGTGATTGCTCATCGATCGCTACTAAAACAGCAACCGTATCGCCGTCAAAGCCGAATTTTGCTCGTGTATAGCCGATTTCTTTGATGGTTTCACGGACGACTTTTTGGATATCTACGTAAGCAGAAGTAGAAATTTCTCCAAAAACTAAAACCAATCCGGTGGTAACTGACGTTTCACAAGCAACCCGAGCCATTGGATCTTCGGCAAGCAACGCATCTAAGATGGCATCACTGATTTGGTCAGCTACTTTGTCTGGGTGTCCTTCTGAAACGGACTCTGATGTAAATAAGTGTTTCTCTGTCATTTTTGTATTCCCCCTAATATATGTTTCGGTTACAAGGCATCTTCGCAGCTGCGAATCCTTTCGGGAACTTGCAACGGACTGATTATAACAAATTTTGACCCTTCGTAGTTGAAAAATGATAAAAAAGATCATTTTTGGGTAATAAAAAAACACTCTCAAGAGTGTTTGCATGATCCGTACGGGATTCGAACCCGTGTTACCGCCGTGAAAGGGCGGTGTCTTAACCGCTTGACCAACGGACCAGTTTGAAAATGTAATGGGCCTAAATGGACTCGAACCATCGACCTCACGCTTATCAGGCGTGCGCTCTAACCAGCTGAGCTATAGGCCCCAAATAAAAAATGCAAAGCGGGTGACGAGAATCGAACTCGCGACAACAGCTTGGAAGGCTGTAGTTTTACCACTAAACTACACCCGCATTCCTATGGCGCGGGACAGAATCGAACTGCCGACACATGGAGCTTCAATCCATTGCTCTACCAACTGAGCTACCGAGCCAAAAACAACGGTCTGGACGGGACTCGAACCCGCGACCTCCTGCGTGACAGGCAGGCATTCTAACCAACTGAACTACCAAACCAGAAGCTTTGTATTGCTGCTTTGCCGTTAAACAAAGCGATTGCGGGAGCAGGATTTGAACCTACGACCTTCGGGTTATGAGCCCGACGAGCTACCAGACTGCTCCATCCCGCGATAAGTAATTACTTTTCAGTAATTAAAGGACTGTGATTCTTTTGCTCACAACAAAAGAGACAGTTAAGGAGGATAAGGGATTCGAACCCTTGCACGGTTTTACCCGCCTGACGGTTTTCAAGACCGTTCCCTTCAGCCGGACTTGGGTAATCCTCCAAAAGTAAAAAATGATCCGTACGGGATTCGAACCCGTGTTACCGCCGTGAAAGGGCGGTGTCTTAACCACTTGACCAACGGACCAATAAAAAAACGGAGAAGGAGGGATTTGAACCCTCGCGCCGGTTTCCCGACCTACACCCTTAGCAGGGGCGCCTCTTCAGCCACTTGAGTACTTCCCCAAATGTATGACTACATTTTGATGGGCCTAAATGGACTCGAACCATCGACCTCACGCTTATCAGGCGTGCGCTCTAACCAGCTGAGCTATAGGCCCCAAAAAATAAAAGCTAAAGCGGGTGACGAGAATCGAACTCGCGACAACAGCTTGGAAGGCTGTGGTTTTACCACTAAACTACACCCGCATGGCGGTCTGGACGGGACTCGAACCCGCGACCTCCTGCGTGACAGGCAGGCATTCTAACCAACTGAACTACCAAACCATATTTAGCTTTTATTGCGCTTTTGAAAACAAAAGCAATTGCGGGAGCAGGATTTGAACCTACGACCTTCGGGTTATGAGCCCGACGAGCTACCAGACTGCTCCATCCCGCGATAAGTAATTACTTTAGAGTAATTAAAAGACTGTAATTCTTTTGCTCGCAACAAAAGAGACAGTTAAGGAGGATAAGGGATTCGAACCCTTGCACGGTTTTACCCGCCTGACGGTTTTCAAGACCGTTCCCTTCAGCCGGACTTGGGTAATCCTCCATAATAAAACAGATACAATGCCACAATGGACCTTGTAGGACTCGAACCTACGACCGGACGGTTATGAGCCGTCTGCTCTAACCAACTGAGCTAAAGGTCCAGGCTCTTAAAAAATCGCGGCGGAGGGGATCGAACCCCCGACCTCCCGGGTATGAACCGGACGCTCTAGCCAGCTGAGCTACACCGCGTAAAAAAGAATCATTTATTCAAATGATATGGAGCCTAGCGGGATCGAACCGCTGACCTCCTGCGTGCAAAGCAGGCGCTCTCCCAGCTGAGCTAAGGCCCCTTTTGTAAAAGTATCGGGAAGACAGGATTCGAACCTGCGACCCCTTGGTCCCAAACCAAGTGCTCTACCAAGCTGAGCTACTTCCCGTTATTAAAGCGCGCCCAAGAGGAGTCGAACCCCTAACCTTTTGATCCGTAGTCAAACACTCTATCCAATTGAGCTATGGGCGCATATTAAGAAATGCCGAGGAC
>NZ_JBIVBP010000002.1:0-404665 GCF_044746145.1 Enterococcus sp. NPDC086594
CAATGGGTTCGGCAGTTTTTACAGGTATAGCGCTGCTTTTTTAGGCGCATAACCAAAGGCATCTGATTGTATTGTTCAAAACGGACAATCGTTTCCTTCTTCCCATTTTTCACTATAATTGTTTTCCCGTTTCCATCTACCACAGTAGAACCACAACTTCTACAAGCACGAGGAGTAGGCGAGAGAACAGCATCGACGACCAACGTCTTTTTCTTCTGAAGGGTCTCGTAAGAGACCTCTGTAATCATCAAATCTTTCTCTGTTATTCTCAACATTTTTTTGATAGAATCATTCATATAGCATATCGTCCTCTCAGTTGTTTATTTTGTGGTGATTTAATCATACTAGAGAACGATATGTTTTTTAATACCTAAAATGAAAATGGGACTGAAGAATCAATTCTGATTCATCAGTCCCATAAATTATAGAGCCCGACAACAAAGGCAACCTTGTCTTTTTTACTTTTTCAGTTAAAAGTTTACTATTTCACGGACCGCTTACTCCTAGAAATAGTAGGGATCGAGTATTAAAGCAAAACATACAAACAAGGCTTTAAAAAAGCTGTTTAATTCTATTAGCAATAAAAATTGCTTGATAGGTGAATATGTCAGAGATTTAATGCTATCATAAACAAAATGATCAGATTTTACGATATCTTTATTGTAGAGTTGTTTCCTCGACCATATCAAATAGTGTCAGTAAAAAATAATTGAGTTTTTACTGACACTACTAAAAGACTGGTTAGTATATTCAATTATATAGTAAAAATTTATCGTAGTAATTGGTGTGATTTAGCAATTCATTATTTAACTTCAAGGTCTGATCCTTGCATAATCTGCTGATTGTAAAAGCTTGATGTCTTACTAAGTTCATTAGAGAATTCATCAAACCCTAATTTTTCCATTAGAGTCATTTCTTCTGAAAATAGATTTGTTCCTAAGCCTAATCGATTTCCCTCAATGGAAACACCTAATGCAGATAAAGTGGTCGGAAACAAATCCAATGTACTGAAAGAACGATTGGTATTATTCAAGGTTGTTACCGGTGAGTTAATAAAGAGATTGAAGACAGTTCGCTCATAGTCTTCAGGGATACCATTAAAAAAAGAGGGATCCATGCTTAGGTGGTCACCGGCAATTACGATAGTGGTATTATCATAAAAAGACTGTTGCTGAACCCATCGTATAAAATTACCTAACATATAATCTGAATAGTGGATGACATTACTATATTGCTGTTCAAAAAATTTAGGTGTATTTTCGGTCATCAAACCATCTGGGAAGTGCATATCAGCTGTTAGAAGCGTTAAATTAAAGGGCTCTTCTGACTGAGAATCTTCTATAAGTATGTTTTTAGCAAACTCAAAAAGTTTCTCATCCTCATATCCCCACCAGACTTTATAGTCAGACGGTATCCATTGATTATCGATGGCATATTGATAATCTTTTATTTGGTAATTTCCATGTTGAGAGTAAAATTTATCTCTGCCACCAAAGCTTGCATCGGAACCGATTAACAGTGTTTGATTGTATCCTTCTTGATCTAAAATGGTACCGATTGTGGTGACACCAGGCATAAAAGATGAAGTATTGCCATATTCATTTTCGTTATAGCCACCAGAGACTCTCAGAGGAACCCCAGAACTTTGAGCAACCATTCCTCCTACTGTAAAACCAACACCAGGAACTTGACGAGCACCGCCGAAAGTACTTTGGTGCGAAAAATTTAGTCCATCTGCATAAGCTGATTCTGTGAGATTTGGTAATAGATTGACTTCTTGCATTCCGCCAAGGTCAATGGATAAGTACGTTGATTCTAATGATTCGACGTAAATATAGATAAGGTTTCTTTTTTGTTCTGGAAAGGTAAGCGCAACATCATTCGGGTCCACATAAAAATCTTCGTAAATCGTTGATTTCTCAAAAAAATATGCTTTTAGTTCTGCATAGCCCAATGTTTGTATACCAAAGAAAAAACCGTATATAGTGAGGCTTACACTAATGAAGGCAAAAAAGAAACTCGTCTTTTTGGTTAACTTAATTTGCTGAAACTTTTTGTAAGATAGAGCATAGAGTAGCAAGTATAGGATTACTAGAAAACTAAGAGTGAGAATAATAGAATTTAATAAAGGACCCAAAATGAACGTATAAATTTGGCCCGCATCTGTTCCTGTCAAGGGTTGAGACAAAGTGTATAGAATTTCACTAATGCCTACATTACCAAAAAAACTTTTCGTCCAAACGGCACTGTTTCCCGCAAGTGCTCCAATGAATACTAGTAATGAAAAAATAAAAAAAGAAAGTTGAAGACGCCAGGTCAAGGATTGAAATATTCTGTCAATCAGACCTGTTTTTTTGATAATCAGCACCGTTGATAAGAGAAAAAGAAAAACAAGGATACTTACACCAGTGACAGCGGACTTGGTTGAAAGGAAACTAAAAGATAAGAGATTTTTTCTTAATTCAGTTAAGCCGAGTGATCGTGCAATAAATGCCGTGAATGACAGATGAGAAACGGCACAAAATAGAGAAAACGAAAATCGGCGATAAAAGCTTCTATGTGCTGTTAAAAAGAGTATGAGAATAAAAAGTAAGATTGAAAAAAGCATCCTGTACCTCCAAATACATATTATATATAGTATACTAGAATAATGACAAGTCTCCAAAAGAAAAACTTAAAAAAAGGCGTGGAATCCTTATTTTTTTTCATTTTTTGCCAATTAATGCGAGTTTGTCTTCTTTAAGTTTTTTAGGGATTTTAATTTTTGTTGAGAATTACTAAAAAGTCGAGTATAATTTTTTAGAATTGGATATTTAAAACTCTTAACAATTCATGGAAAGGGATATTCATGCATACATTTGTTATTTGCGCTTATAAAGAGTCTTCTTTTTTAGAAGAATGTATACTTTCTTGTTTAAATCAGACGAGTCTGAAAAAAGGAAAGTCCAAGCTGATTTTGTACACAAGTACACCAAATACTTATATAACAGAGATTGCCAACTCTTATGAGATACCTATGTTTACTAGTTCAGGCGGAAGTATCGGACGAGATTGGAACAATGCATTGTCTTTTGTTGATACGCCATATGCGACGATCGTTCATCAAGACGACATCTATTTAAAAGAGTATGGTGAAAGCGTCATTGATGCGTTCGAAAATAATAATCAAACAAGTATTGTGTTTACGGATTATAAGGAAATCGATCAAGAAAGTCAAATCAGAAAAAGATCAATAAATCTTAAAATTAAAACGTTCGGTTTAAAAACAATGGGGTTATTAAAATCAAAGTGGTATCAAAGGCGAATATATGCGTTTGGGAACTTTATTTGTTGTCCAGCTGTTTCATATAATTTGCGGGTGCTCAATGACTTCAAATTTAATGAACAGATGCGAATGGCAGTAGATTGGGATGCATGGGAACGAATCATGAAGCGGCCGGAAAACATTTGTTACATCTCAAAAAATGCAATGTATCATAGAATTCACGAAGAATCTGAAACAACTGCAACAACCCTGGATAAAACGAGAGAAGCAGAAGAATTGGAAATGTACAAACGTTATTGGGGAAAAACCATTGCTTCTTTTCTCATGAAATTTTACGTGAAAAATCAAGAAAGCAATCAATTATAAGAAAAGTTAGGGTGTAAATCGTGAATCCAAGAATTTTACTTATTATTCCAGCATATAATGAAGCAGAAGGTATTGTCCAAGTAATCGACAAGGTACTCGAGTATAGAAAAAAAACACCATATAATTTAGATTATCTTGTTATCAATGATGGGTCTACAGACAATGAGGAAGCGGTATTATTAGAAAACAATATTCATCATGTCGAGTTGGTGAACAATTTAGGTATTGGAGGAGCTGTGCAGACGGGATATCTGTATGCATTAGAACACGATTATGATATCGCGATTCAATATGATGGCGATGGACAGCACGATATTGAAAGTTTAAGTCAGTTGGTTGAACCGATTATCAATAATAAGGCTGATTTTACCGTCGGATCCAGATTTGTAGAAGACAGCACGTCGACGTTTAAATCTACTGGTGCAAGACAATTAGGAATCAGGCTTCTTTCAGGACTTATTTACCTTCTGACAAAAATGCGCGTCAAAGATGTAACGAGTGGTTTCAGAGCAGGAAACCGGCAAGTAATCAGACAATTTGCCCATCGATATCCGAGCCAGTATCCGGAACCTGAAAGCTACATGCATTTAGTAGCCAAAAACATCCGGGTGAAAGAGATTGGGGTAAACATGTTCGAAAGAACAACTGGTCGCTCAAGTATTCATTTTTTCGACTCGGCAGCGTATATGGTTAATGTCTCTTTGGCTATTCTGATTGCATCTTTGATTAAAAAGGAGGAATCCTAATGCCGGTTCAATTACAAATTATTGCTATTTTTTTAGCATTTGCTTTTTTTGTCTTAACTGTTTATTTGATTCGTAAAGATCATGCAGAAGTACGTCAAATGAACAAATGGCTTTTACTGGGAATAATAATGTTGATCGGTGCATTATTTCCCAAAGTAGGGACGACAATCGCCCACTTCTTAGGGATCACTACACTCACTTCTTTAGCATTATATAGTTTAACAGCCTTTTTATTGTTTATCACTTTAACAACTAGTATTGCATTGATAAATACGCAAAGACAAGTCAAAACATTAACACAAGAGTTATCTTTCTTGAAAAAGGAAATTAGAGAAATGAAAGAAGGAGAAAAATGAAGGGTATTTATTTTTCCCAAGACTTGACCCATGCTGGTGGAATTCAAAAGAAGATCAATCGACAAATTGAAGAGTTTGAAAAAAATGGTTTTTCCATGAAACCCTTAATAAACCCAAAAAGGAATATAGGTCATCTGTTTCTAAACCTAGTTCCTTTTTTTTCAAGACAGTTTTTTTTAAAAGAGAAAATAAATTGGCAAGAGTACGACTTTGTTTACATTAGAAAAAGTGCGGTTTTTGATAAAAGTGTTATCGATTTATTAAAGAAAATCAAGACAATGAATCCATCAATTATTGTCTTATTAGAAATTCCAACATATCCTTATATGAACGAATTTAAAGGAATTGTAAAATGGGACATTCAAGCCAAAGAACATCTCTGGACACCATATTTAAAACACTACGTTGATCGAGTTCTGACTTTTTCGGATGATGAAAAAATTTTTGATATACCATGTATCAATCTTTCGAATGCGTACGACTTTGCTAGTCCGATTGAAGGTAGTAATGAGGGAGATGGTGCAATCCGATTACTAGGGGTCGCAGCACTTTGTTTCTACCATGGATATGATCGCGTCATACAAGGACTGCACGAATACTATAATTTATCTGACGCTAAGAGAAACGTCATGTTCACTTTAGTCGGTGATGGTCCTGTCTTAAAGGACTATAAAAAGCTGGTCTCTGATTACCACTTAGAAGAAAAAGTGAAGTTATTAGGCAGAATAGAATTTTCTCAATTGGATCAGTTTTATCAGAATGCAGATATTGGGATTGACTCTTTAGCCCGTCATCGATCTGGAGTAACTTATAATAGTAGTCTAAAAGGAAAAGAGTATTTGGCGAAAGGGTTGCCGATTGTTTCTGGAGTGAAAACTGATTTGGATAATTGTGATCTTCCGTTTTATTATCGTGTACCGAGCGATGATACACCAATCAATATTCCAAGCTTAATTGAGTGGTACGATTCGATGCTTGAAAATTCTTCAAAAAAGGAATTAAGCGCAGCTATTTTTCAATATGGTCTTAGTCATTTTACTTTTGAAAAAACCTTTAAGCCTGTAATTGACTATTTGAGGAGTACAAAATAATGGATGAGAAAATCAGTATAATAATTCCAATGTATAACGGAGAGAAATATATAGGTGAATGTCTCACTAGTCTTATGAATCAAACCTATAAAAACATAGAGATCATCGTTGTTGATGATGGCTCAACAGACGATTCAATAGAGGTAGTTAATGAAGTCATAAAGAAAAACACCTCCAGAGTTATTCGATTAGTCAACAAGAGTAACGGTGGCCAATCAAGCGCTAGAAACGCAGGGATTTCGTATGCCAGTGGCAAATTGATTGCATTCATTGATTGCGATGATTTTGTTACACCGATTTAAACTGAAGGAATTATTTATGAGGACGGGCTGTTTTTCTATGAAATGATTGATAAGATAACGAAGATTTCATTGATTGATAGTAAAAGCTATTATTATTGAACAACAGAAAACTCAACTTTAACGAGTAAAATAAGCAAGAAGAATTTAGATGTTTTAAAGAAAAACAGATTAACTGAGAACTTTTTAGAGAAATATCCAGAAGCATTAGGGCAATTCTATCAAGAACACGCAATCTGAATGATTGTATTGCTGTAAAATGTATTTATGATAAAGCCCCATTTTTTGTCAATTGATAAGAGAAATCTTATCAATTTATCAAGAATATTAAAACATCGTATAGTAGCTTAGGAAGTAGGATCAGTGATATGAAGAAAACAATAGGAATCTTAATTCTAAATTATTTAGCTTTTGAAGATACAATTGAATGTGTGGGATCTTTAATGAATCAAACCTTTAAAGAGATAGATATCCTAATCGTAGATAATGATTCACCAAATGATTCATTCAAACGTTTATCAGATAACTTTGAAGATTCAGAGCAGGTTACCGTTGTAAAGATGAAAGAAAATCTTGGTTTTGCAAGAGGAAATAATTTTGGTCTATCACTTTTTAGAAAGAAAGGAATTGAAAGGGTCCTGGTTATAAATGGGGACACTCTCCTTGAAGATAGAACTTATTTAGAAAAACTAGCTTCAATATCGTACAATGAGGATATTGGCATGATTGGTACAAAAATTATCACCAGAGACGGAAAGAACCAAAATACACTAAATGTCAATCTAAAAAAGAAAGCAGATTTGGTTTTCCATAGAATGATATTGTTATTGTTGGAAAGCTCATTGCGTTTAAATATCTATCCGCACCTTAAGAAATTGATGACGCTTCGGGACAACGCGTATCAATCAGCTTCTTTTTCGGATGAAACCCAGGAAATACTTGATCCTTACGAGAAGACACTGCATGGTGCAGCAATCTTTTTTACCGAAAATTATTTGAGATATTACATTGGATTTTATCCGGAAACATTTCTTTATAATGAAGAAGATTATTTGGCAATCCTTTGTCAGCGGCTTGGATACAAACAACTGTATATACCATCGTTGAGCATTTATCACAAAGAAGATGCTTCGAGTGACTTATTATATAATGACAATCTGAAGAAGTCATATCTTTTTAAGTTAAAAAATGTAAAAAAGAACTTATCATTAATGAGCGGATTTTTTTCGTTATCAAATGAAGACTTAAAGAGAAGGATGAGTATCTAGATGAGAAATGCTTTTAGATCAGGTATGATTTTTACAGCAATCGGACAGTACAGCAATGTTTTGATCCAATTGCTGATAAACGTTGTACTGTCAAGATTAATACCAGTTGAAGAATTTGGGGTGGTAGCGAATGTTCAAGTTTTCCTAGTATTTTTCCAAATGTTTGTGACAGCTGGTCTAGGTCCGGCGATCATTCAGAACAAAGAGATGAAGGAAGAAGATTATGGGATTGTTTTTAACTATACAGTTCTGTTTGCTTTTCTGTTAGCTGTCGGTTTTGGGATATTCGGCCATTTTGTTGCGATTATCTATAATAATCCTATCTATAAATCGCTATTTTGGTTTATGTCGATCATTGTATTTTCAGAAGGAATGAACGTTGTACCAACAGCAATTTTAAATAAAGAATTGAAATTTCGAACCCTTAATTTGAGGCTCTTGTTTTGTAATCTTTTTGGTGCAATCTTTGGTATTGCCTCAGCTTTTGCTGGCTTTGGCGTTTATGCATTGATTTTAAGTGCCGCTATTCCTGCAATTGCTACGCTGTTTGCTAATTTTGCTGTAGTTAAGATCAAGTACACAAAAAGTTTAGACCCGCAACCTTTTAAAGTACTATGGTCATTCGCAAAAAACCAATTAGGTTTTACAATATTAAATTATTTTTCCCGTAATTCAGATAATTTACTAATTGGACGATTTTTAGGTCCCGTGCCCTTAGCAAATTATCAAAAGAGTTATCAAATGATTACTATGCCCAATACGGTATTTTTAGGTATTATTTCCCCAGTTCTGCAACCTGTTTTGTCACATCATCAAGATGATGTGAAGTTGATACGAGAAACGTTTTTAAAAATTGTCCATGTCCTAGGATTAATCGCATTTCCATTAACTATTTTTATGGTAATGAATGCTGAGGAAATTATCCTATTTCTCTTTGGTTCTCGCTGGTATGCCGCTGTCGTTCCTTTTTCAATATTGGCATTTAGTATATGGGCGCAGATGCTCACTTCTGCAACTGGAAGCATATTTATGGCAAGAAACCATTCAAAAACATTATTGAAAACGGGAATGATTTCAACTTTTTTGATTCTTAGTTTAACATTGGTTGGAATCAATTTCTCGAAGATAACTTACGTGGCTGCCTTTGTTTGTGTAGCGTACATCTTAAATTTTTTCACCTCCTACTGGATTTTGATGACAAAAGTCTTGGAAGGAAAACTTTCAGATGTTTTGAAGCAGCTGATCAGTCCAGTATGTATCAGTGTCGTTTTAGCAGCTGCTCTCTTTTTGTTCGATCATCTCATCACGATCAACACGAACTATTTTGTCTTACTGGTAATCAAAGGTATTTTATGGTTAATTCTATTGGTTTCATGTTTGTTGATTACAGGGGAAGTCAAAAAAATAAAATCTGTCTTCTAGATTTGCTATACTCAAGAAAAACTTGTGGTATTCAAATAAAAAACCGCATCTAATTAAAAAGGAGTGAGTAATTCATATGAAAAAAAGGTTGGCTAATTTCTTTCTGGTTCTAGTAATCCTTGCGAGCAGTTTCAGTCCAATCATTGGACTTGCTGAAACGAACGTTGTAAGACAAGAAATGACAAGTAACGCTTCAGAGAGTTTGACAAATGAGCAAACCAGCAGTACTGATTCAAATTATCAAAGCGGATCTACAGAAACGACGGAAATGTCGGATAGTACTTCTACAACAAATAGCGAAAGTACAAGTTCAACTTCAGTAAGTGACTCAAGTACGCAAGATATAACAGAATCATCTTCAAGTACGTTTGATTCTACGACAGAGCAGACAACGTCTTCTTCCAGTGAAGAGGATGATATTGAATTAAAATCCGCAAAAGGTTTACCGAACTTGAAACTAATGGTACATATACAAACAGATGGGGAAACAGAAGTACCGCCAGCTAGTAATGTTACTGGTGGTACAGTTGGACAGGCGAAGCGTTTGGAGGGAATGTCGCTCGCTATTGATCCAGACAGCACAGAACTGAAAGGTAGTATCGTTTATTCCACACATGTTCAAACTTATGGTTGGGATTTAGGCGAAAAAAGAGATGGCGAATTTTCTGGAACGATTGGTGAAGCTAAGCGCCTTGAGGCAGTCAAAATTAATTTGACCGATGAGTTAGCGGAGGGCTATGATATTTATTACCGCGTCCATTCACAAACGTTTGGTTGGCTTGGATGGGCGAAAAACGGGAATGAAGCGGGTACTTCTGGATTTGCTAAAAGACTAGAATCTATCCAAATTCAGTTAGTGGAAAAAGGTAGTCCAGCACCCGGGAGCACTGATAAACCTTATGTTTCAACTGACAATGTAACCCAACCTTCGCTTCATTTATCTTCGCATGTTCAAACTTACGGATGGCAAGAGTCCCAATCGAGCGGTCTTGTTTCTGGAGGTGTTACTGGAGAAGCAAAGAGATTAGAAGCGATTCAGCTTCGTTTAGATAATAATATTTATGATGGAGATATCGAATACCGTGCACATGTTCAGAGTTATGGTTGGCAATCCTACCAAACGAATGGTGCAATTGCAGGTACAGCAAATGAAGCTAAACGGATAGAAGCGATTCAGATCCGCTTGACAGGAACCTTGTCTCAATTATTTGATGTTTATTATCGGGTTCACATTCAATCGTTTGGCTGGTTAGGATGGGCGAAAAACGATCAAATGTCGGGAAGTGTCGCGCTCTCACGAAGAGTAGAAGCAATTGAAGTTCAACTTGTGCAAAAAGGAACGGCGCCGCCAGGAGATAGTACGATGCCGTTTATCTCCTACGAAACAATTGAAACACCAAGTATTCATTTGAGTGCACATGTTCAGACTTTTGGATGGTCGACGACGATTAATCCGGGCCAAGCAAGTATTGGAACAGTTGGTCAGGCAAAACGACTGGAAGCAATCCAGCTAAGTTTAGAAAACTCTCCAGTTACAGGTGGAATAGAATATCGTACGCATGTTCAAACCTATGGTTGGCAAGGGTATCAATCTAATGGGAGCACAGCCGGTACAACAGGTGAGGCGAAACGGATCGAAGCACTCCAAATTCGATTGACCGGCAATATTTCATTGCTTTATGATATTTATTATCGAGTGCATTCCCAGACTTATGGTTGGCTTGATTGGGCTCGAAATGATCAGCGGGCTGGAACGAGTTCGTTAGCAAAACGTGTTGAGTCGCTCGAAATAAAACTTGTGCCTAAAAATCAACCGGCACCAGGGTCGACAGCCAAACCGTATATCGAAATGCAAGAGTTTCTATTTGTAATGGGACACGGGGGAATCGACCCGGGAGCAGTGGGAAGCGGGACGAATGAGCGAGACTTTACAAGAAATGAATTGCTTCCATATTTGCGTAAGTATGCCAATCAATTGAAAGAAAGCAGAATTAATTTTTATGATGTGTCACGCGACATGTTTACTGACACTCGAAACGGACAAGGAGCACACCTTGTAAGTAACGCAATCACTTCAGTTACAGAATTTCATCTAGATAGCGGAGGTATCGGAGCTTCTGGGGGGCACGTCATAGTGAGACCAGGGGGATCCAATTCAATTAATATCGGGCTAGCGAATACCATTCGGACCTATGTCGGCTGGCATCCTTCATTTGTTAATTCGAATGGGTTGAGTTTTAGACAAGACTTATTGAATTTAAATATTTTCAGATCTAGAGGGATTGAGTATCGCTTAATGGAACTTGGCTTTATCTCCAATCCTTCAGATGTTGCGAGAATAAGAAACAATTTGGACAATATCGCAAAAAATATTGTGCAAAACGTGACCGGTGAAAAATTATAAAAGTTTTAAATGAGCAGAATACTTAAGTAAAAAAAAGAATGTCATTTCTTTCTGATGAGTTTTCATGTATAATGATACAAGTCAAAAAGAAGATATTAAGGAGGAGTTGTTTTGTCTAAACAACATCCAGAAGATTCTTTTAAGGAGAAAGTTATGGAGTCTTTAAAAGAATCAAGTTCAAAAAAAGAATCGATATCTGAACACAGCTTGTTGGATGACGATTCTGTGGGATCTCGTAGTAATCATCTAAATAAAAGTAAACATATAGAAGAAAAACAAAATCATTCAGCTTCTTCAGAAAGTTTGCGAGAAACTGTTTCTGAAAAAAACCAACGCAGATTGCAGCGCAGCAAGGAAGACAAAATAGTTAATAAGATCGTGTTGATTGTTGTTCTTGTTTTCTTAGTAATCGGCGGAATATTAGGTTTCTCAGCTTATCGATATGTTACTTCAAGTTTGCAGCCATTAGATCCAGATGATACTGAGAAGGTGACGATTGTTATTCCAAGCGGTTCATCGAATAAAGCAATTGGTGAGATCCTAGAGGATGAGAACATTATCAAAAGTGGAATGATTTTTAATTATTACACAAAATTTAATAATCTGACGGGCTTTCAAGCAGGAACATATCATTTTTCACCAAATATGACACTGGAAGCGATAAGTGAGCAGTTGCAAAATGGCGAAGGTTCGGTCACCTCTGATGCAAAAGTGACGATTCCAGAAGGGTTTGATGTGGATCAAATCGGTGATGCTCTAGCGGAAGCAACAAATATCTCGAAAGACGATTTCTTAGCTTTGATGGAAAGCGATGAGTTCTTTGAAAAAATGAAAGAAACCTATCCTGAGCTTTTAGCAAGTGCCGGCGATGCGCAAGGCGTGCGTTACCGACTAGAAGGATACTTGTTCCCAGCGACGTATGACTACTATACAGGGAATACCCTAGAAGAAGTCGTTACCCAAATGGTGGATAAATCAAATTCAGTCTTGTCCAAATATTTCGATCAAATTGCTCAAAAAGAAATGACGGTCCAAGAAGTCCTTACATTGGCTTCACTTGTTGAAAAAGAGGGTAGTAAGCTAGAAGATCGTAAAAATATCGCACAGGTATTCTTCAATCGTTTAGCGATTGATATGCCGCTGCAATCGGATATTTCGATTCTATACGCGTTAGGTGAGCACAAAGAGCTAGTCACTTATGAGGACACTCAAGTTGACTCTCCTTATAATCTCTATGTGCATACTGGCTACGGACCTGGACCATTCAACAATCCAAGCGAAGCAGCGATCCAAGCGGTCTTAGATCCAACACCGAACAACTACTATTATTTCGTTGCTGACATTCAAACCCAAGAAGTTTACTTTGCGGAAACCTATGAACAGCATATGCAATTAGTGGAACAATATGTAAACAATACCTCAAATTAAATTTTCATAGGTTTATAGTTTACATTTAAAAAAAAGCATGGTAATCTTTTGTGGACTCATCGCAAAAGATTACCTTTTGCGATTTATTAGAAGTTACTAAAAGGAGAAAAGAACTATGGTAGAAAAAGTTTACCCAATGACACTTGAAGGAAAAGAAAAGCTAGAACAAGAATTAGAAGAATTGAAAACGGTAAAACGCGGCGAGATCATTGAACGTATCAAGGTAGCCCGCAGTTTTGGCGATTTATCCGAAAACTCCGAGTATGAGTCTGCTAAAGATGAACAAGCGTTTGTCGAAGGCCGAATCACTACTTTAGAAAATATGATTCGTTTTGCAGAGATCATTGATAATGAGGGTGTAGACTCTGATGAAGTTTCCATCGGAAAAACTGTGATTTTTGTTGAGTTGCCTGATGGTGACGAAGAAGAGTACATGATCGTTGGTAGTGCTGAAGCAGATCCGTTTTCTGGTAAAATTTCCAATGATTCACCAATCGCTCGTGCTTTGATTGGGAAAAAAGTCAATGATGAAGTGACGATCTCAACGCCAGGCGGAGATATGCAAGTAAGAATCACAGAAGTAAAGAAAAGCTAGTCGCTTGATCACTAGGTAGATTTAGGTGACCCTGTTGTTCATTCTCCTTTAGGGAAATTGATCAAACAGGGTCTTTTTTCGGACCAGCGACGGATGGACAAACCATTTTTTTCAGGTATGATAAAGTAGAATTACTAGGAGGAGGAGCTTGAATGAAAAGTCCTTGGCGTTTTTTCTTTATTGTTGAAGCGCTCTTACTGCTTTTTGCGGTATGGCAAATTTTATCTAATCCGCCATTATTATTTTTATTAATACTTGGTGTGACGTGCTTGGTCCTTGTGAACCGAAGTGAGCGCAAGAGCAATTTTAAAAATTTCTTGATGGTCTCAAGTTCTATTGCTATTTTGATCAGTTTGTTAAATAGTCCAGCACTGTGGCTGATGCTGATTTTTGCGATTTTATTTATTGGTTTAAAAGGAGTCGAGATTACCGGAATCGACTTAACTAAAAATTCATTCTGGCGCAAAAAACAAATGATTATCGTTGAAACTGAAGAACCCAAAGTGGATCATCCGCTGAAACAAAAGCAGCAATGGTTAGGCAATGAACGGATCGGCAGTCAAGTCTATGAATGGGACGATATCAATTTAGATATCTTGACGGGAGACACTTTCATCGATCTAGGCAACACTTTATTGCCTAAGAAAGAAAACGTCGTGATCGTACGAAAAGGCTTTGGTAGAACTCGTATTTTAGTGCCTGCTGGCATAGCGATCAAATTAGAGCACAGTACTTTTATTGGCTCCGTTATCTTTGAAGGCGAAGAAACGAGCTTGAAAAATGAAAAAGTGACGATTTACAGCCCGGATTATGGCGAAAATAGTCGGCGTTTGAAAATCTTAACGAATACCCTTGTTGGTGATGTTGAGGTGATTCGGGTATGATTGGGAAATTTTCAAGAGGCATGATCGCTTTTTACGCAGGATTAGCAAGTTTTTTCACCATGATATTGATGCTGTTTTCCTATTTGTATGCCAGTGGGAAAAATAATTGGCTGATAGAAGTCTTTCAAATCAAACTCTTTTTTATCCCAATCGTCTTTCACTTACTTGTAATATCTGCATTGATTGCTTTAGCTGTCTTTTTACTGATTTCTTTTTTTCGCAACCGTCAATACGGTCCGGTGGAAGAAAAGCTAAGACTGTTAGCCAGCGGCTATATCGATAGCCCTTTATTGGAAACAAAGATCCCACATGCGTCTGAAAACCATTTGATTGCGAATGTGGATCGTGATATTGCCAGTATCCAATCGAAGATGAAACAGATGTCGATGGAATTACAGCAATTGAATGCGAAACCGCAGTTTGTTGATGGTCAGACGAAAGAAGAGATTTTAGAAGCAGAAAGGCAGCGTCTGGCTCGTGAACTGCACGACTCTGTTTCTCAACAGCTGTTTGCCGCCATGATGATGATGTCTGCACTGAATGAGCAAGCGATTCGAACAGATGCTCCAGAAAGCCAAAAGAAACAGTTAGCTATGGTCACAGACATTATCAATGCTTCGCAATCTGAAATGCGGGCGCTCTTGCTTCATCTACGACCTGTAACTTTGGAAGGGAAGAGTCTAAAGCAAGGAATCGAGCAATTGTTAAAGGAATTAGAGACCAAAATCAAAATTCTATTGACTTGGGATATTGAAGACTTTACGATGCCTAGTTCGATTGAAGATCAACTCTTTCGTGTGATCCAAGAACTCTTGTCTAATACCCTGCGTCACGCGAAAGCTGATGAGTTAGAAGTATACTTGCATCGCATCGATAATAACGTGTTATTGCGGGTGATCGATGACGGAGTTGGCTTTGATCCCCAAGATCAAAAGGCCGGCAGCTATGGCTTGATGAATATCCGAGAACGGGTAAGTGCTGTTGGCGGAACGTTGAAAATTATTAGTTTTAAAAATCAAGGAACCAGTATTGAAATCAAAGTTCCACTGTTGAAGGAGGCATAACGTATGATTAAAGTGTTGTTAGTTGATGACCATGAAATGGTTCGTCTGGGGGTCTCTTCTTATCTATCAATTCAAGACGATATAGAAGTAATTGGGGAAGCGGAAAATGGTCGAGTCGGGTATGAAAAGGCATTGGAATTACGTCCAGATGTGATTTTGATGGATTTGGTGATGGATGAAATGGATGGGATCGAATCTACGAAATTGATTTTAAATGATTGGCCAGAAGCAAAAATCATCATTGTCACTAGTTTTATTGATGACGAGAAAGTCTATCCTGCAATTGAAGCGGGTGCGGCCGGTTACCTGTTAAAGACGTCTACTGCTCATGAGATTGCGGAAGCCATTCGTGCAACCCAGCGAGGAGAGCGGGTCTTAGAACCCGAAGTCACCACGAAAATGATGGATCGTTTGACGAATCGGACACCAATCCTACATGAAGATTTGACCAATCGGGAACAAGAAGTGTTACTGTTGATCGCTGAAGGAAAGAGCAACCAAGAGATTGCGGATTCACTCTTCATTACGCTGAAAACAGTGAAGACACATGTGTCAAATATCTTATCAAAATTAGAAGTAGAAGATCGTACGCAAGCTACGATATATGCTTTTAAACATGGCTTGATAAAATAAAATCTTAATAATCATACCTCCTCATGGCAAGCAGGGGAGGTTTTTGTTATACTAAATAATGATCTGGCAAACAAAGGAGCGTTTGTGGTGAAGCAAAATTATGCAATTATTGGATTAGGTCGTTTCGGTGGAAGTATTTGTCGTACGTTGATTGAATCAGGTCAAGAAGTGTTGGCAATCGATAGCAACGAAGATCGTGTCAATGAATATATGAATATCGCCACCCATGCGGTGGTCGGCAACGCACAAGATGAGATGACGTTGCGTTCATTGGGTATCCGTAACTTTGACCATGTCATTGTTGCGATAGGTGAGGATATTCAAGCTAGTATTTTGGTGACCTTGATGGTAAAAGAAATGGGTGTTCCTAATATCTTAGCGAAAGCCCAAAACGAATACCATGCCCGTGTACTGGAAAAACTCGGCGCAGACCGTGTTGTCCATCCTGAACGTGACATGGGGATTCGCATCGCTCATAATCTAGTTTCCAAAAATATCTTAGATTATATTGAACTATCTGATGAATTTTCTTTAGCAGAGATTCGCGTGTCCAATCCACGCTTTTTCAATAAATCCCTGATTGAGCTGAATTTTCGACAAAAGTATGGTCTGACAGTCGTTGCGATTCGTCGGGGACCAGGACAAGTGATCGTTTCGCCTGATGCAGAGGCGATCGTGCGTGAAAATGACAATTTACTCGTGATCGGCAATACAGATGATGTAGATATACTCGATGAACATATGAATGATTAGGAGTGAAGAAAATGAACTTAACAATAAGTCCTGAAGCAATGCAATGGTTCAAAAAAGAGTTGGTGGTAGACCAAGGAAGCGGGATTCGTTTTTTTGGAAAAATTTATGGAAAGACACAAGTGCATGACGGATTTTCCGTGGGGATGTCAGTGGACAAACCAGAACGTCCGATCGTTGAACAAACCATTGACGGATTGCTTTTTTTTATTGATGAAGCGGATGAGTGGTTTTTCAAAGGCTATAATCTGACAGTTGATTATGATCAAACGTTGGATGAACCGAAGTACGATTTTAGTGAAGATAAAAAATAATGTGGATTCGGTCATAGCTGACCGGCCTCCCACGATTGGCTCTAGGAGATGAAACCGATGTTATCAATTGTTGTACCTTGTTTTAATGAAGAGGCGAGCTTGCCGATATTCTTTGAGGAAACAGAAAAGGTGAAGAAGTATTTAAACATGCCTTTTGAATATATTTTTGTTAATGACGGCTCTTCAGATCAAACACTACCTGTTTTAAGAGAGTTATATCGTGCCCATCCTGAAAGTGTTCGCTATTTATCTTTTTCGAGAAACTTTGGTAAAGAAGCTGCACTTTATGCAGGCTTACAAGCGGCGAAAGGCGATTTTGTCACTGTGATGGATGCAGATCTACAAGATCCGCCGACATTACTGCCAGAAATGTTTGCGATGCTGGAAGCAAAACCAGAGCTTGATTGTGTTGGGACCAGACGAGCAGATCGCAAAGGAGAACCGAAAATCCGTAGTTTTTTCTCAGATGCCTTCTATAATATTATCAACAAGATTGCCGATACCGAAATGGTAAATGGTGCCCGAGATTTTCGCTTGATGCGTCGTAATATGGTGGATGCCGTTTTACAACTGTCAGAGTACAATCGCTTTTCAAAAGGGATCTTCAGCTG
Source organism: Enterococcus sp. NPDC086594 (assembly GCF_044746145.1). Taxonomy (NCBI): domain Bacteria; kingdom Bacillati; phylum Bacillota; class Bacilli; order Lactobacillales; family Enterococcaceae; genus Enterococcus; species Enterococcus sp. NPDC086594. The sequence continues at coordinate 17,497 of NZ_JBIVBP010000002.1, forward strand.
GGTCGGCTTTGATACAGAATACATCGCCTATGAGAACCGGGAACGAGTCGCTGGCGAAACTTCGTGGTCATTTTGGAAACTGTTTCAATATTCGATCGACGGGATTGTTAACTTTTCAGATACGCCTTTGAATATTGCTTCGTTTATTGGGGCGCTTTCCTGTTTTGGCTCTCTGATTGCGTTGATATTTATTGTGATCAGAACTTTTATTTTTGGTGATCCAACGACTGGTTGGCCATCGATGGTCAGCATTTTCTTATTTGTGGGCGGCTTGCAATTGCTTTGTTTGGGAATCATCGGGAAATATATTGGAAAAATTTTCTTAGAAACCAAAAATAGACCGTTATATTTCTTGAAAGAAACCGAAAAAGACCAAGAAAAACAACGATAATATAGAAGTGTACAATCTGAAGGTTTCGCCTCCGACTGTACACTTTTTTTGCGGAAAGAATATGTTAGTAGCCTTTATCCAAGTTTATCTCATTTTTTACAAGTTCTTGTTTTGCCAAAAAATGTTGGAAGTTCGCTAAGAAAATGGCCATAAATGCCTTTTGAAAATGGGGCGTATGCCCTGAGATATGGGGGGTTATCAAAAGGTTTTCGATGTGCCATAACGGATCATTCTCGGGCAATGGCTCTTCTTCAAAAACATCCAGAGCGGCAAATGCTATCTGCTTTTTTTCTAGGGCTTTTGCTAATGCATCGGTATCCACACTAGGCCCACGGCCGACATTATAAAAGGAAGCACTAGGTTTCATTTGGGCAAAAAAAGCTGCATCATACAAGTGAGTGGTTTCTTCCGTCAGAGGAAGGATGTTGATGACGCAATCGGCGGTTTTTGCGCAAGCGTGTAAGTCAGATAACGCAAACGTTTTTTCAAAACCTGTCACGTCATGCCCGCTAGTATTGATACCAATGGGACTTACACCAAAAAAGGTCAATGCTTGAGCTAACTTTTGGCCAATTTGTCCTGTACCAACGATCAAAATCTCTTGGTCCGACAATTTTGTATAGTGAATTGTATTCGGTGACCATTGCTGTTTTCTCTGTTGCTGAATTGCTTGGAAAATCCCGCGGTTTTCCATAAATAGTAGAGCCAACAAATGGTCTGTGATCGATTCGGCATGGATGCCGCTGCCATTAGATAAGCGAATATTGTATTTCGCAAACTCTTTTAATGGTAAGGTGTCTACGCCAGCTGAAATCGCTTGGACCCATTTCAAATTTGTTTTCTCCGTTAGCAGGTAGTCCTTCCATTCCGACTTCCAACCAATGGTGATTTCTACTTGTGACCAATCAATTGCTTGGTCCTTTGTGTACACAAGAAATTGATAGTCTTTTTCGATTTGTTTCACATATGTGTCGCGAAACTCTCGAGTGGCTAAGATTATTTTTTTCATTGCCAAGCCTCCTTTTAACTTAAGTGTAGCAAAGAATGAGAAAAAAACCATGTTCAAGGAATTGAACATGGCCTAGATTAGGTTTTAAACTGAATTTTTGGAGAATGTTTGACCCCTTGTGTGAATAAGAATAAAGAACCAAACAAAATAAAGGTGGTTGCATCGAAGGAAGGCAATAGTAGTTGTACGATTACACTAATAAGCGTAGGCAATGCAGCACTTACGATCAGAATCTTTAAATTTTCAAAGAAAGTATAGGAGAATCGTTTTAATCTTGTATAGATCGTTGCAATAAAGGTCCCCATCACTAAGGTGATCAGCAAGCTGACAAATGATGGATACAATGCAACAAAAAAGACAATGAGTTTGATTAGCCATGGAATTGCTTGGTTTGATAGCGCTTCTCGAATCGCCTGACCGTTAAGATTGCGCAGCGCAGGCTCACTGTAATCAAATTCTAATTGATTAGAATCTAACATTGACGTCGATAAGCCAGAAGAGGGGATACGGATGACCAGCTGATCTTTTAACAAGCCAACAGCGATGACAGAGCCAGTAACATCAGATGCAATATCTGCTGGCGTACGGTTGCCATCTGGATCGAAAGTAAAGATGATCGAATCGGTTTGATAAATGAAACCTTGCGTATCCGGCGCTGTAGCAAGCTGCCCATTTTCGATCGTAAAATCTGGAATCGATTCGCCAATTTTTTGTCCGTCTGCTTGCACATCGCTAAAGACACCTAATACATTGATGGTCATCGGTACCGCGATAAGCACGGAGGCGCTTAATAGAAAAACGATTACTTTGGAAAATTCTGCTTTTTTGACAAATTTTAAATCAGGTATTCGGAAAAAAGCAATTTTAAATAGTTGGACGATAGTCATTTGCTGATGAACTCCTTTGTGGTATAACTAGAGTAATTGTAACGAAGGGTTCTTTGAATTACAAGGAATTCACAAAAAAAGAACCAATTATCGTAGGAATGAATAAATAAAGAAATGAAAGTAGGCAAAAGAATGCAAAAGTACAACGAATACAAACAGTTCTTGCAGCAAAAAAAGTTGTGGGAGCCGATTACGTATTTATTTTTTGGTGGATTAACGACTGTAGTCAACATTGTCGTCTATCTCATTTTTCGTGAAGGATTTGGTCTTTATTACCAGACAGCGAATGTGATTTCCTGGATTGCTTCTGTTTTGTTCGCCTACTTTACAAATAAGTTATGGGTCTTTGAAGCAAAAACCGAGACAAAGCAAGAGTCATGGGCGGCATTTGGGAAGTTCATTTTCTTTCGCGTCTTATCATTAGGCTTAGATATGCTTTGTATGTATCTATTTATTTCAATTTTGGCAACCGGCGATCTAGTTGCCAAGCTGGTCACCCAAGTTGTTGTTGTTTTGGCAAACTATGTGTTTAGTAAATTTTTGATTTTCAATACGAAAAAAAGTGAGAAAAAGTAAGCATATTTTTTGAACAAAGTCTGATAGTCTGATAATGTTACTTATGTAAACATTATCATTGAGGAGGAATTTTTTTATGACTTACACATTACCAGATTTACCTTACGCATACGATGCATTAGAACCATACATTGATGAAGAAACGATGCATTTGCATCATGATAAACACCATAACACTTATGTAACAAACTTAAACGCAGCGATTGAAAAACATCCTGAATTAGGTGAAAAAACAGTTGAAGAATTATTAGCTGACTTTTCTTCTGTACCAGAAGATATTCAAACAGCAGTTCGTAACAATGGTGGCGGCCATGCCAACCATACGTTCTTCTGGGAAATCTTAGGCCCAAATGCTGGTGGCGAACCTACTGGAGCCATCAAAGAAGCAATTGACGAAGCTTTCGGTAGCTTTGAAGACTTTAAAGAAGAATTCAAAACGGCTGCAACCGGACGTTTTGGTTCAGGTTGGGCATGGTTAGTCGTGAAAGATGGCAAATTAGCAATCACATCAACAGCGAATCAAGATTCACCATTGATGGATGGCCAAACGCCTGTTTTAGGTTTAGATGTTTGGGAACATGCGTATTACTTGAAATACAAAAATGTTCGTCCAGATTACATCAATGCTTTCTGGAGTGTTGTTAATTGGGACAAAGTAAACGAATATTTCGCAAAAGCTTAAACAATTTACTAGAAAGAAGCCTGCTAAAAGGCTTCTTTTTTTGTGAGTAGAAAGAGTCGTTTTGATATTGCTAACGCTTACATAATCCGCTATAATAAAGGCGACGGAATCGTCGGATTATAATTATTGGAGGCTTTACACACTATGGAACATGGGAAAGTAAAATGGTTCAACAACGAAAAAGGGTTTGGTTTTATTACAGTTGACGGTGGCGATGATGTATTTGTTCACTTTTCTGCCATTCAAGGAGACGGTTTTAAGTCACTTGAAGAAGGTCAAGAAGTTGAATTTACGATCGTTGAAGGTGCCCGCGGGCCGCAGGCAGCGGAAGTAACCAAAGTCTAATTACCTAATTAAAGAATCGACTGAAAAGCCTTGCAGCTAAGCAAGGTTTTTTTTCGGTCTAGATAGTTTCTGGCAAAACCATGAAAGAAAAGAATGAGAAAACTGTTTCTTTCCTTCAAGGGAGGAATCCTTGCATTTTGTTTCATTTACATTACATTTTTATTAAAACAAATGTTTTATAACAAATGAGATTGCTCTATGATATAAATTATGCGAAAATTTAGTCGATTGTTATTTTTTATCGGACGAGGTGCAAGATGCGAAAATATCAAAGAATAGTAATAGGAATATTAGGGATTTTGGTCCTGGGAATTATCGGATTAACTGTGTACGGTTTGCAAGTTTATAATGATACAAGTTCAACTTTTGAACATATTTCTAAACCAGTTGATCGAAACACAAAAAGGCGTTCAGAAACTGTCAACATTGAAAAAAGAGAACCTTTTTCTATCTTGTTACTAGGAATTGATACCGGAGCTTTAGGAAGGACCGAGCAAGGTCGTTCAGATAGTATGATGGTTGTTACAGTAAATCCAGAAAAAAAGCAATCTACGATCGTTAGCTTGGACAGGGATATATTTACTCAAATCATCGGGTATGGAACTTTAGACAAGTTAAATCATGCATACGCTTTTGGGGGAGAAGCCATGGCAATGGATTCTGTGGAAAATCTTTTGGATATACCGATCGATCATTATGTGACAATCAACATGCAAGGGATGAGAGATTTGATTGATGCAGTTGGTGGAATCGAAGTAACGAATGATATCGACTTTACGCTCGAGGGAGTCCATGTTCCGAAAGGAAAAATCACTTTAAATGGGAAAACTGGTCTAGCTTATGCACGTATGCGTAAAGAAGACCCAGAAGGAGATATTGGTAGGCAGAAAAGACAACGAGAAGTTGTAACAAAAATTTTAAAAAAAGTGATGAGTTTGGATGGAATCAATAATTATCAGAAAATATTAAAAGCTGTTGAAAAAAATTCAAAGACAGATCTAACATGGGACGATATGCTGGATGTCGCAAAGAACTATTTACCTGCTTTTACGACGATTCATCAAGAGCAGCTTCAAGGGGAGGGGCAAATGTTGAATGATGTCTACTATCAGCTTTTAGGGGTCAATCAGCTCTTACACATGCAAAATACACTCAGAGAACAACTGGCCCTCCCTCAAAACAATCAGCTCTCACAAGGAGATGAACATACACAAGGCTATGTCAACTATCAGTTCTACGATGACAGTGCAGTCTTTTCCGATGGCGAGGGTGCGAGTGAATAGATCCATATAGCTGTCTTTCGATCAATTGAGGGTGTGTCGGTTTGTACGTCTCCTTCAACTGTTTGATAGGATAGCGGAATCGATACATGGGCAACTGCTTGTGTGTCGATTTTTCGTTTATATGAAAGCTCCTCTCGCTTCAATCGATCTAGTTTTCCACAAAAAAAGAAATGTAAATCTTGTTTCACGAAACCATCAAATGAAAAAACATAAGAAAGCTTAAAAAAACAATTTTTTCATGAAAGAATGAAAATGAAACAATCAAACTGTGAAACATTTACTCGGATTCACGCCAATTTTTATAGTTTTTTCTAAGGATTAATGGATATTTTTTGTTTTTTCTGTTTCGAATCGAATTTTTTGGTAAAATAGGACAGTAGTCATTATAGATTGGAAGGATAGATGAGATGAAGAATTTGAAAGATAAAGTTGTCCAAGGGATACGCAAGGGGCCAGAAGAACCAAAGGCTAAATCGTATCGCAAATCTCATGTTCCATTTCGATTGAACTTTTTGTTTTTTATTATTTTTGCTTTGTTTGTGTCCTTGATCGTTCAATTAGGCTATCTACAGATCGTCAATGGCGACAATATTGAGCAGCAGTTGAAAGCTTCATCTGTAGTGGAAGTCAAAGGAAGCGCCCCTCGGGGAATGATCTATGACGCTTCTGGAAAAGCGCTGGTGGAAAATCAAGCCAATGCAGCAATCACATTTACCCGCGGAAACAAAATGACCGCTCAAGATTTATTAGAAACGGCCAAAAAATTGAGCGAGTTGATCGAAGTACCTGTGGACAAAAACTTGTCTGATCGTGATCTTAAGGACTTTTGGCTGGCCGATGAAGAAAATCTTGAAGCAGCAACTGACCGATTGAGTGATGAAGAGCGTTCTTTAGGTACTTCTGAACAATATGCGGCAACCGTTGATAAAGTGACAGAAGATGAAATCAATTTCTCTGATGCAGAATTAGAAGCAGCCACGATTTTTAAGCGGATGAATAGCGCCCAATCTTTGAGTACGGTCTTTATTAAGACGTCGGATGTGTCTGACCGTGAATTAGCTGTTGTCGCTGAAAATATGGTTGATTTACCGGGAATCTCCACGGGGACTGATTGGACGAGAAACATCGTTGAAGGAAGTTCTCTGGCTAGTTTGATCGGAACGGTGACTAGTGAAGAACAAGGGATTCCGGAAGAAGTTTTGGATGAATTTTTAGAAAAAGGCTATGCTCGTAATGATCGCGTTGGACGTAGTTATTTAGAGCAGCAGTATGAAGAAGTCTTACAAGGCACAAAATCCATTTCCGAGATTTCCCTTGATAACAATAATAATATTGAAAGTCAAAAAGAAACCTTTGCTGGGGCAAAAGGGGATAACCTTGTATTAACATTAGATGCTGAGTTTCAAGCGAGAGTTGATAAAATCTTGCAAGACAATTTCCAAAAACTGATTGATTCTGGGGCAGCAGAATATTCTCCAGGGGTTTACGCAGTGGCGTTAAATCCAAAAACCGGCGGCGTTTTGTCAATGTCCGGCTATCATCATGATACAGGTTCAAATGAATTGCAGGAAAATGCCATTGGTACCTTCATTAATTCCTTTGTACCAGGGTCCGTTGTCAAAGCAGGGACTTTGGCTGCCGGCTGGGAAAATGGGGTCTTAAACGGCAATGAAGTGTTATTGGATCAACCAATCAGAATTGGCTCCGATGTAAAAGCCTCAATTTTCAACCCAACTGGGGCAAATAATCGTAACCTTTCTGCGGAGCAGGCGTTGGAAGTTTCTTCTAACTCCTATATGATGCAAGTCGCTTTACGTTTGATGGGCATCAATTATCAGTCAGGTATCTCGATTCCAACAGTGGATCGTCAAGGGGATGTCTATGAAAAACTACGTTCGTCTTTTGCCTCTTTTGGTATGGGAACTGAAACTGGGATCGATTTACCTGGAGAAGCGACTGGTATCAGCACATCGATCGATAATATGGACCCCGTCAGTGATGGTGGGAAGATCCTTGACTTGGCTTTTGGTCAGTTTGATACCTATACCACGTTGCAGCTGGCACAATATGCAGCAACCGTTGCTAATGGTGGCAAAAGATTGCAGCCTCATATCGTCGACGGTATTTACGGCAATGATGAAACTGGCGGTCTTGGCTCACTGATCGAAGAGATCGAACCAACGGTATTGAATGAAGTTGGTTTAACAGATGCTCAAATGCAAATTGTTCAAAATGGATTTTATGATGCAGTTCATGGAACGGATGCTTGGGCAACTGCCAAAGGCTTGGCTTCTGCGAAAATGGAGGTCTCTGCCAAAACAGGTACTGCCGAAACACCAATTGTGGATAGTAATGGCAATACCATCAGCTTAGTTAACCTAAACATCGTTGCCTACGGGCCAAGCAGTGATGCGGATATTGCGATTGCGATCGTAATGCCTCAATTAAAAGGCGACACAGATACCCATCCAAATATTCAAATCGCCAAAGAGATCATGGATGCTTACTACGACTTATATATGAAATAAGCATAAAAAATCGCAGTGAAGACTGCGGTTTTTTTGTTTTATAAGAAAACTGATAGAAAACCAACATTTAGTGAGAAAGACTTGCTATTTTTGAATGATTGGCTTAGAATACTAGCGGTCAAGAGATAATTTTGATTTGCACGTTAAATAAAAAGATAAACTGATGATAAAAGGGGTAAAAAACGTAATTATGAACAAGGAATGTTTAAGTAAGCAAGAACTAATGAAGCAGTTGGGACAATTTACACCAGCTGAAAAAAAGGAGATTCGGGATTATTTACAACGGAAAAATCCATTGCTTTTCCGAAAATTTGAACGAATGAAACACGATTTATATCGCTTGGAATCACGGCGTGTCCAATGCGAGATTGAAAATAACGAAAAGGAGTTAGGTCTTCTAAACGACAAGATCCTTTTAAAAAAAGAAGATTTTCTTGAGCTGTTATTAGCCATTCGAAAGAAAAGAGGGTAATGGATGGAATTTATTGAACTCGTCATTATCATTGCAATTCTTGTCACATTATCAAATGTGGCGAGCAAAATATTGCCCTCAGTACCGATCTTTTTTATTCAAATCATCTTAGGAATTTTATTAGGTCTTACAGAAATGGGTCAAGAGATCGCCTTTGAACCGGAAATGTTTTTAGTAATGATCATTGGTCCATTGCTATTTCGAGAAGGGGAACGAGCAGATGTACCTGAGATCCTAAAAAACAGCAAGATCGTGCTGTTTTTGGCTTTTGGTGGCGTGTTAATGACGCTGTTTGCGGTCGGCGGAACCCTCCATTGGTTGATGCCGACGATACCTCTGGCTGCTTGCTTCGCTTTCGGGGCTGCGTTAGGACCAACTGATGCGGTGGCAGTCTCCTCATTAGCAAAGCGTTTGAAAATTTCCAAAAACATTATGCATATTCTTGAAGGCGAGGGCTTACTGAACGATGCTTCGGGGGTTACCGCATTACAGTTTGCTATCGTGGCTTTGACTACCGGGAGTTTTTCAGCAGCCAACGCAGGCTTCCAACTTCTTTTCTCTAGTATCGGTGGCGGGCTTGTCGGTTACTTGATAGTATGGCTGAAACGCCGGATTTTACGTTTTATTGAAAAAATCTCGGCACAAGATGTCACAGTATACTTATTGATTGAACTGCTCTTGCCATTTGCTGCCTATTTGCTGGCAGAAATGATTGGCGTCTCAGGGATTATCGCAGCAGTTGTGGCAGGTGTAGCCCAAGCCCAAAGAAAACGCCGGATCTCGTTGTTTGATGCAGAATTAGCGAACATTTCGGAAAGCACATGGTCGACCATTGTCTTTACATTGAACGCATTAGTGTTTCTCTTTCTAGGGATCGAGTTGTCACAAGTCTTTTCACCGATCTGGGAAAGCAAAAACTATGCAAACTGGCATCTAGTCATCACGATTTTAGTCGTCACAGCGGTGATTTTCCTCGTACGTTTTATCTTTTTGCTATTTTATTATTGGTTCTTACAGTCAAAAAAACAAGTATCCATGAATCAAGTCGCCTTGTTGACCTTTGGTGGCGTCAAGGGAACAGTCAGTTTGGCAGCCATCTTCATTTTACCGGTGATGGTGCATGAGACACCGTTTCAGGAACGGAGCTTGCTCCTGTTTTTGACCGCCTGTGTAATTTTGCTGACATTGATCATCAGCGTGATGGTCTTACCTTATTTGGCAGATGGTGAAGCTGCCGAAAGTGTCGACTTCAATCACTTGCTGATCTTAGAAGACGTCATCGAACAATTGGAAGCAGAAGAAAAACAAGAGCTTTCTGATAAAGGTCGCTTAGCGATCGATGCTGTCATCAATTCCTATGAAAATCGTCGTTGGGAATTGTATCGCAATAGTTTGACTGATTCAGAAAAACAAGAAATCCAAGAAATTCAAGGATTGATCTTATCGATCGAACAAGACGGCTTGGATGAAGCTTATCGAAATGGGAAAGTCAGCCTAAATGGCTATCGTTTTTATTCACGCTTTATTTCTCAGCAGCAGCATTCCCTCGCAAAACAAATTCTCTCATTCTTTAGTTTTTGGCTCTTCTTTATTCAGCGTTTTATTCGTGTACTGATCCATCCACGTTTGTTTTTACAGCGGCAGCAGCAACTGAAAGATGCCTTGAAACAACGAGACATTTCTGAAGTACAAAAAATCTACTTAAAAAACAGCGAATACATTTTTCACAGTTTGAGCAATTTAGAAGATGTTTATGATTCCTCGCTGATCAATTTCTTTATTCGTCAACGAGAAATGAGCATCAAACGGTTTGAACATAGCAATTTCATTGAAACGATCATGATTGAGCAAGACCCGATTTTTGTTAAGAAAGTCCTTTGGGGCTATTATCTTGAGCGCAAGACGATCGATGAATATGAAGTGGCTGAGAAAATTTCAACGATTTCTGCAAATGAGTACCGACGCAATGTCAATCTGTTAGAATCGTATGCGATGTCTCGAGCGGAAGAACAACCGAAACAGCGGATGTTCCGCCGATAATATGTCTCTAAAGGCGCGCAACTTGATGCACGTTTTATGGAGTGTCTCCGTCAGGTTATTCCTAAAAGATGATCAACATCGATGATCAGAGGGAATAAACTGACGAAGGCATTCTTTTTTATTGCAAAAACTGCTCCTTTCTCTCATCGTTTCCTCGGATGAAATGTGGTACAATGAGCGAAGAAAAAACTCAGGAGGGATTCTGTGAAAGAATTAAAAGTAAGTGAATTAACCAAAACTTACGGTGAAAAAACACTGTTTGATCAGCTTTCTTTTCTGATACATGAAAAAGATCGGATCGGTTTGATCGGTGTCAATGGCACGGGGAAATCAAGTTTGCTGCGAATCTTAGCAGGTTTGGATCGTGGAGATGGTGATCGCCAAACTGTTTTTGCTAGTCAAGATTATCGAATTGGCTTTTTAGCGCAAGACAATCAGCTACAAGAAGAATTATCCGTTGTAGATGCTGTTTTTCAAGGGACCAGTCCGCTGATCCGCGTTGTTCGCGACTATGAAAAAGCGCTGATTGCTTTAGAAAATAATGGTATGGATCAACAAACGCAGCGCAATTATCAATTGGCAGAAGAAGCGATGAATAAAGCGGATGCTTGGAACACAGATACAACAGCCAAAATTATCCTCCAAAAACTTGGGATCAGTGATTTAAAGAAAAAGGTCAGTGAGTTATCTGGAGGTCAAAAGAAACGAGTGGCTATGGCTCAAGTATTGATCGATGAACCAGACCTGTTGTTATTGGATGAACCGACTAACCACTTAGATTATGATGCGATCCAATGGTTGGAAGGCTATCTAAAAAATTATCGGGGTGCGTTATTGATGGTGACCCACGATCGCTACTTTTTGGATCGAGTCGTTAACCGAATCTTTGAATTGTCCTTTGGCAAGCTGCATGAATATCAAGGCAATTACGAGACGTATCTTCATGCTCGATCAGAACGAGAACGAGTGGAGGAGACGCAAGAAGACAAGCGCAAGCAGTTATACAAACATGAGTTGGCTTGGATTCGCACCGGAGCAAAGGCCCGTACAACGAAACAACAGGCACGGATCGATCGTTTCGATGATTTAAAAGAAAACCTACATCAAGTAAAACGTAACGGCGAAGTGGCCATTGATGTTGCTACGACACGCTTAGGCAAACAAGTCTTAGAGCTAAAAGATGCGAGTTTCCAGATTGAAAACAAAACGATTTTGTCTCACTTTGATTTGTTGATTCAATCAAGAGAACGCTTAGGGATCACAGGAGAAAACGGTGCGGGCAAATCAACGTTGCTCAATATTTTAGCTGGTCACCTGCCTTTAGAAGAAGGGGAGCGTACGATTGGCGTGACTGTGAAAATGGCTTATTATACGCAAACGATTGAAGCGATGAACCCTGATCAGCGAATGATTGCTTATTTGCAAGAAGCAGCCGAGGAAGTGCAAAAAGTGGATGGCTCACAAGTCAGTGTCGCAGAAATGCTGGAACAGTTTTTGTTTCCGCGATCCATGCACGGCACTAAGATCGGCAAGCTATCTGGCGGAGAAAAACGACGACTATTTTTACTCAAGCTATTGATTGGACAGCCAAATGTTCTCTTGTTAGATGAACCGACCAACGATTTGGATATTGATACCCTGACGATTTTGGAAAATTATTTGGAAACATTCCCAGGTGCAGTGATCACTGTTTCCCATGACCGCTACTTTTTAGATAAAGTTGCCCAAAAATTGCTGATCTTCGAAGGAGACGGCAGGATTAAGTCCTACTTTGGTTCCATTAATGAGTACTTAGCAGCCAATACCAATAAAGCTAGTTCAAGTGTACTAGAGCCAAAAGAATCAAAAAACGATTCGCTTTCTGCTGATAGTGAGGAGTCTGCTGCAGCGCCTGTCAAAAAGAAACTGAGTTATATGGAACAAAAAGAGTGGGCGACAATTGAAGATGATATCGCGGTGTTAGAAGAAAAAGCTGCCACTTTGACTGAAGAGATGAATCATCAAGGAGCTGACTTTACCAAGCTCCAAAAATTACAGCAAGAAATCAGCGAGGTTGAAACGCAACTTGCAGAAAAAATGGATCGTTGGGAATATTTGAGCGAATTTGTGTAGAGTAAAGGAGAGAACGATGGAACAAGCATATTTAGATCTAGGAAGAAAAATATTAGCAGAAGGCAATGATAAAAGTGATCGTACCGGAACGGGAACACGCAGTGTCTTTGGTCACCAAATGCGTTTTGATCTGTCCCAAGGCTTTCCATTGTTGACAACCAAGAGAGTTCCTTTTGGCTTGATCAAAAGCGAATTATTGTGGTTTCTAAAAGGAGATACCAACATTCGTTATCTCCTAGAACATAATAACCACATTTGGGATGAATGGGCGTTTGAACGCTATATTAAAAGTGATGCTTACACAGGTCCTGACATGACGGACTTTGGCCGTCGTTCCTTAGTGGATGAAGCTTTCAATGAACAGTACCAACATGAGTTGAAACAGTTTTGTGAAAAAATCTTATCTGATGATACATTCGCTGAAACCTTCGGCGATTTGGGTCATGTTTATGGGTACCAATGGCGCCATTGGGAAAAAAGTACGGGTGGGTTTATCGATCAAATCAAAGAAGTGATCGAGATGATCAAAACAACGCCAGACTCTCGTCGTTTGATCGTCTCTGCTTGGAATCCAGAAGATGTACCGACGATGGCGTTGCCCCCTTGTCACACGATGTTTCAATTTTATGTTCATGATGGTCGCTTAAGCTGTCAGTTATATCAACGCAGTGCCGATGTCTTTTTAGGCGTTCCCTTTAATATTGCTAGTTATGCGCTATTAACGCACCTGATTGCTCATGAAACTGGACTAGAAGTCGGAGATTTTATCCATACATTAGGTGATGCTCATCTGTACAGTAATCATATAGAACAGATGAAGGAACAGTTGACTCGTTCAGTACGTCCGGCGCCAAGCTTACAGTTAAATCCTGAAAAACAGTCAATCTTTGATTTTGAAATGGAAGATATTACCCTGGCAGGGTATGATCCGCATCCAACAATCAAAGCACCGATCGCAGTTTAAGTGGTTGTTTGGTTTCATTTCATAAAGAAAGGAATGAGGCGTAATAGAAAATACCCACAAACGAGGCTTTGCGGCGACCTTTCATCAGAGACATGCTGGATCGATTCATGCATTGCTCATTGATCAATGCATTGATTTCTTGCATCAGCACTATGATGCAGTTTGGCTATCCGTATCCGAGGAAACAGTGCCGGAGCTAAAAGAAGCCATTCGATCAAATCAGCAGTGCACTGCCATTTTTATACCAGCAAAAGGGGCGGCGGATGCCCGCAGAAGACTTGTTTTTGCTGCACAGCATAATTTACCAATGCTGGATTCATTGCATATTTGTGATTTTGATCGCGTAGTGACTTGGATCGAGACGTATCCAGAAGAACTTGTGGCAATAAGCAAACAGCCGTTACCAGAGAATACGTATTGTATCCTAGGACGAACTGCAAGGGCGTTTGCGAGTCATCCGCAAACGTGGCAAAGAACGGAGCGCTTGATCAACGAGATCGCAGCTGACTTTTTTCAAATACAAGAAATTGATGTCGCAGCTGGTAGTGCTCTCTTTCCTATCTCCCTGATACCGACCTTACTGAAAAACAACAACGCGCGTTTAAACGATGGGGAATGGCCGAGAAATGTCCAAAGAAGCGGCGGCACAATTGTTTACCAAGCCTGTGATGGCTTGCGCTTTGATGAGCGCAACAAAGATTCATTTGAGCATGAATCAGCTTTTCAGCTGATGCAGCGGCTGCAGGTTGCTGCTACTATTTCGGAATCATTTTATACAGAAGGGATGTAATTTTTATGTTGATCGCACTTTGGGCACAAGATCAAAAGGGTTTGATCGGAGCGGATGGCACACTGCCGTGGCATTTGCCGAATGATTTGAAATTTTTTAAAGAGCAAACCATCAATAATACGATTATAATGGGGCGCAAAACCTTTGAAGGCATGGGAAAAAGATTACTGCCGCAGCGTACGACGATCGTTTTGACAAGTGATCCACACTATCAAGCCAACGGCGCGTTAGTGATGCATGACCGAGAGGAAATCTTAGCGTATGTGAAGCAACAAGAGCATCCCGTTTTTTTAACTGGTGGAGCGGGTGTTTTTGAAGCGATGATTGACGATTGCGATCAATTGTACCGTACAGTGATCGCTGCGGAATTTAACGGAGATGTGTATTTCCCAGAGATTGATTGGGCGCAATGGAAACTTGATCATGTGATCGATGGGATCGTCGATGAAAAGAACCGTTATCCCCATCAATTTGAATTTTATCATAGAAAATAAAAGAACAGGAAGCTTTCTGCAGCGAAAGTTTCCTGTTCTTTGTTTGTAAGCAATGCTTCATTTTTAGGTATACAACAAGACGGAGAAGTACATCAGTCCAGCACCTAACATAACGAATAAGTGCCAAACCACATGCATGAATCGAACGGATTTTAAACTATAGAATAGCGCACCTACAGTATAAGAAACACCACCGCTTGCTAGTAAAAATGTTCCCCAGTAGCCTAAATGTTCGATCAGAGGTTTAAAGGCGACGACACATAGCCAGCCCATGATGATGTAGATCAGGGTGGAGATTTTTGAGACAGTCTCTTTTTTATGAAGAGTCAGTGACTTATAAACGATGCCGCTAATTGCTAGTAGCCAAATCAAGACAAAGAGTGACCAGCCAAGCCAGCCTTGGATACTAAGCAAGCAAAAAGGTGTATAGCTTCCGGCGATCAGCAAGAAAATGGAGGCATGATCAAAGACTTGGAAGACCTTTTTTGCTTTGGTAAAAATCAAACTGTGAAATAAGGTAGAAAAGAGGAAGAGCAAAATCATCATCGACCCATAAATGGCATAGGAAACGATATGGATAGGTGACCCTAGATTTGCCCCCTTGATTAAGAGGATGACCAGTCCTGCGATACTCAGTCCTAATCCGATCCCGTGGGTTACTGCATTTAATACTTCATTGACGATCAAATATCTGCGACTAAACTTCATGTGCTGCATTCGGCACCGTCCTTTCGAATCGAAATTAGATGAAAAAAAATTTTCTCTCTGTTATACTTAGTATAAATGGTCTGTGGTTATTTTACCACGAAAAAAGACTTGATTTAAAGAGAGAGTGAATATATGATGGCAAATCTTAAAATTGTGACAGATTCTTCCAGTACGATGGAACCAAGTGTCCGTGATGCTTTGGCTATCCATGTCGTGCCTTTATCTGTAATGATCGATGGTGTCGTTTATCCAGATGATGAAACGCTGCCGGGAGAAAAATTTATGCAAATGATGGCGCAAGCCAAAGAATTACCTAAAACTAGCCAGCCGCCGATCGGTCATTTTGTAGAACTATATGATGAATTAGGCAAAGATGGCAGTGAAATACTATCGATTCATATGACCAAAGGGCTTAGCGGAACCGTGGAAGCGGCTCGTCAAGCCAGTCATTTATCAAAAGCTAAAGTCACCGTGATCGATAGTGACACTACAGACCAAGCGTTGGCTTTTCAAGTGATTCGGGCAGCAGAATTGGCTAAAGCCGGTAAGACACTAGAAGAAGTTTTACCAGAGGTGGATTTGGTGCGGGAGCATACGAAATTATTTATCGGCGTTTCAACGTTAGAAAACTTAGTAAAAGGCGGTCGTATCAGTCGTGCCAAAGGTCTTTTATCGAGTTTGCTGAACATGAAGGTGATTATGGATTTTGATCATTCAGAACTGATTCCAGTCGTCAAAGGACGTGGTGTCAAGACCTTCAATAAATGGTTTGAAGAGTTAAAAGCTGAACTGAAGAGTATGCCTAAAGTGACGAAAATTGGTATTTCTCATGCTGAAGGGTTAGAAATCACAGAACGTTTCCAAAAGGAATTAGCGGAACTATTCCCCGAGTTGGATATCCCCTTGTTGCACACGACACCGATCATCGCCACTCACACAGGTAAAGGTGCCTTTGCGATTACTTATAGTACGGAATAAAAAAGCATGTTTTCTTTCAGCGATTCGTTTAATGACGAATCGCTTTTTGGCGTATGACAAGCTGTCAGGAAGAAAAAACAAAAAAAGAAGCTGCTGTTGCTTGTCGACTCTTTGACAGGTAGCTGTTTTCTTTCTTAAGTTTGAAGGATTGCGACTAGGAATTTTATGAGAATTTTGTTAAAATAGCAAAGATTACAAAGGAGTTTGAATACCTTGAAATGGAAGAAATTAGTAACTTATCTACTCGTTGTGGGATTGATAGCTATTGGAACTGGCTTACTGTTTCATTTTACTGTTCCCAAAGCCCAACCATTGCTGACCCCTGTGGACAAGCTGGCGGCCAATGATTCGAAAAAATCCGCCATTGAATATCTCGCTCTTGGGGATTCCTTGACAGAAGGGGTTGGTGATGAAACAGCTCGTGGTGGCTTTGTGCCCATTTTGGCTGGGGATCTAGAGGATCGCTATGATTTGAGCAATTTGGTAACTAAAAATTATGGGGTCGCTGGTGAAAGAAGCGATCAGATTTTAAAGCGAGTGAAAAACGATGAAGACTTACGCCAAGATCTTAGTCAAGCGGATTTGATTACCTTGACTGTCGGCGGTAACGATGTACTAAAAGTGATCCAGAGCAATTTCTTCGGCTTGAGCATTGAGACGTTTACGGAACCGATGGAAGATTACCAGGAACGTTTAAAAGACTTGTTTGCTCAAATCCGCGATTTGAATAGTGATGCACCAATCTATGTCTTGGGCATCTACAATCCATTTTATCTGAATTTCCCAGAAATCACGGATATGCAGACGATCATTGATAACTGGAATAAACAAACGGAAACGTTCGTCAATCAGCAAGACAATGCCTTTTTTATTCCTATCAACGATTTGCTCTATAAAGGGTTAAGTGATGAGGTCGGTATTGCTGATACAGAAGAAGGGGAATCAGAGAAAACTGCCGAATCATCGGACACAGAACGCTTATCTGATTCATCGACGACAGCTTCGGACGAATCACAAAGCAGTACTTCAACGACAACTGATTCATCGCAAACTGTCGGGAATAATATCACAAACAATGTTTTGTATGAAGGCGATCGCTTCCATCCCAATAATCTTGGGTATCAACTGATGGCGAATGCCGTTCGCGATGAAGTGATCAAAACGCAAAATTATTGGTTGCTAGAGGAGGAAGCAAAATGAAACCAAGCGAATCAACGAAGCAGCCGGAAAAAACAGCTGCAACGAAAAAAAAATCGATTAACTACTGGAAAATTGCTTTTCTAGTGTTGGTCGGCATCCTTTTAGGCACAACGGTTTTCTTTGCTTCAAGAATTTTTCAACAGCGAGAAACCGGCTTAAATGAAAGTGCTGAACTTGTTCAACGGGAGGGCAGTCCTGTTCTGACCGTTAACAGCAACAAAAGCCAAGTCAATCAATTGATTGATTTTTATCTATCTGATTTTCAAAAGGATCAAGAGGTCAAGTATAATTTTGAGCTGAGAAACGAAGCACTCTTAACAGGCGAGTTTCAAGTATTAGGGTTTCCTATCACGTTTTATCTCTATTTTGATCCTTATGTGACAGAAGAAGGAAATGTCCAATTAAAAGCCAAAAGTTTATCGATTGGCACCTTGGATCTGCCCACCAGTGAAGTAATGAAAATGATCAAACGTAGTTTTAAATTTCCTGACTGGATCGATGTCAATGCCGATGAACAAATCATTTTGATACGTTTGGATCAATTCCGTATGCAAAATGGCTTGTTTATCAAAGCCAACAAAATCAATCTTGTGGATGATGAAATTCAAATGAGTTTATATTTACCAGCTGAAACGGAGGATGAATAATGGAACGAGCAATTTTTGCCGGTGGGTGCTTTTGGTGTATGATCCAACCCTTTGATGAATTAGAAGGGGTGCATTCAATTTTTTCCGGCTATACCGCAGGACATACCGAAAATCCAACCTATGAAGAAGTCAAAAGCCATCAAACCGGGCATACTGAAGCAGTGGAAATCATTTTTGATCCTGAAAAAATCAGTTATGAAGACCTTTTGACGATCTATTGGCAGCAAACGGATCCGACAGATGCTTTTGGTCAATTTGAAGATCGCGGCGACAATTATCGTCCGGCTATCTTCTATTTTAATGAAGAGCAGCGGAAAAAAGCCGAAGCCAGCAAAGAGGCGCTTCAGGCTTCCGGTCGATTTACCGATCCGATCGTGACCACGATCGAACCAGCCCAACCTTTTTATTTAGCGGAAGAAGAGCACCAAGAGTATTACAAAAAGAATCCTGAGAATTTTGCTCGCAATCATGCCCGTAGAGCAGCCTTTTTAGAAAATCATTGGGAGCAAGAACATGCGTAAAAGTTTTTATACCTATTTAATGGCAGTCAAAGGACCGAGTCATACAGATGAGGCCCAGATCTTTGCTACTCATGCAAGTCATGATATCCAGTTTCCGAAGCACAGCGATGACTATGATGAAGTCTCTTCTTATCTGGAACTAAATGTTGATTATTTGCCATCCATGGATATTTTTGATCGTATCTGGGCAGAGTATCTCGAAAATAACAAATAAAAAAACGATTCTTCGTTTTGTATGGTTGCATAAAATCCGCAGAACGGAGCTGTTTTTTCTCAGAGAGGTGTTGTGAATGAAAGGTTTAACGACGAGCCGATATATCGTTTCTCTCGTTTGTGTCGCAATTTTGTCAGGAGGCGGTGTCTATTTATGGCAAACGGCTCAGCAAAATCAGCAGACGACGCAACCGGTGACAGAAACGACCACAGAAGCCAGCGGAATGGAGAAAATCCAGTCGCTATATGACCAAATCCTTGCGAATTATTACCAAGAAGTTGATGAGGATGCCTTGATAGAAGGTGCCCTTCAAGGGATGACTGATGCGCTAGATGATCCTTATACGACGTATTTGAACCAATCAGATGCGGATAACTTAGAACAATCACTTTCTGGAAGTTTTGAAGGGATTGGTGCTACCTTGTCAATCGTTGAAGACTATCCAGAAGTCGCACAAGCGCCGATAAAAAATACGCCTGCTGAAAAAAGTGGTCTGCGGATCAATGACCGAATCGTCAAGGTAGACGGTGAAGATACGCAAGGACAGGAATTATCTGAAGTTGTGGGAAAGATTCGTGGTGAAAAAGGGACGAAAGTCACCTTAACGATTCAACGTGATCAGGACACCTTTGATGTGGAGATCACTCGTGATGTGATCCCAATCGAAACAGTCCATGGAGAAATTGCTGAAAATAATGACACAATCGGTCGTATCGATATTACTTCCTTTGGTGAAAACACAGCAGCTGAGTTGAAAGAAACCATCACCGAACTGCGAGAAGCCGGCGCAAAGTCGTTTGTTTTGGATTTAAGACAAAATCCTGGCGGATTGCTGGACCAAGTACAGATCATGGCAAGTATGTTTTTAGAAAACGGCCAAACGATCGTGAAGTTTGCCAACAATCAAGGGGTGGTCAGTGAGACCAAAGCGAGCGAAGCATTGGATGAAGGATTCAAAGTCACAGAACCGGTCGTTGTTTTAGTCGACGGCGGCAGTGCCTCTGCATCGGAAATTTTTGCCGCAGCCTTGCAAGAATCAGCGGATATCCCAGTTGTTGGTACAGAAACCTTCGGCAAGGGAACCGTTCAGAACGTGAAGGATCTGGGGGATAATAGTGAATTAAAAATGACGGTCATGAAATGGCTGACACCGGATGAAAATTGGGTCAATGATCAAGGTGTGATGCCGGATTATGAAGAGGACTATCCAGAGTATGCGTATTTCCCGCCATTACCACGGGACAATGCCTTAAAAGCTGGACAATCATCAACGGCAGTCAATAACCTAAATCAATTTCTTAAAGCGTTAGGGTATGCCACTAGTGGTGATACCTTCAATGATGAGACGACAGCAGCAGTGAAGACTTTTCAAGAGGCTCATGATTTAAAAGTGACTGGGGAAGTCGATGCAGACACTGCCCAAGCGATCGAAAAAGAAGTAACGGAGAAACTCAAAGCAGAGGACCCAGCATATTTAAAAGCACTGTCCTTGCTTTCTGAAGAATAAACTAAGTGAAAAATTGGAGAGGAGGCAGACGTGTGGAGGCGAAAAAATTCTGGGTTGATCGTTTTTGGCTAGTAGTGAAATATGCGTTAATTGCTTTTGCAACAGCATTCTTGATTCGGGCATTCTTGTTGATCCCAGTTCCTGTTGAAGGAAATTCGATGGAAGGAACCTTAAAACAAGGAGACATGGTGGTCATTGAGAAGATTTCGCCAATCCAACGTTTTGATGTCGTTGTTTTCCAGTTGCCGGATGGTTCGACCTATATCAAGCGGGTGATTGGCTTACCGGGTGAGTCAGTGAAATATGTCAATGATCAGCTTTACATTGATGATGAACCGGTAGATGAAGATTTTCTAGTGAAGAACCGCAGCAATGATCACGAGTCTGTCTCTTACACCAATGACTTTGATTTGGAATCTTTATTAGGTGTTGAGAAATTAGGGAAAGATAGTTACTTTGTCATTGGAGACAATCGACGTGCCTCCAAAGATAGCCGTTCCTTTGGACCAATATCAGGAGAGGCCATTTTAGGCAATGCTCGTTTTGTTTATTATCCATTGACTCATATTCGATTGATTTAGTCTGTGTAAAATCAATAAATAATTAAATAATGAATCCCCCCTTGGAATTATCCGTTGATTCCAAGGGGGGATTTTGTCTAGCTTTTTATTCTTTTTCCAAAGGGAAATGGTTAGCATCGAAAGAAGCGTTTGTTTAGTCACTAATTGCTGTTAATTTTTTTATTTTTTCATTAAAAGCATTCGATAGTTTCTGACATAAATTCGTTTCAAAATCACGATAGCGACAAAAATCAATGATTGCTGAGTTTTCTTCGGTTGTAAAAGGGGGTAAAAGCTGTGGTGAGCTCAAAATATAAAAGTCAAAAGGTTCTTCAGTTGGCAGCGTGATCCGTTCAATTTCAACGTAGGGCAACCGTTCACATATATTAAAAACTTCCATGGAAACCAAGTAGTTAGATACATAGACAAAAGCAACTTTAAGTTTATATTTTTGTTCCTTTTCAATGTAAATGGGATAAAGCAAACAGGCTTGATAAAAAGCAAGATCGGTATAACAGGTTTTTAACCACTCATAACCTTTACGATTTGCTATTTTACGCCAAAAACTTTGAATGGTATTTGTCAAAATCGTATGTAATGGGTATTTATCCTTAATGACATTTGCTTCGAAAAAATTCGAAAGGGGGACTTTTTGCTTAAATATACAGAACTTCAACAACGTAAGATATGTATTCATATAAAGGAACGACTGATGGTCGAAGTCAAAATCACAGAGAAATTTTTGGCAATGTTCTTCAAACTCAGTCATCAGCTCTTTTAATTCTAGCTTTTCGTGATTGTAACAATCCGTTACAATCGGAAGACGCACATCTTTGGCAGAAGTCAGCATCGGCCAGTAATAAAAAAGAAAGAACAAAGAATTGATCTCAAGAATGTCTATTGCTGAATCAATGATCATAAAGAAAGCAGAGAAGAAATCAAGCTTTTCACCACTGGGGATAAATGATCGGTTCGTTAACTGATAAAGATTTGTCTTGTGACCATCCTTTAAACGAAACAGACAAATCTTGCAATGAAGTAAGGCTTCTTTTTTGCCAATTTCATACTTGCTTTTGTATTTCGTTCCTTCATAGGTAACAAAAAGCTCTTCGATCTCTTGGTCAAAGGCCTTCACCAAACTATCCCCTAAAGAAATGTGCCAGATAAAATTAAACAATAAGATGCGAATCACCATCTCTGAACCGATAAGCGTCATGGCGGATTGATTTAAGGTTACGTTGAATTCCTTTAAATGATCCTGAAGCTTTTTAGTTTGTCGGAAACAAGTCGAACGACTGATATAGTTTCTTTGGCAAAATGCCAGCAAACTTTCATCTTGATTGGTCAAGATACTTAACAACATTTTATAAGAAATACTTTCTTGGGCTAAAAACTGCTGATATTGATTGTATTCAATCAAATTTTTAGGGAGACTAAGGGTGTTTTTATGTAATGAAAGATTTACTGGGGAGAGGTTTTGCAGGTCCTCTTGGATCGAGGAAAGTAAACTTTTCAATCTCGTTGCACTTAAATGGGTCAGATTTTTCACGAACTCTATGTTGTATTCACCCGGAGCAATTGATAGTAGTTTTCCGTAGAGTCCGATTTTGTCTAATGCTCGGGTATCTAAGAGTATTTTTTCAATCAAATGATCACCTTCTTATTTTATTAATAACTTATTTATATTACTGTGTAAAGACACGTCTCAAAACTTTTGCTTTTTTTTAGAAAAACTGAGACAAATTTTTGCCAGAGCTGTCTCATAAAGAACAAAAATAGAAATCGCATGTGAAAAACGCTAGTTTTTTTTAGTTATTAAATAACGTTGGTTAATTGGTTCCGCTTTGAAATAAAAAACTTTGTTTTATTTATGGATAACTACAGATGCGTAAATTTTTCCTGTTTTTCAGAAAATAAAAAAAAGAGGTGTCTTTCGCTTCTTTCTTGTATCATCAGCTTGTAATTTTTGATTCTTTGAAAGGAGGTCTTTTTATGTTTTTGACAAAGAGACACCACTGGTTCTCTTTCATTTTCTGTATGTTAGGGGGGATATTATTTTTCATTTATTCGAGTTTGCAAACAAATGGGATAGCAAGTGCACAAGAAGAAAATACGATCGCTATTACCGAAACGGAGCAGATCAAGTTGACAGGTCAACGGGAGGGTAATCAATTTACTTTACGATATCAGCTATCACAAAAAAACAAACAGCAACGCATCTGGCTGCAATTATATGCACTTGATGAAACGAAAGAACAACCGCTAACGAAAACGAGCAACAAAGAGGTGGTTTTTATTGAGGATGAATCTGCGCAGTCTTGGCTAACAACACAAGACTTCTTGAAAACACCCTGTGAACAAGAAGTAACGTTTCAACTACCTAATGAAACAAAAAAACTGAAGTTGGCGATTCAGATTGAAGAATATGATCACGAAAATCAAGAATCGCACAAACTGGTGTCTTTGGATGATTTGATAGTTGACATTCCGCTTGCGACGGAATCTGCTTCCTCAGATAGGGTGGAAGACAACTCAACTGATTCACAAGCTGCAGAAACCGGCACGGAGTCAACTTCGGAACAAGTGTCGAATGAAGACTCAAAAGGTGTTTCGAACGAAGAAACGCAAGAAGAGACTAAGGAAACAGGAACGACGACAAGTTCTTCTGAAGGCGAAACACTCGTTGAACCGTTTAAACAAGAACGTTTTTATCAAAAAAACACCGTTTCACAGGCTTTTGCTTCGATTGAACCAGATTATACGACTGACCAGAATGGAACCTATCCCACAGCAAGTTGGAAAACCGATGAAAAGAGTAACGTCTTAAATCATCAGGGGAACAAGGATGCAGGTGAAACGTGGGACGGCATAACTACATGGAATGGCGATCCAGCAAATTTGACCCAGTCATATATTGAGTATGGTGGTGTGGGAGATGAAGCGGATTTTGCTTTACGGAAATTTGCAAAAGAGACGAATACTCCAGGACTGTTTGATGTCTACCTAAATGTACGAGGGAATGTTCAACGCCAAATTGATCCGATCGATGTTGTGTTGGTAGTGGATTGGTCAGGGAGTATGAATGAGATGGGACGCATCACTGAAGTAAAAAAAGGCGTGGATCGCTTTTTGAATCAAATTGAAGGAAGCGGCATTCAAGACAGTGTTTACATGGGCTATGTCGGTTATTCCAGTGATGGTAACAATTACCAAAACAAAACCTGCCAGTTAGGAAAATTTTCTGAAGTCAAAGAGACGATCCGAACGATGACGCCAGAAACAGCAGCTGGGGGGACCTTTACCCAAAGAGGGCTGCGCCAAGCTGGGGATATGCTATCAACGCAAAATGGACATAAGAAAGTCATCGTTTTGCTAACAGATGGCGTGCCGACCTACAGTTATCATGTGTCCAAAGTGCATACACAAGCAGATGGTAGTTATTATGGAACCGCCTTTTCTCTTTCTCAAGACCAGCCGATGAATACTTCACATCTCTACAACGGGTATTTTGCATCTGATCAGTACGGTAACTCTAAATGGATCAACAATACGTTTGTCGCCACGATCGGTGAGGCGATGGCGTTAAAAGAGCGCGGGATTGAGATTCACGGATTGGGGATTCAACTGCAAGGGGATCAAACAGCTGGGTATACAAAGGCCGATGTTGAGAACAAAATGAGACAGATGGTTTCTGCTGATGAAGAGGGGCATCTTTATTATGAGTCAGCCAATGAAGCAGCGGATATTGCCGACTATCTCGAGAAAAAAGCCCTTCATATTTCGGCGACAGTCACTGATGGAGAGATTACTGACCCCATTTCGCAGCCATTTTTATACGAAGAAAATAGCTTGTCCATCAAAAGTGTCGGTTCTGCTGCTCTAACGGTGCAGCCTGAGGTCACGATATCTGACAATACACTCAATGCTTCTGGTCTTTATTTAGGCGAAGGACAGGAACTGCAAATTCATTATCAAGTGCGGATTCAAACGGAAGCAGCGGATTTTAAACCAGATACTTGGTATCAAATGAATGGAGAAACGGTGTTTTATCCGAATCATCAGTCCGATCAAAAGGCATTGTTTGGTGTGCCTTCTGCCAAAGCACCTGGGAAAGAGTTGACGATCAAAAAAGTCTGGGAGGAATACGATGGCGATACGTCAAGTCGCCCAGAATCTGTCTATTTTGAAATAAGCAGAAGCCCAGTTACTAGCAAGGAGAGCTGGCAAACAGGATATCTCAAACTTACTGAGACCGATGCACAAGATCAGACAAGTTGGGAACGAAGCAAGGTTTCCGCGGTTTCTGAAAAGGATGGAACGGATTACGAAGAAACCCGGCTACTGCCGCTTTATAACAATCAAGGAGAAACGTTTAATTATCAAGTCACAAATGAACTGGCAGTATCAGGCTACGAGTCGACAAGAGTGGACGTTTCTACATGGAAAAACACAAAGACGTTTGTGCCCCTCGCATTAAATCTGATCAAAAAATCCGCTGTAGGAGAGGTGAAGCTGACAGGTGCTGTTTTTGAATTGACGGGCGCTGGAAAGACAGTAACCCTTGTGGATCAAGGGGATGGAACGTACGGGCTGCCAGCAGATACTACGTTGCAAAAAAGTCAGACGTATCGTTTAAAGGAAGTCACTGCACCGGCGGGACATCATTTGGCTAAGCAAACAGAGTGGCTGATCCATATTGATGAGCAAGGGCATGCGACGATTGATGGACAACCTGTCACACTGGTCGAGCATACGATTATCCTGGAGATTACCAATCCGTTTACAGAAATTCCAGTCGCTATTCGAAAATATACGTTGCAAAATGAGCAGCAAGTATTGTTAGCAGGCGCTGTCTTTTCTCTGCAACAAAAAACAGCAGGAGGGGATTATCAAGAAATCGCCTCAGAAACGTCGGATGATGTTGGGATGGCTGAATTTACGATCCTTGAGCCTGGCGCTTATCGTATCTCAGAAACAGCCGGTCCGCTCGGATATGATACGGTTGCCGGTGACTATGAATTTGTCGTTGGTACAGACGGAAAAATCCAGTATCAAGGGGAAAATGTCGACGGGGATGCCAACTGTTGGACCCTTACCCATGGCAATCAGTTAAAACCTTTTGATTTGGTGGTCAATAAACAGGATGAACTGGGACAAGCACTTGAGGGGGCAAAATTCCGGCTAAGTGGAAACGGACGGACTGTCGAACTGCCTGAAAACGGAGAAGCACTAGCGGTATTTCACTTCCAAGATCTCACACCCGGCAGCTATACCTTGGAAGAAACTGGTACACCCGCAGGCTATGCAGGTTTAACAGCACCTGTCCAAATCAAGATTGAAGAGGATGGTCAGGTCTTTATCGATGAAGAACGACTACCGAATCTTCTTGTTTCTGGAGAAAAGAACAATCAAATAGAATTGATCGTAACCAATCAAGTGAAAGTGTCTCTTCCTGAAACCGGAGGGAATTGGCATGGATGGATGGTCATTCTTTCAGCAAGTCTGCTAGTCCTTTTAGCTGGTAGCTATTTGCACGTTAAGCGCAAAGATAAGCCTTCATTAAAGTAATTTTTCCATTAGCGAATGAAAAACGAAAAAAAATTTAGAAGAGAGGAAAGAACAATGAAAAAGATTTTTAATCATACGAAAATGGTTTGTCTCCTATTTTTACTTTTGCCATTTGTCTTTTTTGGAACAAAAAATCAGCAAGTGTCTGCAGAGAGCAATTTGGCACAGATCCATCTCCATAAAAAGAAAATGGTCAATCTGCCAGGTTCATTGATTCAAAATAGTGGGACTGAGATGGAAGAGTTTGATCAATACCAAGGCTTAGCCGATGTCACTTTTTCTGTCTATGATGTGACAGCAGCATTTTATGAAAAACGATCTGCAGGGGCATCCGTTGAAGAAGCCAAGCGTCAAGTTCAAACCTTGACGTCTGGTTCCCCTATAGCTAGCGGGAAAACAGATGCAGCCGGTGATTTGGTTTTTGAATTGCCGAAAAAACAAGCCGATCGGGATGCAGTTTACACCATTGTAGAAGCCCCTAAAGACGGCGTTACAACTGCTGAGAATATGGTGATCGCCTTTCCCGTATATGAAATGATCCAACAAGCTGATGGCTCATATGTTTATGGAGAAGAAGAGCTAGACACGATCCATCTTTATCCGAAGAATATCGTCACAAATGAAGGAACGCTCCTTGTGAATAAGCGAGGAACGGGGGAAAACGAACCACTGAATGATGCGGAATTTGTTGTTTCAAAGCAAGAAGGACGCGAAAATACCAAGAAATACATTTTAAGTGCAGCCGATGGACTTTATACATGGACAACTGACAAACAGGCAGCGTACCGTTTTTTGACAGGCAAACAATATGCTGCTGGAGACGCTGGTATCGATGTGAGTGAGAACCAAAAAGGACAGCTAAAGATTGCGCAACTAGAAACAGGCGCCTATCAATTAGAGGAAACGAAAGCCCCAAGTCAAGCCGCCTTAATCGAGGAAGAAAGAATCAAGGATTTCTCGATTGATTCAGGAAGTAACGTTACTGTTGAGCTAACAATCAAGAATGACACAACAAATGTTACAAAAACAACACCACAATTAGACGGCAAAGACGTGGAGATCGGCGAAAGAATCCAATATCACCTAACGGTCAATATCCCATCAGGTATTCAAGATAAAGTAGGATCAGAAAACAAATACAAACATTTTCAATTGATCGATGCCCATGATCCAGCATTAACTTTTGAAAATACAGCTGAAGGAGAAACGGGCTATGCGTTGTATGATGGAGAGCAGAAAATCGATGCGACGAATTACCAAGTAACGGAAAAAGAGCATGGCTTTACGGTAACTATCAATCCAGAATTCGTGCCGCAATTAACGCCGGGAAATCAATTGCGCTTTGTGTATTATATGTATTTAAATGAACAGGCTATGCCTATCAATGGCTTTACGAATAAAGCAAATGTAGAAACGGATTTCATGACGGATCAAACGCCTCCAAGCGTGGAAGTTTTGACAGGGGGCAAACGGTTCTTAAAAGTCGATGGGGCTGTGACCGCTACCGAAGCATTGGCAGGTGCAGTTTTTGTTGTACGGGATCAAGACCGTGATGATGCCAACTACCTGAAAATCGAAGAAGGAACCAAACAGGTATCTTGGGTGCAAACAGCGGATGAAGCGACGAAATTTACCACAGGGACAGATGGATTAGTTGATATCATCGGGTTAAAATTTGGCACCTACTATTTGGAAGAAGTAAAAGCACCAAAAAATTATGTACTGCTAACAAATCGCATCGCTTTTGAAGTACATGAAACGTCTTATGGAACGAAAGAGCAATTGGGAGATCCAGAAAAAGTCCCTAACCGCCGCAAAGGAACCTTACCGGCAACTGGTGGTGCCGGCACGTATTTAATGGGCGCCATCGGAGTGGTGATCGTTGGTTTAGCTGGGTGTTATTTTGTTAAACGGAAAAAAGGGTAAGTAAATGAGATGAAAATGCACGATGACAATCAAAAGGAAAAGAAATGGCACGAAAGTACCTACTCAAAAAGTGACTTTGTTGGATGTTCTAATGGGTATTCTGCTGCTGCTAGGTGTTCTGATCATCAGTTATCCTTTTGTAAGTAATCAGCTCAACACCTTTTTGGATCAACAGTTGATCAGCTACTACCAAAGCCAAGCTAAAAAAATGAGTGAAATAGAAAAACAACAAAAAAGGAACCAGTTGGAACGAGTAAATCAAGAGCTGGCACAGCATCCCAGCAATCCTGGAATCAAAGAAACGCAAGATTTATCAGAAACAAGGGACTCAGAATCAGGCGATACACCTGATTATTATGAACGACATACGATCGGCGTTTTAAAGATCCCCGTGATTGGTGTCGCTCTCCCGATTTTTGATCAAACCACCGATACGTTGTTAAAAAGAGGAGCAACATTATTGGAGGGCGCTTCGTATCCAATAGGTGGTGAAGATACCCATGCAGTTCTGTGCGGACACCGTGGGTTAACGAGTGCAACCCTCTTTACGGATCTGCCTAAGCTGCAGATCGGCGATGAGTTTTATATCGAAACGTTTGATGATACGTTGGCGTATCAAATAGATCAGATTAAAACGGTCGCCCCTGATGATACCGAAGCACTAAAAATTGTCAAAGGCAGTGATTATGTCACCTTACTAACCTGCACACCCTATATGGTCAATAGCCATCGTTTATTGGTTCGCGGCAAAAGGGTTCCTTACAATGAAGAAAATGAAACAAGTGCCGCAAAAAAAGCAAACCAGCAGGATTTGTGGGTGCTGCTAGTTGTAAGCACCATACTATTACTACTCCTGCTGGTGATTAGCAGAATCAAAAGAAAAAAACAGCATGATTTGATCACTCCCAGTGATAAGAAGAAAAGATAGCAGGTTTTCCTCTAGATCCACTAGAAAATGACTTGTTAACCTTACTCAGAACGAAACATGTCGTGTGAAATATGGTACAATAACGAAGATAAAAGGTAGTAAAAAGCAGTCGGTCTAATGGTAAAGGTGTCAGAAAAAAGGAAGAATGAGTGGATAGACAAGCTTTTTCCAACCACTTCCCCAAAATTAAAAAGCGAGAAAGCGCGTATGACGCATGAGAATCGCGCTGAAAGCTTTACCTATGCACGAGGTTGGAACAAGAACATTGTCCTAAAGCAATTTTAGCAAAATGCCCAGTGTGACTAGTTTCTCTGATGGTTTTAGAGCAAATAGTCCTCGTTCTTGTCAGATATATACTGCATGGATTTAGACACTACTGTCTTTTTACCAATTCGAAGAAGTACCAAGGAGGAAAACGTTCAAATGACCATTCAATGGTTTCCAGGCCATATGGCGAAAGCCAGACGTGAAGTAAGTGAAAAATTAAAATTCGTGGATATCGTTTTTGAACTCGTGGACGCACGCTTGCCGATCTCATCCCGCAACCCCATGCTGGACCAATTATTACAGCAAAAACCACGATTGATTTTGATCAATAAAGCGGATTTAGCAGATCCCGTTCAAACCAAAAAATGGGAGCATTATTTCCAAGCACAAGGCTATTTAGCCTTGGCGATCAACGCCCAAGACAATCAAGGCGTCAAAGCCATTGTCCCGACGGCTAAGCAAGTCTTGAAGGAAAAAATCGCTCGTGACAAAGCCAGAGGATTGAAGCCCCGTGCGATTCGAGCGATGGTGATTGGCATTCCGAATGTCGGAAAATCAACCTTGATGAACCGTTTAGTAGGGAAGAAAATTGCTCAGACGGGTAATAAACCCGGCGTGACCAAAGGACAGCAATGGCTGCGTTTTGGGACTGATCTAGAGCTGCTAGATACGCCTGGGATCTTATGGCCAAAATTTGAAGATCCTGAGATTGGTAAAAAATTGGCATTGACGGGGGCTATTAAAGATCAGCTGATCCATTTGGATGATATCGCATTGTATGGACTTGATTTTTTTGCCCGCTATTATCCTGAAAGAATCGCCAATCGTTACCAACTAAAGGCGGAGGAAGAGGCGTTGTTAGCGCCGGACCTGTTGATGAAAATCACTGAAAAACGTGGGTATAAAGATAACTATGATCGAGGAAGCGAGCTTGTTGTCTTTGACATTCGGCAAGGAAAATTAGGCCGTTATACACTAGATCGAGTGGAGGAAATGGAAAGCCAAGATGAAACAACCGATTAAGACAATCAAAGAGCGATTATTTGATCCAACCTTTAATGACCCGGCATTTTTGCAGGAATTGCTAGCAGATGAACGCGCAGGGGTCCAAAAGCTGTTGCAACGATATGAGAAACAATTAGTCAAACAGCAGCTATTGCAGGAAAAATACGAAGAAATGATGCGTTTTGAAAACGAAGCATTTCAACAAGGCGCCCGTTTTATCGCCGGTTTAGATGAAGTGGGGCGCGGACCTTTAGCAGGACCCGTGGTGTCAGCTGCGGTGATTCTGCCTAAAGAATGCCAGATTTTGGGGTTAAATGATTCAAAACAGCTTTCTGCGAAGAAAAGAGAAGAACTGTTTATCGAAATTCAAAATAAAGCCGTTGCTGTCGGTATCGGTGTGGTTAGTCCTGAAGAAATCGATCGGATAAATATCTATCAAGCGAGCCGCCTGGCGATGAAAGAAGCTTTGATCGACTTAGCGGTCAAGCCGGAACATTTGCTCATTGATGCGATGACCATCGAGACCGACATCCCTCAACAAAGCTTGATCAAAGGCGATGCCCGCTCCATTTCGATTGCCGCAGCAAGTATCATTGCCAAAGTCTATCGTGACAATTTAATGAAAGATTTTCATGATGTGTATCCTTTTTATGGGTTTGATCAAAATGCTGGGTATGGGACCAAAGTTCATTTAGAAGGGTTAGCTGCCCATGGAATTTGCCCTATTCATCGAAAAACCTTTGCCCCAGTTAAACAATACTTATAAATTTCATCCATCCCTCTTTTTTTAGCGAATCTTATAAGTAAGATCACTAAGAAAAGAGGGCTTTGTTTATGAAATATCAACAAGCAACAGATTTTGAAAAACAGTTGATAAAACTGTACTACTGTCAGGGAATCGGTCTGCAAGGTTGCTGGAAGATTATTTGGCATTGGCTGGAAACAAAAGAAATGCGTTGTTCGTTGGAAGAGATGATTGCTATCAGCGTCCTTCCACAGCATAGGACGGTCTTTCGCCGATCGTGGGAGCAAATGACAGAAGAGCATATCACACAAAAGATGGGGGGACAAAACTACCTCACCTTCTTTTCAGCGGAGTATCCGATGCTTTTAAGACAAATTGCGGACCCACCATTATTACTATTTTACGAAGGAAATCTGCAATTGTTGCAAACGCCCATGATTGGATTTGTCGGCGCAAGAACAGCTTCTCGCTACGCGCGTAAAGTTTGCGAAAAGCTGATCCCGCCTTTAGTGACAGAAAACTATACGATCGTCAGTGGATTAGCAAATGGCGTCGACAGTTTTGCCCATGAATCAGCCATCAGAAATCGGGGACAAACCATTGCCGTGATTGCTTCTGGTTTGGAACATTGTTATCCTACTTCTGCGTATCCGTTGTTCCAGCAGATTCGTCAAGAACATCTAGTACTGAGTGAATATTCTCACGACACCAAACCGCAAAGACATCACTTCCCCTTACGCAATCGCATCATTGCCGGTATTTCAAAAGCAATCTGTGTGATTGAAGCTAAAGAAAGAAGCGGTTCTTTGATTACGGCACAATTAGCAATGGAAGATGGCCGAGAAGTTTTTGCAGTGCCTGGTGAAATGATTTCCGATCAGTCAAAAGGTTGTCACCACTTGATTCAAGATGGCGCAAAATGTACGATTAGTGTGTCAGATATTTTACAGGAGTTAGCCTTTTTTTGATTTTTCCAATCAACCTTCCTTGACAAACCTTTTCTTGAAAGCTATGATAAGCTACGATTTGTATGTTTCATCTGCATACGATAGGTTCACTGATTGATAGAATATAATAGTAGGAAAAATTCAGGAAGGAGCCATTCTTTATATGGCATATAAATATTTAGTAATCGTGGAATCGCCGGCAAAGGCGAAAACCATTGAAAAATACCTTGGACGAAATTACAAAGTCGTCGCAAGTGTCGGTCATATTCGTGATCTTCCTAAAAGTAAAATGGGAATTGATGTCGAAAATGACTACGAACCGCATTACATTTCGATCCGTGGCAAGGGCGATGTGATCAAAAGTCTCCGCTCAGCTGCGAAAAAAGCCGAAAAAGTCTACCTCGCAAGTGACCCGGATAGAGAAGGAGAAGCTATTGCGTGGCATTTAGCTTTTCTACTAGGGTTAGATTTAAAAGATAAAAACCGAGTCGTCTTTAATGAGATCACTAAAGATGCGGTCAAAGCAGCCTTCAAAGAGCCAAGAACGATCGATGTAGATCTTGTTGACGCTCAACAAGCGCGCCGGATTTTAGACCGATTAGTCGGGTATTCATTGAGCCCGATCCTTTGGCGTAAAGTGAAAAAAGGATTGAGTGCTGGCCGTGTTCAATCGGTGGCGCTTAAGATCATTATTGATCGTGAAAAAGAGATCCGTGATTTTGTGCCTGAAGAATACTGGAGCATCGATGGGAACTTTAAAAAAGCCACGAAGAAATTTAAAGCCAATTTTTGGGGCCTAGATGGCAAAAAGAAAAAATTACCGAATGCTGAAAGTATTAAAGAAGTCACTGATCGCCTTTCTGGTAAAGACTTTCAAGTGACGAAGGTTGAAAAGAAAGAACGCAAACGCAACCCGGCGGCACCTTTTACCACCAGTAGCTTGCAACAAGAAGCAGCCCGTAAACTGAACTTTCGAACGCGGAAAACCATGATGGTTGCACAGCAGCTCTATGAAGGGATCGCCCTTGGCAAACAAGGCACCGTCGGTTTGATCACCTATATGCGTACCGATTCGACCCGAATCGCAGACACAGCCAAAGGCGAAGCGGCAGAATTTATTGAAAGTACTTATGGTTCAGAGTTCTCGGCGCACGGTGGCAAAAAACGCGCGAATGCACAAGGGGCACAAGATGCCCATGAAGCGGTAAGACCAACAAGTGTGATGCGTACGCCAGAAGCCATGGAGAAATTCTTAGACAAAGACCAACTGAAACTGTATCGCTTGATCTGGTCTCGCTTTGTGGCTAGTCAAATGACGCCGGCGATTTTGGATACAATGAAAGTTACCTTGGATCAAAATGGTGTCATCTTTATTGCCAATGGTTCAAAGATCAAATTTAAAGGGTTTATGCAGGTCTATGTGGAAGGGCGCGATGATGGCAAAGAAGACAAAGAGAACATTTTGCCAGAGTTAGTTGAAGGAGATGTGGTCCAATCCGTATCGATCGAACCAAAACAGCATTTCACTCAACCACCTGCCCGCTACAGTGAGGCCACCTTGATCAAAACCCTTGAAGAGAACGGTGTGGGTCGTCCTTCAACTTATGCACCAACGTTGGAAACAATCCAACGACGTTATTATGTGAAATTGACACAAAAACGTTTTGAGCCAACTGAACTTGGTGAGATCGTCAATTCATTGATCGAGGAATTCTTCCCGCAAATCGTTGATATGCATTTTACTGCTGAAATGGAAAATAGCTTGGATAGCATTGAAGCTGGGAAAGAAGAATGGGTCAAAGTCGTCGATCAATTCTACCGTCCCTTTGAAAAAGAATTGACGACCGCAGAAGAAAGTATCGAAAAAATCCAAATCAAAGACGAACCTGCAGGCTTTGACTGTGACCTTTGTGGCCATCCAATGGTGATCAAATTAGGTCGCTACGGAAAATTTTATGCCTGCAGCAATTTCCCTGACTGTCGCAACACGAAACCAATCGTCAAAGAAATCGGCGTTGAGTGCCCGGTCTGTCACCAAGGCCAAGTTGTTGAACGCAAATCGAAAAAAAATCGGTTGTTTTATGGATGTACCCGCTATCCGGACTGTGACTTTACTTCTTGGGACAAACCTGTAGGCCGTAATTGTCCGAAATGTGATAATTACTTAGTCGAGAAGAAAGTCAAAGGCGGCAAGCAAGTCGTGTGTATCAATGGGGACTATGAAGAAAATGTGCAAAAATAACTAACAGGATTCCCTGTTAAAAAAAGAATCGGCGCATTCTTTTGAACGGTCAGCCTCGATGTTGGCTGACAAAAGAAAGTGCCGGTCCTTTTGATTAATACAAGCAGTTTCTTATGAGAAGAGGCGAGCTTTTGAAATAAAAGGAGAGCACTATGAAAGAAATCAATGTTATTGGTGCCGGTTTAGCCGGAAGCGAAGCTGCTTGGCAAGCAGCGCAAGCAGGTGTCGCAGTAAAGCTTTATGAAATGCGTCCTAAGAAATCGACAGAAGCCCATCATACAAATAATTTTGCTGAACTTGTTTGTACGAATTCACTTCGGGGCAACAACTTAACGAATGCGGTCGGTGTTTTGAAAGAAGAAATGCGCCGCTTAGATTCAGTCATTATTACCTCTGCAGACAAAACAGCTGTTCCAGCAGGTGGTGCTTTAGCTGTGGATCGTGATGATTTTTCAGAGTTAGTCACCAAACGTGTCAAAGAACATCCTTTAGTCACTGTCATCGAAGAGGAGATCACTGAAATTCCAGAAGGGATTACCGTGATTGCAACTGGACCTTTGACTTCTGAACCTTTATCAAAAGCGATCCAAGCTTTTAACGGATCAGAAGGATTTTATTTCTATGACGCAGCAGCACCGATTATCGATAAATCCACCATCAATATGGATAAAGTTTATTTGAAATCACGCTACGACAAAGGCGAAGCAGCCTATCTGAACTGTCCAATGAACGAAGAGGAGTTTTATGCGTTTCGTGAAGCTTTAGTCAATGCGGAAGTGGCCCCTTTGAAAGAATTCGAAAAAGAAAAATTTTTTGAAGGATGTATGCCAATCGAAGTTATGGCTGGCCGTGGACCGAAAACCATGTTGTTTGGTCCGATGAAACCAGTTGGATTGGAAGATCCGAAAACCGGCAAACGTCCCTACGCAGTGATTCAGTTGCGTCAAGACAATGCGGCTGCTTCTCTTTACAACATCGTTGGTTTTCAAACACATTTAAAATGGGGCGAGCAAAAACGGGTTTTCCGTATGATCCCTGGTTTGGAAGAGGCAGAATTTGTGCGCTACGGCGTGATGCATCGGAATAGTTTTATGAATTCACCAGAGTTGTTACAACAAACGTACCAATCGAAAAAACGTGAAGACCTCTTTTTTGCTGGTCAGATGACAGGCGTTGAAGGGTATGTTGAAAGTGCAGCCAGTGGATTGATGGCCGGGATCAACGCTGCCAAACTTGCAAAAGGGGAAGCGCCGATCATTATGCCACAAGAGACGACAATTGGCAGTATGGCGTATTATATCACTCATGCAGAAGGCAAACACTTCCAACCAATGAATGCCAACTTTGGTTTGCTGCCAGAACTTCCAGAACGAATCAGAGATAAAAAATCTCGTTATGAAGCATTGGCAAACCGGGCATTAGCTGCCTTAGAAGAAGCCAAAGAACAACTATAAGAGCGATGAGTCATCACCTTCTTACTAATAAATGGTAAGAAAGTTTTTTTTTAATTTGTCTTGAAACTTTAATCAAGGTGACTTATGATAGACAGTAACAATGACAGAAGGTGGTGAAGATGGTGATTGGAGAATGGATTCATTTGATTCAAAACTATTTACAGCGTTTTCCTACAGTAATTCAATTTTTAGGATGGCTGATCCTGTTGGTCGGGGTCATTTTCGTTGTCTTTGTTTTATTTAGTTTGCTGTTAGGTCCCATTATGTGGCTTTACAATCGCATCACAGACAAAAACCGCAGCAATGTCATTAGTCGCAATGATTTTGTAATCGGTGAACTGACGGAAAAGATTGTCGGAGATACAATCGGCGAAGTCATGGAGATAGGGAGTCAAGGTGCACGTTCTGTTTATCCTGCACGTTTTTTTCGGGAAGAAGATCGTGAAAACAATGTTCGATTGCCAGTCGGAACCAAAGTCATCATTGTCGATTTTGATAAAAAAGGGATCGCGTTGGTGGTGGAAAGTAAAAATTTTATAGAATAGGAAGTGTTACGTTATGGTGGATACAGGATCAGCAGTAGATTTTTTAAGTAATCCGATTTTATGGGGTGTTGTCCTCGTTGTTTTATTGATCGCTTTTTTGATGATACGCTATCGCATTGGGAAACCCGATGAAGCATTGATCGTTACGGGGTCGTTTTTAGGAAAAGAAGGCATCAAAATCTTAAAAAACAGTGGGACGTTTGTGATTCCTATTGTTCAAAAAGCCCATAAATTAAGTTTATTGACCCACAAGTTAGAGATTGGGACACCAGAAGTTTATACGGAACAAGGCGTACCGATCAAAGCCAGTGCGACGGTGCTTGTAAAGGTCGGCAACAGTACCGAGTCGATCAAGACAGCTGCTGAGCAATACTTAGGCAAATCCACAGGTGAATTGGAAGATGAAGCCCAAGAAGTCTTAGAAGGTCACTTACGGGCGATTCTAGGAACGATGACGGTAGAAGCCATCTATAAAAACCGCGATGATTTTGCGGAACAAGTGCAAGAAGTTGCCTCTACGGACTTGAAGAAAATGGGGTTGGAGATCGTTTCGTTTACGATCAAAGATGTCAGCGACAGCAATGGCTACTTGGATGCGTTAGGACGCCCTCAGATTGCTGAAGTGAAAAAAAATGCCGAAGTAGCGGAATCCAATGCCTTAAGAGAAACTCGAATCAAGCAAGCTGAGAATGAGCAATTGGCACAGCATGAAGAGATCCGTCGCCAAACAGAAATCGCAGAAGCGACAAAAGATATGGCATTGAAACAAGCACAATACAAACAAGAACGCGAAGTTGCGGATGCGAAAGCGGAACAGATCGCGGTCGGCGAACAAATGAAAGTTCAATTGATCGAACAAGAAAAAAATATCGAGATTCAAGAAAAACAAGCGGAATTGACGGAAAAAGAATTGAATGCAACTGTCCGTAAAAAAGCCGAAGCGGATAAATATGTGGTTGAACAAAACGCTTTAGCAGACAAAGCAAGAGAAATCGCACGAGCACAAGCGGAAGCGGAAAAAGTCAAATTAGCTGCCCAAGCAGAAGCCGAACGAATTGAAAAACTAGGTAGTGCCGACGCGGAACGGATCGCAAAAGTCGGTCAAGCCGAAGCGGAAAGCCGTGAAAAGATGGCGATTGCTTTGACCAAACTGAACGAAGCTGGTATTTTGATGGAGTTCATCAAAGTGCTGCCTGAAATCGCGAAAGAGGTCAATGCACCACTGAGCAATATTGATAAAGTGGTTAGCTTTGGCGGCAATGATGGTCTTCAATCAATGGGGGAAGCTGGTTTAGCGCGAACCTTTGATACGATCAAAGAGACAACCGGATTAGACTTAGTTGGGTTAATCAATGACACGATGTCCACAAAACAAGGAAACAAAGAGCTAGTTCAGGCTGTATCTGAAAGCACTGGTTCGCATCAGCCAACAACTGATCCAATCGAATAAAAGCAAATAAGTGGAAACGTATCAGTCCCTCTTTCTTTTGAGGAGAGGGACTGGTACGTTTTTCTGGCGCATTTAACGGATCTTTCTGAACAAAGATAAGAATCTTACGTAGATTCTTAGAAAGTTTTCACAATTATGTCTAAACTTTGAAATATTGATTAAATTCTGACAATTCATTTGTTTTTTTTTGTGGTCTATGCTAAAGTTATTTCGAATCATGAAAAGGGGGGTTAATTTGCAAACAGATCAGTTTCAAGAAGAGTTTTTTCGTTATCTTATTGTTGAAAGAGGGTATTCGGAAAAGACAAAAAAAGCGTATAAAGAAGATATGGGCGATTTTTTTCACTTCTTAAAAGAGTCTGGCAATGAAGACCCATTAGCAGTGGAATACCGCGATGTTCGCGTCTATTTAAGCTATTTGACGGAACGAGAGTACAGCCGTAATTCCATCAGTCGTAAAATGGCTAGTTTGCGATCTTTTTATCAGTTTCTAACCAAGCATGAGATCGTCAAAGAGAATCCTTTCGCCTACATTCATTTAAAAAAGAAAAACGCCAAATTGCCGCGTTTTTTTTATGAGAAGGAAATGGATGCTCTCTTTCAAAGTGTTGCTGGCGATGAGCCACTACAACAGCGCAATCAAGCATTGTTAGAAGTCCTTTATGGTTCAGGTTTGCGGGTCAGTGAGTGCAGCAGTCTCACACTGGGGGCAATCGATTGGGAAAGCGGCGTATTACTGATCCATGGGAAGGGGAATAAGGATCGCTATGTTCCTTTCGGTAGTTACGCACAAGCAGCAGTCAAACGCTATCTTTCCTCAGGACGCAAACAGCTGATGGAAAAGCAGAACAAGGAACACGAGATCCTTTTCGTGAATCATCTTGGTGACGGGATCACTGCAACTGGGATCGAATATGTTTTGAATCAAATCATTCGAAAAAGCAGTTTAGACAGTAAAATCCATCCTCATATGCTTCGGCATACGTTTGCAACCCATTTATTAAACAACGGCGCCGATATGCGGACCGTTCAAGAACTGTTGGGGCATGCCAATCTATCGACGACACAGATTTATGCGCATGTCACCAAAGACAGTTTACAAAAAAATTATCGCCAATTTCATCCACGCGCGTAAAATTGGTACAGGAGGAACATAAATGAAGTCAGAATTTCATTCAACCACCATCTGTGCGGTTGAAAAAGATGGAAAATTTGCCATGGCCGGTGACGGACAAGTAACGATGGGAGAACAGGTCGTTATGAAAGGAACCGCTCGGAAAGTCCGTCGAATTTACAATGGTGAAGTGATCGTTGGTTTTGCCGGCAGTGTGGCAGATGCCTTTACCTTGGAAGAAAAATTTGAAGGAAAACTAAATGAATACAACGGAAATTTGCAGCGAGCTGCAGTAGAATTGGCACAAGAATGGCGGACTCAGCAATCGATGCAAAAATTAGAGGCGATGCTGATCGTCATGAATGATAAGGAGATGCTTTTGGTCTCTGGGACAGGTGAAGTCATTTCGCCAGATGAAGGGATCTTAGCCATCGGTTCAGGTGGAAACTATGCCTTGGCAGCAGCCCGCGCGATGAAACGTTATGGCGGTGAACTATCTGCCAAAGAAATTGCTGAAGGTGCCTTGAATATTGCCGCAGACATTTGTGTCTTTACGAATCACAATATCATTGTAGAAGAGTTTTAAAGAGGGATGACGATATGACAAACCAAAACAAATCACCACGAGAAATCGTGAAAGAATTAGATGAATACATCGTTGGACAAACCAACGCCAAAAAATCAGTGGCTGTTGCTTTGAGAAATCGCTACCGCCGGCTGCAATTAGATGAAAAGATGCAACAAGATGTCACACCAAAAAATATTTTGATGATCGGACCAACAGGGGTTGGTAAAACGGAAATTGCGCGACGCTTAGCAAAGATCGTTGATGCACCTTTCGTTAAGTTAGAAGCGACGAAATTCACGGAAGTCGGCTATGTCGGTCGAGACGTAGAATCGATGGTACGTGACCTCGTTGAGAATGCGATCCAAATCGTGAAAAAAGAACAATATAAAAACGTGCGGATCCAAGCAGAGAAAAAAGCCAACCGTCGTTTAGTAAAAGTCTTAGTTCCTGGTATTAAAAAGGAACAGAAAAAGAATACCAATCCTTATGAACAAATGATGAATATGTTCAACGCCGCACAACAACCAGAAGAGCCAAAAGAAGAATTGACGGATGAGATTCGCAGCAACCGTCAAGCCATTTTTGAGCAATTAGAAAAGGGCCTTTTAGACAACCGGGAAGTGACGATCCAAGTCGATGAGCCGAAAAATCAAGCACCGATGATGAACAATGGCTTAGAACAAATGGGGATCGATTTGAATGAAACCTTAGGAGCATTGAAACCGCAAAAGAAAATTGAACGCACAGTAACCGTAAAAGAAGCACGAGAATTGCTGATTCAAGAAGAATCCTCAAAACTGGTCAACGACGCGGATATTCATAGTGAAGCATTACGTTTAGCAGAATCTAGTGGCATCATTTTTCTAGATGAAATCGACAAAGTATCTTCGAAATCACAGCAGTCAGGAGAAGTTTCTCGTGAAGGGGTGCAAAGAGATATCTTGCCGATCGTTGAAGGATCGCAAGTCAATACGAAATACGGAACCCTACAAACAGACCATATCCTTTTTATTGCTTCTGGGGCATTCCACCTGTCGAAACCAAGCGATCTGATCCCTGAATTGCAAGGGCGTTTCCCAATTCGTGTGGAACTAGATGATTTGACAAAAGAAGACTTTGTTAAAATTTTAACGGAGCCCAACAATGCCTTAGTCAAGCAATACATTGCCTTGTTAGGAACCGAAAATGTCAAAGTAGTCTTTACGATGGAAGCTATCGAGAAAATTGCCGAAATTGCTTATCAAGTGAATCGCGATACCGACAATATTGGTGCTCGTCGTTTGCATACGATTCTAGAGAAACTACTTGAAGACTTATTATTTGAAGCATCTGAGATGCAAATGGGTGAAATCACCATCACAGAAGCGTATGTGGAAGAAAAACTTGCGTCCATCGCAAAAGATGAAGACTTAAGCCGGTATATTTTATAAAGGGAGCGGACCAATGAAAACATTATTAGAAAAGACAAGACAAATCAACGAATTATTGCAGCAAAAAAACACCTTTAATTTAGCTTCTGATTTGCCTTACGACAAGATGGCTGTCATTTTAGGAAACATCCTAGACAGCAATGCGTATATTATTAGCATTGACGGTAGCGTGTTAGGTTTTGTTGAGAACCATGATGTCAATAATGAACGCATCAAAAAAATGTTTGTTGAAAAACAGTTTCCTAAAAATTATACAGATTTAGTCGATCACCTGACTTCCACAGAAGCTAATGTGCCAATCAGTGATGATATGACCGCTTTTCCTGTAGAAGGCCGTGAGTTGTATCCCAACGGACTAACGACCATCGTACCGATTTACGGTGCAGGAGAACGTTTAGGTACGATCATTCTTTCCAGGATCGATAAGTCCTTTGATGACGACGATTTGGTATTAGCGGAATACAGTGCGACAGTTGTTGGTATGCAATTCTTGTACCAAAAATCCCGCAGTATCGAAGAAGATGTTCGCAGTACCACAGCTGTTCAAATGGCAATCAACACCCTTTCTTATAGTGAGTTGAAAGCTGTTCAAGCGATCTTTGAGGCATTAGAAGGCGACGAAGGTCGTCTGACCGCGTCAAGTATCGCTGATCGCATTGGAATTACACGGTCGGTGATCGTAAATGCTTTGCGTAAACTAGAGTCTGCCGGCATTATAGAATCCCGCTCTTTGGGGATGAAAGGCACCTATTTAAAAGTGCTTAACAGCCGCTTTAAAGAGGAATTGACGAAACATCAATATTAGGAGATGAGACCATGACAGTTACCATCACGGCGGGTCATCTGCAAGCAAAAATTGCAGAAAAAGGGGCTGAGCTACAAAGCTTAGTTGATACAAGCAATGACCTTGAATATATTTGGCAAGCTGATCCAAACCACTGGGGAAAGCATGCGCCAATCTTATTTCCGATTGTTGGCGCCTTAAAAGAGGACACCTATCAGCATGAGGGCAAAAGTTATCATTTGCCCCGTCATGGGTTTGCCAGAGACATGGTGTTTACTGTCGTTGAAAAACGTACAGACTATGCCTTGTTTCTATTAGAAAGTTCAACTGAAACCAAAGTGAAGTATCCGTTTGATTTTCAGCTGTATGTCAGTTACGAATTAGGCGGTGATGGCTTAGTCGTCAAATACCAAGTAAAGAATAGCGGTCAAAAAGAACTATTCTTCTCCATTGGAGGACACCCTGCATTCAACGTCCCACTTGAAAAAGGGCTGACATTTGAAGACTACTACCTTTCTTTTTCTCCAAAAAAATCACGAGTGAAATTGCCATTAA
The DNA here is from genome assembly GCF_044746145.1 of Enterococcus sp. NPDC086594. Classification (NCBI taxonomy): domain Bacteria; kingdom Bacillati; phylum Bacillota; class Bacilli; order Lactobacillales; family Enterococcaceae; genus Enterococcus; species Enterococcus sp. NPDC086594. The sequence continues at coordinate 59,933 of NZ_JBIVBP010000002.1, forward strand.
AAGGCAATTATATTGATTATGAACAACGCACACTCGGTCAAACGAATACGGATTTGCGCTTGACCCACGATATGTTTGCAAATGATGCGCTGGTTTATGAAACGAAAGGATTACATTCCTACTCGATTCGCAGTGAGAAATCGCCTCATAGTGTTACGTTAAGCTACAATAATATGCCGTATGTCGGTTTTTGGTCCACGTATCCCGTAAAATCGCCGTTTCTATGTATAGAACCATGGTGCGGTATCGCAGATACACTGGAAGCTTCCGGTGAGCTTTCAGAAAAATTGGGTATTCAAGCACTTTCGCCTGAGGAGTTATTTGAAACAAAGTACTCGATCACAGTCAAATAAAAGCAGGCAAAAAGAAGCTGAGAAAAGTCATTGCACTTTTCTCAGCTTCTGCTTATTTGTTCGCTTGACGCTTATTCAGACCAAACGGTACCCGACTTTCAGTCCCGTCTTTAATACGTGAAATATTTTCGCGATGGCGAATAAAGATAAAAATCGTTACGCCGATCGCGATGAAGGTCAGCAACCAGTTTTGCTCAGGCAATATCGCAGGGGCGATAAAAGGCAAAACGACCGTCGATAAGGTGATCAAACACGCCGCGATCATACTGGTCAGGCTTACCATACTTGTCACATAAAGACAGATAACAAAAATCAATGAAGAATAAATGAAAAAGAGCGGATTGTATCCTAAGAGCATCCCAGCACTTGTCGCCACCGCTTTGCCGCCTTTAAACTTGGCAAAGATCGGAAAGGTATGACCTAAGATCGCGCAGACCCCAAACCAGAGCGGATTGACGGTATGGAGACCAAAGAGGACAGGCAAACTGGTTGCCAAAGTTCCTTTTAAGATATCCATCAATAAAACAACGATCCCGGCTTTCTTTCCTAAAACGCGAAATGTATTGGTCGTTCCCGTATTGCCGCTGCCGAATTGGCGAATATCTTTTTTGAAAAACAATTGGCCAATCCAAACACCCGAGGGGATCGAACCTAAAAGGTAAGCAACAATAAATAAAAGAATCGTATTCATAATAACCAACTTTCTTTGCAAGGCTAGGGCAATTTTAGCATGAAAACGCCTTTCCAACAATAAGAAAATCTTTCGCTAGTCAGGGAAAGAAGAAAAACAGCTTTCCTCGGAGCTGTGAAACACAAACAAGCCATTTTGTGACTCTAGCTTGTGCAAACAAAGGAAAAAGGATAAGATAGTTTAGAAAAATGTTCGCTTGAAAAAAGCGTATTTTGTGTTAAGATTTTTTTTGCAGTCCTTTCAGCAGTAAAAAAGGACTGATCAAGATTAAAGGAGCGGTGGGTTTGGCAAAGAAAACCACAGAATATAATGATGCTTCCATTCAGGTCTTAGAGGGCCTAGAAGCAGTAAGAAAACGGCCAGGAATGTATATCGGCTCGACCGATAGCCGCGGCTTACATCACTTAGTGTATGAAATCGTCGATAATGCGGTTGATGAGGCACTCTCTGGATACGGCAATGAAATCGATGTTACGATCCACAAAGACAATAGTATCAGTGTTCGAGACAATGGGCGAGGAATGCCGGTCGGGACACATGCATCGGGAATCCCTACTGTTGAAGTGATCTTCACAGTGCTACATGCCGGCGGGAAGTTTGGCCAAGGAGGCTACAAAACTTCTGGCGGCCTTCATGGGGTTGGTGCCAGTGTTGTAAATGCTCTATCCAGCTGGCTGGAAGTAGTCATCGTTCGTGATGGCATCGAATACAAACAGAGCTTCAAAGACGGTGGGAAACCAGCGGGTACTTTGAAAAAAATCGGCAAAACTCGTAAACCAACTGGAACCACAGTCACCTTTAAACCTGACGACACGATCTTTTCAACAACCAAATTCTCCTATGAAATTCTCGCAGAACGTTTAAGAGAATCGGCTTTCTTGCTAAAAGGGGTCAAAATCTCCCTGACGGATGAACGTGGGGAAGAACCAATTCATGAAGTTTTTTTATATGAAGAAGGCATCAAAGAATTCGTTGATTATTTAAATGAAGAAAAAGATACCTTGACCCAGGTGGTTTATTTTTCCGGTACCAAAGAAGCAATCGAGGTAGAACTTGCCTTTCAATACAATGATGGCTATTCGGAAAATGTCTTGTCCTTTGTCAACAATGTACGTACCAAAGATGGTGGTACCCATGAAGTTGGGATGAAAACATCAATGACGAAAGCTTTCAATGAATATGCCCGCAAGGTCAATTTGTTGAAGGAAAAAGATAAGAACCTTGAAGGTAGTGATTTTCGTGAAGGCTTAGCGGCCGTGCTGTCGATCCGTGTTCCAGAAAATCTTTTGCAATTTGAAGGACAGACCAAAGGGAAATTAGGAACACCCTTAGCAAGAAATGCTGTAGACAATGTGATTGGCGAGCAACTAGGCTATTACCTGCAAGAAAACAGTGAAATGAGTCAAATGCTGGTTCGTAAAGCAATCAAAGCAAGAGAGGCCCGTGAAGCTGCCAGAAAGGCGAGAGAAGAAAGCCGCACTGGAAAGAAACGCAAAAAAGGTGAGTCACTGCTTTCTGGAAAATTAACGCCTGCTCAGTCTCGTAATCCTAAGAAAAATGAATTGTATTTGGTGGAGGGGGACTCAGCCGGCGGGTCAGCGAAGCAAGGCCGTGACCGCAAGTTCCAAGCGATTTTACCGTTACGAGGCAAAGTTATCAATACAGAAAAAGCCAAGATGCAGGATATTTTGAAAAATGAAGAGATCAATACCATGATCTATACTATCGGTGCCGGTGTTGGCCCAGAGTTTTCGATTGAAGACTGCAATTATGACAAAGTCATTATCATGACCGATGCGGATACCGATGGGGCGCACATCCAAGTGCTGCTTTTAACGTTTTTCTACCGGTATATGAAACCTTTGATCGAAGTGGGAAAAGTATACATTGCTTTGCCACCTTTGTATAAAGTGTCTAAAGGGTTAGGGAAAAAGGCAGTAGTCGAATATGCTTGGACGGATGATGAACTAAGCAAACTGACCCAAAAAATCGGTAAAGGCTATATGCTTCAGCGCTACAAAGGGTTGGGGGAAATGAATGCCGATCAATTGTGGGAAACGACGATGGACCCAGAAACGCGGACGCTGATTCGGGTAAGAATCGATGATGCGGCTCAAGCAGAACGTCGCGTCACCACTTTGATGGGGGACAAGGTAGAACCTCGTCGGAAGTGGATCGAAAGCCATGTTCAATTCAGTTTAGAAGAAGATGGCAGTATTTTGGATAAAAAAGAAGATACGGTACCGGAATTAGTTGATGAAAAGTTAATGGATACCGAACAAGCAGAAAGCAAACATTTAGTTAAGGAATAGGAGGTGGTCTCTTGGAACACAGAAGCAATATACAAGAATTGACATTGGAAGAAGTGATGGGAGATCGCTTCGGTCGATATTCCAAATACATTATTCAAGAACGGGCATTGCCAGATATTCGTGATGGGTTAAAACCGGTTCAGCGGCGCATCTTGTTTGCCATGAACCAAGACGGCAATACGTATGACAAAGGCTTCCGCAAATCAGCGAAATCAGTCGGGAATATCATGGGGAACTTTCATCCCCATGGTGACTCGAGTATTTATGAAGCAATGGTCCGCATGAGCCAAGACTGGAAATTGCGTCAGATTTTGATTGAAATGCACGGAAACAACGGGAGTATGGATGGTGATCCGCCAGCTGCCATGCGTTATACCGAAGCACGACTTTCAGAATTAAGCGGTGAGCTGTTAAAAGATATCGAAAAAAACACCGTCGAATTGGTGTGGAATTTTGATGATACCGAAAAAGAACCAACGGTCTTACCAGCAAAATACCCAAATCTGTTAGTCAATGGCTCAACTGGGATCTCAGCTGGGTATGCAACGGAAATTCCCACCCATAATTTAGGGGAAATCATCGATGGAACGGTCTATTTGATCGACCATCCGCAAGCTTCTTTGGATCAGCTGATGAAGTATATTCCCGGCCCTGATTTTCCAACAGGAGGGATTTTACAAGGGAAAGAAGAAATCAAAAAAGCCTATGAAACAGGCAAAGGCAAAGTGATCCTGCGTTCGAAAACCAAGATCGAAGACATCAAAGGTGGCAAGCAGCAAATCGTTATCAATGAGATTCCCTATGAGGTCAATAAAGCCAATCTAGTCAAAAAAATGGATGAGATTCGTTTGAATAAACGGATCGACGGGATTGCTGAAGTGCGTGATGAAACTGACCGTACTGGTTTGCAGATCGTTGTCGAGCTGAAAAAAGAAGCAAATGCACAAGGAATTTTAAATTATTTATTTAAAAATACCGAATTGCAGATCAACTACAACTTCAACATGGTGGCTATCGACAATATGCGCCCCCAACAAGTCGGTTTGAAACGGATTTTAGAAAGCTACATCAAGCATCGGCGTGAAGTGATCGAAAAACGCAGTCGTTTTGAACTGCAAAAAGCCCAAAAGAGACAGCATATCGTCGATGGGTTAATCAAAGCTTTATCGATTCTTGATGAAGTGATCGCCACCATTCGCGGCAGTAAAGACAAAAAAGATGCCAAAAACAATCTGGTTGTTCAGCACGGTTTTACGGAAGAGCAAGCAGAAGCCATTGTGAACTTACAGTTGTACCGCTTGACCAATACGGATATCACACAATTGCAAGCAGAGGCGAAAGAACTTGCTGAAACGATCGCTGAATTGACAACGATTTTAAATGAGGAAAGTGAATTACTGAAAGTGATCAAAAAGGAATTGCGGGAGATCAAGAAAAAATATTCGACACCGCGATTGACTGAGATCGAAGCCGAAATTCAAGAAATCAAGATCGAAACACAAGTTTTAGTCGCGCAAGAAGAAGTCGTCGTGACAGTCACAAGAGACGGTTATGTCAAACGCAGCAGTTTGCGTTCTTACGGTGCCTCAAAACCAGAAGAGATCGGCATGAAAGAAGGCGACTCTTTACTTTACAGCAACCAAATGAATACGTTGGATCATCTGTTATTGGTAACCAATAAAGGAAACACGATCTATCGTCCGGTTCATGAATTGCCTGATTTAAAATGGAAAGATCTAGGCGAACATATTTCGCAAACGGTTATGACACTGGCGCAAGATGAAATGATCATTGGGGTCTTTGCCTACAAAGAGATCGATCCGTTGAAAAACTTTGTGCTGATCAGTAAAAACGGCATGATTAAACAAACACGAATGACGGAATTTGAACCTTGGCGCACCTATAAGACACGGCCAATGACGATCATGAAGCTGAAAGATGAATCAGATGAATTAGTCAATGTCTTTTTGACTGATCAAACAGAAGAAATGGATGTCTTTTTAGTCAGTCATCTTGCCTTTGGCTTACGGTATTCGCTTAATGAAGTGCCCGTTGTGGGACCAAAAGCAGCTGGGGTCAAAGCGATGAACCTTAAAGCGGATGATTATCTTATCAATGGGTTGTTAGTTTATTCAGAAGGGGATACACCGATCGTTCTGATTACCCAACGTGGCGCAGCAAAACGCATGCTAGCCCAAGAGATCACCCAATTAGGACGGGCGAAGCGTGGATTGATGGTCTTACGGGAATTGAAGAAAAACCCTCATCGCGTAGTCTATATGGGGAATGGAGAGAACCAGCAGCTACTGGTAACCAACCAAAAAGGACAAGCCTTTGAAGTCATCACGAATCAAATCCCGATCAATGATCGGACCTCCAACGGCTCATTTATCATGGATGAGAAAACAGGGGGGCAAATCTACGAAGTGAAAACACAAATCAGTCCTGCAATCGCAGAGGATTCTGTACTATAAATTATAACAAAGCAACCATTCTGTACCAGTACAGAATGGTTATTTTTTTGCCTCTTAATTAATCTTTCACATTAATAAAAAACGCACTTTAATAAAAGATTCACATTTGATAAATGCTTATAAATCAACGTTTTTAATAATAAAAATCTTAAAAAAAACTAAATTGTTCAAAATAATTCTTGAAAACACTTGCAATCATTAGGGTGTGTGTTATACTGTTCACGTAAAGCTGTTACATTAGTGAACAGAAAATTTAAGGAGGTCCATCAGATGGAACAATGGAATGGATTTAAAGGAAAAACTTGGAAAGAAGAAGTAAACGTACGCGACTTCATCCAAGAAAACTACACACCTTATGACGGAACAGATGAATTCCTAGCAGATGCTACTGAAGCAACGACGAAGCTATGGGATCAAGTCATGGAACTGAACAAGCAAGAGCGTGAAGCTGGCGGCGTATTGGATATGGATACAAAAGTCGTTTCAACGATTACTTCTCATGGACCTGGCTACTTAGACAAAAACTTAGAAACAGTTGTTGGTTTCCAAACGGAAAAACCATTTAAACGCAGCTTGCAACCATTTGGCGGCATCCGCATGTCAGAACAAGCAGCAGAATCTTACGGCTATGAAATCGATGCGGAAGTTTCTCACATTTTCCGCGACTACCGTAAAACACATAACCAAGGGGTATTTGATGCCTATACACCTGAAATCAGAGCAGCTCGTCGTTCTGGTGTAATCACAGGTCTTCCTGATGCATACGGCCGTGGCCGGATCATTGGTGACTACCGTCGTGTTGCATTATACGGAGTGGATTTCTTGATCAAAGAAAAACAACAAGACCTATTGTATTGCGGAAACGGAACCATGTCTGAAGACATTATCCGCCAACGTGAAGAATTAAGTGAACAAATTCGCGCTTTAAGCGAATTGAAAGAATTAGGAAACATTTACGGATTTGATATTTCTAAACCAGCTCAAACGGCGAAAGAAGCATTCCAATGGTTATATCTTGGTTACTTAGCAGCCATCAAAGAGCAAAATGGTGCGGCAATGTCATTGGGACGTACGTCAACTTTCCTTGATATTTATGTTGAACGCGATTTAAAAAATGGCGTGATCACTGAAGAAGAAGCACAAGAAATCGTTGACCATTTTGTCATGAAACTACGTCTTGTGAAATTTGCTCGGACGCCTGATTACAACGCATTGTTCTCTGGTGACCCAACTTGGGTAACTGAGTCAATCGCTGGTATGGGTGAAGATGGACGCCACATGGTAACAAAAAACAGCTTCCGTTTCTTACACACTCTAGCAAACTTAGGTCCAGCACCAGAACCAAACTTGACTGTTTTATGGTCAACACGTTTGCCTCATAACTTCAAAACATTCTGTGCGAAAATGTCGATCCAAACATCAGCGATTCAATATGAAAACGATGATGTGATGCGTGGACATTGGGGCGATGATTACGGAATCGCTTGTTGTGTATCCGCAATGCGCATCGGGAAACAAATGCAATTCTTTGGTGCTCGTGCCAACTTAGCGAAAACATTGTTGTATGCAATCAACGGTGGGGTCGATGAAAAATCAAAAGCACAAGTTGGACCAAAATTCCAACCAATTACTTCTGAATACTTGGATTACAACGAAGTAATGGAAAAATATGACACAATGATGGACTGGATTTGTGATCTGTATGTGAACACATTGAACATCATTCATTACATGCATGACAAATATTCTTATGAACGCATTGAAATGGCGCTCCAAGATACAGATATTCTACGTACGATGGCTACTGGTATCGCTGGTTTCTCTGTTGCAGTTGATTCATTATCAGCGATTAAATATGCCAAAGTTCGTACGATTCGTGATGAAAACGGCATTGTTGAAGATTACGAAATCGAAGGCGATTATCCTAAATACGGAAACAATGATGACCGTGTAGATGATATCGCAGTCAACTTGTTGAAAGCTTTCATGAAGAAAGTAAAACGCACAAAAACATATCGTGATGCAAAACATACAACTTCGATCCTTACAATCACTTCTAATGTGGTTTATGGGAAGAAAACAGGGAACACGCCTGATGGACGTCGTGCAGGTGCACCATTTGCTCCAGGTGCAAACCCAATGCATGGCCGCGATACGCATGGTGCATTAGCAAGTCTTTCGTCAGTTGCGAAATTACCATATGATTACTCATTAGATGGTATTTCAAACACCTTCTCAATCGTACCTAAAGCATTAGGTCGTGACGATGAGACACAACAAGAAAACCTAGCAACAATGCTAGATGGCTATGCAGCAAAAGGTGGTCACCACTTAAATATCAACGTATTTAACCGTGATACATTACTTGATGCGCAAGCTCACCCAGAAAAATACCCACAATTAACGATTCGGGTTTCTGGTTATGCGGTTAATTTCATTAAATTAACCAAAGAACAACAAGATGATGTCATTGCTCGTACAATGCACGAAGCAATGTAATAAGCAACAACTTCAGGCGGCGGACGGGAAAATCCGCCGCCTCTTGTTTTGAGAGTATCAGACGGAGCATGGTTATCCGTCGTTTCGAAGAAAGGAAGAGCATTATGGCAGTAACAGGACAAGTACATTCAACAGAAAGTTTTGGATCAGTAGATGGACCAGGTATCCGTTTTATTGTATTCATGCAAGGATGCCGCATGCGTTGCCAGTTTTGTCATAATCCAGATACTTGGAAGATTGGCACGGGTATCGAACGAACGACTGATGACGTCTTAGAAGAGGCGTTGAAATATCGCGAATTCTGGGGACAAAAAGGTGGGATCACCGTTAGTGGTGGGGAACCGTTACTTCAAATGGACTTTCTGATCGATCTGTTTCGCAAAGCCAAAGCAGAAGGGGTCAGCACAACACTGGACACTTGCGGAAAACCATTTACACGAGAAGAGCCTTTTTTCAGTAAGTTTCAAGAGTTGATGACTGTGACTGATTTGCTGTTGTTTGATATCAAACATATCGATAACAAAGCCCATAAAGAGCTGACCACCCAATCCAATGATAATATTTTGGATATGGCAAATTATCTTTCAGAGATCAATCAGCCCGTCTGGATTCGTCATGTGCTGGTTCCTTTTAGAAGCGATTATGATGACTTCTTGATCCGTTTGGATGAATTTATCAAGACGTTGAAGAATGTCGATAAAGTTGAGATCTTACCTTATCACACGATGGGGAAATACAAGTGGGATGAGCTAGGCTTGAAATATCCCCTTGAAGGGATCGAACCACCAACCGAAGATCGGGTGAAAAATGCCAAACGTTTGCTCCATGTAGATGACTATAAAGGCTACTTAACCCGTTGATCAAAACAGGAAAGAAGAGATTGCTATTGCTTCTTTCCTGTTTTTTTACTATGATTAGAAAGTGAATATCAATTGAAATAGGAGCGATGAAGAAATGTCGAAAATATTAGTATTCGGTCACCAAAATCCTGATACCGACGCTATTGGTGCAGCGATTGCCTTTGCAAACTTACAAAATCAACTTGGGAAAGACTGTGAAGCGGTGGCGCTAGGTACACCGAATGAAGAAACACAATTTGCACTAGACACCTTTAGCCTGGCTACTCCTCGTGTAATCGATTCAGTAACTAAGGAAACACAAGAAGTAATGCTGGTGGATCACAATGAGTTTCAGCAAAGTGCGGCAGATATCGCTGATGTTACAGTGTTGGCAGTGGTTGATCATCACCGTATTGCTAACTTTGAGACAGCCAATCCGTTGTATTATCGTGCAGAACCTGTTGGTTGTACCAGTACGATCGTATTGAAGTTATACAAAGAAAATCAAGTGGAAATTCCAAAAGCGATCGCAGGAATCATGCTTTCAGCGATCATCTCCGATACATTGTTGTTCAAATCGCCAACATGTACCGATGAAGATGTAGCGGCAGCAAAAGAATTAGCGGTTTTAGCAGGTGTTGAACTGGAAGCATACGGATTGGATATGTTGAAAGCCGGCACAAATCTTGGAACGAAATCAGCAGCAGAATTGCTGGATCTTGATGCAAAAAGCTTCCCAATGGGCGGGAAAAACATCCGTATCGGACAAGTCAATACAGTCGACCTAAAAGAGGTCTTTGACCGTCAAGCAGAATTGGAAGCTGCCATGAAAGAATCAATGTCAGCAAATGGCTATGATTTGTTCTTGCTTGTTGCTACTGATATCTTAGACAGTAATTCTGAGCTATTAGTTGTTGGTGAACCAATTGCCCCAGTAGAAGCAGCGTTTGAAACGACATTAACGAACCATCGTGCCTTTTTACCTGGCGTTGTTTCTCGTAAAAAACAAATCGTTCCTCAATTAACAGCGGTTTTCGAAGGATAATTAGGATAAATGTCAGAGTGCTGGTGAGATCTGTTTTGGTAGATCAAGCCAGCATTTTTCATGATTTTTTTAATAAGGAGTACACACAGTGAAATTTTTTTATAGTCCCCATTATCGTTCGTTGCAACCGATCCTGGCATCTTCTGAATTCCATGATTTGGTTCATGTGCTTTTAAGCTGTCAGGAACCACCGACACTACGAGAGCTAAAAGCGAAGTTTCCAGAGGTGTCATTTGATAAAACCCTTGACCGTCTGATCGCATCAGCTTTGATCATCCGCCAAAATCGACGCTATTTTTTAGGTTTTCCTGTTTATACTGAAGAAGATCAAAAGCAGCTGCAAGAAAGTGACGGTTTTTATCAAGATGCCCTTGATTGGTCAACACAAGAAATCGCTGGTTTTCTCAAAAACTTTGCGACATTAAGTAATGAAAATAAATACTTCTATGGTTGTTTGCAGGAGGTGGAGCAGGGGATTGTTTATTCCTTGGCCCATGAAAGTTTTCAGATGATCTCATACGCAGAAGCGCCATGGCCACCAACGCTGCCGGCTTTTTTTGAAGCAAATCGCCAGCTGCAAAATCTATCGGTTTATGACGAACTAATGGATTTGATCGGCGATGTCGATCCGGTCTATTACTTAGATCAAGTAAGTGTCATCTTTGAACGTATCCGTAAAAACAAAAAAGTGCGTCCGAGTATTTTTCTAGAATCGCTTCAACAGTTGAAAATCGTTAGTTCCGAGCTAGATTTCTTGCTGGAAGAAATAAATTGTGATAATCTAAAAAACGGCCGTTATCCATCTGCTGAAAAGGATATTTTCTTGCAACGATCAGTGCTCGCTCACTTAGCGAAAAAGGCAGGTTCATACAACACGTTTTTTTTCAATGATAATTGAGATTTCTAATAATTATGTTATTTGTTTTAAATTTTCTGAATATTACAAAGCTGTTAGATGGTATTCTAATAGCTTTTTTTCTTGTTCATTAAAATGATAATTTGATGAATAAAAATTAAAATATAACGATCGTTTTGTTTGGAGATTTGATTTCTTGATGATATGATGATTTTAGAACGTTGAAAGGGGATATAAAAATGGAAGGATATAAAACGGTTGATTTTGAACAGTTGGAACGGAATAAAACGAAAGCAGAAATGATTACATTCGTATCAATGTCAGAGATAGAAGCGGCACGGCAAGCAATTACAAATGCGGGGATCGATGAAACGCGTTTTTCTGATGGAGATCTCATTCTCGCATTAAAGCAAAAGGAACGATTTAGGGCAAATACGATCGTTTCAGTGGTTATTGATTGGCTAGTGAATCAAAACTATTTAGTGAATCCCGCGAATGCCCTTCGTTATTTGGCGAAAAAAATGGCAGGTGGTCCATTAACGAGTTATAAATTATTGAGTGAGGGAGAGTTTGACTGTGATGGCAATTATTACTTAATTGGTCACGCAGACAAGTCCTTGGCAGTAAATAAAGCCTATAAAGTTTACACCGATGGGCAAGTAAAAGAGCTTTGGCAAGCAAAATAATTGAAGGTGATTTCGGCTCTAGCGAAGAAGGGAAACGGCTGTAGAAGCAGTTGTTTTCGTAAAAGGATCGAAGATTGAAGGTTGTGAAGGACGCGTGAAACTAAACATTCGAATCAGCTTAGCTGGCAGTCATCTTTTGATTGGTGCATTCAGTTTGATCGGTGCATTGCTGACGCTTTATAAAGTACCAACTAGTTTTGGTAAGATCCAAGTCATGTTAGGTGAAATTTATTATACCGATACGGTATTTGACCGATTTACTCAGCTTTTCTTATTGGGGATTATTAGTCTTTATACCGTAGTGACGAGTTTTTACGGGTTTCGATTCTGGTGTTTTTGCTCCGCCTCTTCTGCATTTGGGACACTGCTGGCATATGTTGAATTAACTGAGACACTTCCGGTGATGATTGTTTTCATCCTGGTTTTGGCAAGTTTGTTTCAGTTAAGTGTAGTCACATACTTCATTTTCCAAAAGCTAAAAAGTAGAGCTGAAACAGGTTGAACAGATACGTTCAAGCTGTTTTTTTCTGTCCTGAATAATTCGTTCGTATCATAGGGTTATTAGGTTACTAGAATTTTATTTTATGCTATGCTAACAGTAGAGATCGTTTGATTGCAAATGCTTCTCTATGAAAAAATGGGACAATGATCGATCGTTAAAGAATAAGCGATCAAGATGAGTCGAAGGAGGACTGATGAGAGAGTGGTTACCAAACAACAGGTACTGACTGCAGAAAAGGACTTTCTGAGCGGTGAAAATTTTTATGTCCAACATTTCTTAGGAGCCCATCAAGCGGATGACGGCTATGTGTTTCGTGTTTGGGCACCAAACGCTCAACAAGTTTGGCTGGTTGGTGATTTCAACCAATGGACAGACACTTTGCCAATGAATAAAAGGGCAGAATCTGGGGTCTGGGAGATTGAGACCAACCAAGTAAAAGAAGGACAGCTTTACAAATACAAAGTCAAACAAGCAAATGGACGAGAAGTATTGAAGATTGATCCTTTTGCTGTCCATTTCGAAGCTCGACCAGGAACTGCTGCCGTGTTGCATTCGATCCCACAAAAAAAATGGCGGGATGGACTATGGCAAGGCCGCAAAAAAAGACAGAAAACATTTAATCGACCTCTAAATATTTATGAAGTTCATGCCAGCTCGTGGAAGCACCACGAAGACGGCACCCCTTATCGCTTCTCTGAATTAAAAGATGAACTTATTCCTTATGTGAAAAAAATGGGTTATACCCATATTGAATTTATGCCTTTGATGGAACATCCATTAGGTACCTCGTGGGGCTATCAGCTGACAGGTTATTTTGCGCTCAGTTCCTATTATGGGACACCAGAAGAATTTCAAGACTTTGTAGAGGCATGCCATTTAGAAAATATTGGTGTCTTTGTTGATTGGGTACCAGGACATTTTTGTGTCAATGATGACAGCCTAGCTTATTATGACGGCACGCCGACATTTGAATACATGGATGAAAACCGTGCCAAAAATGTTCGCTGGGGTGCGATCAACTTTGATCTCGGCAAACCACAAGTCCAAAGCTTTCTGATCTCAAGTGCCTTGTTCTGGATCGAATTTTATCATATTGATGGTATTCGGGTAGATGCCGTTTCCAACATGATCTATCGCGATTATGATGAAGGTCCATGGGAACCAAATCACGAAGGGGGCAATCGCAACTTTGAAGGCTATTACTTTTTACAGAAGCTTAATTCTGTTATCAAGTTAGCCCATCCAGCAGTGGTCATGATTGCAGAAGAAAGTACGTCTGAAACCAAAATAACAGGAATGGTCGAAGAAGGCGCGTTAGGATTTGATTATAAATGGAATATGGGCTGGATGAACGATGTCCTGCGTTTTTATGAAATGGACCCGATTTTCCGTAAAGATCATTTAAATCTGCTTTCTTTCTCTTTCATGTATCGGATGCAAGAAAATTATATCTTGCCACTTTCTCATGATGAAGTCGTTCATGGTAAAAAAAGTTTGATGCATAAAATGTGGGGGGACCGCTACAAACAGTTTTCACAACTACGAAATCTCTATACGTACATGATGATGCATCCAGGGAAAAAACTGTTATTCATGGGTAGTGAATGGGGGCAGTTTTTAGAATGGAAATATGATCATGGGCTTGAATGGGGCGATTTAAACGACACATTAAATGCAAAAATACAGTTCTTCACCCAGACCTTGAATGAACTATACAAAGAAGAACGAGCCCTTTGGGAATTGGATGATCAAGAAGATTCATTGATGGTGATCGATGCAGACAACTTAGATGAAACGACATTGACTTTCTTACGACAAGGAAAAACGAAAAAAGATTTCTTGATCGTTGTTGTCAATCTGACACCAGTGGAGCGTCACGATTTTGCGATCGGCGTGCCATACGAAGGAACGTATCGAGAGATTTTAAACACTGAACGGGATGTATTTGGTGGAACTTGGGTGGCTAATAACCAAGACTGCCAGACCAGTAATGCCCCTTTTAAACAATACGACTATCAAATCAAAACAATTTTGCCTGCACTTGGGGCTTTGATTATCAAACCAGAAAAAATCAAAATGACTCGTAAAAAAGCAGTAAAGAAAGCATAAAAAAAGAGTAGAGGGGGAACGGTGAGTAGATCACCAAACAAAATGAAAACAGAAATGTTAGCAATGATCCTCGCAGGAGGACAAGGGACTCGTTTAGGGAAACTAACAAAAAATATTGCCAAGCCAGCAGTTCCGTTTGGCGGCAGGTATCGGATCATCGATTTCACGTTGAGTAATTGTGTCAATTCTGGAATCAAAAATGTGGGTGTAGTCACGCAGTACCAACCTTTAGCACTGAACAACCATATCGGCAATGGCGCCAGTTGGGGATTGGATGGAATCAGTACCGGTGTGACGATTTTACAGCCATATTCAAATTCAGAAGGCGAAAAATGGTTTGAGGGAACTGCCCATGCCATCTATCAAAACATCGCCTATATCGATGAGATGGACCCGCAATACGTCTTGATTTTGTCCGGCGACCATATCTACAAAATGGATTACGAAGAAATGCTGGAAAAACACAAAGAAAATGATGCTTCATTGACGGTTGCAGTTCTCGAAGTTCCGATGAAAGATGCTTCTCGTTTCGGGATCATGAATACTGATAAAAATGACCGCATCATCGAATTTGATGAAAAACCAGCCGAACCAAAAAGCAATCTTGCTTCGATGGGGATCTATATATTTGATTGGAGTCGTCTACGCAGTATGCTATTGAGTAACTACACAAAAGACGGCGAAATGGTCGATTTTGGGAAACATGTGATTCCTTCTTATCTAGAAAGCGGCGACAACGTTTTTGCCTATCGCTTCTCTGGTTATTGGAAAGACGTAGGAACGATCGATTCATTGTGGGAAGCCAACATGGAATTTATTGATCCAGCTATGGAGTTGAATATCCGGGATAAAAGCTGGCAAGTGTTCTCCAAAAACCCAATCGCACCACCGCACTTTGTAACTGAAACCGGTGCTGCTAAAAATTCGCTTGTGATGGACGGCTGCTATGTTGCTGGGGAGATCGAGCACAGTATTTTATCAGAGAACGTGCAAGTGAAAGAAGGCTCGACTATCAAAGATAGCGTAATCATGCCTGGAGCGGTGATTGGCAGAAATGTCAAATTAAATCGAGTGATCGTTGGGGAAAATGCAGTGATTGGTGACGACGCAGAGATCGATGGAACAGACGAAATTGCCGTAGTCGGCTATTCTGAAATTTTAGGGGTGACGATTGATGAGAACTAATAAAATGTGTGCAATTTTAGGGAACCTACAGCGATACCAAGACTTGATGCCATTAACGGAGAATCGTCCGCTGTCGACCTTGTTGTTTGACTGCAAATATCGCTTGTTGGATTTCAATCTTTCAAGTATTGAAAATGCCAACATCAAACAAGTCTACATGATTTTCAATGAAGGAGAGACCCAGTCAGTTTTTGATCATATCGGTGGTGGAAAAGAGTGGAACTTGGACGGTGTTCAAAACCGGTTCTTTATCCACTTATTCCAAGACTCATTGAAAAAGCAAGCCGAAGGGCAAGAGTACTACTATAACGTCATTGACTATTTGGAAAAATCAAAATCAGATCACACTGTATTTATGGGCAGCAAAATCTTATGCAACATCGATTTGCGTGCTTTGCTGAAAATTCATCAACTACAAGGCAATGAAATGACTGTGGTGTATAAACGCATCGGCAGTGACAATGTTTCTGAAAGTGACTTGTTGTTTAATGTTGACAGTGAAGGACACTTAGAAGAAGCGATCCAAGCGAAAAAAGGGGAAGTTGGCTCCCTAGTCAACTTGTGTACGGATATTTTTATCATTCAAACGGATCGTCTGATCGCGGCTCTTAAAGAAGGGCAAAAAGTTGGCGCAACGGCAGATCTCGGTCAATTTTTACGAGAGATGATCTCTGTGGAGAACACTGGCCTATATGAGTACACTGGTTACTTAAGTAACATTTATGATATCTCTTCTTATTATCAAACAAATATGGACATGCTAGATGTGCATAAATTCACCTCATTGCTTTATTCGAATCAAAAAATCTATACCAAATTGAAGAATGAAGTACCAACCTATTACTCGGAAACGTCTGAGGTGAAAAATAGCCACTTTGCTTCTGGTTGCATCGTTGAAGGCTCTGTCGAGCAGTCACTGGTTGCTCGCCGTACGAAAATCCATCCTGAGGCAAAAGTCAAAGGCGCGATCATTTTCGGAAATAACGAAATCAAAGCAGGTGCCGAAGTCTCTTATGCGATCTTAGATAAAAATGTAACCATCGCAGAAGGTGTAAAAGTGCAGGGAACCAAAGAAACCCCGATTGTCATTAAGAAGAATTCTCATGTGACAGAAGATGTAATCGGAGGAGCAAGCGCATGAAGGTTTTGTTTACAGCAGCAGAGTGCGCTCCGTTTTTTAAAACAGGCGGGTTAGGGGATGTTGCAGGTGCATTGCCAAAAGAGTTGGTCAAAAAAGGCGTCGAGACAGTTGTCGTCTTACCTTATTTCACGAAAATGCCTGCCGAATACCAAGACCAAATGGAAGAATGTTTTTCCTTTGAAGTGGCGGTCGGCTGGCGCAAGCAATATTGTGGGATCAAAAAATTAGTTCTAGGCGCTGTGACTTATTATTTCATAGACAATCTCTACTATTTTGGTCGCGAACGGCTCTATGATTTTTATGATGATGGGGAACGCTTTGCTTTCTTCCAATTAGCCGTGATCGAAATGATGGAACGCATTGAATTTATTCCAGACATCGTACATGTCAATGATTACCATACGGCGATGATTCCGTTCTTGATCAAAGAAAAATATCATTGGATCCAAGCGTATCAAAACATACGCACCGTTTTGACGATCCATAACATTGGGTTTCAAGGGTGGTATAGTCGCGATATTTTACCGGATCTTTTTGGGATGGGTACGGAAAGATATGATGATGGAACCTTGCGTTTAAACGATTGCTTGAACTTTATGAAAGCAGGAATCTTGTATGCGGACCGCATCACGACCGTCAGTCCTTCCTATAGTGAAGAAATCAAAACAGCTGAGTTTGGTTGTGGTCTTGAAGTCATTTTACGCATGGAAAGTGGCAAGCTAAGCGGTATCTTGAATGGAATTGATTATGAAATGAATGATCCAGAAACCGATCCTCATTTGGACTATCCTTTCAGTGTCGAGGATTTATCAGGAAAAGCTAAAAACAAGCGAGCGCTACAAGAACAGTTTGGCTTGCCAACTCGTAAAGAGGTTCCGCTGATTTCCGTTGTTAGTCGTTTGACCACTCAAAAGGGGTTCCATTTAGTTCTTGAAGAAATGGAAAACCTCTTGCAGTTTGATGTTCAGTTCATCTTACTAGGGACTGGCGAACATGATTTTGAAGAAGGCTTTCGCTACTTTGCGCAGAAATATCCTGACAAATGTGCTGCCGCGATTTCTTTTGATATTGCATTGGCGCAAAAGTTATACGCAGCAGCGGATCTCTTCTTGATGCCTTCGGCTTTTGAACCATGTGGACTATCGCAGATGATCGCGATGCGTTATGGTACATTACCGATCGTTCATGAAATCGGTGGCTTGAAAGATACGGTGGATTCCTATAATCCGATCACGAAACAAGGAACCGGCTTTGGCTTCCAAGAGTTTTCACCTTTTTACTTGATGAATGCCTTAAAACAGGGGATTGAATTATATGAATCGGATCCGACAACATGGACGGCATTAGTCAAGCAAGCAATGAAAAAAGATTTTAGCTGGAATCAAAGCTCAGATCTTTATGTTGAGTTGTATAATAATATCAAAGTTTGATTGTTTTAAGACAGAAGAATCCTTGTCTGCAACAGAGCGGCTAGTTGTATGACTAGCCATTCTGGCGGCAAGAATTCTTCTTTTTTATAAACGGTTAGCATAAAGGAGTGTAACCCTATGACAAAAGAACGATTGCGTGATCTGTTAGAAACCAACGTGCACGAACTGTTTGCGATAGAGATCGATGAAGCATCACCGCAGGAATTGTTTCAGGCGCTAGCCAATGTCGTGAAGCAAATGTATTCAGAAGACTGGCGCCAGACCAGAAAAAATCTCTTGTTGGAGGACCAGAAACAAGCGTATTATTTTTCAATCGAATTTTTACCCGGCAAAATGTTAAAGAGTAATCTGTTAAATATGCAGCTGTTGGAGCAAGCGGAAGCCGTTTTTGAAGAGTTAGGGGTTTCACTTGACGATGTTGCAGAGACGGAAAAAGACATGGCTTTAGGCAACGGGGGACTCGGTCGCTTAGCGTCTTGTTTTATGGATTCATTGGCTTCTTTAGGTTTGCCGGGAAATGGCAATGGGATCCGCTATCGCTACGGATTATTTAAACAAAAATTTATTGACGGTCATCAAGTAGAGTTGCCCGATGACTGGTTGCGTTCGGGGAATGTTTGGGAAGTCCGCAAAGAAAGCAAGGCGGTGCCTATTCGTTTCGGGGGCCATGTCTATCTCGTTAACGGAGAGGACGGGAAATTAGCCCCAGTTTATGAAGGTGGCTTTACCTGGCGGGCGGTTCCTTATGATACAGCAATGGTTGGCTACCAAAATCACCATCTCAATACCTTGCGTTTATGGAGTGTTGAGGTTCCTGCCGAAGATGAGGCGCACTACGCGACACTAGAATCGCGGCAAGCATTGGAAAATCTGACAGCGGTCTTGTATCCCGATGATTCCAATGAGACAGGCAAACGGACCCGGCTGATGCAAGAATACTTTTTTGTGTCTGCAGGGATCCAAAGTATCGTCCGTTATTATAAAAAATTGAATTTACCTTTGGCCATGATGAGTGAACGAGTAGCGATCCACATCAATGATACGCACCCAGCCCTTTGCGTCCCAGAACTGATGCGCATTTTAGTTGATGAAGAAGGTCTTGCTTGGGAACAAGCGTGGTCGATCACCGTGAAAGTCATGAGTTATACGAACCATACGATCATGGCGGAAGCCTTAGAAAAATGGCCCGTGCGCATGATTGAAGAAGTTTTGCCGAGAATGGATCAGATCATCAAAGAAATTGATCGCCGTTTTGTGGAAACGATGCAAGGGGTCCATCCGCAAGCCTTACTGGAACGGACACGAATCATTATTGATGATCAAGTCCATATGGCACATCTCGCGATCATCGGCAGCCACAGTGTCAATGGCGTAGCCAAGCTCCATTCTGATTTACTAAAATCAGTGGTACTCCATGACTTTTACCTTATTTATCCTGCCCGTTTCAACAATAAGACCAACGGCATCGCGCAACGGCGTTGGCTTCAGCTAGCCAATCAACCGTTAGCCAAAGTATTGGATCAGTCCATCGGTACAAGCTGGCGCAATGATCCATTAGACCTGCAACTACTCAAAAACTATTATGAGGACGAAACTGTTCTCCAACAAATTGCCGACGCAAAAATGAGTAACAAGCGTGCACTAGCACAGTACATTCAAAAAGCAACGGGCATCACAGTAGATCCGACGGCAATATTTGATGTGCAGATCAAGCGTCTGCATGCATACAAACGACAATTACTAAATCTTATGCATATTCTAAAGCTCTACTTTGAGGTCAAAGACGATCCAACTGCTGCGTTTCATCCAAGAGTCTTTCTCTTTGGTGCCAAAGCCGCACCAAGCTATCACTACGCAAAATCGATCATTAAAGTCATCAATGAAGTGGCGAATCTGATCAATTATGATGAAACCATCAATGATAAAATCAAGGTTGTTTTTTTAGAAAATTACAACGTTTCTTTAGCAGAAAAAATTATCCCAGCAGCGGATGTCAGTGAACAAATATCATTGGCCTCCAAAGAAGCTTCTGGGACAAGCAATATGAAGTTGATGCTAAATGGGGCAGTAACGATCGCCACTTTAGATGGTGCCAATATTGAGATTCGAGATGCAATCGGTGATGAAAACATCGCGATCTTTGGGCTAACCGAAGAAGAAGTGTATCAGTATTACGCCCAGCGTAATTATTCTGCCTATGCGTATTATGAGTCAGATCCACTATTGCAACGTGTAGTCAATGCCTTTATTGACGGGACAATCCCCAATATTCAAGTAGAAGGCCGCGAGATTTTTGATTCACTTTTGAAATACAATGATGAGTACTTTTTATTAAGAGATTTCCACGCCTATTGTGATGCACAGCATCGGGTGGATATTGCTTATCAAGATACTCATCGCTGGCAAAAAATCAGTCTAATGAATATTGCGAATGCTGGGAAGTTTTCGGCGGATGAAACGGTGCGAAATTATGCAGCAGATATTTGGCAGATCGATCCATTATTTGCCCATATCAAAGAACCAAATGCGGCAAGTTTGACGGAGTCAGTGCCTCCAAGGGGAGACAATTGAAGCGACTTCGGTTGAAATGGCGCAGTCTTTCGTGAAATTCTCTTTTATTTGTGGTATGATGAAAAAAATGCATGTAAGAGGATGAGTACAGTGGCAAATTATTTAGATGTGAAACGAAAACACTTCCGTTTTCCTGCTTATGATGATACAGACGGTGTGAAGCTTCAATCCGAGCATCGCCCCGCATTCAGTAAAGCAGATGATTGGATTTTAACCGAAATCAAAGATCCCGTGAGTCATTCTCACAAGGAAGAAAGTCAATCTTTGCAGCGTAAAGTGCAGTCCAGCCAACGCGATCGAGGGCACAATGTTCGTCAAAAAGAAGAGCTTGCCAATCACCGTGCCAACTTGCCTCAGTACGGAAAACGTCCGGTGAAAGAGCAGATGCCGACAGGAAAAACCAATTTTTTTGGCAAAGAAGCGAACCATTCTTCTTATCAAGTGACTAGTAAGAAGGAAAAAGCTGAGGTTCCTGTTTCTTCAAAAAAAGAATATTCGGGACGCTCTTACTTCGTGCCTAAATATATTCCTGCATCAATTATTCCAGATGAGCAAAAACCTGAAATTACGCCGAACGATTTGATGGATGCAATGGCAAAAAAACAAGAAAGTTATTTGTTATTTGACACTGAACCAGCAGCTTATCAAGTCAAAGAAGAAAGCGATCCAACCGTCAAAAAATTCAATCGCCACCCCTCTGTTGGGATGACACGCAGCGAGTTTCGAGCCAACAATAAAAAAAATGGTGAGAAAAAACGGTCCGTTTTAGATCGATCATTAAAAGGAATGATTGAAGACGATCAACAAGCAGAATCTTCAAATGGCTATTTTCGTTCTAAATAGCAGAGACAGTTACTTTTAATAGAAGTAGTCCTTTGAGCATAACGATGAATGATTTCAGCTAGATGGCGAACATCTAGCTGTTTTTTTTGTGTGCTGAAACTGCCGATTTCACAAAATACTTAGTCGAATTACATTTTTCACCGACTGAGGAATATTCTGATTTTACTAAGCAATAGCGTGGGCTATAGAATAAAGTGAAACGATCAAAACCATCGTTATTTATAATGTTTGTTATTTTAATTGGCGATTTCTTTTGTCATTTAAAATCGATGGCAGGATTGTGGTTTTCTGATCAGCCGTAATTGAAAAAAGGAAGCAAGCGTCCTGATGGTTAAAGCTGCTCTTTGGGAAGGACTGATCCATGATCGATTTCAAGGGAAAGATACGCTGAAAGGTGGGGCATCAACAAATGAACAAGAAAAAGAGAAAGGTATATTTCACCATCATTATTGGCTTACTTGGAGGACTCTACTTTTTTTCAACCATGAGTGTGTTTTCTTCAAACATTTTCTTTGCTGCACAGCTGGAGGAAGAAACGGTTGCGAGTGACCCATTCGAACCGATACGAGAGAAAGAGGCTGAGGGAAAAGTTGCCATTTATTTTGATGAATCAACGAAAGCCGGGACTGTAGGAGACATGTTACTAGTTGCGTTTCATACGGGCCGTCCCATTAGTGAAATAGCGATCCGGTTGCCGCAATCTGCGGTTTTTGTTGAAGAGGAGTTGCCAAAGGGAGTCAAAATTACGTCAACCACTGAAGAGAATGGTTGGAAACTAACGACTGATATCCCTAGAAGTGATTTTTTGGTTCCATTGGTAGTTGATACAGCAGGGGCGTTTCCATTTGAAGTAGCAGAATCAATGATAATACTTGAAATAAAGGAAGCACGGGAGACAAACCCTACGGATACACAAGAGGATGCGCTAACCGATTCGAGTGACTCCACTGACCAATTCGATCAAGAGGACAAAGAGGATCAATTACCAAAAGAGAAGGAAATAGAAAGCCAGATTCCTGACGAATCAGAGTCAGATCCTGGCAATCTATATCTGTTAGGCGACGACGTAAAAAAGAGAGGGGTTGCTAACTGGGTCGAATTTATGGCTGCAATGGTCGATCCGACGGTCAATTATATTTATTTGACAGCCAGTTTTCAAACGAACGATAATCCTCGTTTAGGCATTACGGGAATTGACGGCTGGAGCAGCAGCGCCAATCCTAATGGCGGATTAGCCTATGTTTATATCAATGCCTCGAGAGTTTCAAGAACGTTAATCATCGATGGTCTCGACACCTTTCAGATGGATCTTAGAGCCGTAGCGATCTGTTTCCGCGATTCGAGTGTCAATCCTGATTCCCCATGGGACATTACCTTGCAAAATTTGGAACTTTACCATGGAAACTTTTGGGGGGCAATTGAATATCATGATTTGAACATGTCAAATCAGCAGCGTTCAATCATTCGGTACCACAATCTCAACCATACTGGCAATCAGTTGTTTTACGGGTTGCACTCTCGAGCCAGCTTTTCTGGACATTCGGTTTCACACCAAACGCCTAGATATACATCAGACTTCAATGCTTCTTGGATGATTCACTCGAACACCCAAGCGAATTTTGAAATCAACCAAATCGAGCTTCGTGAGGGAGCAAACGTCGAAATGTCGACGATCAGCTCAGGAAATCTTGATTTTTATAATACGAACGCGCGTCTCATACTAGGGAATAATGCCCGACTATCATTAAATGCCAACGGTTCAGCTGGCGAAGCAGGCGGCGCCAATATTCGCTTTGTCGCTGGCAATGGACGCATTGAGTTAGGAAAAGGTGCGGAATTGGCATTAAATACACAAAACAACAGTCCGGCAGTCATCACATCAGGCACGCCCCATGATATTCGCTTAATGGAAAAAAGTCGCTTGTCAGTTACTGCTACAAACCGAACGTTGTATAGTCATATTTTCTGGTTGAGTGCCAATACTCATGTAACCTTAGAAGACAGCAGCACCTTAGAGGTTGAAGCAACAAATCAAAATACAACCGCAAATATCTTCCACTTCTCTGGCACGACTGGCAATCTCAACGTAGGCAAAGATGCTACCTTAGATATTCTTACGGACAGCCCACAACCTGTCCAACGCCTACTTTTCTTTAGCGGTGCCAACAATCCCGCAAGATTGACGATCGACGATGCCAAGCGTGTCAATTTGCAAAGAACCCGCCCGATAACGACCACAACAAATGGTCTAATTGAAGGGGGAGGAATCACTGCAAAGAATCAGGCGATTCGCCAGTGGCGGCATGGAAATACAGGAGATCCATCTGATTTTCAGTGGCAACCGATTCTGTCCATGACTGCGGCGATTTCCGGAACCAACACCAATGTGACCAATGTATCTTCACTGAATGAGGAAACAAGTCGAGGGTTTGCCTCGCAGTTTGCTTCTCGTTCACAACGTCTATTATTTGAGAGAATCCCAGACATCACGGTGACCATCGATCCTTTGACAGAAGATAGAACCTTACCTAATGCCTATACGATTTCGGGAACCGCCAATCCTGGTAGCTACCTTCGATTCCAAAGAGAGGGACTGATGCCAGAACCGACGCTTGAAACGACAGTCGATAGTGCTGGCAATAGCACGTATTTTCACACCCAAGCGGATGAAAACGGGCATTATTTACTTGATCTATCTGATTTAGAACCTTTCCAGTATTTTACTCAAGGTGAGGTGGTCACCGCTCAGGCATTTCTTGATGGTAAATGGGCAGAAGCATCAACCACTGTGGAACCCATTGGTGACGTTGACCCAAAAGATCCCCTTGATCCTGATCAACCAATTCTACCTGAAAATCCACCATTGATACCAGAAAATCGCGGGTTTATCAGTATAGACTTTGTTTCACAATTCGATTTTGGTACAGTACCGATTCGCTCGTCGACAAGCCGCTATCCGGCGCGTCCGCAACGAATTTCTTCAGTGGATGATCATGAATCAACCGAACGACCAAACTATATTCAGGTTTCCGATCGTCGATTTCTCCCAAATGGCTGGACCTTGAGTGCCCGATTATCTGAGAAAGGGTTCGTAAGCACGGATGCGTTTAAGCACTATTTAAAAGGAGCGAGTGTGCATTTGAATAATATTGAAATGGTCACCTCTAAAGAAAATCGCTCTGAAGCACCAGACTACGTTGAAGCAATTGAGCTAGGACCGCAGAACCAAGTGATTGCACGTGCCAATGAAAATCAAGGGACGGGTACTTGGATTCAACGCTATGGAAACGAGCATACCATGCAAAAAAGTGTCGAGCTGGAAATCCCTATTGGCGCGAGGCCGCAAGCAACAAGTTATCAAGGAACCCTTCGTTGGGAGCTGAGTTTCGTACCTGGTGCTGACGAATAACCCCTTGGAAAACAAGTAAGCATGTTCTGCAATCGTGAATATGATCGAACACTGTAAAAGTTGCTCAGACAAAAAGAAGTCCAGTTGCCATTGGACTTCTTTTTTGTCTGAAACAGACGAGCGGTGGTTTAAATTGATTTTCCCACTTTGGTGGATATGCTTTTCGATCAATAGAAGAGAGTGAAACCACAGGCAATGGACCAATGAGCAAAATCATGACATGGTAGTGATCAATGAAATCACTTAAGCACTATATCTTCCCCAGTATAAATTTTATTTAGCTATTTTAGTAATTAAATCCTGCTCAAATATTTTAATTTTCTCTTGCCTTTTGATATGCTAAGAACAAGGGGGAATCAAAGATGGAAGTTGATCTACAAATGCTGGCGATGATTTTCTTTATCAATCTCGCCTATGTTACATTGAACACACTGCGATTTTTATTGACAATGAAAGGGTATCGCGTGATTGCCCCATTAGTGAGTATGATCGAAATCACGATCTATATTTTAGGCTTATCTATGGTATTGGATCGTTTGGACAACCCGCTGAATCTCTTATTCTATGCATTAGGTTATGCTGCAGGAGTCAGTATTGGTATCAAAATCGAAGATAAGCTGGCTCTGGGCTATACAATGGTCACAGTGATCCTACCTAGTAATACGGATGAGGAAAAAAGTTTGCCTAAGATCTTACGACAAGAAGGCTACGGAGTTACACAAAGTTATGGAGAAGGCTTAGAAGGGCCACGACTGATTTTAGAGATTCTTTCCCAAAGAAAAAGTGAGAAAAAGCTCTATCAAACCATCAAAGCGGTGGAAGAACGAGCGTTTATCATCAGCTATGAACCCAAGTATATCTCAGGTGGATTTTGGACCAAAAAAATCAGTCGCCGAGAAGCAAAGTTGAAAAAACAAGCACCTGTTGATTGAAGAAACTCAGTCAGCCGTGATTCATTTGAGAAGAATAGCAGAGTAAAAGACAGGGAATTTATTGATGAGAGGAAGCGTAAGGTGTGGAAAAGAAAGCAAATGGTATGATGGCGGTCATCGCTGCCCTGATCTCAAATATTTTGGTGGCTATTAGTAAGTTTGTCGGTTATGCACTAAGTGGCAGTGCAGCCATGTTGAATGAAAGCATTCATAGTGTCGTGGATTGTAGCAACCAAATCTTTTTATTGATCGGGGATAAACGGGCAACAAAGGGCCAAAGTGAACTGCATCAGTTTGGAGAAGGTCGGGCGAAATATTTTTTTAGCACGATCGTTGCGATGATGCTCTTCTTTGGTGGGGGCGCACTCGGTGTGATGGAAGCGGTAGAAAAGCTGCTGCATCCTGCCCATGAAGTTGGTAACGCTTGGTTGGTGATCGCTATTTTGATTTTCGGGATGATCGTTGAAGGAAGTTCGTTGTGGATCGCGATCAAGGAGATCCGCGAACTGAATGTGGAACGTCAACCAATCTATCGTTTTTTGAAAGAAAGTCGGCATAGTGAGATTCTGATCATTTTCACAGAAGACTTTTGTGCAATGATCGGCCTAATGATCGCACTATTTGGTACGATTTTAACCATGATTACGGGTAACGCATTTTTTGATGCCTTCAGTGGTTTATTGATTGGTCTTTTATTGATGGTAGCAGCCATTTTCTTAGCCCGCGAATTTTACAGTCTACTGATTGGCGAAAGTGTCACAAAACGGGATCTAGCAGTGATCAAAAGAGCATTTGAACGGCCAGATGTTGATCGCTTGATTGATGTTAAAACGGTGCATTTAGGACCATCAGAAATTTTGATTGCGGCAAAAGTTGATATTGCCTCGAAACAAGAAGAGGTCGGCTATGAGATCATTAATGAGATTGAAGCCGATATTCGACACCAGATGGCAGATAAAAAAGTCTATATTTATATTGAGACAGATGAGTATGACCCTCACTATATGGAGAAACGCCGTAAACTTGTGCGACCTTCCCACTGATTTAGCTAGAATAAAGCAGCTTTTTTTGATACAATAGACAAGGATTATCACATAGTGAAGGAGATTTCAAAATTATGATCAATGCAAGTGACTTAAGAGCTGGAATGACATTCGTTCAAGACGGCAAACTTATCAAAGTATTAGATGCTAGCCATCACAAACCAGGTAAGGGAAATACGGTTATGCGTATGAAATTACGGGACGTTCGGAATGGTTCGACTTATGATACAACCTTCCGTCCAGAAGAAAAATTTGAAAAAGCGCATATCGATACGAAAGCTGTACAATACCTATATACAATGGACGATACCGCATTCTTTATGGATCTGGAAACCTATGAACAATATGAAATTCCAGTTGAAGTGGTTGAAGAAGAAATGAAATTTATTCTTGAAAACATGGAAGTAAAAATCCAATTCTTCGGCAGCGAAGTAATCGGCGTTCAACTACCATCAAGCGTAATCTTAAAGGTTGTTGAAACACAGCCGTCGATCAAAGGGGCGACTGTGACTGGTTCAGGCAAGCCAGCAACGATGGAAACGGGCTTAGTTGTCAATGTTCCTGACTTTGTTGAAGAAGGCGAAATGCTAGAAATCAATACAGCTGAAGGTACCTACTTAAAACGTGCGAAATAAGAAAAAACCGCGACTTGTTCGCGGTTTTTTCTTTTGCTCTGGAGGAGGGATCAAAAGTGAATCATTTCCCGTCTGCCAATGATTTTTGTAAGGGATAAATACTATAGGGTTTACTGATAAAGTAGGCGACGGAGCAGACGATCACAAACAAGGGCAGATTTTCAAAGCCAAAGACTTCCCCACCGATAAAGATCGGTGCAAATAAAGTGCTAGTAGCACTGCCAAAGACACTGGCATAGCCTAGGGCTGCCACCAGTTCGATAGGCAGTCCGAAGAGCGGTGCCAGCACGACGCCCAAAGAGGCGCCGATCGCAAACAAAGGGGTGACTTCTCCGCCCAAAAAACCAATACTGATAGTCAGTACAGTTAACACCATCTTAAGCAGCCAGTCATAAGAATAGATTGGTTGATTCGTGAAACTAGCGCTGATCAAATTCGTTCCTAAACCTGAATAACGACCATGATACAAAAGGACAAAAAGTAAGACTAGCACGAGTGAACCGATGCCAATGCGCCAGAGAGGATGAGGAAAGCGTCGTTTCATGATCCGTTTCATCGTTTCTAATAATCCCGCAAAGCTGCCACCAACAATACCAAATAGTAAGCCAATCAAAAGTAATTTCAGAAAAACAGCCAAAGTCAAATCGGGGGACGGTGACAAAGCAAAACTAAATTTTTCTAATCCTAACAATTGAGAAGTCGTACTAGCGGTGAAAGCAGCCAGCAAAGTTGGTAAGAGGGCATGATGACTGAATTTACCGATGACAAGTACCTCCAGTGCGAAGAACGTCGCAGCGATCGGGGTTTCAAATAAACCAGCAAATCCCGCAGCCATCCCAATCATGATCAGGGTGCTGGCGTACTTTTCTAGTCGCAGCCATTTTCCGAAGCGATTGGCGATGGTGGCACCTAACTGAACCGCAACCCCTTCTCTGCCAGCGCTTCCTCCAAATAAATGCGTCAGCCAGGTTCCCACCATTACAAAAGGAATCAAGCGCAACGGAATGTCTTTTTCTTCTTCATGTCCGACTAAAAACACTAAGTTCATTCCTTGAGGACTCCGATCGCCATACTTTTGGAACAGGTAAGTAAAACAAATGCCGATAATGGGTAAAAAGAGAATCAAGGGCAAAAAATGACTATCACGAAAGGCGCTTAAGGAAAGTAGGATCTTCCCAAAGAAGGTGTCGACGGCTCCAGCGAATACGCCAATAACCAGACTGACCACACCTAAAGCAGTCAGTTCCCAATTAGTTGTTTTTTGTTTCATCATTTCTATCACGATCCTTTAAAAAGAATATAGGAACAATGCTCCTGCAAATACGACGACCTAGTGAAAATAAAAAAATGACTGCTACACACTAAAAAAAGTGGTAGAAGTCATTAGCAAAATTGCGGTTTCAGTAAGAACTGAGGGAGACATTCATTCCCGATTAGCATCAATATTATCTGATAAAACCCTCCTTTTGTCAATGGATGTTTGTTGTGAAAAGCAATTCATCTAACACTTATCTTTTCTACATAGTTATGGTAAAATTAATCTCATAAGAACTTATATGGGAATTGAGCGCCTTGAGGATAATTGGCATGAAAAGGGATGAAAGGACGATCCTTCTACTGTTTGACCAAGGGTAAGACAGTGAGTAGTGAGGAATCGAAGAGGAATAAAAAATGGTTGCATTTATGACGAGCGAAAAATGGCTGCAAAGTGAGCGTTTTTATTATGTGATCCTACCAATTCTCATGGTAGTTGGTCTGATTGCGTTATTAGGGTTCCTGATGGTTCTGCTTTATCGAGAAAACCGCAACCCAAAAGTGACGCTATTGCTTGGCGGCATAGTCGTTACGTGTCTATTAGGTTTTTTTATTGGGGATCAAGTGTATGGTGAATTCAAAACGTATAATGCGCTGATCACACCGAATATCCGAGATCGCGAAAAGATGTTTCTAGGCTATAAATATTACGAATCTGATACTACAGCAATTTATCAGCGCATCCAAAGCAATGAAGCGATTGAAACTTTAGGAATCTATCAAGCAATACCGGTGGAACGGGAGATTGAATTTCTTGGTTCTGCTCATAACTCCGTATATTTTAAAATGGGCGCCCAGGTTTACTATGCTCGCTATCAACCGACTTTTGTGGATGAGGAAACAACTGCTAAACTGCAGGGGGTTCAATACCATTTGACTGATCCTTCCTTTGAAACAATTGGTTTCTATTCCGAAACCAACAACTATTTAACGGCAATCACGATTCCAAAGTCCCAAGAAACCCTCGAATATCAATCCGTTGATTCTGTGATCCCGAAAGAATTTGGGAAAAGTCAAACCCAATGGGCGTTACCGAATAGGAATGAATAATGATAAAAAAACTACCTAAGTCACGAAAGAAAGCTCCCTCAAGAAGGAAACTTCCGTGCGCAGGTAGTTTTTTGCATGCTTGGTCAGAGAACATTGCTTTTCCTATGACTGATCAGGTAGTCCTCTTTCTTTTTGCGAGGCAATTTTTTGAAGGCGGCTTCTGCTTGAGTGGCTTTACTGCGAGTGGAAAAGCTTTCCGCATGGATCATTTGCAAGGGTCTGCGACTAGCGGGACGGGTATATTTTGCCCCGATCCCTTTGTTATGCTCTAATAAGCGGCGACTCAAATCGGTAGTATAGCCGCCGTAAAAGGATTGGTCGTTGCAACGTAAGACATAAAAGTAATGGTTGTCAGCAGCCATAGAGCATCGCCTTCACTTCTGGACTATAAGAGCCCGTTTCATCATAGGTAATGAGAGGAGAATCAATTTTAAACCCTTCCGCCTTACCATCCTTGATTCCTTCAATCAATAAAATATTGGCCTCTTTGCCTACTTTCGGATAGACGAAGCGGACTCGTTTTGGCGCGATTCGATGGGTGCGCATATGGTCCAAAATATCGAGAAAGCGATCCGGGCGATGAACCATCGCAAACCTTCCATTCATTTTTAACGCTTTACTGGCGGTTTGGATCACTTCATCTAAAGTTGTGGTGATCTCGTGCCGGGCGATCGCTAAATAGGGATTCGGGTTTTTGATCGCCGTCGGTATATTTTTAAAATAAGGCGGATTGCAGACCAAAAGATCGACGGAATCAGGTTTGATTTTTTGAAAGAGATTCTTCAAATCCATAGGATAGACCGTCAGCTGTTCTTGCAAGTCATTTAATTCGATACTGCGCTGCGCCATATCCGCTAAGCGTTCCTGCAATTCGACCTGATAAATATGAGCAGTCGTTTTTCTGCTGATAAATAAACCGACTGCGCCATTCCCTGCACAAAGGTCAACGATCACACCTCTTTTTGGTACTCTAGCGTAATTGGCTAATAAGACAGCATCTAATGAAAAAGAAAAAACTTCGGAACTCTGAATAATCTTGATGTCATCGGCATACAATTGGTCAATGCGTTCGTTCGGTTGCAACATGAAGCATACTCCTGTTCTAAATTCATTTCAATGTATTATACTACGATTAAGAATAATGGGAAACGCTAAAAAAGGCTTGTCATTTAAACCGTTTTTTTGCATACTTGAATAGGAGAGAAATAGAAAGGAAAATGAGTATGTTTTTTCGCTTTATGCGCGGTGTGGTTCGCGTAGTATTATTTTTGATCAACGGCAATGCTCGTTATCAAAACAAAGAGGTTTTACCTAAAAATGAAAACTATATTTTAGTGGCTCCTCACCGAACCTGGTGGGATCCATTGTACCTAGCAGTGGCTGCTCGGCCAAAGAAATTCAGTTTTATGGCGAAAGAAGAGCTGTTCAAAAACCCGATTTTACGGTTCATTTTGATTCATGCCAATGCTTTTCCAGTCAAACGGGACAAACCAGGACCGAGCGCGGTAAAGACGCCAGTCAAAATCTTGAAGGAAACCGATCTTAGCTTGATCATGTTCCCAAGTGGTACGAGACATGCAACGGCCTTAAAAGGTGGCATGGCGTTGATCGCGAAAATGGCCAAAGTCAAGATCGTTCCCTCTGTTTATCAAGGACCGCTGACATTAAAGGATTTATTTAAACGCAAGCGAGTGACTGTCCGTTTTGGGGAGCCAATCGATATCAGTGACATCAAAAAGATGGACAAAGAGGGCTTGGCGGAAGTGGAACGGCGCATCCAAGGTGCATTTGACACACTGGATCAAGCGATCGATCCGTCATTTGTTTATCAAATCGATGAGTCCAAAAGAGAAGATTAATACCTAAGAAAAGCCGTTGATCCTTTTGTGATCAGCGGCTTTTTTCTAATGATTTAATCCAATAATTCGAAAGCAAATTTGGTCCATGGTTTCAAATATTCCAACAAAGGCAACTCCTCTTTGGGGATAGCGCCGACTTTGTTTTTTCGGGCGTCTTGGTGAGGGGTCAAAACGATCTGCAATTCGTTTTTGTACTGACCAAAGGTATCATTGCCGATAACGATGTCCCCATAAGCAAACGGTTCATGGTTTGTATGAGGGAGGTTTTCGATGGGACGGTATTTCACCCGTGATTGTGTGGACCGAGCGACTAACGCATTACTGTCACCGCGACGAAAATGATTGGTTTCAGCTAATATCCTCCGTTCGATTTCGCTGGCTTCTGCTTCTACGGAAACGCCAAAGGTCAGTTTGTAGCGATCGATCGTTGCCAGAGCTTTCAGTTCTGCATCCGACGCATAGGCATTGCCAATAATCACCGTATCGATCAACCCAGAAGCAAAAAGCAGCTTTCCTTGTAGCGCCAATGGTAAATCGCGACAAGATTCTAAGGTTGGCAGGCCATCATTGACTTCCCAAGGGCCAATTTTGGCTGATTGGCTAGTGATGAAGGCGGCTGTTTTCAACCCATATTTTTTAAAACGTTGACTGCAGTTGCGGAAA
Organism: Enterococcus sp. NPDC086594; assembly: GCF_044746145.1. Lineage (NCBI taxonomy): Bacteria > Bacillati > Bacillota > Bacilli > Lactobacillales > Enterococcaceae > Enterococcus > Enterococcus sp. NPDC086594. The sequence goes on from NZ_JBIVBP010000002.1 coordinate 92,374, forward strand.
AAAGCCTCCGTTAAGCCTGTGCCTCGTTGGGGGTAAAAATTGTGGCAGCCATATAAAAAAGGTTCATTGGCTTGATAAGAAAGGATATTTTCTAAATAGTTCACATCATTACTCATATTCAATTCAATCGCCAAGCCGAATGGATTGAAGGTCAGTTGGGCTTCTTTGCTGCCATCAAACCCTTGATCCAAGCGGATACCGTCCGCACCTAATTCTGCAAAGAAGCTTAGATCGTCATAAGAGATCGCCAGATCACTAAAAACAGCTGGGGAAATATCTAAAATCGTTTCAAACCCAAGGTTCTTGGCAAACCCGATAATCGAAGAGAATTTTTTTCTGACGGTCTCTTTGCCTTCACTGACTTCTAGCATACTCATAAATAAGCGAGAGTAACCAAGGGCAGCAGCTTTTTTTTAATAGTCTTGATCCAGTAAAGGATCGCTATGGTCGGGGTAAATCGAAAGGCCAATTTCTCGTTTCAATGGTTTTCCCTCTTTCTAAAAAAATCGTACGAAGCACCTCTTAGTATCGAAAAATGCTGCTGAGGAGCGCTTCTTCCGATTGTCTTGATGGGTGCTTCGTCCGACCTTTATCAACAAATTATTGTGTGACTGGTTGATTTTCTTTTTCCAATTCGTTTTTGTCATAGATTTTTACGAATGGGTAATAGATCAGAATCGATAAAAGAATCAAAAGAACATTCAGCACGATCGCACGCCAATCGCCGCCAGTCGCTAAGAAAGCACCAATTGGTCCAGGCAATGTCCAAGGGGCATTGACCGTGACGGCATTGACTAAACCTGCTGAGGTGGCGACCCATGCAATGACACCATTGATTAAAGGCGCAATGATGAATGGTGGGATCAAGATTGGATTCAAGACGATCGGTGTACCGAAAATCAGTGGTTCGTTGATGTTGAAAATAGCTGGAATTAAGGCTGTTTTTCCTAGTTTTGAACCGAATTCCGATTTGGTGCGAAACGCTAACAAGATAGCCAAACCAATCGTTGAACCAGCCCCACCGATCCAGATGAACCATTGATAAAATGGTTCGGCTGCAATATTGGGAATCATATCTCCCGATGCAAGCGCTGTTGTATTTCCTTCTAACAACTGTAACCATAATGGACGAGCCAGTGAACCAACGATAGAAGCACCATGGATCCCGAATGACCAGAAGAAGGTCGTCAAGAAGGTGATCAAAAGCACACTTGGCAAGGTATCTGCGGCACTGACTAAAGGATCGACCACTTTTGCCACGATCGTGTGCCAGTCAAAACCGATATAGTAAGTGATCGCGCCCATTCCTAAAATGATCACTAAAGTGGGAGTCAAGGCTTCAAAAGAGCGAGCGACTGCAGGTGGGACTTGTTCTGGCATCGTGATTTTGAATTTCGATTTGTCCGTTAACCGATAGATTTCAACGGCAAGAATCGAGGTGATGATCGCCACAAACATACCAGCACTCCCTAAATTGGCCATTGGCAAGACAAAACCGACCGTTCCGGCAGCATCCAACGCTTCTGCTGGGATATTGACCGGGGTGAAGGTCAGTAAGAAGGCGGTCGTAGCTAAGATCCCGCCTGAAAGACCATCAAGCTTATAAGAGCGAGAAAGACTGTATCCAATCCCGAATGCAGCATACAAGCTCATAATGTACATCGTCATTCGATAAGGCAATAAGATGGTTGTGGCATTGCTAGACAAGAATTGATAGATGCCCCAACTTTGAGGTAGCGGTGGAAAGGCTAAAATCATAAAGAACGAACTGACGATAATCAATGGCAATGTTGAAACGATCCCGTCACGAACCGCTCGCAAATGACGCTGGCTGCCAAGTTTTTCCATCGGTCCTGCCAGATGGCGTTCGATGAACTGAGTGAATTTATCTAACATGGTTTATCCTCCTAAGATGTTTTACATTATTGTTTCCCATGGATTCGGAATGATTTTTCCTAAAATCACGCCTTGGGCTGCCCCGGTTGCTGCAGGGGCATTGTTGACACGGCTGTGAAGGGTTTCATTTCCTAAGATGGCGAAAGCCACCGCTTCTTTGGCATCGTTCGAACCGCCAATGTCATCTTGTGTTACAACGGCTACTGTTTCGGGTAAATAGCCTTTGATCATCTCAATCAGCAGATGGTTATGGGCGCCACCACCTGAAAGAATCACTTCAATATCATTTGTTCCCAACTGAGGGAAAATGAACCTTTGGTAACTGTCAGCAATGGAAAATGCGGTGAAATCGGTTAAAGTCCTCACCAAGTCTTCCGATGCTACTTGGGGATATTCGGTCATTAGCTGCTGCACAAAATGTTTGCCAAATTGTTCACGTCCAGTGCTTTTCGGCGGTTGCTGGGACAAATAAAAATGAGTTCTTAATTCCTTTTGCAAGGTGGGTATAATTGCTCCCGCTCGGGCTGTTTCACCAAACGCATCATAAGGCTGACCGAATAGCTGAACCATTAGTTCATCGATGACCATGTTTCCTGGACCTGTATCAAAAGCATATAATTCGCTTAAGCCACCATTTTTAGGCAGAACCGTAACGTTGCCGATGCCGCCAATATTTTGCAATAAACGATTTTTATCGTTTGATTGATAGAACAGATAGTCCGTATAAGGTACAAGGGGCGCTCCTTGCCCGCCAGCAGCCATATCCATCACTCGGAAATCGGCGACGACTTTCGTTTGTAAGCCATAAGCAATAATCGAAGGTTCGCCAATTTGCAAGGTGCTGTTTTTCGCTGGATCAGCATCGGGGGAGTGCCAGATCGTTTGTCCGTGGCTGGCAACAAAATCAATGCTTTTTTCTTCAATACCGGCTTTTTGGCAGAGGATTTGACACGCTTTCAAAAATTGATACCCTAATTCAGTATTTAATTGGCAGATGAGGGGAACATTTGATTCCACCGGATCACAAGCAGTTTTTATTCGTTCCTTCAATTCTTCATCAATGGGCAGTGTGAGCATTTCCATCAGCTGGACGTCAGTTTCGATACCGCAGCCGTTGATTTTTACTAAAGCAGCGTCGATTCCATCCAAACTGGTTCCTGACATGAGTCCTATTGCAAGCATATCGTTTCTCCTTTCTTTTAGAATAGTGATGAAAGCGATTGTTGAATTCGATTTCACACTCATTGTAAATGAAGTGTAATTGTATTTCAAGATATAAATTTATAATTGAAAAAACATTTCAACATAATGATGTTAGGTGTTCGCTATTTTTATCAAAAATGGGTGGTAAATGAAATTTCGCTGGAAGAGAGATGTCTAACGATCAGGGAAAGTGGTATAATGATTGGAAGGATATTTTTTAAGAAGGTGAAGAAATGCGCTTTATACATACAGCTGATTGGCACATCGGAAAAAAACTACATGGCTATGATCTGCTGGAAGACCAACGAGCAATCATTGATCAAATCATAGCGCTAGCAAGAGCAGAAAAGGTCGATGCCATCGTCATTGCGGGGGACCTTTATGATCGTTCGGTTCCTGCTGTTGATGCAGTCAAATTACTAAATGAAAAAATCGCTGAAATCAATTTAACGAATGAACTGCCATTATTGGCTATCTCAGGAAATCATGATAGTCCAACTCGTTTAGAAACCGGCAGTCAGTGGTTTCAACAAACACGCTTTTACCTGTCCACCAGCATCGAACAAAGTTTGCACCCGGTTGAGTTTGACGATACACAATTCTTTTTACTACCGTATTTCGAACCCATCGAGGCCCGCTTGTTTTTTGATGAACCATTAATGAAGATTTCTGATAGTGTACAAAGAGTCATTGAGGAGATGACCAAGAACTTTGACTCGTCCAAAAAGCAAGTGCTAGTGACCCATTTTTTTGTGGCGGGTTCTAGCCAAACAGATTCAGAAACAAAAATTCAAGTTGGCGGATTGGACAGCGTACCGACCACCGCTTTTGCGCCTTTTGATCGGGTTGTTTTAGGCCATTTACATGCCAATACGGCTCTCAAACACCCAAAGATCGGGTACAGCGGCTCACCACTGAAATTTTCCCTTTCTGAACGGACGAACCAAAAAGGGATCTATCTTATTGATACCGTAAAAGATACCAATGAATTTATTCCACTGACACCAAAAAGGGATATCCAGCAGCTGACGGCGTCCTTTGAGGAGTTGATCGATCCGGTTTTTTACCGTGATCTGGATCGTGAGGCGTTTTGGCATTTTCTGCTGACGGATCGTGCTGTGATTCCAAATATGATGAATCAGTTGCGAAAAATCTATCCATTTATTTTGTCTGTCGAACGATTGAATGGACGAGAACAGACGAAAAAAAGACAGCTAACGACACGAGAAACCGACCCGCAGACCTTGATCAGTCATTTTTTTCAAGAAATGACGGGAGATTCATTGCTCGATTCACAAACCAAATGGATCGAACAAGGATTAAATGAAGCATTTGTCGTGGAAAAGAGGGAATAGTCATGCAACCGAAGTCTTTACAAATGAAAAATTTTGGTCCATTCATTGATGAAAAATTGGATTTTAGTCAGCTGCAAGCTGGCGGGTTGTTTTTGATCAGCGGTAAAACTGGTGCAGGAAAAACGACTATTTTCGATGGAATGACGTTTGCCTTGTTCGGTGAAACATCGGGGAATCTGCGCTCAGGCAAAGAAATGCGATCGATGTTTGCTTCACCAACCGAAGAGACCAGCGTCACGTTTACTTTTGAACATCAGCGTTTTACCTACCAGATCCAACGGAAACCGGAACAGACGTTAGCAAAAAAACGTGGTGACGGTGTCACTAACCAAACGGCAAAAGTTCAATTGACGATTTTTGACGCCGATGGCAAAGAGAAAAAGCAGATCAGTAAACGGACAGAAGTTGATGCGTTTATCAAGGATCTGCTGCAGCTGGATGCAAAACAGTTTTTTCAAATCATGATGTTGCCGCAAGGAGAATTTCGTAATTTTCTGATTGCCAGTAGTAACGAGAAAGAACGGGTTTTACGAAATCTATTTGGTACAGAAATGTACCAGCAATTTAATGAATGGCTAAAAGAGCAAGTCAAAGCACAAAGTAGAAAGCTTGAACATCAGCAACTAGTCGCTTCGCAGATCATGGAGCGTTTTGAATGGGAAGAAGTGCAAGAAGTTTTAACGGTTGCGGAATGTCTGACTTTATGGGCGCAAGATTTAGAGAAACAACAGATTCAACTTCAAAAGTTATTGCAGAGAAAAGACCAGGCAACGCAAGAAATGAAAGCTGCGCAAGATGCCTTTTACCGTGCAAAAGAAATCGAAAATGCTCGGATCGAATGGCAAGAACTACAAGAAAAAGCACAACTGTTGAATGCCCAAAAAAACGAGATCGATCAAAAAAAAGCACGATTGACTCAACTTGTGTGGGCGCTTGAACATCAAGAAATTATGCAGCAAAAAGAAGAACGCGTAAATGAAGCGCAGCAAGCAGCACAGCAAATCGACGAAACGAAGCAGCTGTTGCAAGATGTTCAGCGGCAACAAGTAAGCTGGCAAGAACAAAGAACGTTGATCGAAGAGACTAAGAAAAAGCATGAAGCTGCCAATCAAAGAAGCCAACAGATCCAGCAGCAGATTCCATTGGCGCAACGCACAGAAAAGCAGCGAGAAGAAGTGGCACAGCAGGAAAAAGCAGCACAGCAGCAAACGGGCAAATTGACCAAAATTACTCAAGTGCTTGCTAACACCAAAACACAAGAGCAGCAACTGGTAGAAAAAATTGAAACGTTAAGAACATTTCAAACAGAAGCATTAAAACTAGCTGAAACACAATTGCTAATTGAAAAATGGCAGCAAGCAAAGGCACTGGTTCGTGAAGCAGAGCAAAAAACAGGGGAACAACAACAAATTCATTCGGATTTGGTCCTTGAAAAACAGCAACTAGAAACATCTTTGCTAGCGCTGCAAAAAACGCTAAAACAAGAAACCAGTCAAAATGCTCGGATGCAAATTGCGCGGCTTCGTCTTTTATTGGAAGAAAATGAACCTTGTCCCGTGTGTGGATCATTGGATCATCCGAATGCACAGGAGCATACGACCTATCCCATTGAGGACATTCTTGCGAGTGAGCAAAGACTTGAGCAAATGCAAGAAAAATTGACGATAGTCCAACAGCAGGTATCGGCAAATCAAACGCTTCAAGAACAAGCGTTATTGCGGATCAATGAATGGCAAGCGACAAGCGTTTCGGCGGAAAAGCAAGCGGCTGCTGCTTGGAACGACGTTCAGCAGGCATACGCTAGGTTACAGCCTTTCGAAACGCAAGAGAAGCTTACTGAAGAAACGATTGCACAGGAATTAAAAAAACGACAATCTATCAATCAGCAAAAAGCCTCCTCTTACGAAGCAGCGCAAAAAACATATCAGGCAGTAAAGGGGCAATTGACAAAGTTAGATGAATCCTATCAGCAAGTCAGTGAGCAAGCAAAAAAGGCCGAGGAAGCGCGCCAACTTGCGGCAGGAAAATTGGCCTCTTTGCAAGAACAACTTGCTGGTGCTACTTACCAACAACTACAAGCCGATTTAACGTCAATTCATCTTTTACTAAGGGAATATACGCAACAAATCGAGGCGGATGCACGGCAAGAAGCACAGATCAAAGAGCAGCAAGCGATCCTTTCAGAGAAGTTGAAGAATGTACAACAATTTTTCGAAGAAAAGCAAGCCGCCAAGGCGAAAGCAGAACAACGGCTGATGCAACGATTGCAAGAAGCAGCGATGACTGAAGAAGCAATGCGGGAATTGATTGCCCAAGCTCCTCAAACAACCCTTCTGACAGAAGAAATCAAAACCTATGAGCAAGAAACGGCGTTTGTTCAACAGCGTCTGATATTGCTAGATACCCAATTAAAAGAGCAGGCGGCAATGGATTTAATCCAATTGGAAACGACCTACCTTCAGTTGCAGACTGTGATGGAGGAATTACAGCAAGAAACGGTTCGCAAACAGGAGAAGGTCAACAGCAATCAACGGTTATTTGACGAGTTGCAAGCCATTTATCAGAAAAATGTCGAAGAACTTGCCCAATTAGGCCAACTCCAACAGTTGGCAGAAACCATCAATGGCGAAAACACGAAGAAAACCAGCTTGGAACGGTATGTGTTGCAACAATTTTTGACGGAGATCTTAGAAGTCGCCAATGAACGCTTGTCCCGTTTGACCCGTGGCCGCTATCAATTTGAATTAGCGGATAAAGTTGGGAGCTATCGAAGCTCAACAGGCTTAGAAATTGACATCTATGACGATAATGCCGGTCAAGTCAGAAGAGCACATACACTGTCAGGCGGTGAAAGCTTTATTGCAGCCTTAGCGTTAGCAATCTCTTTAGCAGATGTGATCCAGCAACGAGCTGGCGGGATTGAGATCGAAGCACTTTTCATCGATGAAGGGTTTGGCTCGCTTGATGAAGAATCATTGGAAATGGCGATGGAAGCATTAGAAATGATCGAAAATGAAGGGCGCATGATTGGGATCATCAGTCATGTTCGAGAACTGCGGGCAAGGATCCTGCAGCAAGTGTTCGTAGAAACCAACGGCAGCGGGCAAAGCCGGATCCGAATAAAAGAATAAGGAGAGGAGGGCTCTTATGAAGTGGAGTATTCCAGAAAAAGTAATCGAGCGGGGGAGAACGTATCTTAATGAAGGCCGTGTCCTGTCTGTGACCCCGGATAAAGAAAAAAATGTGTGGCATGCAGAAGTACTCGGAACAGAATTATATTTAGTTACTTTGGATGCTACTGCCAAAGAAGTGGATTATTGCCAATGTCCCTATTGGGAAGAACATCATTATTGCAAACATACGGTGGCCGTCGAACTCTATTTACGCCAACAAGGAAAAACACGGAAAATCAATGAACAAACCCCCATCAAAAAAGCCTTTTCTGCTTCAGAGATGTTTTCCAATGGTTTTGCTCGCTTAGACAGCGAAAAGGAAGCGAGTAAACCATTACAGATTGAATTTCGGGTAGATACGATTGCGACAAATCCTTATCACCAAGAGATGGATATTTTAGGGGTCTCTTTGAAGGTCGGGCATCGCGGCACGGCCAGGACCTATGTCGTCAAAAACATTTATAAATTTTTACAGATGTATCAAGAGAACAAGCACTATGCGACCAATAAGCAACAGACCTTTTTGCTTTCTGCGGATGCTTTTGATGAGAAAAATCGAGCTTTATTGAATCGATTGACAGGAATCGCGCAAACCCAACAATTAATGGGGCAAGCGGGCATTCAAATCAATGGCAAACTTGACAAAAAATACTTGCTGCTGCCCGTTGAATTCGGCAAGGAACTGCTATTGCAATTCAATGATGTCTACACGCAAATCACCATTGGTGAAACCAAGGTCAGCCAAGTAGACTTCCAATCGGGGGAACCATTGACGTTTTCAGTTACAAAAGAAGCGGATCATTTTCCGCTGCAGTTCGTAAAAGACTTCGACCACTTACTTAGTTATTATAACTGGGGGCTGTTGGACGGAACATTTTATGAATTGACTGTCGAGCAAAAGGAGATCTATGTCACGATGCAGCAGCTGTTTAAACGTTTTGAACAGCCAATCATTGATTATCCAAAAGAAGAGCTGGCGAATCTCTTTATGAAAGTTTTGCCTTATTTGCGAAAAATTGGGCGTGTCCAAGTGGCTCCTGAGGTTCAAAATGACATCGAAGAATCTGAATTGAAAGCAGTTTTCTCCTTGCGGAAAATCAAAGGTCAAGTAGATCTACAAGTTGATTTTACTTATGGAGAAGTCGTTTTTTCAAGTGATGAAAAACATCAATACATGCCAGAAAATCATCCAGAGATTTTACGTGATTTCCAACAAGAAGCACGGATCGAAGCCATTATTGAAACCTTTGGCTATCAAGCCAGCAGCAAAAATTGGCAAAAAAATCTACCACTAGGCGAGCAACTCTATACCTTTTTTACGAGAGAGATCCCGGTCTTGAGACAATTAGGGGAAGTGCGGATCGGCAAGAAGCTGCGGGAACTCTACCTTGATGCCCAGCATCATCGACCAGAAATTGTGATTGAAGAGAATGGTTCTTGGTTGGATATCAAGTTTGATGTTAGCGGCATTCAAGAATCAGAGATCAACGATGTTTTGCGGAGTCTGTTGCAATCTGCGCAATTTTATACCACAGAAAATGGTCAAGTTCTTTCGCTGGAGTCGGAAGAGTTTCAAGAAGCAAGTGCTGCCCTCAAAAAATTACGGCTCTCGTTAGATACGAAAAACGGGGCAATCCAAGTCCCATTGAATCAAGGGCTATTACTGCAAGAACAGTTTGCCGATCAAGCGAGTTTTAGCACAGGCTTTCAGCAAATGACGAAAGATTTGATCCATCCAGAAAACTTTGAGGCACAGTTGCCAGACAACTTGCATGCTGAGTTGCGGCAGTACCAAGAAGTTGGCTTTCGTTGGCTAAAAATGTTGAGCCATTATCAATTTGGCGGCATTCTTGCTGATGAAATGGGGTTAGGGAAGACCGTCCAAACGATTAGCTATTTGCTTTCTGAGAAACAAGAGCATCAAAAATTGAATGCGTTGATCGTGGCGCCAGCCAGTCTAACATTCAACTGGCAGCAAGAAATCAAACGGTTCGCACCTTCAATTTCAGCGACTGTCATCAGTGGAACGAAAGAAGAGCGAGAAGCGCAGATGGCGCAATCAGCGGACGTCCGAATTACTTCTTATGCAAGCTTGCGTCAGGACATTGATGCCTATCAAGCACTAGAGCTATCGTGTTTGATTTTAGATGAAGCACAGATGGTCAAAAACAGCGCGACCAAAACGGCACAGGCATTGCGATCCTTGGAAGTTCCGCAGCGGTTCGCCCTCAGTGGCACACCGATCGAGAACAATTTAGAAGAATTGTGGTCCTTGTTCCAAATGATTATGCCAGGCTTTTTCCCCAACAAGCAGAAATTTAAGGAACTGTCTACACAAGAAATTGCAAAAATGATCAAACCCTTCATTTTGCGAAGAGATAAAAAATCTGTGTTACATGATTTGCCGCAAAAGCTGGAAACAAATTATTACAGTGTCCTAACAGAGGAACAAAAGAAAATTTATTTGGCGTATTTGCGACAAATGCGAGAAGAAATCGCGCAAATGGATTCTACGTCTTTCCGCAAAAATCGGATCAGTATTTTGGCTGGCTTGACTCGTCTACGGCAAATCTGCTGTGACCCTCGATTATTCGTGGAGGACTACGAAGGGGCTTCTGGGAAACTTGAACAGGTCAAAGATTTACTCTTAGCAGCCAAAGAAAATGGCCGTCGTGTCCTGCTATTTTCTCAGTTCACCAGTATGCTTTCGATCATTGAAGAAGAATTAGCCCAGGAAGGGTTTGAATCCTTCTATTTGCGTGGCAGCACACCGCCGCAAGATCGTTTGACGATGGTCAATGCTTTTAATAGTGGCGAAAAAGATGTCTTCTTGATCTCATTAAAAGCAGGAGGAACTGGACTAAATCTGACTGGTGCAGATACAGTGATTTTATACGATTTATGGTGGAACCCGGCAGTGGAAGAACAAGCCGCTGGACGAGCCCATCGGATCGGTCAAAAAAATGTAGTCGAAGTCTGGCGAATGATCGCCGAAGGAACCATTGAAGAACGAATGGATGCATTGCAACAAGAAAAACGTGAGCTTTTCCAAAAAGTGATTCAAGGCAATGAAACCCAGCTTCAACAAATGACCGAAGAAGATATTCGCTTAATTTTGAGTATCGGCGAAGAACATTAAGCATTCAAAAAAAACATGGACCCGCTTGAAGCGAAGGTCCATGTTTTTTAGTTATAGGCGTATGCAGGAAGCTGCAAGAGGGCGTCAATACTTTCTTGGAGCTGCGAGAAAGCAGTGATCGACACATCGGGCAAATCTTCCAATCCATTAGGCGCCTGACGAAGACGATGATTGAACCACAAGGCTTGCCAACCGGCTTTTTTGCAGCCCACTACATCATTATCAAAGTTGTCACCTACGTACAGTGTTGTTTCTGGATCAAGAGCAAAGGCGGTTTCTGCCAATTGGAAAATTTCTAGCTCTGGTTTCTGATAACCGGTTGCTTGTGAAATGATCATATGCTCTGGTTTGATCCATCGAGTCAGTTGCAACTGATTCAACTTCTTTTGTTGGTGGTCGGTGGGACCGTTAGTAATAATTCCTAATTTGATTGGCAATTTGGACAAATAACTCAAGGTTGACTCAACTTCTGGATGTAGCGTGATAGCATCTAGTTCTTGTTCATAGCACAGCTGAAACTGGCAGCTTTCTTCCATAGTAATAGGGAAATAACCTAAGTCCGTTAGAGAATGAGTCAGCCGGTAATAACGAAAATGCTCCAGCGTCCATTCATTCGCCAATACCCTTCCAAACTGTTCATCGCTATGTACGCGAAAACGCAAATAAAGAGCGGTTAGGTCCTTGCGGGCAATTTGTGGAAAGCATGAGGTTATGGCATTACGAAATGGTTGTTGCTGGTCATATAAGGTATCATCGACATCAAAAAGAATACTAGTGATCAAAAGAGACACGCCTTTCAGAGTTAGTGAAAATTTTCAGTTTGTTTTCGAATCAATCATAAGCCATTATGACTCTAAAAAAAAGAGGGAAAGCCTTGTGAAATAAAGGTTTTATTTACTGTTTTTAGAAATCCGCGTCTTGATAGGTTTTCAAAATTATAGTGAATTTTACCCATTTTCACATGTTTCTCATTTTGCATTTCTTCAAAGAGTTGCTTATAATGAAAGCTATTGAGGAGGGGGAAATGTGTTAAAAAGGTTTTTTCGTTATTATCGACCGTATCGGTCACTATTTATGCTAGATTTTACTTGTGCGGTATTTGCTGGTTTATTAGAACTGGCCTTTCCCGTTGCCGTCAACCAAGTAATCGATAAGATCATGCCCCAGAACAACTTTCGCTTGATACTATTGGCTTGCTTAGGCTTGTTCTTGTTTTATGTGATCAATACTGTGTTGCAATATATCGTGGTTTTTTATGGTCATAAACTTGGGGTCAATATTGAGACAGATATGCGTCAAGAACTGTTTCGACATCTGCAGACCCAATCTTTTGAATATTATGACAATCAAAAGACCGGCAAGCTGATCAGTCGCTTGACCACGGATCTCTTTGAAATCTCTGAAGTCGCTCACCATGGGCCAGAAGATGTTTTTATTACCATCATGACTTTGGTGGGGGCATTCCTATTGATGTTGAATATGCACGTTCAATTAGCGATAGCGACATTTGCGTTGATTCCATTGATTACGATTGCCTTGGTTTTTTTCAATAAGAAAATGACCAAAGTCAATACACAGATCTATGACAACCTCGGTGAGTTCAACGCCGGAGTGGAAGCATCTGTTAGCGGCATTCGAGTGACCCAATCGTTTGCTAATGAAACGTTCGAACATAAACGCTTTGATGGATTGAGCGAAATCTATCGGCAATCGAAGATCCTTTTTTATAAGGTAATGGCGATCAGTTCAGCGTATAATTACTTTCTGATTCGCTTGATCAACTTGTTTGCTCTGATTTTTGGTGCTTACTACGTGATTCGTGGTGAACTGACGAATGGCCAGTTTGTTGGGTTTATTTTATTATCGAATGTCTTTGTTAGACCAATTGAGAAGGTCAATACGATGATTGAAAGCTATCCGAAAGGCATCGCTGGCTTCAAACGATTGACCGAAGAATTGGATAAAGAACCGACGATCAAAGACAAACCAGGGGCACGGGTTGTTCAATCATTAAAAGGGGATATCGTCTACCAAGATGTTTCTTTTTCCTATGCGGATGCGACGAAAGTCTTGAATCACATCGATTTATCGATCAAAGCTGGCGAGACGATCGCCTTCGTCGGGCAAAGTGGCTCAGGGAAAACCACGTTATGCAACTTGTTGCCGCGTTTTTATGAAGTCACTGAAGGCGCCATTACGATTGACGGCATCAATATTCAGGAGATGACCCTGGCTTCTTTACGTCAGCAGATTGGGACTGTGCAGCAAGATGTCTTTCTTTTCCCGGGAACGATTCGAGAAAATATTGCTTATGGCAAACTTGATGCAACAGAAGAAGAGATTTTAAAGGCAGTCAAATTAGCACACTTAGAAAAGGTCATCGATCAAATGACGGATGGGTTAGATACGGTCATCGGTGAACGAGGAGTCAAATTATCCGGTGGTCAAAAGCAGCGGGTAGCGATTGCTCGGATGTTCTTAAAAAACCCGCCGATTTTGATATTGGATGAAGCAACATCAGCGTTGGATACGGAAACCGAGCAAGTGATTCAAGAGTCATTGAATTCTTTGGCAGATGGCCGTACAACCTTGATCATTGCCCATCGCCTCGCAACGATCAAACATGCGACACGCATCATTGTCGTTAGTGATAAAGGCATCTTAGAAGAGGGGACCCATGAAGATTTGATGGCGAAAAAGGGACATTATCGCGCATTGCATGATGCGCAATTCGCTCGTGATGGAGAACCTTCTCTCCCTTAGAAGAAAGAAATGAACGATCAATCCAAGAAAACACTAGTCTTTTTATACTTTGTCAGGAAAAAGCATAAAAGACGGGTTTCTTAGGTTGATCGTTTTTCACTAAATTTTTGTGAGAAACCCTTTTCATTTATAAGCAGATATTCATTTCTCCTACTGTTTTATTGTCGATTATGACAGAAATGCTTGTATGGTTTTCTGATTAAAAAGGAATGTGATACAATGGAATCAAGAATGAAGACATTGGTTGAGAATCTTCTCTGGAAAAAATAACATATATTTTTATTGTAGCCCTGTCGTTTCCAAGGCAACAAGGGATCGTGAAATTTTTCCTTTGAAAACGATTGAGCCATGGACTTGGTTTTTTTCTCCATTTTTTTGATTATACATGTAATTACAGAGGGGAAATTAAAAAACGCGGGATTCAACTAAAAGAGTATTTTAATATTCTGACATCTTTTTGATACACCTTTGACACACTGTTGTATAAAAGAAGTAATATTAAAAAAAAATTTGATTTTTCTCATTTAAAAATAAACTTTTTGAGTGAAACCTTTTGCCTAAAAGGTTTCGCTTTTAATATAACTTTCGAGTTTTATTAAAAAATATGAGATTTAGACTAGATTTTTTTTAGTTAAACCTGTATAATTGAAATCAAGCGAGGGAACAGGACTTGCTTGATTGAAAATTAAAAAGGAGAGATGCACGTTGTTGACACTATACACTTCCCCAAGTTGCACATCTTGTCGCAAAGCTCGTGCGTGGTTACAAGAGCACGAAATCCCTTTTGTTGAAAGAAATATTTTTTCAGAACCGTTAAATATTTCTGAGCTTAAGGCAATTCTACAAATGACAGAAGATGGCACAGAAGAAATTATTTCCACCAGATCCAAAGTATTCCAAAAGTTGAATATGGATCTAGATGACCTGCCCCTAAAAGATTTATTGACACTTGTTCAAGAAAATCCAGGATTATTGCGTCGGCCAATTATGATCGATGAAAAACGATTGCAAGTTGGGTTTAACGAAGATGAAATTCGTCGGTTCTTACCTAGGGATGTTCGCCAACTGGAACTAAGACAAGCGCAATTAATGGCAGGCTTATAAATTTGACTTCATCGACTCGCTTTCTCGTAGAAAGTGAGTCTTTTTTTGAGTTTTTACGTTTTTCTTAAGAGGATATTCGTTTTCTCTTTACTTTTTATCAGGTTTCGATACAATGAACCTATAGTGAGTAGCAAAAGTGAGGTGTAGCTAATATGGAAATGGAACATATCAATGAGAACACCATTCGTGTATTGATCAAAAGTGAAGACTTAGCTGCGAGAGGCATCACTTTTCTTGACCTTCTAGGAAATCACAATGAAATTGAAAACTTCTTTTACAGTATTCTTGAAGAAGTTGATATTGACGAAGAATTTAAAGGCAGTGAAGCTGTAACTTTCCAAGTCTTGCCTAAAGGCGATGGGTTAGAATTGTTTATTAGCAAAAATCTTCCACCAGAAGGAATGGAAAATTTTGATGAGATGAACGATGAAGCGAATGAAGACATTACCGATATGTTGAAAAAACATGTGGCGGCTCAATTACAAGAGTCAGAGCAAGCAGAAGAAATCGGCAATCGTTTTGTATTCGAGTTGTTGCGATTCGAAGATATGATTCAATTGGCATCCGAAGTATATTTGGATTCCGTTGCAACCAATCTTTACCAAATGGGTAACCATTATTATATTGAAATTCGATTCATGGATGCAGAGGTTACTGATATTGAAGTGGAAAATGCACTTTCTTATTTGATGGAATTTGCCCAACGGACATCAGTGACGCCAGAGGTTTTATCTGAATATGGTCAGTTGATCATGGAAAACGATGCACTTGAATTGACTCGTTTCTACTTCAAGAATGATTAATGAATGAAATTCATTTCCAGCCAAGGACATTTTGACAATGTTTTTGGCTTTTTTTAATTGTGTTTGACGAATCTGGCGTACCTCTTATTGAGGTGAGCCAGATGTTGAAAGCGTTGAACCAAAGAAAAGAAGTCATCCTAGCGAAAGGGGCAAAGAAATCCTCGGGCCCTTTTTATTGCCCAGGCTGTCAGAAAGAAGTGATTTTGAGGCAAGGACTTAAGCGACAATCCCACTTTGCCCATCAAGCCACCACTGATTGTCAGACATACAGTGAAGGGGAGACGAAGGAGCACTTGGAAGCAAAACAACTTTTGTTTGAATGGTATCAAGAGATGGATATTGAACTTGAAGCCTACTTGCCGCAACTTCAGCAGCGACCTGATCTCTGTTACAAAAATATTGCCGTTGAAGTCCAGTGTTCTTCACTCAAGTTTTCACGATTTCTGGAACGAACCAGCACTTATTTAGCAAATGGTTATCAGCCTTGGTGGATCCTAGGGACCAAAATGTATCCGAAACGCCAATGGTCGCTTTTGGCAAAAGCTTGCTGTACTTATCCGTCTACTGGCTTTTGCTTGTGGCTCATTGATACGCGAAATCAGGCATTGGTGCGGCTGCACCAAATCAAATGGCACTATCAAGAAGGGGTAATCAGTCGACGAAGCGCTATACAAAAAGGGGAGCCTTACAAGAAAGAGACACTTCGACCTTTGTACGAAGCAGATGAATCAGATACCCACCATTCTATTGAATGGGTAGCGGTCGATTATCGTTTGTGGGTGATTCGAAAACTGCGAAACAGACTGCCTAAAATCAGAGAGATTCAAGAAATAGTATACCCGTTGAATGGGAATGTCTCACAGTTGCCTCTTTGGTGCTATTGTGAAAGTCGGTTTGGCTTTTTATTTGAACACCACATACTGATTTTTCGCTTTCTCTATTTAAGTGAATGTCCCATTAGTTTTGAACAGTGGTTGATTCAGTTGAGGAAGCTGCATTGGCAATGGTGCTTTCCTTTGCTTGATCAAAGAGAAATATTGAGAGAAATCTTTCAAGAATGCCAATATTTAGAAAATTCGGTTTCTTTTTCAAGTCAATGATTTGGTTTCGTTGAAAAGTGTGATAAGATATTTTTAACCAATGAACAAGGAGTGAAGGGAATGTCAGAAACAAAACAATTACCAGCACGTGAATCGATTCCAGTCGAAAAAACGTGGGACTTAACGAAAATCTATGCCGATGATGCGGCTTTTGACATAGAATTTCAAGAAATCCAAGCACAGCTCAAAGAAGCTAGCAGTTACCAAGGCACTTTAGCAGATGGGCCACAAGCCTTCCTATCCGCTTTAGAATTTGTCTTAGATCTTTCTCGCCGTTTAGAGAAACTGTATGTTTACAGTCATTTAAAAAATGATCAAGATACCGCTAATACGACTTATCAAGGCTTATATGCGAAAGCCAGCAGTTTAGTTGCGCAAGTAAGTGAAGCCGTTGCTTGGTTTGATCCCGAATTATTGACGATGTCCGATGAAACGATTTGGGGCTATTTCGATCAAGAACCGAAACTAGCTGTTTATCGTCATATGATCGAAAAAACTATTAACGAGCGGCCCCATGTTTTGCCTGCCGATCAAGAAGCGCTATTGGCCGGAGCAGGCGAAATTTTTGGAGCATCCGGCAACATTTTTTCTGTTTTAAACAATGCTGATTTGGATTTTCCAGTAGTTGAAGACGAAAACGGGGAAAAAGTACAGCTATCTCATGGTGTATACGGTGAGTTGATGGAAAGCACGGATCGGTCTGTTCGGGAAGCGGCCTTTAAAGGTCTCTATGGCGTCTATGAACAATTCCGCAATACCTTTGCCCAAACCTTAAGTACGAATATCAAAGCCCATAACTTTAAAGCCAAAGCCCGTAAATACGACTCGGCACGCCAAGCCGCTTTGAGTGCCAATCATATTCCTGAAAGTGTCTATGATACCTTAGTGGACGTCGTTAATCAGCATTTGCCATTATTACACCGATATATGGCATTAAGAAAACGCCTGTTGGCTGTCGACACGCTTCATATGTATGATGTGTACACGCCGATTTTAGGGGAAGCACCGATTCGCTATACCTATGAAGAAGCAGTCGAAAAAGCGAAAGAAGCGTTAAAACCATTAGGGGAAGAGTATCTAGCTGTAGTTGAAGAAGCCTTCAGCAATCGGTGGATCGATGTCGTTGAAAACAAAGGCAAACGCAGTGGTGCCTATTCTTCAGGTGCTTATGACACACTGCCTTATATCTTAATGAACTGGAATGATCGATTGGATCAACTCTTTACCCTCGTTCATGAAATGGGACACAGTGTGCATAGTTACTTCACACGGAGTAACCAGCCTTATGCCTATGGGGATTACTCGATCTTCTTAGCAGAAATCGCTTCAACCACGAATGAAAATATTTTAACGGAATACATGCTTCAGACTGAGACTGATCCGCGGGTCAAAGCCTATGTCTTGAATCATTTTCTTGATGGATTCAAAGGAACGATTTTCCGTCAAACGCAATTTGCCGAGTTTGAACACTTCATGCACGTGGAAGATGCGAAAGGAACGCCGTTGACCAGTGAATTCTTAAGCGAGAACTATGCCGAGTTAAATGCAAAATACTACGGACCATCAGTTGAAAAAGATCCGGAGATTCGTCTTGAGTGGTCACGCATTCCGCATTTCTATTACAATTACTATGTTTATCAATATTCAACTGGTTTTTCGGCAGCTTCTGCTTTGGCGAAGAAAATCTTAGTTGGCGAACCTGATGCCTTAACTAACTATTTGAACTATTTGAAAGCCGGACGTAGTGATTATCCAATCGAAGTCATGAAAAAAGCAGGCGTAGATATGACGAAAGCAGATTATATTGAAGATGCAATGAAAGTATTTGAGCAACGCTTGAATGAATTGGAAGAACTCGTAAAAGAAATCGAAGCATAATTGAAAAGAGTACAAACCAGTCCGAAAAGGATTGGTTTGTTTTTTTTGTTCCTCCCGCAATGAAAAACGCTGCGCAGCGAGCCAAACACAAGATCATCGTTTGGCTCGCTGCGCAGCGTCGCTATTGAATAGGGTTTCATAAAAGAATCAACCCTCGATCAATTTCATGAATAGTGGAAAGTTTTGGTGCTTTCAAAGACTGAGCTTTTTGCATAAATGTATCGAGTTCTGTTGCTGTACCACAGACGAGAGGAAGACTTCTCAGTTCCTCTGATCCTTCTAAAAGGACCCCATATTCTTCTTCACTTGAAAAATCATACACCACAGCAGAAGGTGTGATCGTGATGCCCATGTCTTTCGCTACCCTCTGATCGGTGGCAAAGTTCTTTTTCACTAACTCAGATGTACGATCTTCTAGGAACATCTCTAAATCACCATTCGTTTCTGAAAATAGATCTTTCACTAAAGTGTCACAATATTCCTGGTTTTCGATCCCTATCCGTTGTTGCAATTTCAATAAGAAATCCCGAGCAATTTTTTTTCCTTGCAACTGGGCTGCTTTATAATCCAATGACGCAGCATAGATTTGGTTGGTCTGTTCATTTCGCAAGACCAAATCCGCCTTATTCATGGACAAATAGTCCATTGAAACACCTACGGAAAACAAGTTAACGAAAGGCAGGATCTGCAAATGGATTTTTTTGCGGCTCGTGTTTAATTTGTTGAGAATCTCTTTTTCGATATCATAACAAATAGGCCCAATCGGATTAATAAATAAAAAAAGTTCGATCATTTGAATCTCTCCCCAATTAAGATTCTTGAGTAACTTGAAAAACAAAATAAGTATGTTTTATTAAATATAGCAAAAAAACGCGAAAAAAGTAAGCAAAAGGGCATCCTACAATGATTTTTCTTCAACGGCTCGAATGATCTTGTTTTTTGCTGGTCGGTAAGGAACACCAAAAGAATGCAATAACGATTGAAAGGCAAGTTTTCCTTGAATTGGCTCACTGACTTCTAGCTCTAACTCATAATCATGCTGTTGACCATACCAGCTTTCATCCAAAGCAAGTAATCCTTCATTGATCGGAAATTCCGCCCGTTTCGTTTTTAATGCTGCGATCATGTGTAATGAATCAGGTTCGATATTCGCTGCTTTTAAGCGTTGAGCAACCACACCTGTTTTTAAAATTTTTTCTGACGCGATCAATGACGCTGCGGTTTCGATTGTCAAAGGATCAGTCGTTTCTAACAGACCGTGTTCAATGGGGGTCTTTAGCGTTAATTCTGCATTGGTAGAAGTTGTGCGAATGCGTAAGCCAAAATGCTTTTCTCGCAGTTTATAGTCTTGCGTATCAAAGTAATAATTGGTTTGCGTCTTGAAGGCTTTTTCTGACAATTTGTAATAAGCAAGCAACTGGTGGTATTCTTTTTCCGTCAACATTGTTTTATATTCAATCTCTACTTGTTCGACCAATGATTTTCACTCTCTTTCTATTGCAAACATAGTGTACGCTGTTTCAGCTATTCCGTCAAAGAAACTAAACAAAGAAAAGCGGAAACGATTGGGGCAGACAAAAAAATCTTTTGCTTCTGCACTTCTGTCCATTCAGTTTTATTCCAAGAGTATGGTAGAATAAGAGGTATGTTATGAACAGAATCGAGGGAGAAGAATGATTCGAGATTGGGAAGAATTCTTAGCGCCTTATGAACAGGCGGTTTCAGAATTAAAAGTAAAATTAAGAGGCATAAGAAAACAATATCGGGAACAAAACAAACATGTTCCCATTGAATTTGTCACGGGGCGTGTCAAGCCAGTAGATAGCATTTTAACAAAAAGCAAATTACGAGGAATCGCACTGGATCGTCTTGAAGAAGAAATGTCTGACATCGCCGGTTTGCGAATCATGTGTCAGTTTGTGGAAGACATTCACCAAGTCGTTGAACTGTTGCGGACACGTAAAGACATGAAAGTCATTATTGAACGTGACTATATTACCAATAAAAAAGTCAGTGGTTACCGCTCGTATCATCTGGTGATCGAGTATCCAGTTCAATTGATCGATGGAGAAAAAATTATCTTAGCAGAGGTACAAATTCGTACACTGGCGATGAACTTTTGGGCAACGATTGAACATTCATTGAACTACAAATACCAAGGGGAATTTCCCGATGAAATTAGCGAGCGACTACGACGTTCGGCAGAAGCAGCCTACCAGCTAGATGAAGAGATGTCTAATATTCGTGAAGAGATCCAAGAGGCACAGCGGTTGTTTTCTCATGGGAAAGGCAAACGCGGCGGACATGACACGCCCAAGTTGCCGAAGGAGGAATCAGAATGAAAGGCATCCGCGTGGCAATCGTCCATAATCAAGAAAGCAAGTCAGTAGAAGTGACGAAGCGTTTAACTGTCCTCCTGGAGCAGTCTGAAAACAAGATCGATCAAGAGAACCCTGAATTAGTGATCTCTGTTGGTGGAGATGGTACGCTTCTTTCTGCTTTTCACTTGTTCAACCATAAGTTAGACCAAGTACAATTTTTAGGGGTCCATACGGGACACCTCGGCTTTTATACAGATTGGCGTGACTATGAATTGGATGAATTGGTAGAGTCTTTATGCAATGACCATCAAAAGAGTGTCAGTTATCCTTTATTGGATGTCCGAATCACTTATGCAAATGGTAAACCAGACAAGCATTTCCTGGCATTGAACGAATCAACGATCAAACGCGGCAATCGCACCATGGTTGCCGATATTTCTATTAAAGAAGACCTCTTTGAAAAGTTTCGCGGGGATGGCCTCTCGATCTCAACGCCAACCGGCTCAACTGCCTATAACAAAAGTGTTGGTGGGGCAGTATTGCACCCAAGTATCAATGCGTTTCAATTAGCAGAGATTGCTTCTTTGAACAATCGCGTCTTTCGGACACTTGGATCACCGATCGTCGTGGGTCATCACGAGTGGGTCAAAGTGCAACTGCAACAAAGTACCGACTATTTAGTGACGATTGATCAATTTACCATCGAGCAAGAAGAAATCGACGCAATCTATTACCGGATTGCCGATGAACGGATTCATTTTGCGTCTTATCGGCATATGCATTTTTGGAATCGTGTCAAAGATTCCTTTATTGGAGAAGAATAAACTCATGGAATTTACGTATCAATATACCGGACAAGGGCAGCAAGTCAAATATTTTTTGAAGGAACAAGGAGTATCCAAAGGTCTGCTAGCGAAAATAAAATTTCAAGGCGGAAAGATATTTGTGAACGACCACGAGCAAAACGTCTTGTTTTCTTTGGCGCAAAATGATAGGGTAACTATTGTAATTCCTCCTGAAGGGGAACATGAAACGATGCTGGCTGATCCGACACCTATTGAGATTGTGTATGAAGATGCCCATCTGTTAATCGTGAATAAGCCGGCTGGCATCTCATCGATTCCTGCGCAATATCATCCGACTGGCACGATGGCCAATCGAGTCAAGGCTTACTATCAAGCGCAACACTATGAAGATCAAGTGATCCATGTAGTGACTCGCTTAGACCGTGACACATCAGGATTGATGCTTTTTGCAAAACACGGCTTTGCCCATGCGAAGCTGGATAGCCAGTTACGGAAGAAGCAAGTTGTTAAAAAATATCAAGCCCTCGTTGCGGGAGATCTTTCCGCATTATCCGCCCATAGCGAGATCGATTTGCCTATCGCTAGGGACCTGACCTCGCTTTTGAAACGCAAGGTCAGTGAAGAAGGAAAAGAGGCACGTACGGAGTATTGGCTAAAACAGCGCAATTCAGATTGCGCATTAGTCGACATTCAACTACACACAGGCCGGACACATCAAATAAGGGTCCATTTTTCTGCAATCGGTTGTCCCTTACTAGGAGACGAGATGTATGGGGGACCAATGGCTTTTGGGATCAGACGACAGGCACTTCATTGCTGTCAGCTGCAATTCCAGCATCCCTTTACGAATGAACCGTTGGCTTTTGAACTGCCTTTACCTGCAGACATGGCCGCTGTTTGTTCAGCTATCGATAAGCAATAACAAATGAGGTGAAGAGATTGGATGAAAATCAAGAATTAACCGAACGATTTGATCAACTGAATCAAGCACTAAAAGACAATGATATCCAGGGATTTCGTGAGGCATTCTTGGATCTGCATATCTACGAGCAGGGTCAATTCTACCAATCTCTAGAAGCAGACGATCGACAAATCGTCTATACGTATCTATCGCCGAAAGAATTGGCAGACATGTTTGACGTCATTGAAGAAGACGATGAAAACATGGTGGACTATCTTTCAGAAATGCGGCCGGCATATGCTGCAACGATGTTAGCAGAGATGTATACCGATAATGCTGTCGATCTACTGAATACATTGGACAAGAAACAAACGGCCAAATATTTGAGTCTGATGACTGCTGAAGCCGCTAGCGAGATCAAAGAACTATTGCATTATGAAGATGAAACAGCTGGATCATTGATGACAACCGAGTTTGTTTCCATTGTTGCCAACCAAACGGTTCGTTCAGCGATGTATGTCTTAAAAAATGCCGCAGATGTTGCTGAGACGATTTATTATATTTACGTCGTGGATACCGACAACAAACTTGTGGGCGTTATTTCTTTAAGAGACTTGATCATCAATGATGAAGATACCATGATTGCTGATATTTTGAACGAGCGGGTGATGTCGGTTCATGTTGGAGATGACCAAGAGGATGTCGCTCAGACCTTCCGGGATTATGACTTTCTCGCATTGCCAGTCACCGATTATGACGATCACCTATTAGGGATCGTGACCGTCGATGATATCATCGACGTTATCGATGATGAAGCAGCCAGTGATTACTCGGGTTTGGCAGGGGTCAATGTAGAAGAAGTCAGTGAAAACCCGATCAAAGCTTCTTCGAGAAGGTTACCTTGGCTCATCACCTTACTCTTTCTCGGAATGGCAACCGCCAGTTTAATCAGCCATTATGAAGAGTTAGTTAGTGAAGCAAGTATTCTCGCCGTCTTTATCTCACTGATCACCGGAACTGCCGGCAATGCCGGTACCCAATCTTTAGCGGTAGCCGTACGCCGCTTGGCGATCAATGATGATAAAGAAAATAGCTTTATGAAAACAGTGGTCGGTGAGGTGCTTACAGGACTTTTCACAGGAGCTATTACCGGATTGACGATTTTTGCTATTGTGGCTGTCTGGAAACAAAATCCGATTCTAGGGTTTGTGATCGGGATGGCTATGATGTGTGCCATCACAGTAGCCAACTTAGCGGGAAGTTTGATTCCGATGCTAATGGATAAGCTTGGGTTTGATCCGGCAGTGGCGAGCGGTCCGTTTATTACGACCCTCAGTGATTTGACCAGTGTTTTGATCTATTTCAATATTGCCAGTCTTTTTATGAACTATTTTATTCAATGAATAAAAAATAAAAGCAAGCCGATGATTTTTCTTCGAGTGAAGAATCATTGGCTTGCTTTTTAATTTTTTGGTTTTGGCAACACCCCAGAAGGAGAGACGCCATAAAGTTTTTTAAAAGACTTGCTAAAGTGATAGGCATCTTGATAGCCAACTGCAGAGGCGACTTCCTTGATCGTGAGGTTGTCATTTTTTAGCATGTCTTTGGCACGTTTTAGGCGGATTTCTATCAAATAGTTAATGGGGCTGACCCCTGTCGCTTCTTTAAAAATCTTGGAAAGGTACGTTGGACTGAGAAATTGATCTTGTGCCAGTTTTTCCAAGGTGATTTCTTCTTTATAATGATTTTCCAAATAATAGACGGTATAGTTGACGATTTGTTGTTGTCTTCTTTGGCTTTTGGAAAGGTAAGGAACGACATTGATGTGGTCTTCATTTAGTCCGCGTAAAATATAGACGAGCATCTCCATCAAGACAGCTTTTTGCATCAACTGAAACTCATCCCGCTCTTCACTGCTTTCTCGCACCAACTGCCACGCTTTTTCCAAAACTTGATGATGGTATTTGCCTAATTCTAACAATGGGTGTTTGTTGGGGAAAAAATTTCGCTTGAATCCTTCCAAGGAAATATTCTTCAGTCCAATATGCAACTGGTGGGAGCGAGTGCCTTTAGGCTGTAATTCGCAGTGGTCGACACCAGGATTAAAAAGCATGACACTGCCAGCACGAATTTTCTTCGCTGGTTCTTTTTCAAAATAATACGTACTTTCTCCTTCTAACAAGACGCTGATTTCTAAAAAGTCATGATGATGCATTTCTCCATGACTTTCTGCTTGCGTCCATGGGTCAAAGAGATAGATGATTTCGGGATTGAAGGTCCGAGGGTTAACTAAATTCATGGCTGATTCACTCCAATTGGGTGCCCATCTCCGATAAAAAAAGGGAATGGTGCTTCTTACTAATATTTTACATCAAAATGAGTAAGAAAAACCATTCAAATCGCTTTTCAAAACGCTAAGCTTAACAACGAGAGGGGGAATTAGATGAGTAATACACAATGGATCTGGCGCTATGCCAAAAAGAACCGGGGAAAAATCATATTGGCAGTCCTGTTTTTAGTGATCAATGCAGCGCTGATCATTGTTAATCCGTACTTGGGAGGAATGGTGATCGATGATGTCATCAATCAGCAAAAAACGCACTTATTGATTCCATTATTGTTGATCATGATCGCAACGACCGTCATTCGTACCATTGTCCGCTACAGTTATCAAATTTTATTTGAACGGGTCGGGCAAAATACGCTATACGATTTACGGGAAGATTTGTATCAGAAGCTGCAAGAATTGGATTTCGACTTTTTCAATCACACTCGCGTGGGAGATATTATGGCACGGATGACTGGTGATACCGATGCCATTCGCCACTTTGTTTCTTGGGTGACTTACAATATCGCTGAATGTATCTTATGGTTCTTTTCAGCGGTGGTGGTCATGAGCTTTATTGATTGGAAATTGATGTTGGCGCTGGTGGCTGTCACACCGATCATATTTCTGTTGACCAATCGCATGTCTAAGAAAGCACACCCGTTGTTTTTTGACATTCGTGAGAGCTTTTCGCGCTTGAATTCAATGGTGGAAGAAAATATCGGCGGCAATCGAGTAGTGAAAGCTTTTGCTCGTGAAAATTTTGAGATTGAAAAATTTCGCTCCTACAACGAAGATTTTAAGACCCGCAACATGGCATCTGCCAAAGTTTCCCGCACTTATCTGCCCTGGCTTGATGGCTTAGCAGGAAGTTTGTCAGTCATTGCCTTAGTCTTAGGCGGAATTTTCGTAATCAATGGGGACATGACCTTAGGAGATCTTGTTGCGTTTAATGGCTATCTATGGATGTTGAACAACCCTATGCGTATGAGCGGTTGGTTGATCAACGATGTTCAGCGATTTTCTGCAGCTTGTATCAAAATTCGACAAATGCTAGCACAAGAATCGAAAATACCGGTTCACCAACAAGAAAAATTAGAACCGATCAAAGGGTTTGTGGAATTCAAAGATGTCTCGTTCCACTTTTCAGATGACCCGGATCAAAATGTGTTGGAAAACATCAACTTCACCATCGGGCCAGGACAAACGTTAGGGATTTTAGGCGAAACTGGGTCTGGGAAAACGACCTTAGTGAATTTAGTCGGTCGTTTTTATGACCCGACTGAAGGGGAAGTATTCATTGATGGGAAAAATGCCAAAGAGTATCCTGTGCGACAAATGCGGGAAAACATTTCAATGGTGATGCAAGATGTCTTCTTGTTTTCTAATACCATCTCTGACAATATTGCTTTTGGAAATCCTTTAGCAGATGAAGGCTTTATTCGGCAAATGGCGGTAGTCGCCGATGCAGATACCTTTATTTCTCGAATGCCTCAAGGCTATGAGACGATTGTCGGTGAAAGAGGCGTCGGACTTTCTGGTGGTCAAAAACAACGGATCTCCCTCGCACGGGCTCTAGCGAAAGATCCATCGATCTTGATTTTGGATGATACGACATCTGCCGTCGATATGGAAACAGAATCGAAGATCCAACAAGAGCTGACAAAATTAACAGGAGAGAAAACGACGTTTATCATTGCGCATCGCATCTCCTCCGTTCGAGAAGCCGATCAGATCTTGATGATGGAAAAAGGGCGGGTCGTTGAACAAGGCACCCACGAAGAACTTGTCAAACTGCGAGGTAAATACTATGAAGTGTATCAAAAACAATTAGGTTTGTCAGGAGGTGAAGACGATGGCGAGAAATAAATTTGATGTGGATGAGGAATTAGACCAGGAATTTAGCTGGAAGGATTTCAAGCGTTTGTCCCAATACGTCGTACCGTATAAAAAAAGCATTGGGAAAGTACTATTTACGATCATCCTGGCAAACTTAGCAGGAATGCTGGCGCCCGTTTTCACGAAGATCGCCATCGACTCATCGATTCCTGAGAAAAATGTCAATCAATTGCTGCTTTTAGGAGCTGCCTTTCTAGTGACCTTGATCGTTATTGGCGTCTGCATGCGTTATCGTATTTACCATATCACGAATATTGGGCAAGATGTTTTGAAGGATATGCGCTTTGATATTTTTGAACATCTGCAGCGGCTGCCGTTTTCTTATTTTGATACAAGGCCCCATGGCAAGATCTTGATCCGCATCGTAAACTATATCAATACACTGAGTGACCTGTTGAGTAATGGCCTGATCAATTTGATTTCCGATGTTTTCAACGTCATCATCACCTTGATCTTTATGTTTGCAATCGACTTCAAATTGACCCTATATTCCCTTGCGTTGCTGCCAATTTTGTTCATCATGGTGATGGTAATCAAAAATAATCAGCGCAAAGCCTATCAGGAGTTGAGTAATAAACAGTCCAATTTAAATGCTTACATTCATGAAAGTATTGCCGGCATCAAGATTACCCAATCCTTCGCACGGGAAGAAGAAAATGCAGAGATTTTCCAAGAAGTCAGCAATGATTATCGGACTTCCTGGATGAAAGCTGTCAAAATTCAGTTTCTTATGTGGCCTGGGGTGCAAAACATTTCAGTCATTACGACTTGTTTGATTTATTTTGTCGGCATTCGCCAAATCGGTGTCGCTGTCAGCACAGGTACTCTGATCGCTTTTATCAGTTATATCAATAATTTCTGGAATCCAGTCATCAACATCGGGAATTTTTATAATTCTTTGATTACAGCAACAGCCTATCTTGAACGGATTTTTGAAACGATGGATGAAGTCCCAGATATCGAAGACAAACCAGATGCAAAAGTATTGCCGACGATGAAAGGGACCGTTGATTTTGAACACGTGACCTTCCGATACGAAGAAGGCAAAAACATTCTTTCTGATGTCAATTTTCACATCGAACCCGGGGAAAGCATTGCCTTGGTTGGCCCTACTGGTGCAGGAAAGACCACGATCATCAATTTGCTGAGCCGCTTTTATGATGTCAATGAAGGCAGTGTTAAAGTAGATGGGATGGATGTTCGTGACGTGACGCTGGAATCGCTGCGTTCACAAATGGGGGTCATGCTGCAAGATACTTTTATTTTCTCAGGAACGATCATAGAGAATATTCGCTATGGAAAATTAGATGCAACAGAAGAAGAGATCATCGAAGCAGCGAAAATCGTCCGTGCTCACGACTTTATCACGGAGTTGAAAGACGGCTATCAAACCGTCGTCGAAGAACGAGGAAGCACTTTATCTGCAGGGCAACGGCAACTGATTTCCTTTGCCCGAGCGTTGTTGGCTGATCCAAAAATTTTGATCTTAGATGAAGCGACCTCAAGTATCGATACGAAGACAGAAGAATTGCTGCAAGAAGGATTGTTGAAGCTGTTAGAAGGCAGAACCTCATTTATCATTGCTCACCGGCTGTCCACGATCAAAAATTCTGATCGAATCTTTTACGTGGCGGGGGGAACGATTGCTGAATCTGGTAACCATGATCAGCTAATGGCACAAAAAGGCTTGTACCATCATTTGTATCAATCACAATACGACTTATTGCAAGCCATCTAAAAAGAATCCCCACAAACGATGCGTTCTCATCGTTTGTGGGGATTTCTTTGCGTGATTCTTTTGTGTCACGCAAGCTCAATCATTAAAGTCGACGATTCTGGTTCCATGAACTTCTTTTACACCTAATGTATCAGCAACTTGTTGGGCATTTTCAAAGGAAATGCCACCGCCAGGTAAAATCGTTAAACGCTCACCAGCATAGGCGATCAATTCTTTCAGATGATCGAAGTTGTCTTCAATCGGAGTCCCTGCAGCACCACCATGGGTCAAAATCCGCTGTACGCCATGCTCAGCTAACCAATCGATCGCTTTAAATTGGCGCGCTGCAGGAATCGCGTCGAAGGCCATGTGAAAAGTAACCTGCAAGCCTTCTGCGGTTTCTAACAATAGCTCCAATGCTTCTTCGTCTAACCAGCCGCTAGGAGTTAAGCAACCTAGAACAACGCCGTCTGTTCCTAATTTTTTTGCTTCGATCAAGTCGGTATGCATGATTTTCAATTCTGTATCATTGTAAACAAAATCACCGCCCCGAGGTCGAATGATCGTCATAACGGGTATTCCTTTTTCGCCAGCATATTGCAGGACTTCTTCTTGCACGCCGGTACTTGGTGTTGTTCCGCCGACTGCTAAATTATCACAGAGTTCGATGCGTTGGGCACCTCGGGCGATTGCTAAGGGAATATTGGTATAATTTTCTGCACAAAATTCTTTTAACATGATTTACCTCCAATAGATGGGTGTTCAATTGATTTGTTATTCTATCCACTAGCATTCTACCACAAGAATATGCTAAAGTAGAGCAGAGATGAGGGAAGTTGAATGTTAAAAAAAATCGATCGCGGGCGCCTTTTTTTAAACGCCCATTATCACTTATTTGAATGTCCGTTGTGCCGCCAAGCATTTTTCCCGACCGAAAATGGCTTGGTTTGTCCAAATCGTCATCGATTTGACTTATCAAAGAAAGGCACACTTTTCTTTTTGGATCATCAAGTTAAAGCAGATTATGATCAAGCACTGTTTTTGCCGCGTCAACGTATGATCGCTAGCGGCATGTATGCACCAGTCCTTGAGACCATCAAAGCAGCTTTGGGGGATGCTGAGTATCTTTTAGATGTCGGTTGCGGTGAAGGCAGTTTCCTTGCACAGATGGTCAATGAAAAGACCCAAGCGGCTGTCGGTTTTGATATAGCCAAAGACGGGGTCTATCTAGCTACCAATCAAAACGTACCCGCTTTTTGGTGTGTGGCGGATCTGACTAAGTTACCGTTTGCTGAAGCGAGCTTTGATACGATTTTCAATCTGTTTTCACCGTCAAATTACGGGGAGTTCAACCGCATTCTAAAAAAGGGTGGCCAGTTGATCAAAGTCGTCCCAGCAGCGGATTATTTAAAAGAACTACGAGCCGCTTTTTATCCTGATGACGAAACAAAACAGCAGTATTCGAATGAACGGGTCGTTAGCAAATTTTTTGAACACTATCCCACCGCATCCCGTCAAAGAGTAACGCATGTTTTTGCGATTCCTGAAGAAAATCGGCAAGATTTACTTGCCATGTCGCCGTTAGAGTGGGGGGCTTCGGAGGAAAGGAAAGAAAAGCTGCGTCAAACCCCTTTGGCACAGATAACTGTTGATGTTGAGGTGTTGATTGCGAAAATTTCCTGAAAATATTTTGAACTTTTTTGTTATTTACTCTTGCAATCATGCCATGGGAGTGATATATTGTTCTCAAGTCATTTTTCATTGGTTTTTATCAGGTTCCTGTTCTGATAAAAGTTAGTGAAAAGAGCTTCACTAACGTAACGACTCGCAGTGATCGACACCGAGTTGGTACGTTTTTTTTTATGCCCAAAATTCAACTTAAAAAATGTCTTTTTCAAAAAACAAGCGTGCCAAAATATGGTACTATAGAAGTTATTGAAGAAGCTATTGAGAATCAATTGTAAAACGCAAGATACAGAGACACAAATCAATGCGAGAACCGATCGGCAATATCCGATCGAAAGGAGTTTTTATCTATGAATCACATCGTTCTTTTTGAACCTCAGATCCCGGCCAATACGGGGAACATTGCACGTACTTGTGCAGCAACAAATACTCATTTACACTTAATAGAGCCACTAGGCTTTTCAACGGATGACAAGCAATTGAAGCGGGCAGGACTTGATTATTGGCATGATGTCAATATCACCTATCACAAAGATTTGGCTACTTTTATGGACTTTTTAGGAGAGCGTCCGTTGTACCTGATCTCGAAATTTGCCAATCGCGTGTATTCTGACGTCGATTATACCGCAGATGATGATCAGTTCTTTATTTTTGGGAAAGAAACGACGGGGCTTCCGGAAAGCTTTATGCGTGAGCATGCCGAAAAATGCCTACGCATTCCGATGAATGATGAGCATGTTCGTTCCCTAAATCTATCAAATACGGCTGCTTTGATCATTTATGAAGTTTTGCGGCAGCAAGGCTTCCCACAGCTGGAATTGACACACCATTATGAGAACGACAAACTAGATTAAGAAACGAGGCTTGTTCGATGCAATTATACTTTACCCGTCACGGAAAAACAGAGTGGAACCAAGCGCGCCGCTTTCAAGGGATGCTAGGGGATTCACCGTTATTGCCGGAAAGTCATGAAGAGATCAAACTGCTCGGTGATCATCTGGCTGCTATTCCTTTTGAGAAGATTTATTCAAGCACGTCTTTACGAGCAAAAGTAACTGCCCAAGAGATCCAAACAAGGCTCCATCACCCTGTTGAAATTATTTATAATGAGAACCTGCGTGAGATCGGACTTGGTGAATTAGAAGGACGTTCTATCGATGAAATGCATGAGAAGTATCCTCAACAATTGACTGATCTGCGTAATCATCTTGATCGCTACGATCCCAGTGCCTTTAAGGGAGAGCCGATCCAAGAAACATTGAGCCGGATCGAGACCGTCGTCATGGATGCGGTGATGCAGCATGAAGGCCCATTATTGTTCGTCGGTCATGGGGCATCCTTTACGGCTGCTATCCAGTGGCTTGCAGGCAAACCATTAGCCGAATTAAGAGAGCAAGGTGGATTAGTCAATAACAGCGTTAGCTTATTAGAGACGAATGAACAAAAAGTATTGCCTTTTGAACTAAAAGTTTGGAATGAAGCAAGCTTTTTAAGCAATCAGGCAGGATTAGACGCTTTATTGTAAACCATGAAAGGAGCGGCACCATGATTCCAGAAAGAACGTTTTTTGTCGGCCATGTTGCCGCCATCTTTTTCCAGAATCCCAGCAATTTTTATAAAGTACTATTAGTTAAAGTCGCTGAGAATAATGCCGACTACAAAGACTCGGAGATCGTCGTTACTGGTAGTTTCGGCGAAATCCAAGAAGAGGAAAAGTATCGGTTTTTTGGTGAGCTGGTCAATCATCCCAAGTATGGCGTCCAGTTGAAGGCCGAAAGCTACCAACAAGAACAACCGACCTCTGAACAAGGGTTGATAGCCTACCTTTCTGGAGAAAAATTTCCTGGGATCGGCAAGAAGACCGCTGAAAAAATCGTTGATCTTTTAGGAGAAGAAGCGATCGACCGGATGCTGGAAGAACCGGCATTGTTGGAGCAGATTCCAGGGTTAAATGAAAGTAAGCAAAAAATGATTTTAGATACCGTTCGGCAAAACCATGGGATGGATCAAGTAATCGTTGGCTTGAGTCGCTATGGCTTTGGTAGCCAGCTATCTTTTGCTATCTATCAAGCCTACAAAAATGAGGCGCTATCCATTATTGAGGAGAATCCATATCAGCTGGTGGAAGACATTGAAGGCATTGGCTTTAAACGCGCAGATGGCATCGCTGAACAGCTGGGGATCGAAGCTTCGTCACCGCAACGGTTTCGAGCGGCGGTCTTGCATCAAATCTTCGCCCAGTCCTTGCAGACGGGCAATACCTTTATCCACGCCCAAGATTTGTTAGAGCAGACACTGCGCCTATTAGAAACGAGCCGCCCCATTGAGATTGCGCCTGACGATTTGGCATCAACGATCATTCATCTAGTGGAAGAAGGAAAGATCCAACAAGAAGAAACCCGTTTATATGAAAATAGTTTGTACTTTTCTGAATGGGGAATTGCCAGTTCCATCGAACGCTTGCTTTCCCGCAAAAAAGAAATCGTCTATCCTGAGAAAAAAATCAGTAAAACGTTACGTAAAATAGAAAAGCACTTAGGCATCACCTATGGTTCCTCGCAAGAAGAAGCGATCAAAGAAGCAATCCGATCGCCATTGTTTATTTTGACAGGTGGCCCAGGTACTGGGAAAACAACAGTGATCAATGGGATCGTACAATTATTTGCTGAGTTGAACGATTTGGACTTAGAACCATCAAAATACAGCGACGAAACCTTTCCGATTCTCTTGGCAGCACCGACTGGTCGAGCCGCCAAACGGATGAACGAAACGACTGGTTTGACAAGTGGTACGATCCATCGTTTGTTAGGATTGAATGGCCGTGAAAAAGCACCATCGATTAGTCCCAAAGAGTTAGAAGGCGGTTTACTGATCGTCGATGAGATGTCAATGGTCGATACGTGGTTGGCGAATACGCTCTTTAAGTCGATCCCTACAAACATGCAAGTGATTTTTGTGGGGGATAAAGATCAGCTTCCTTCTGTGGGACCAGGACAAGTCCTTCATGATTTGCTAGCGATCGATGCGATCCCGAAACAAGAATTGACGGAAATCTATCGTCAAGGAGATGGATCAAGTATTATTCCACTGGCCCACGCCATCAAAAACGGGCAGCTGCCTGCTGATTTTACACAAAACCAAAAAGATCGTTCTTTCTTTGCGTGTGATGCGTACAAGATCGAACCGTTGATCGCTCAGATCGTGAAACGGGCGAAAGACAAAGGTTATACGCCGCAAGATATTCAAGTGTTGGCGCCGATGTATCGTGGGGCAGCTGGGATCGATGCTCTGAATAAAATGATGCAAGAGATTTTTAACCCCAACGATGGAACCAAAAAAGAGGTCACCTTCAATGATACGGTGTATCGTATCGGCGATAAGGTCTTGCAGTTGGTAAACTCTCCTGAAGATAACGTGTTTAATGGCGATATGGGCCAAATCGTTGGGATCACTCTAGCCAAACAGTCGGAAGACAAGGTTGACGAACTGGTCATTCAATTTGATGCCAATGAAGTGACCTATAAGCGTAATGAATGGAACAAGATCACATTATCCTACTGTTGTTCGATCCATAAATCCCAAGGTAGTGAATTTCAAATGGTTATTTTGCCGATGGTTCATCAATACCAACGTATGCTGCAGCGCAATTTGCTATATACCGCTGTGACTCGCAGCAAAGAGATGCTGATTTTACTTGGTGAACCGCAAGCCTACCAAACCTGTGTCAGTCACGAATCTGCCACTCGCTTAACGACATTAAAAGAACGTATCAATGGCACGGAAGAAATGACGCCGCTGCAACGGGCGAAATTGGCTCAGTTTGAGGAAGCCGATGATCCGTTTTATAATGATTCCTCTGAGAACACGAAGGCAAAAATGGTAGCTTCGAAGCCAAAGGAAAATCCTAGCACTGAAGCTGCTGCTAACCAGCAAGCGACAGAAAAGTCACCAGATAGTGGGTTGGACTTGTTTGCTTTTGCCGAGCCTGAGCCGTCGGCATCAAATCAGACAGAAACGGCCAAGCCTCTGTCAGGGGATAAGGTCCTAAGTGAAGGGACTACGGGGGAAGAAGCACTCATCGAAGAAACGCAAAACGATGGTGTGCTGACCTTAACGATGGTCAAAAAGCATTTAGTAGATCCAATGATTGGGATGAAGGACTGTTCTCCGTA
This sequence comes from Enterococcus sp. NPDC086594, assembly GCF_044746145.1. NCBI lineage: Bacteria > Bacillati > Bacillota > Bacilli > Lactobacillales > Enterococcaceae > Enterococcus > Enterococcus sp. NPDC086594. Next base: position 126,616 of record NZ_JBIVBP010000002.1, read on the forward strand.
CGACTTTATGCCCGTAAAAAACGAGGGATTATAACGATGAGAAAATGCTAAAAATGGGTTGTTAGTGAGCGCTTTCTTTTGGTTTTTCAGCTTCTTATGCTAAGCTGAAATCAAAAGGAGGCGTTACATTATGGCGAAAGAAACCGAAGACAAATTAGCAAAACTCGCAAAAGAATCTGGCAACGACTTTAAAAAATTGGATGAGATGGAAAAAGAATTTAAATTAGATGAAAGCCCTGATGCAGAACGAGGCGAACGGGAAGAATCAGGATTAGAAAAAACGTTAGATAAGGCGCCGATTTTCCCGCCTAACACACCAAATAACCCAACGAATCCTGGCAGTCCTGGAAATCCATGATTTTCTACCAAGAAGAAACCAACTGTTGAATAATCGAATAGAAAGAAACCTGAAGAATGCAAAGGCGCATTTCTTCAGGTTTTTTGTGTCTAATGAGACTCACTGTAAATGCTGATAAAAATAGATTGCTAATTGCGTGCGATCCCGTAATCCCAGCTTTTCTAGTAATTGGCTGATGTAATTACGAACGGTTCCATCACTCAAATACAAGGCATCGGCGATTTCTTTATTGTTTTTACCCGCTGCTACTTCTTTGATGATCGCAAATTCACGTTCGCTAAAGGAAGCTTGATTGTCAATTGATGGTTCGTTCTTCATTAGCTGCGTGAAGGTCTCAACGATTTCATTCCCAAAGACAACTTGGCCATTATAAGAGGCTTTGACAGAAGGGATGATTGCCTGTAAATTCTGTTTGATCAAATAACCTTTCACACCGATGGAAAAGGCTTCTCGAATGTATTCTTCATCTTTGAAGGTAGTCAATAGCAAAAGGATCGCGTGGGGAAATTTAGCCAGTATTTCTTTGGCAGCATCGATCCCAGTTTGTTCCGGCATGCGGATGTCCGTCAGCAAAACGTCAGGACGATGAGTTTCATAGAGGTCAATGGCGTCTTTGGCACAATGACCGATGCCTAATACACGAATTTCTTCTGTGCTTTCTAAAATGGTTTGCAACGAGGTCGTCACAAACGGATCATCGTCAATAATAACTACAGTAATCATTGGTGTTCCTCCTTTGGTAAAATGATCGTCAACTGAAAGCGTTGGTTTTCTTGTAAGATATGAACTTGTCCTTGTTGTTCTTGGACCCGTTGACGCATCGTTTTCAGACCGATTCCAGTTTTAGCAATTTGAGATCCGCGGACCCCATCATTGGTGATTTGCAAGCGGAAAAAAGCAGGCAGTGTCCGAAAATGCAAGACAACGGTTTTGGCATGACTGTGTTTGATGCTGTTGGTCAAGGCTTCTTTGATCACCATTAAGAAACAATTTTGCTGGGCTTCGTTCAATCCTTCAAATAAGGTTCCTTCAATCGTGACTGAAGATGGAAAATCAGCAATCAGAAACTCTAAGGACTGTTGGAAAGTAATCGATGTCTCATGGAGATCATGAACGCTTTGGCGGATACGATCCATCCCAGTGTGAACCGTAGCACTCAAATTTGCTAAGGGCTCATTTAGTTTTGGTTCTTGATTGATCATTTCAAGTGCGCCAATCTGCAAAATGGCACTCGACAGCAGATGGCCAACATTGTCATGGATATCTCGCGCGATTCGATTTCGTTCTTCGGCAATTTGTAAGGCCAATTTTGTTTCTTGTGATAAGGCTAGTACTTTGTTTTGCTGCGATAATTGCTGCTGTTTTTCCCAATGAGTATCTTTTGAAGCGATGTACTTTTTCTCAAGAGCAGACATTCGCTGTTCTTTTTTACGTAAGTAAAAAGCAAAAAGCAACAAAAGGATGACAAAGGCGATCTTGGAGGGGGATTGATTGCCAACTGTTGGGATCAATAAAAATCCTAATAAAGATAGAATGTCATCTTTTCTTTCTTCAGGAGCGATCACCCGCATCATTGCAGGCAGAAAGAGGGCAAGCTCTGGCCAAAAAGTACATAGAAGCAATAGAATAACTTGAAAAAACCAGCTTGCTTTCCTAGGCAATAAATAACTGACACCAGTGAAGAAAATAGCGATCAGCAAAAAAATGACTTGTACGGCAACAAATCCTTGATTTACCAATAGAAGCAACGAGATTGCGAGTAGAAAGCCAGCTTCGCTGAGTAGTCGAGATTTGGACATGGCAGACTCCTTCATTGTGACAAATGTCATAGTTGATTTGGTCAATCGTCACTAGTTTCTTTTCTTAAACTTTATTATAGTCAGATTAACAAGAAATTTGGAAGGAGTTTTTCATCATGATTATTGAAATTGATAAATTAGTTAAACGCTATGGTGATTTTGTGGCATTGAATCATTTTGATCTGCAAGTACAAGAAGGGGAAGTTTTAGGATTATTGGGACCAAACGGTAGTGGGAAATCGACTGCTATCAATTGTATGCTCTCTTTGCTAAATTATGACAAAGGCACCATTAAACTGTTTGGATCAACCATGACCCCTGAAAACTATGCCGTTAAAGCAATGATCGGCGTCGTTCCTCAAGATGTTGCCGTCTTTGAAGAACTAAGTGTACAAGAAAATATCGATTATTTTTGTGGTTTATATGTTGCTGACAAAGAGAAACGGCAAGCATTGATCGAAGAAGTCATACAATTAGTGGGATTGGAAAATTTCGTGACTTTCCATCCAGGTGAGCTGAGTGGTGGCTTGAAACGACGGTTGAATATTGCCTGTGGGATCGCTCATAAGCCACGCTTGATTTTTTTAGATGAACCAACAGTCGCCGTCGATCCCCAAAGTCGTAATAAAATTTTGGAAAGCATCAAAGAGCTGAATCGCCAAGGAGCAACGATCGTTTATACGACCCATTACATGGAAGAAGTGGAAATTCTTTGTGACCAGATCGTGATTATGGATCAGGGACAGGTGATTGCCAAAGGGACCAAGGAATCTCTGAAAGACATGGTACGTACGGCAGATCGTTTGACCATCGACATCCCCTTACTGCCAGACCATGTATTGGCTACAATTCAAACCACCATTACTGCTGACGGGATCGTTTATAAAGAGGGACAGCTCCAAGTAACAACGACGGAACTCAATACGGTCTTGCTCCCCATTTTGACGCTCTTACAAGCAGAGAAAATCAGTTACGGAAAAATTGCAACCAAAGAAGCGACCTTAAATGATGTCTTTTTAGAGATCACGGGCAAGGAATTGAGAGACTAAAGGAGGGGAAAACATGTTTTGGCATTTTTACAAATATCGCACAAAAGTGCTGTTGCGAAATAAATCCATGCTGTTTTGGACGTTGGCGTTTCCCATTCTCTTAGGCCTAATGTTTATGGCGGCCTTTGGGGAGATCGATCAAGCAGGAAATTTAGAGACAATCACGACGGGAATCGTAAAAAACGGGGATCAATCAGCGCTTTCGGAAAATTTTTCCGCGGTCCTTGAACAAGTGGAAATCAATGAAAAACCATTATTTGATCTTAAGGAACTATCAGAAGCAGAGGCAGTTGAAGAGCTGAATGCGGGTGATTTAGCTGGGTTTTATCTGATAGCTGACGAAACGATTTCACTCCATGTGGGGCAAGCGGGCATGAGTCAGACGTTGATGAAAAATGTAATGGATCAATTTTTACAACGTACAGCGATTATTTCTAGTAAAGCAGCAGAACTTGAAACGCTTGATCTTGCACCAATTATGGCCGCGTTTGAACAGGAAGCGACTTTTCAAGAAGTGAATGCTGATCGTGACATGAGTGTTAAAAGTTTTTATTTCTTTACTTTGATTGGGATGGCGATCCTCTATGGGACGATGTGGGGTGTTCGCAATGTTCAGGATCAGCAAGCCAATCAATCCGCGAATGGGATTCGGCTTTCCTTGATACCAAGAAAACGCACATTGGTTTCAAGTGCGAATTTAGCGGCGAGTTTTACGATTGTGTTAGTAGAAGTCTACATTATTTTAGCGGTTTTTCGTTTTGTCTATCAAGTAGACTTTGGTGAACGATGGCAGTGGCTACTACTGGTTGCCGCGTTGGGATCATTGTGTGCGATTTTGCTAGGAACATTGATTGGAAATCTGACGCCAAAAATGAATCTGGTGCAAAAGGATGGCATTTTGATTTCCGTGACGATGGCGATGAGCTTTTTTGCCGGGATGATGGGCTCGGAACAAATCAAGTATTGGCTTGATCTACATGTGCCGATACTGGGGCAAGTAAATCTCGTCAATTTGATCAGTGAAAGTCTCTATCAATTATACTACTATACAGATCTGGCTAGCTTTTATACCAATCTTTTATGGTTGACTGGCTTTATCGTCCTTTTCGCAATTGGAAATACTTGGATCGAAAGAGGGGTGCGCTATGACGCTTTATAAAACGATTTGGACTTTACTGAAGGCCAATAAGTCGAACTTACTAATTGGAGTACTGATCACTGTGGGAGTTACATTCTTTTATGCACAAAGCATCGACGTCGAAAACACCTCTTTACAAGAAGCCAACATTGCTTTGATCAGTGAAGAGGAGTCGCCAGTCGTTGACGGTCTTCGGGACTACTTGAAGGAGAAGCAGACCTTGGTCACTTTGGAGGGTACCTCACAAAAAGAAATTGATGATGCCCTTTATTTTAATCGCATAAACATCGTCTTGCATTTACCAGTAGATTTCACGGAACAGGTGGAGGCCGGCCAGATGCCAGCAATCGAGATTCAAAGCCGGCCAGATGCTTTCTCTAAAACCATTGTCACCCAGCAAGTGAATACGTACTTACAGACGCTTTTGCTTTTTAAAGAAGAAGGTAAAACAGTTAGTGAGGCGATAGAACAAGCACAAACAGCGCTAGCCGTCACTGGGCAAGTTGAACTCAGTACAGAATATAGTCAACGAATGAAAAAAATGTTAACAGGCATGACCTTTAACTTATTGTCATATGGTCTCTTTCTATCAATATTTAGCGGGTTTGGCGTGATCAATATGGCCTTTAATCGCAAAGCAATCAGCAAGCGAAACCAGAGCGCCCCTCTTGCTAAACGTGTCTTACAGCGGAAAATCCTGTTAAGCTTGATCAGTTATTCGCTGCTCTTAACTTTCGGCTTTTTATTACTGATGGTGTTATTAGTGATCCGCACGTCTTGGGATACAGCAGCTTGGTACCACATTTTGAACACGTTCTTGTTTTTATTACCAGTCATCAGCTTCTCGGCGTGTGTCACTTCCCTGGTGAAAAATTCAGAAGCAATCGGCGGGATCAGCAATATCTTTATAACCGGCAGCTGTTTTATCGGTGGTGTCTTTGTATCAGCTAATTTCCTGCCAGATATCGTCAATAAAATCGCGGCGTTTACACCAACGTATTGGTTTGTTCAAAACAATACCTTGATTAGCGAGACCCTCACGTACAATCAAGGGTTTACTGAATCGTTTTGGTTCAATGGCTTTGTCTTGGTTGCATTTGCAGCAGTATTTTCAATGATTCATTTTGTTTTGGGAAAAGAAGGAAGTCCTCGTTGGCAGTACAACTCAGCGAAAAACTAACAGGTACACAGAAAAAAACGATACAAATCGTTGCTGATTTGTATCGTTTTCTTTATGGGCACCAAAATAATTGATTGGCAGTAGTAAAGGTAATATCAAAGGGACGTTGGCCCATTTCTTCGCCATCTTCTTGTCCATGTTGGGGCACGGTAGAGATAATTCTCAGCTTCGACGTGGAGAGATGATGAAAGTAGCGTGAATTCATGTGTTTCTTACGCATCAGTAAACCGATCAGCCAGAAAATCTTGAAAATCGACACACGCTCAACGAGCACGAAATCAAACTTTTTCTCTTTGACTGAAGCGGTTGGGGCGATTGCAACACCGCCGCCAAAGTAAGGATGATTGGTCGTGGTGCACAAAAAAGCTTTTTTATAACTGAATTGTTGCCCATTACACTCGACTAAGATCGGAAAACCTCTTTGAAGAAACAAAACGCGGATAATTGCAGCGATATAGGAAAAGGAGCCGAGGTTGAACTTATTAAGACTGCTTTTTGCCACAGAGTGATTGGTGGTATAGACGATTGCCGCATCAAGACCAATACCCACATTATTAAGAGCGATGCCGTTTTCCTCTTGGATCTGCTCTTCATAGCGGATAATGGCCAATTCTTGAGGCTTAGTAGTACCGGCAATTTTCCAAAACGCTTTTTCCGGCTCTCGTGGCAGATCGATACTTCGCGCAAAATCGTTTCCCGAGCCAGCGGGGATGTAAGCAACGGGAATTTGTTGTTGTTCAAGTTGTAACTCTGATACTACTTGGTGCAGCGTTCCATCACCGCCGATAACCACCAATAATGGATAAAGCATCTCGCCATTTTCTAAATAGACATCATCCCAAGGCAAAAGGCGTTCTTTTAAGAGTTTTCTGGTGATGTTCCGTTCGTCGCCGGGTGATTTGGTTAGGTAGATTTGATGGGGGAAACGATGTTTTTTTACGATTCTTTGCACACGTTCCGCCGCTTTTTTTCCTCGTCCACTACCTGAAGCAGGGTTTACGAGGAAGTGATAATAATAGTTCATTTTATGAATAGCTCCATATCGTTTTTTCGTTCAATGCGGTTAATTATAGCATGTTTCGACAGAAGGCGGGGAGACGATGCCTGAAAAAAGAGCAAAAAAATAGATTCGACGATTGTGCTTTCTGGGTTTTCAAAGGTTCTTATGTCCACTTTGATCCTCAGGTAATGATGCCCATCGCCGAATCCTATTCAATTAGTAAGGAGTAACTCAAATTCCCACATCCTTTGTCTTTTATTCTAAGTTGACAACAATTCTTTTCTTGCAGAACCTGCTTCGTCTGCTTTACTGGGAATCCTTGCTCCTTACACTTATAGTATAGCACATTTTTCTCTTTTAGCAATCGCTTACATGATTTGGTTGTTGTCTTTTAGATAAATTTAAATAGTTTAAATAAAAGATAAAGGAAAAAGCAAAATCGATTTTCATTCGATTTTGCTTTTATGTCTTTTAGAAAGTAGCAGTCATTCTTTTTTTGGATTTTTCACAAAAATTAAAATCAAAATTGGAACCACTAAAAATATAATCGCATTATTGATTATCAGCACATCGTAATTACTAAAATTAAACGGATTATTTTGCCATGTTTGAAACATAAATCCCAGTAAATTTTGAGTATGGGCAAGATAAAATAAAGCAGAGGTGCCTAGTATGTTAAGGATTATTGTGATCACACATAAAATCTGTACTAGCTTAATTAGTACTTTTTTCATAGGAGAGCTCCTTTAGTTATTGCTGCATTTCTGGTAGATTGGCGAAGGCTTCAGTTAGTTTCACAGATTCTTCTAAAATATCCATATAGATATCGTAGTAAGCCCAGCCGTCACCTAAATCAGCCGCTTCAATTGTCTCAGTGGTTGTTTGAAATTCTCTCATCAAATCAGTGTAGCTACGCATAACAGAAGTGTAAGCGGACAAATCATAAGTTTCAGGTTTAGCAATATACCCTTCAACTTCTGCGATCAGATCAGCGTACGTATCAGATAATTTTTCAAGTTGTGCTTCCAATTCATCAGAAGCTTGCCCATTCGCTTGGCTGTTAATTTCTTCTTCTGAGCTCTCATTAGTTTCAATCTCTTCTTCTTCAGAAGCAGCGACATCCTCAGATTCTTCAGAGCTTTCCATTGTTGTTTCAGTTGTTTGTTGTGACGATTCGACAGTATCACTTTCCACATCTTCACTAGAGCAACCAGTCAGGAATAAAGTGGATACTAATACAAAACCAAATAAAATCTTTTTCATTTTTAAACCCCTTTTTTTCAAAATAAATTGTAATATTTTGCTTATATTATAATTTATGAAGAAATATTTTTTTGTATCTAAAAAAGAACATATCCTTTCTTTTTTAGATACTTTATTTATTTTACCTTGAAAAGCCTCACGAATAAAGAGGTATCTGGTTATTTTAACCATTATTTAACTATGTTTATGCATATTGTTATAAATAGTGATAAAAAAAGCGTTTTTTTATTTTGTGTAAAAATTCAAAAGGTTTGCATTTTATGGAGAAAAGATATTGAAATAACTATAATATATCTAATTATTTTTTTATTATTATTTATTGCTTTTTCCTTGTTAAAAAAAAGCGATAGGAGTAAATTAGAAGTGTAAAAAACTTATTTTAGGAGGAAGTATTATGTGTACTGCGTTAACTTATGTAACGAAAGATCATTATTTTGGCAGAAATTTTGATTATGATGTTTCTTATAAAGAAGTAGTGACCATTACTCCGAGAAATTATCCATTCAAATTTCGCAAAGTAAGTGAAATAGATCACCATTACGCAATGATTGGGATTGCTGCTGGTGTCGCTGAGTATCCACTGTATTATGATGCGGTCAATGAAAAAGGTTTAGGTATCGCTGGATTGAATTTTCCAGAAAATGCTGTCTACAATGAATTTCAAGAAGGAAAAGAGAATGTTACGCCTTTTGAGTTCATCCCATGGCTCTTAGGACAATGCGCTACTGTCGAAGAGGTAAAAGGGCTATTAGCCAATGTCAATCTCGTTCGGATCAATTTTAGTGAAGATTTGCCTCTATCGCCTTTGCATTGGATGATTGCTGATAAAAAAAGTGCCATCGTTGTGGAAAGTATGAGTGATGGCCTTCATATTCATGAAAATCCGGTGGGAGTTTTGACAAATAATCCACCATTTGACTATCAATTGTTCAATTTGAATAATTACCGTGTGTTATCATCGAAAACTCCGGAAACTCATTTTTCTGACAAGGTGGATTTTGATGAATATAGTCGTGGAATGGGCGGCTTAGGTCTGCCAGGAGATCTTTCTTCGATGTCTCGCTTTGTCAAAGTAGCTTTTACCCGATTGAATTCCGTTTCTGGAGAATCTGAATCCGAAAGCATTAGTCAGTTCTTCCATATTTTAGGTTCGGTTGAGCAACAAAAAGGACTTTGTGACATAGGCAATGAGCGCTATGAGTACACGATTTATTCTTCTTGCTGCAATACAGATAAAGGAATCTATTACTATCGTACGTATGAAAATAGTCAAATCGTTGCAGTTGATATGAATAAAGAAGATTTGGAAGGTAATGTACCGATTTCTTATCCATTAATTGAAGACCAACAAGTTCTTTTCAGTAACTGATCCATTCTTAAAAAACCATCTCAAAGCTGTTTTGAGATGGTTTTTTTCTTTTTCATTTTTAAAATGAATCACTCTCATTTGTTGTCGTCTTCGTCCCTGCGGTACTTTTATTCGGAAATGGAAAAAAGCGGTTCACCAATATTGCAATCGTCATGCCGATAAAACTATCAACAATTCGATTAAAAGCATACAAGTAAGATTCAGTTTGAGGAATCATAAATAAAATCGTCAATAGTGTGGCACAAGCACCAACTGTTCCCTCGGAGTAATCAAATTTGACCAATAAAGCGATCATTAACATGATCACTAAAGGGATTGCAATCATTTGAATAAAGGACGAATGTCCGAAAAAGTTAAATATCGCAATACAAAATACAGAAGCGATTGCGCCGAAGCTGTTACCGGCAATCCGATGTTTCCCGTATTTGACGGTATTCTCATGATCTTCTCTTAATGTGAAAACAGCTGTGATCGTTGATACGACGTAGGTTTCACGATTCAAAAGAACACTAATCAAAATACAGAGGAATACACTGATTCCAGTTTTTACATTTCTTAAGCCAAAGGTCAATCCAAATAAGTTCAATCATGCCATCCTCTCAAAACAAATTTCAACGAAGTCGATTATACCACATTGCAGACGGTCAATTGCTTAGATTTTCAGAAAAATGAACAACGATTCTTTCATCGTACGTTGACAGGCAAATTTTATCAGTCGTCGAGAAGCTAGCTTGATACCATGCAATTTTCAACTTTGAGTGTTGAAAGGAATACAATAAGTGACCCCAACCCTAAATGAATTGACTTTCGTTGCTATCGCTTAAGACTCCTTTTTTTATTTCTCAGTCTGTTCAACGTTTAAATAAGTGTTTTGATAAAAAAATATTTATTGTTCATAAAAAGTTTGTTTTTTAGATATTATATTGAGATAATCAAAATAAGGAGGGTTTAAAATGAAAAAAGTGTCAATACTATTTGTTCTTTTACTTGGCTTTGTTGTTTTTCCGATGACAGTTTTTGCTGCATCTTCACCAAGTGTGAGCTATCAAACAAATATCCAGTCTCAAGGGTGGCAATCATGGAAAACAAACGGTCAGACGTCAGGGACCACAGGGAAAGCCAAGCGACTTGAAGCAATCAAGATAAAAATTACTAACGAAAAATACAAAGGGAATATTGAATATAAAACCTCCATTCAGAAACAAGGCTGGGAAAAATCGTTTAGAAAAAATGGGACTCTGTCTGGTACAAGTGGAAAAGGACAACGGTTGGAGGCGATCCAAATCAAACTCACCGGTGAGATCGCTAAGTATTACGATGTCTATTATCGAGTCAATGCACAACAATTTGGCTGGATGGGGTGGGCGAAAAACGGACAGTCTTCAGGAACGTCTGGCTTTGGTTTTCAACTGGAAGCAATCCAGGTCAAACTGGTGAAAAAAGGTGGGAAAGCACCTGGAACGACGAATGATGCATTTAGAGATGGACTGAAAAAATATGTAGACAAACGGGGCAAAGGGCTGATCAAAGGCTCCAAACAAAAGATTTATCATATACCGGGGAGTCAATATTATAATAAAACGACCAGTCCAATTCGGATGTTCAAGACAGAGGTGGAAGCCTACAAAGCGGGCTTTCGACCAGCTAAATAGAGGTGTGGCAGGCATTCGCTGAGTAAACATCTATGAGAAATTGTTTTACCAAAAAGGTAACGAGGCAACGAGAAGAAAGCTATTTTTGATCAAAAAGTAACTGAATCGTCTGATTCATTCTAAACATCCCTTTCCGTTAGCGAAAAGGGATGTTTTACGTATTCAAGATGATTTCTGTGCGTAGATCCGACGAATCTTAAAGTAATTCAGCACTTAACCTTTCATCACGAGATGCGCCTTGATTTAGCGAGGTTTCAACACAAAGCCACCATCTTCATCGTTCATTTCTTCGGTAGGCGTAAAAATAATATTTTTCCCATCTCTTTCAAGGGTAAAGATTGAATCACAAGCCATTAGGAAATCTGACGATGGATGATTCATTGATAGTCGAATAGGGCTAGAAAATGAAAGCTGCGAAGTGTTTCTTTGAATCAACGGATGAAGGAATAGAGGAAGCAATTCCATCTGCATAAAGTTTTGTCAGGTGAATTCTAGATGATTTGATGATTAAATGGCCGGTTTAACATTGATATATGGCTATTAATGTGTATAATAAGTACTTGTGCGAAGCGCACCGCGGTTCATCAACCATCCCGCGTAATCAAAACTCGGAGAAAGTAGGGATCAAATGGAAAAATCAACAAATCTAACCAATCAACGTTTGCGTGTCGTCGCAGCCAATGGGATCATTATGGCACTTTATGTTGCTGTAACGGTTCTAGTCTCACCCGTTGCCTCAGGAGCGATTCAATTTAGGATATCTGAAGGATTGAATCACTTGGTCGTTTTCAACAGAAAATTGATGTGGGGTGTCGTTGGCGGGGTTGTAGTGTATAACATGTTCTTTGGAATGGGGATCTTGGATGTCGTATTCGGCGGTTTCGGAAGCTTCTTGGCTTTAGGAGCAACTGCATTGGTATATAAGAAGATTCCAAATGTTTTCGTAAGACTGGCATTTAATACCATTGTTTTTTCATTAAGTATGTTCCTGATTGCGATTATGCTAAATATCACCTTAGCATTGCCTTTCTGGCCAACATTTGCAACAACGGCATTGAGTGAATTTATTGTAATGACGATTACGGCACCGGTGATGTATATCATCAATCGTGCCGTTCGCTTCGATAAGCGCGTGTAAAAAAAGCTTGTTTTTTGCTTTGATGGTTCTCAAAAAACAAGAAAAAAGATCATTCCTAAGAAATGAAGGAATGATCTTTTATTTTATTCTGCTTTTAAGTCTTCGATCTCCACAACTTTGAAGTTTTTCGCTTCTAGTTGCGCAACGATCTTGTCGCATAATTCTTTTGATGTGTTTGCTGGTAAAGTGATCATCGTACGACGAATAAATTCGTCTTTACCGATGTCGAGAGTGATACAGCTAGCGATACTGCTGTATTTTGCGATTATTTTTGAGATAACCGCTAAGTCGCCTTGTTGACCTGTTGATGCGATCGTCAACACATAGCTTCCTTGTTCGACGCTCCATGATTGTGACAACATATTCAATAAGGAACTATGAGTCAAGATGCCGTAAAATTGATTGTTTTCATCTAGTACCGCAATATAAGGCAATTCTTTGATTGTAAAGAAAACCTTAAAAAATGAAGAGTTGACATAAATGAACTTCGTCGCATTTTTTAGCAGATAGGTGACGGGTAAAGTCATGTCACCGCCATTTGCTTTATGGCGATAGATGTGCATTTTATAAATATTTCCTCTAAAAATCTTTCCTGATTCATCTAGGATAGGCACACAACGATAACCAGACTCTTCTAAAATTGCCAGCGCTTCTTCTAAGGTAGCTGTTTCCTTTACCGTTGTTAAATCGCGTTTTTTGTAAACCATTGTTTTTAATAACATAATTTTCCCTCCCAAATACCCATTTAACACCATTATCATACCACAAAATCAGCAGAAACTATATTTATACGACAGAAAATCAAAAATTGACACAATCTTAAATAAATGGTATTTTTAGTGTTGGAAAACTTTATAAAAAGGGGGAGGACACTAAGATGGCAACGAAAAAAGCTGCTTTGGCTTGTTCTGTCTGCGGATCCCGCAACTATTCAAAATCAGTCAGTGAAGGTAAAAAAGGCGAACGCCTTGAAATCAACAAATTTTGCAAGTATTGCAATCAATATACTTTGCATCGTGAAACGAAGTAAGGAGGGAATCGAATGAAATTTTTGAAAAATGTTGTTGAAGAAATGAAAAACGTTTCTTGGCCATCAAAAAAACAATTACGCAAAGATACATTTGTGGTGATTCAAACAACCATTATTTTTGCATTGATGTTCTTTGTGATGGACACACTGATTCAAACGGTCTTCAATTGGATCCTAAAGTAACACTTCTTACTGATAGCGCTAGTCATTTATCACAAATCGTGCTATAATCGCTTTGAGGAAAAACTTCGGTGCAGCTGAGGTTTTTTTATTTTACAAAAAAGATGGGGAGTCCGAAAAAAATGGAATCTTTTGAAAAAAATTGGTATGTACTGCATACGTATTCTGGCTATGAAAACAAAGTAAAAGCGAACCTAGAGTCACGTGCACAAAGCATGGGGATGGGTGATTATATTTTCCGTGTCGTCGTTCCCGAAGAAGTAGAAACAGAAGAAAAAAACGGCAAAACCAAAGAAATCGTTCATAAAACATTTCCTGGCTATGTATTAGTTGAAATGGTCATGACGGATGAATCTTGGTACGTTGTACGTAATACTCCTGGGGTAACAGGTTTCGTTGGCTCTCATGGTGCAGGAAGCAAGCCAGCGCCTTTATTACAAGAAGAAATCAATTCAATTTTACGTTCGATCGGTATGAGTACTCGGACAGTTGAACTGGAAGTCGAAATTGGCGAAACCGTCAAAATCATCGAAGGTGCGTTTTCTGGTCTAGAAGGACAAGTAGCAGAAATCGATGAAGAAAAACAAAAACTAAAAGTGAACATCGATATGTTCGGTCGTGAAACCAGTACAGAACTTGATTTTGAGCAAGTAGATAAAATTTAACTGCTGGATAGACTAGCATGAACGGCTCATTTACGGTAAAATAACAGTAATGAGAATAAAGTGGACCAATTCGTTGGCCCACTTTTTTTCTCAAAATGAGTAAGCGCTTTATAAGAGGAAGGGGTCTTATGTCAAAATTATTTGCTTTTTTTAGAGTAAAGTTTCACAATGATTTTCATCCCCATACTAAAGGGATGATCTCTGTACATAATGGGTATAGCTTGTTGCTTCTTTTTAATTTGCTGCTGTTTTTCTTTGCCATGTTGTTTTTCGATCCAAGGGTGGCAGTCGAAGAGCTCAAGTTGATTTTATTTTCGGAAAGTCATCTTGTGACAGATTATATTGCTATGACTTCTGTAGGGTCGGCTTTATTAAACAGCAGTTTGATGACGTTTGTAGCGATCTCGATTTGCTATCATTATCGGGTGCCGATCACAGGAGGCGCGGTGTCTGCTATCTTTATGGTGACTGGGTATGGTTTTTTTGGGAAAAATCTACTAAATTTTATCCCGATATTTTTAGGCGTCCGTCTGTATTCGTATTTTATGAATGAACCATTGAAAAAATTTCTGTTGATTGCATTGTATGGATCGTCGGTTTCTCCAATCGTCAGCTATTTTGCATTCAATGACTCACTACCGCCTTATTTTAGCTTGGTGATGGGGTACGGTATTGGAATTTTTACCGGTTTTTTGATGGTTCCCATGGCCTTATATTTTCAAGGACTTTTTCAAAGCGTCAGTTTATACAGTGCTGGATTCACTTCAGGAATGTTGTGTACATTAGTCGCCGCTATCTGTCGGATGTTTGGCCTAACGATTGAGCTAAGAACATTGGTGTCGCAAGAACAGCAGCCGCGTTTGATTCTCATGATGCTGGTTTTAGGAAGTGTGTTCGTAGGCTATGGGTCGCTGATGGCAATCAAGAAAAAACGATTGAATATGCGAGCGATTTGGTCTCATAGTGGCAAAATCGAACGAGATATCTTACGTGATACCGGCGTTTATAATACGATGATCAACATGGGATTGATGACGTTTTTGCTTGTGGCATATGTCGTCAGTATTGGTGCGGTTTTAAATGGACCAGTTATCGGTGCGATCTTTTGCGTCATCGGCTTTTCTGCTTGTGGCTCTCATGTCTTTAACTCGCTGCCTTTATTGGCAGGGGTGACGATTGCCAATCTATTGAGCGTATACACCATCAACGAGACGGTTACAGTCACGTCAGCGATTTTTGCGATGATGCTCTGTGCAGTAACAAATGCCTATGGCTGGAAAGGCGGCTTGGTGGTCGGTTTTGTGCACGCCTCAATGGTACTGAATATTGATTTCTTACATGGAGGTTTGAATCTGTATAACAATGGTTTTTCTGGCGGGCTAGTCGCCATGATGATCATTCCCTTATTGGATCTCAGCAAACAGCTTTGGCAAAAATCAGCCGATCAGGCGCAAGCTACCAAGGATGAAAAACCACAAATGGACTTGAAAGCACAAGAAAGCGAGCAGCCATTGGTCCCATTGGATCAAACAGAAGGAAAACCTAAATTTTCCGAGCCTGTGAAGGTATTAAAACCCGTTGCCCAAAAGAAACACTATAGGGTAGGCGAGTGGGAGTAGAAAAACCGCCAATGTCATTTGTTACTTGTTTAACAAGTAGGGAGTGCTTGCCTTTTCGTCGTTGGAAATAATGGGAAAATGAAAACCAACCAAGAACAAGCAAAGATTGGTTGTTCTTGGTTGGTTTTTATTCGTGTTCATTTCTAAAAAAACATCAACGATTGGCTTCTAAGATTTCTGCCTGTAGGCGTTGGGCAGTCGGCGTCATGGCTAGACCACCTTCAGCCGTTTCCTTGAAAATGCTAGGCATTTGTCGTCCTACTTGATACATCGCTAAGACCACTTCATCAGGTGGGATGACACTTTCGATTCCTGCTAATGCCATGTCGGCAGAGATAAAGGCCTGGGAAGATCCCAGGGCATTGCGCTTCACGCAGGGGACCTCGACTAAGCCCGCGACGGGGTCACAAATCAAGCCCATCATATTCTTGAGGGTGATCGCCACCGCTTGAGCCGCTTGGTGGGGGGTGCCACCTTTTGCACAAACCAAAGCCGCCGCTGCCATTGCGCTAGCAGAACCGATCTCTGCTTGACAACCGCCTTCGGCACCGGAAATCGAGGCATTGTTGGCAATCACCAGACCAAAGGCGCCGGCTGTAAACAAAAAGTCGACTTGTTGCGCTCGAGTCAGTGCCAAACGCTCACGTACGGCCATTAATACACCAGAAACAACACCCGCACTACCGGCAGTCGGTGTTGCACAGATCAAGCCCATTTTCGCATTGACTTCGTTGACTGCAATGGCATTTTGGACCGCTTGTAGAATGGTTTCTCCGCTTAAAAAATCACCGGCAGCAAGGTAGTCGTTCATGCGAGTCGCATCGCCGCCGGTCAATCCCGTCACCGATTTTACACCAGCGACACCTTCAGCGACTGATTGTTCCATAACAACTAAATTCTTTTCCATGATTGCAAGGATCTGTTCGCGACTACGACCAGTATTTTCTGCTTCGATCGCAATCATCATCTCTGCAACGGAAGGATATTTTTTACTTTCTATTACTAACTCTTCTATTGTATAGAACATGTGCTTATCTCCTTTAATCAAAATACGCAGCGCTGTAAACGTGCGGCAAAACTTTGATTTGTTGCGCCAGCTGATCATTGCGCTGATCGACTTCGATGATCATGATTGCTTTATCACCGACAGCTTCTCTCGTAACGGTCATCGTACCGATATTGATTTGAGCCTCTGATAGTAAATTGGTTACTTTCGCAATCATTCCCGGAACATCTTGATGGACGATCACATAAGTAGGGGTACCCAGTGTCAGAGAAATTTTGAAGCCGTTAAGCTCTGAGATTTGAATGTTGCCACCACCGATCGAGATGCCAGTGACAGATAGTTTGTGGCTACCTTTTGTCAAAATCATCTTGACCATATTCGGATGTTCCGCTTTTTCTTTTTTAGGGACGAATAAGACTTCGATCCCTTTCTCATAAGCGATTTTTAAAGAGTCCGCTAGGCGAGCATCATCTGGCTCCATGCCTAAGAGACCGCCAACTAACGCAATATCGGTTCCATGACCGCGATAGGTTTTAGCAAACGATTCATACAACAGGATATCTACACTGTCTGGCTGTTCGCCAAAAATACTGCGAACGATTTTTCCGATCCGGGCAGCACCGGCGGTATGAGAACTGCTGGGACCCACCATGATGGGTCCGATTATGTCAAATACACTGCGGTATTTTAATTGTTCCATTTTTTTCACCTCGATAGTAGTAAACGAATAGGGAAGAATTCCAGTAGTAGTGTAGCATAAAAAAATGAGAGAATGAAAAAAGCAGACCAAAAGCAAGTGATTTTTATTTCTTTTTTTAGCGATGGACTAACGAAAAGCGCTGGTGAGCATTTTTTCAAAAAAATCAGCTGAAAAACCTTGAATTATTCCATAAAGATGCTATAATATTCCAGTGTGCTTTCGTCACACGTTTTTTGTGTGTGCACATGAATCACCAAAGTGGGAGGAGAAATTTGGATCTCCAATTAACCACATCACGGACTCAAGGAGGTATGTCTCGTGGCAAAAAAAGTAGAAAAAATCGTTAAATTGCAAATTCCTGCAGGTAAAGCAACACCAGCTCCGCCGGTAGGTCCTGCGCTAGGTCAAGCGGGTATCAACATCATGGGATTCACTAAAGAATTCAATGCTCGTACAGCTGATCAAGCAGGTTTGATCATTCCAGTAGTGATCTCTGTATACGAAGACCGTTCATTTACTTTCGTTACAAAAACACCACCAGCAGCAGTATTGTTGAAAAAAGCAGCAAACCTTGAAAAAGGTTCAGGCGAACCAAACAAAACAAAAGTTGCAAAAGTTTCACGCGATCAAGTAAAAGAAATCGCTGAATTGAAAATGGAAGACCTAAACGGAGCTGACGTTGAAGCAGCAATGCGCATGGTTGAAGGAACTGCACGAAGCATGGGGATCACTGTAGAATAATTACAGCCCTAAGGAAGTAGCTTCTCAGTCGGCTTCATATTGAAAAATATGGGACACGTGGGAGGTTCTACCGTTATAACCACATCAAGGAGGAAACAAAATGGCTAAAAAAAGCAAAAAAATGCAAGAAGCATTGAAAAAAGTTGATGCTACAAAAGCTTATTCAGTTGAAGAAGCAGTAGCTTTGGCAAAAGAAACAAATATTGCAAAATTCGACGCAACGGTTGAAGTTGCTTACAAATTAAACGTAGACCCTAAAAAAGCGGATCAACAAATCCGTGGCGCGGTTGTATTACCAAACGGTACTGGTAAAACACAAACAGTTTTAGTTTTTGCTAAAGGCGATAAAGCCAAAGAAGCAGAAGCAGCTGGTGCTGATTTCGTTGGTGACGACGATATGGTTCAAAAAATCCAAGGTGGCTGGTTCGATTTTGACGTTGTTGTTGCAACGCCTGACATGATGGCTACTGTTGGTAAATTAGGTCGTGTATTAGGCCCTAAAGGTTTGATGCCTAACCCTAAAACTGGTACAGTAACAATGGACGTAACAAAAGCAGTTAACGAAGTAAAAGCTGGTAAAGTTACTTACCGTGTTGACAAAGCTGGGAACATCCACGTACCAATCGGAAAAGTTTCTTTTGAAGATGACAAATTGATTGAAAACTTCAAAACGATCCATGAAACATTGTTGAAAGCTAAGCCTTCAGCAGCAAAAGGTCAATACATGAAAAATATCTCAGTTACAACAACATTTGGTCCTGGGATCCATGTAGAACAAGCTTCTTTCTAATTTAATACAAAAATTCAAAACTTTTATTGACTTGACTACCTTATCTGTGGTAAGGTAGTCAAGGTTAAAAGTTTAACTGTACCGAAGACAGTAGGTGGCATTTGCCTTAATTTCCTACCGAGGACGTTTATTGAGAATCTTCAATAGTCCCTCTATGTCTACGGTGGCATAGAGTTTTTTTATTGTCCTTTATAGGACAAAGGAACAGTTTGTTTCGAAGAAACTCTTCCATCAAAATCAGGAGGTGAAATATAAATGAGTGAAGCAGCTATCGCTAAAAAATCCGCGATCGTTGATGAAGTGAGTGCAAAATTCTCTGCAGCCGCATCTGTAGTCGTTGTTGACTACCGTGGACTAACTGTTGATGAAGTAACTCGCTTACGTAAACAATTGCGTGATGCAAACGTTGAGATGAAAGTTATCAAAAACTCAATTCTTTCTCGTGCTGCTGAAAAAGCTGGTCTAGAAGGTTTAGGTGAAGTATTCACTGGCCCTACTGCCGTAGCATTCAGTAACGAAGACGTTGTTGCACCTGCAAAAATCATTAACGATTTCGCAAAAGACGCAAAAGCTTTAGAAATCAAAGGCGGTATCATCGAAGGCAAAGTTTCTTCATTGGAAGAAATTACTGCATTGGCGAAATTGCCAAACCGCGAAGGACTTCTTTCTATGTTGCTATCTGTGCTACAAGCACCTATCCGCAACGTGGCTTACGCTGTCAAAGCAGTGGCAGAAAAAGAAGAAGATGCAGCATAATTGCCGCATAATTTTTCAGTATTAAAAACTAAACTACTTACTTAAATGGAGGAAAACAAAATGGCATTGAACATTGAAAACATTGTCGAAGAGCTAAAAGGCGCGACAATCTTAGAATTAAACGATTTAATTAAAGCTATCGAAGAAGAATTTGGCGTATCTGCTGCAGCTCCTGTAGCTGTAGCTGGTGGAGCTGGCGATGCTGGTGCTGCTGAAGAACAAACTGAATTCACTGTAGAATTGACTGCAGCTGGCGATCAAAAAGTTAAAGTTATCAAAGCAGTTCGTGAAGCAACTGGCTTAGGCTTGAAAGAAGCGAAAGCAGTCGTTGACGGAGCTCCTTCAGCAGTTAAAGAAGGCATCTCTAAAGACGAAGCTGAAGCATTGAAAGCAGCTTTAGAAGAAGTTGGCGCTTCAGTAACAGTTAAATAATTTTTCTTAGTGTCAAATCCTTTTGTATGAAGGGGTTTGGCGCTTTTTTTGTTATTTGACCATACTTTTGACCATATTTTTAGAAATTTATATAATTCGCGAACCTTTGGGCGGAGGAGTCTTTTTGTTTTTTTGTGACGTGAGCATAAATGTTCATTGTTGTTTGAATATCAGAATGGCCCAGACGAGATTGAACTTCTTGAATAGATAAACCAGCTTCAAATAATAGGCTGCAATGAGTGTGTCGAAATCCGTGAATAGTTATATCTTTCAATCCACTTTCTTTGCATAATCGTTTCTGTATATTGTTTGGTCTTAGGGGATCCAGATAGTTATTATTTTTTGACGAGAAGATAATCTGGTTTGGTCTTAACGAATTATGACCATTTGAGAGAAGATATTTTCGTTGATCTTGTCGCCACTTTTTTAGCACTTCAATCGTTGTATCATCGAGAGAGATTTCTCTGTTCGATGTTTCAGTTTTCGGCTGGTTTGTCACCAATTCATTCTTAGTATTTCTTGCAATCGTTTTGTTTATAGTGAGTATTTTATTTTCAAAATCGATATCTTTCCAAGTTAACGCTAAAGCTTCGCCTTTTCGTATCCCGGTGAACGCTAGTAATCGGAATAGTGGGTAAGAGAGTGGAAACTTATCTTTCTTTGCTACTTCTAGAAATTCTTTGAGCTCCTCAGCTTCATAAAACTTGATTTTATCTTCTTTTTTCCTCGCATTTCCTTTCGTTATATATACATCTTTCATAGGATTAGATACTATTACATTCATTCTGACTGCGTAGTCAAATACAGCGGTAGTATATGTTTTTAATGCTTTATAGGTTGAATATTCAGCTTTCCATTTGTTCACCGTTTTTTGACAGTAAGATACGGTAAAAGATGAAATTTTCTTTTTACCGAAGCAAGGAAATATATTTTTTTTGAACAGAAAGCTTACCCTTGAAAGAGTACTTTCTCTAACAGTATGCTTATATTCCTCATACCATAATTCTTGAATATCAATAAAAGTGTAGTTTTTTTCGGGCGCATATTTGTTATCTTGGGCCTCTGTTTCCAATCTAGCTTTTGCGACTTTTGCTTCTTTTTGAGTTTTGAAACCTCTTCTGGTAGTGTAAAGTTTTTTACCCGTACCAGGATCGATGCCTAAATAAGCTTTAAACATCCACCACTTACTTCCATCTTTTTTCGTATACTGTTTGATCACATTCCTTCTTCCTTTCTTAAGTGCGAATATATGTTCTTTTTTTATGAAAAATAATAATCACACGCAAAGTGTGTTATTGATTTTATCTAGTAGAAACTTTTTTAGCATTGGTTCCCACTTTGTATCCAAACCAAAGTATTCGATAAAATAAAATATATTTAAGTTAGCAGGATCTAAATGATTATGTTCTATAAATTCATGAAGCAAATTCTTGATCATATGACAATCAGCTTCATACTCCATTTTCGAGCGGAAATAAAATATTTTGTATAGTTCTGCAAACTCTTTATGATCTAAGACATGCTTAACCTCGTGATAAATTACTTTCTTTGCATCCGTGGGAGACAGACTGCTATTAATGAAAATCTTATTGAGTTCTTTAATATAGCAGCCGTCGGATTCCATCTCAATTGGCACAATATCAATCCCATGCTCATGCAGCACCTTTTTCACTAACTCCATACTTTCACCTCATTTTGAACTAAGACGACCTTCCATATATGCTCGAATTGCTTCGCGATCTTTTTCCGTTAAAGGTTTACCATTGAAGGACATCGCACTGTCGAGCATTTTTTCTAAATCATCGGAAGTTGTTGCGCTAGAACTATTAGGATTATCAGTACGGCCTAATAAGTAATCAGTAGAGACGTGAAAATAGTCTGCTATGACTTGTAAATTTTCGGCTTTTGGACTTTGCTTTTGCAATGTATACAAATAGTTTTTACTGTAACCAAGCTCCAAAGATATCTCTTTTAGATTTTTATCCCTTTGTTTTGCTAGTTTTTGAATTCGTTCAAATAGTGTCATATCAAGCTTTCCACGCTTTCAAAAATTATTTAACGAAAAAAGTACACAAAAATAGGATAATATTATTGATAATCCAATAGTTGTGGGTTAATCTTATCACGTAAGCTAATTTAATTAGCTAATAAGCAATAAGTAAGGCACCAAATAAAATAAACAATTCGACGTCGGCAAACTAAGAATGTTGTTTTATTAGTGTGTGTTTGGCTTATTTCGTTATGCTTATATAGTACACAACTATGGGATGAGTGTCAACGGAAATTAGCTAATTTTGTTAGCTTACACTCAATATATTTAGAAAGGAGTTGGATCTATGTCTCAAGATTTTGTTCTTAAGGTCAAAATCCAGTTAGCAAAATACGGAAAATCTCAAGGTTGGTTAGCTGATACTATCGGAATTTCAAGACCGTATATGTCTGATATTTTGACCGGAAAAAGAAAACCGGATAAGCAAATCAAACCGATCGAAAATGCACTAAACGCATTAAAGGAGGGGGAGGATTAATGGATATACGGATACCTGATGAGATCATTGAAAATCAGATCATACCTCAATTTGTCCAGATAGCAGTAACTGAGTTCGAAAAGAGGATGAGGTTGGTAACAAAAACAATCGAACTTCCGCCGTTTAGCAATAAAGAAACAGTAAAAGAGGTATTAGGGATCGGTGATGCGAAGTTGAACAGATGGATTGATCAGGGACTGAAAATTCAAGTTTGGAGTAAACAAGATATTCGTATACGTCGCGAAGCCTTGCAACAATTCTTGATAGAAAATTTTGAGGTGTAAATATGGCCTATACCTTCGAACAAGAAGTTTTGATCAACGGATTGATCAAAGAAAGAATCCGAGACCTGCAGCTATTGATCCATGAGACGAAAGGGCAGCTAAGTGAGCGACAGTATGAGAAGGCCCGACAGGATTTGGAACAATATCAAGAACTACAATATCAAAATAGACTTAACCGTCAGATAAATATGGGGTGAAATCATGGAAAATCTAGTAATTATGAAAGATCAGCAACCTGTAACGACCAGTTTGCAAGTTGCTGAGGCATTTGATAAGCAACATAAAGATGTATTAGAAGCAATCGATACTAAAATTCAATCGGCGGAAAATTCCGCTCATTACCAAAATATGTTTGCAGAAGGAGATTACAAGGATTCTCGAGGAAGAAATCAAAGACTATATTACATGAATCGTGATGGTTTTACATTTATTGCATTTGGATTCAATGGTAGAAAAGCAGATGATTTCAAACTTAAATACATTGAAGCATTCAACCAAATGGAGGATCACATCAAACAGCAACCACAGATACCAGATACACCACGAGGACTTGCCTTGTTGGCATTAGCTGCAAACGAAGAAGCGAGTAAACGCATCGATGAGATTGATGAACGCCTCGTAGACATCGAAAAAAACAAACTGATCACTACTGAAGATAAAGGGACTATCGATCGGGCGGTCCAAAAGAAAGTCTATCAAATCTGCAAGGATCAAGATCTTGGTCAAGGCGCAAAAAGCATGTTGTTTCAGGATTTAGGATCTAGCATCAAACAATTATTTAGTGTTCCAAATCGAGGACGTATCAAAGACAAAGATTTCCCAAAGGTTTTGGAGTTTATTGATCATTGGCAGCCGTCGTCAGTGACGAAGGAACGAATCAATCAGATTCAAACGGAATTGGATATGGAGGATCGCGCATGATTAAAAAACTATGCATTTGGTATCTGAGAATCACAGAAACACCTGTATTCCTCAATTTAGAAACGGTGGATGGGGACATCAATCTTGCCGCAAAAAAAGGACCAGTTTTCCTAAGTGCGGATACTGGTCCCTATGGAGTATTCCTTAATTACAAAAGCAAAAGGAAGGTGAGACGGTATGACTAGAGCAGAAGCTTTGCGCATCGGTAAAGTCGTTGCTGATCGCATGTATGAAATTGAAAAGCCATCTATTTTAGCTAAACAACATATCGAACGGATGAAACAAAAAAGTGACTCAGCCGACCAAAGCATTGAGTCACAAACAAAATGTATTTAAGGAGAGTGTATCATGGATCAATTTGACAGTCTAGGGGCAAGACAATTGCCACAAGATGAAAATGACCCTATAGCATTTGATTGGCGTGGCAATCCCCTATATCAAGGTGACCTAGTCTATTCCATTGATGATCAATTCATCCATGAGGATGACCTGCTGGAGTATTGCAAATCAAAACTAGGAAAGCCGGTGCCTTTATGACAATAAAAGAAATCATTCCTTTCGAGGAGCTTTACAACCGAGATCTGACGAATGCAGTTAAGAAGAATGTCCAAAAGTACACAGATAAACAAGGAAATCCACAAGAATTTTCTCTTGAATATCTTTCATGGTCATACGGATGGCGTGAAATGAAACGTATCGATCCGGAGGCATCAGAAAAAGTTCACGAATTTCCAATGTTTGATAATCAATTCCGAATGATTGAAGGGGTGACAGTCCCTTATTTAAAAACACCACAAGGATTTTTCGTCAGAAACACTGTGACATTTCAAGGTAAGGCAGAAACCGAATGGCTGCCAATTGTTGAAAAAGCCAAGTATCCAGTATCTAATCCTAATAGTTTTCAAATTAACACTAGTAACAAACGTTGCTTTGTTAAAGCGCTGGCCAAACATGGATTAGGCTTGTATCTCTATGCAGGGGAAGATATGCCAGAAGATATTTCTAAGCTAGAACTAATTAGTGAGGAACAAGTCGGCTATTTGGATGAAATACTCAAGGTTGTTGCTCAAGCAACAGATACAGATTTTGAAATTCTTGTCGCAAATATACGAGAAAACACAAAAATACAAACACCATTTGATCGATTAAATAAAAATGAATATGGCACGATTTTGAATTATGCCAATCGGATGAGGCTTAAGGCAGAAAAAGTTCAGAAGGCTAAACCACCTGGACAAGGAGCACCGAAAAAGATTGAAACTAAATCATTTACATGGGGGGAACTATCGGATGAATGAATTAATCAAAACTGACACATCAATCCAGATCGACTATACACCAAGTACCATTGAAATCAAAAATGAAGCAGAGCTTGAAGCGCTTGTTGAAAATACCGCCAATCATTACAAAAGCTTGACCTTTAGTGAAGGGGATATCCAAGGAGCTAAAGATGCACGGTCGTCCCTGAATAACATTATTAAATTGCTGGAAGAAAAACGGAAAGAAGTAAAAAACGGATATTCTGAGCCCTTAAAAGCATTTGAAGCCAAGATCAAATCATTTGTTGATCAGATGGAAACTGCCAAAGAAGGGATTTCTCAGAGCCTCGAAAAGTTCGAAACTAAAGAACGTGATT
This sequence comes from Enterococcus sp. NPDC086594, assembly GCF_044746145.1. Taxonomy (NCBI): domain Bacteria; kingdom Bacillati; phylum Bacillota; class Bacilli; order Lactobacillales; family Enterococcaceae; genus Enterococcus; species Enterococcus sp. NPDC086594. The sequence continues at coordinate 151,850 of NZ_JBIVBP010000002.1, forward strand.
CACGATCGCAGAAAGTGAAAGAAAAAATAGAGGACCTGTGCAATGCATTAGGTGTCGATCCAAATGAAATTGAAATTCCTGATCGATGGACAAATAAAGGCGCCTTTACTGCTGCAAAAGCTGAGTTAACAAAAGCGATCAGTAAAGAAATCACAGATACGATCAATGAAATCGTGTCAAAAAAGCAAACACTAGCAGCGAATAAACAAGCAGTTGAAAGCTATGCGCAGGCTGTTGGCTTAGATCCATTCTCTTGGGTTCGTTGGATTGATCAAGGTCATGAGTTGCAAGAAGTCTTTGACCAAATCAATCAAGTGGTTGCAGAACAGAAAGAAAAACTTGCCAAAGCAGCAGCAATCATCGAAAGAGTTGAGAAAAAAGAGATAGTTCCATCAGTACCGATTGATCCGGAAACTGGCGAAATCCAAGAAGAGCCTACTCAAGAAAAGGAAGTATCAGCAAACGGCAAAGTAGTCACGCTGAAACTTAAAGGCTCGGATGAACAATTTAAACTACTAAATAAAAGTATTGTGCAATTAAGGATCGAAATTGTTGAAGTGACGGAGTGATGCTAGCAAAGATTCTAAAGCAACAGGGGAACAGATTTCTACTGGAAGTTGACGAGAATGTGAATCCTGAGCACCTTGAAACGATCCGCAGGGGGCAGGAGGGATTCGCAGAAATCCAGTTTATAGATAATGATCCCAGAAGCGCGAAGCAAAATGCATTATCTCATTCATTGATCAAAGATATTGCTGAGAGTGAAAACATTCCACGCTATGAAGCGAAAGAGAAAATGCGACATATCTATCAAAACACCTACGATTGTGAATTCAGCCATGCGGAAGTGACAAAATCAGAGATGAACCAATGGATTGACTTTCTAATCGAATACGTTGTTGCAGAAGGAGTTCAGTTGCCAAGGCGCTATAACTACCTTCTGGAACACGACAGTTTCTTCTACTTCTGCTGTAAATACCGAAAATGCGCAGTAACTGGTCAATTAGGCGCGCAGATCCACCATGTAACGGCAGTAGGGAATCGCCACAGAAACAAGGTCGATCATCGAAAGTTTCCGTTTGTTGCTTTGAGTTGGAAGTACCACAATATCGCTCACAATTTGGGTCAAGAAGAGTTTATCCAAAAATATCAAATCAAACCAGTCTATTTAGACCAAGAGGCATTGATTAGGATTGGAATTATGAATAACGCTCAAATCATGCGATTTGATGAAGATTATGAGACAGAAGATTTGTTTAAGAAAGCCACAAAGGAGGTATAACGTGGTAATTCACAGAAGTTACTTTGCAATCATACCGGCAAGTGTGAGGTATGACAACAGGTTGATACCAAGTGCGAAACTTCTGTATGGCGAGATAACCGCTTTATCTAATGAAAGAGGCTATTGCTGGGCAAGTAATGATTATTTCGCCCAATTATACGGAGTTAGCAAACCAACAATTCAAAATTGGCTTAAATCCTTGGAAGACTATGGTCACATTTATAGAGAAGTAAAATACAGACCAAACACTAAGGAAGTTGAAGCCAGAAAAATACGTATAATCAACACCCCTCACCAAGAAAATTTGGTGGGGTCACCAAAAAATCTTGATGAGGGTGACCAAGAAAATTTGGTGACCCCCCACCAAGAAATCTATCAAGATAATAATACATCTATTAATAATACATTTAATAATACAAATAAAGAAGAAGTTGAAACTTCTCCTGTGAAGTATTCTATCGAACACTTCACGCTTGCTTCAAAGCTTAAAAATAATTTGATTAATGATTTTCCAAAAGAAATGAAAAAAGCCAACTTAGAAAAATGGGCAGATGTTATCCGCCTTATGGAGGAAAAGGATGATCGTACTATCAAACAAATTGAGCATGTGATCAATTGGCTTCCTACAAGCGAGTTTTGGTTTGGCAATATCAGAAGCGCTAAAAAGCTGAGAGAAAAATTTGACAGTCTCAAGTTTGAGATAAAAAAAGAAACAAGTAACCAAAAGCGAATAAAGAAACCTTTTATTCGAGAAGAACCATTGCCTGAAAGATTTGTTGATCCTGAACCGGAGCCTGAAATTGATCCTGAACGTCAAGCGGAAATAAATGCCAAGGTTCAAGCTTATCTAAACAAAAAGGGAGGCGGTTAGATGGATAAAGAAAAAAGACTTGAAAAAAAGATTCGCCGGCAGCGGATGGTGTACCTTGCAGAAAAAGTCGATCTCGAAAAAGACTCGGATGCCAAAAAGGAATGGGAAAAGCTTCGTGAGGATCTCTATGAAGGTGTAAATCCTGAAAAACGTTTAGTTGAGGTTCTCTATAAAGGGGATGTCATTTTTACAGGGAATAAGAAAACTGTTAGTGAGAAATGCAAGAAGTCCAAAGTCACTGTTAAAAATTTAATCCAAAGCGGGTCCCCTGATAAACAAGGAAGAATATATCGGTGGAAGGAGTAACCTTCAAGGTGTCCCACCATTTCACAGGAGGTGTCCCACCTATTGGCTACGAAGAAAAAAAGACCCAGATACGCAATGGATGATGCAACCATCGAAAAGTTTCAGTGGTTGTGTGTGCAGCATCAAAAGCGGTCGGGCAAGAAATTATATCCCAAAGATACATTGAAAGAGATGATCGACCACGAATATGAAATTCGAAAGAGTTTCGGTTAGGAGTGAATGATGATAATATTTTTAATTTTTCTCGGTGTGATTGTTTTGCTGAGTATGGAAAATATCACCGCGGAAACACAAAATCGAAACAAAGCAGTTCATGGAATCATTGTTTTAGTTGCCTTGGCACTAATGTGGAGTCTAGTAAGATGACTGCTAAAGAATCTCTGGTAAATAAAATTGTCGGAGAATTAGAAGCTGATTTAAATTCAGAACAGCTTCGAAAAGTGAACATGCTTCTGATGATGTATCTCGAACCATTTGAATTGGTTAAGTCTTCAACAGATATAGTAATCTATGACGAAAAGTCAGATGCGTCAGCTTACCATCAATTTATGGTGTCAAAGAAGATTCAGGGGCTTTCAGACGGAACACTGAAACTTTATATGCAGACGATCAATTTCTTCATGAGCAAGCTTAGAAAACCGTTTAAGGATATCACTACAAATGACATCCGATTGTTTATTGCTAACAGGGAAATCCATGATCGAATATCTAAAGGTACGCTTGCTCGTGAACGAGGCTGTATTGTTAGGTTCTTTCACTGGCTTTATATCGAAGAGTTTATCGATCGAGATCCTGGCGCAAGGGTGGAAAAGATAAAAGTACCCAAAAGGCGCAAACAAGAATTCAGCGAGCTTGAAGTTGAAAAGCTGCGAAGTGCTGCATCTAATGCGAAAGAAACGCTAATCATCGAACTGCTATTGAGTACTGGATGTCGAGTCTCTGAAGTGGTTTCTCTAAATTTTAGTGACTATGACCAAGAAAATGATTCGATTGAAGTGATTGGAAAAGGCAACAAGCAAAGAACTTTATACTTTAATGCCAAGGCAAAGCTGGCATTGAATCATTACTTAAAAGAGGTGCCTCACATCACTGGTCCATTATTTTATGGACAGACGATAGGGAAAGAGATGACTACTGCCGGAATCCAAAAGTTGGTCAAGCGTCTAGGGGAGCGTGCAGGTGTTTTGAACGTTCACCCACACAGATTCAGAAGGACAGCCGCAACACTTGCGAGAAGACACGGGATGCCTATAGAACTCGTTTCTAGGTTCCTCGGTCATGAAAATATTGAGACCACGATGGCCTACTCGATGATTAATGATGATGAAGTGAAGATCTCCCATCAAAAGTTTGTAAGTTGAGGTGAATATTTTGAAAAGAATTTATTACAACGAATTTCACGCGATTTTAGTAGATGAAACAGCAAGGACCTATCGTTTCATTACTAGTCAAGAAGGAAAAGCCTATGCGGATCAAATTGGTGTACAGGCGATTTATCGTAACGCTTTGAACCAAAGGGAAGAGTTTTGATTGAATTAGGCTATAAAAGAACGAAATAGACAATATATAGTGGGCGAAAATACGTTCCTACAATATATTGTGTATAACTTTGTGGATATGTGCATAACTAAAAATGGAGGTACTTCATGGGAGAAATGGCTGAATACTGGAACGATGTGAAGCCTTACCTGAAACAGCGCAGAACGCATCATGTTAAGCGCATGGGAGATTCAGCGACAAAAAACATCAAGGATTTGGGCTTTGAGTTTAACCATTATCCAAATAATCATCAATTTGCGATCAATACGCCAAAATGATTGATTATTGGGGGACAACTGGTACTTGGATAGATCGTAAAACGAAAAGACGCGGCAAAGGACTGCATAGTTTAAAGAAATACGTTAGTGGCAGTTAGTCAATAAGCGGAAGAAATAGAAAACTAGGAGGGGTCACATGCCACCAGAAGATTATCAACCGCCCTTTTGCTTTGAGTGTGACGGTGAGGTATTAAACTCGGAACATTTACTGGTATGCGACGAGTGCGGAAAAATCTATACACAAGACGAATACCAAAAACTAACTGATAAAGAAGCAGAAAAATATATAAACTTCATAAAGAAAATATCACCAGAATTATTCGGTTAATGACAGAGATTGCGGAATAGGAGGGTAAACATGAAAGCAAAAGATTTGATTAGTATATTGCAAAATAATCCGGATGCAGAAGTTGTAGTTTCTACCGTTAGTTACTATGAAAAAAGTCATTATGAAGCAGGATATGAGCGGGGAACCCCTCAACACGTGGAAAGCATTACAGTAGATTTGGGGTATAACCAGATCAAGCTTGATGGCGGAAAAGAAAGAACAATTTAGTCAGTAATCCACCAAAATAGCAAACTGTAATGAGGCAAAAAATGAGCAATCAATTCATATTAACTATACAACGAGAAAATTTTTGTGTTTGGAATCTTTTTCATCAGAAGGAAGACATTTTTTAAAAGACGGAACTTATAAAGTGCCTCCAATTGCCGGTGGATACGTGTTGTCGAAGCGTGGTCAGATGTATTAGTTGAAATTACTGGATAGTCAGCTATCCGACGAAATAAAGGAATAAAAAAAGCCAAATTTATTGGCTTTATAAACTATTCCAAAATCCTTTAGCAAATCCAGTGAAAAATTCAATAATTACTGGTATAGAAATAGAGATGCTTAAGATAATGAAAGAAATTTTCTGAACGGTATTTAATTTATCAAAGAAATTATTTTTCTGAAACAAAAGTACTAGCAAACTTACCAATCCGATTATGCTGAGTATATCTAAAAAAATTGCCATTTAATCACCTCAAAATTAAGGATAGCATATTCAAGTCTTAAACTAAATATTTATTGTAAAGAAATTTTGATAAACAAAAATTAATTCCGCAATCGTCAGCAATTACTTACTAAAAAAAGCCATTAATCAATTAAAATTGATAATGGCTGAAATAACTATCTAAATTGATATTTTTGGAAAAAGCTAGTTACAACTTATTTAAGTTTTTTTAACTCTTCAGGATCTATAAATAACCTTACATCACCTGTTTCTAGATTTACATCTGCTTTTATTTCTGCTGTGTCTTTTTCTTTTAAAAATTTACTTATTTCTGGATTCACTTTCAAAGGTAAATTTCCAAAAGTAACAGTTTTAAAAACCTTATTCATAATATAGCAGCTCCTTTTATTTTTTAACTACAAAAAAGTTACACAAATACCATATATTCAAGTCTAAAGCTCTTTATAGGTAATGTAAAGAAATTGATTTTATGCGAAAAACTAGATGTATTGGCAATTAAAAAGAAATTAAAGATAAAAATATGATTAATCAGCACTCCAACGAAGTAAGGAACTATAAGTTCTTTAAAGGATCACACATGAATGTAACTAATTTAAAAAAAGTTCTTTTGAAAGTCTGTTTAGCAGGCGCATCTTCACTAACTAATTTATACAAACTAATAAAAAGAGACAATAAAATGCATATTATCAGGCAAATTAATACCAAAAAAAAGATAAAAAGAAAAGATAAAATCATAACTTTTAGGGTTTGCATAGGTACTCCTTAAGTAATTGTTGTTAAGGGGAATATTATCATAGTACCTATTTACTTGGCGTGACACTAATATAACAAATTTGAAAGATAGCCACATACATTTAAAACAACAAATCAACCTTTTTTGATTTTCTTTTCATAAGCTTCAGTAAAGAAGATAGTAAAAAAATAGCCAAAAAAAAGACCGGAAAATATAAATAGATGTTTCAAGAATGTAGAAACATTCAAGGTGATTTCAGTGAACAAACTAACAACACCAACCATAGGTAGAAAACAAAATAAAGATATAAAAAAACTTTTTTTAAATAATTTCATAATGCTACTCCTCTAAATATATTTTGAAGAAACTTTCGTTATAGAATCATTTTCAAAAATATCACATATCTTTATATTTTTGTAAGGAAAAATTATTTCATACCATACAATATACATTTCTCTATCATAGATACCTTGAAGCAATAGGTCGTTTATATCTGTGCTATTTGAATCAAATAAATCACATATATCAATTCTCTTACAGTTATCCATAAAAGCACCTTCGATGTAAAGGATAACAGAACAAAGTGTTTAAGTAAAAAAATTATATATATGCGAAAAAAACCAGTACCTTGGAGCATCCGGGTACTGGAAAGGCTAAATTTAAAATGAAATCGGGCCTCAATTGCATTTAGTTAGGAGTTGCCTTTTTTTAAATATTACTTTAATCAGTCTTTTTGAGCAAATAAAAAAAACCAACAACTATAAAGTTGCTGGCAATGCCTAAAAACTTGAAAGGGTTAGTTAAAAGAATATAGAGGCATTACAGACATTCTAAAGTAAATATTGAGTATCCGTCAAGGAAACTGCTAGCTACAAAAAAGAGATGGCAAATTACTTACCATCTCAAACAGTGAACTGTCAGTTTTCCGCCTGACAGTTATATTGTATCAAATCAATGTGTGAAAACACTATTAGTAAGGAAGGATGAAATGCTTCGGATGAAGAATAAATCTTTTATTGTAATAATACTATCGGCAATAATCGCTACAAGTTGGCTATCCTATACGATAAATGAATCGAGGTGATGAAAATGAAAAAGTACAAAGAGCGTTTAATTCCCGAAGATGAGAGACCAATTGAAATTGTGATGGGTGAAAATATCGAACGCTATTTTTTGAAAAGCGATTATAGCAGCATGACTGCATTTGCAAATGATTTAGGATGTGACTCAGCACGGCTTAAAAAGGTTATTGAGGGAAAAGCTGTTTTTAGTGTGCAGATACTACAACGTGCGGCAAAATTATTAAATATTAAAACAATTGATTTAATCGAGGACTGGTCAGAACAATAAAAAAGTCGGATTCCTCCGACACAATATAATATTTCCAACAAATATATTATAACATAGTAAGGGGAATCAGGCACTATGGCACTTTTTGATGTAAGTAAATATGAAGTACCAGATCCTAAGAATTTGGATATTGAAAAAACAAAATACAATGTGGACGTCTTTATGGCTGCCTATCTATCTGAAAGATGTCGAGTAGGTGAGCCAAGAGAGCCGAAGATTACCAGTACTTTTTCAATTGTCTCTCCGACGTTTTCAACTGAGAACTATGCTGCAGCAGAGCAGAAGAACTACTCATCCAAAAAGAGGAAACAATCAATGTGTTCCATCAATTGAAACAATTTAAGTAAAATAAAAAGTTCCTACTATTTATAGAAGTGCACTCTTTATTATCCAGTACTATTCAATTTTCTTTACTCTCCCACCTATCTTGGATGCAAATTCTTCTGCATCAGCTTTACACTTAAACAATCGTGCTTTACTTTTTAGACGTGTTCGACATCCAGTAGGGGTGATGTAGCCATGCAATACTTTCACAACATACATTTGGAATCAACTCCTTATAGTTTTTAGTATAAAAAATAAAAGTAAAGAGTTAATAAAGTAAGTTAGAAGAATAGAATAATATTTTCTAATGGTCAATACCATATTTGAAAATACAAAAAGACACTTAATTTTAACTAACTATGTACCCTAGCGAGGCGCGATGGATACAGCAGAGCCTTAGTTGGATGAGGCAACCTCGCTAGGAGAAGGCTAGCAATTTATCGAATAGATGTTTTAATTTAAATACCCATATCTTTAAAAGGAGATTCGATACTAGCCTTCGAAAACAGACTACTATATTTAAATAACATTTTTCAAACAGATTAAGAAAGCTTAATCTATAACAAGTTATTTCTTAAGATCTCAAAGTAACAAAAAATCGGATTTATCTGGCTATCATTAATCGTATGCTTTTGGAATAATTATGTATCCTAGCGAGGATTTAAAAAGCGTAGCTGCGTTATTATGTTAGATTATTATCTCTCGCTAGGAGAGGGCGGAGGCATATCTTTGAAAGCAACCATTAGCAGAATATTTATTTTTGAAGATATGATCGCTCTGACCCTCGAGTTCAAATTACACCTATGAATAATGGATTGCAATCCAGGTTAAGGAGAGTTAATTAATAACTTAGAATATTTATTTCCATAATATGTAGAATAAACAAAAACAGATTCATCTCAAAATTATTGATACTAGAGGTAGATTAATTACACCAAATCGGAGGGATATGCGCTATGACTTTATTACAGGAAATAGATGAGAATAAAACACGCGCTAACGCAAGAAAGCTTCTGATGACATACAGAAGAAAGAAACGGCGTTTAGTGGGTGCCAGTATAGATCCATATTCATTAATCCGTTCTCCGGAAATAACCGATGATCCTGCTCATCGAAGTAATACGAACGGTACAGAGAAAGTCATGCTGCATCAATTAAGTTTAGTTGGACTTATGGAAAATTACTCAAGAGAGATTGTACTGATTGATCAAGCGATTGACAGCCTATCGGATATCTCTAAAAAAATCCTTCGTTTCAGTTATTGTGATCCCAACAAACTTACAATTCGAGACATTGCATATAAACTTGATATCTACCAGGTTACGCCATCTGGGAAATTTGAGCGTATTCTATATAGTGAAAAGAATATCGAGCGTCTTCGATCGCTGGCTTTATTTGAATTTGCAGAAGCATATTCAGGTGGTGTGTTAATAGCTCAAAAAAATAGGGATTTTATAGGGAAATGTTAGGGGTTTTTTAGGGATTTCGTTCGATTTAAGGTGATATTATGTTAGTGTCGAAAGATTAAGAGATGTGGTTGGTGGGCTACTCACATAATAACTCATAAACCGAAAGGGGGCTAATCTCCTCGTCGCTTTATTATTCTTTGACAGAAAGACAGTAAAACTAAAATGAATGGAGCTGAGAACGCTCCTTATCTTCATTCGACGTCTATTTGATTTTAACGTGTAACTCAGATAAAAAAGAGCTTGATTTTTATTTAGGAGGCTGGTGGTTCAGGTCCAGCTATGTCAATAGGAATTAATCGATTGAATCGCTCTCATGATCTCACATACTCCCCACAAAAAACAGCCTTTTAAGGCTGTTTTTTTGATATATATAAACTTTATATTTACCGCTATGTTATTTTTATAACTTTCAACTTATATGGAAAACTATAGAACGAAGGAGTATAATTATGTTAAAAATAATTGATTTAGGAGATAAAATGAAAATCAACCGAATTAATTTAGAGAATGTTGGAAATATTTCAAATTTAACACTGAACTTTAATGAGAGTATGAATGTAATTTGTGGTACAAACGGTATTGGAAAGACAACAATCTTGAAATCTGTTGCAGCTTGTTTTTCTGATGGAGGACAGGGTATTAAGAAAAAATACGGTAGCAATATTGGGAAAATAAACCTTAGTTTAACTAACTCTGATTCAATTACTGATGAATTGAATGTAAATGTAGATGCAATTAAACCACTTGAAATGTATGAACCTGATAGAATAAATCGAACTCTATATCTGGAATTAATAAATTTTTCAATTGATAGAAGCATAAATTACAAAGAAATAACAAGTCTGAAAAAATATCCAGGTAGAGAATTCTGGCAATCCAAAGATATTGTTAAAGAAGGAATAAAATCTGAAGATTTAAAAAATTGGCTTGTGAATAGATATATGAGTAGTGGACATTGGGATGATTTGGAAGAATACGAGCAAGAGAATTACAATCTAATGAAAAATGTTTTCTCGATAATTAATCCTGATATTAAGTTCAAAAAGGCTGATACAAAAAACTATGAAATAGTGTTAGATGATCGAGGTAGTGAGGTTTATTTTGAATTTGAATCAGCTGGATACAAAGCAATTGTGTATATTTTGTTGGGGATTATTTCTGAGATAGAGTTTCGGATGGAAAATAAACAAGCTACAGGTTTCAGCGGGGTAGTTCTAATAGATGAGATAGATATGCATCTACATCCAGAATGGCAGCGAAGAGTTGTTCATGCCTTAAAAAAAACATTTCCAAAAGCCCAGTTCATTATTACAACCCACAGTCCAAGTGTTTTACAAGATTTAAATAAAGATGAAATCATTCCCCTTACGCTAAATGAATCTAAAGATGTAGAAATAAAAGAACTCGATCTCAGTGAATATGGATTAAAAGGTTGGTCACTTGAAGAAATCTTGTCTGATGTCATGGGAGTTGAAAATGTCAAGAGTAATGAATACCTTGATATTAAAGAAAAATTTGAATTGGCTCTTGAAGATGGGGATGAGCATAAATTAAAAGAGTCATATGCGATCTTAGAAAAAATGTTACACCCTACTAATCCTCTTAAGCAAATTCTAGAAATTCAAATGGCAGGGATCGTAAATGATTAAAATAGAGAGGATAGCTCGTCCGGAAAAGTTAACAGAAGATGTTGTACGAGTCTTAACAGAAAAATATAGACAAACGAAAAGGGCTGTTTGGAATAAGGACTATATTAAAGAAAAATTATTAGAAATGACACATCATAAGTGTTGCTATTGTGAGACATCTTTGGATGTTTCTGGAAACTATATGGAGGTCGAACATTTCTATCCTAAAAGTTGTTTTCCAGATCGTGTAGTTGATTGGGCAAACCTTTTACCTAGTTGCAAAAGATGTAATATAAAAAAAGGCGATATTAACCCAGAAAAAATTTCTTTAATAAATCCAACAATTAATGACCCTAAGCAACATTTTAAATTGGATCGCTTTAGGATTAAGGGAATTGATGAAGTCGGAAAAAATACTATTAAGAGCTTAAATTTAAATGATTTAGAAAAATTAATGTTAGTTAGAATGAAAATAGCAGAAGCTCTTATTAACAAGATTGAAGATATAAATGATCTTTTAGAAGATACAGGGGTTAAACAAAATACAATGAAATGCTTACGAATACGCAATTCACTTCATGATATATTAGAAGCAGTACAGCCTAATAAAAACTATAGCGCTACGTTATCTAGTATACTATTAAACGATGAGAATTATAACAATATAAAACAATGGTTGCAGGAAGAGCAATTATGGGATAATGAATTAGATAACATGGATGCTGTTGCTAATGATATCGCATTGAAAATATGATAAATGTATTTCATCATGAGATTTCGGTTTTTACTTACCTATAAATTTAATTTTAAACCAATAATACAAGATGAATTAGTAAAACAAAACTCAATTAAGAGTGATTGCGAGGTGGTGTGCATGGATGGCTAGAAAAAGAGACCCTAGACGAGATGAAGCTTTTCGAATTTATGAAAAAAACGGTGGAAAGATTGCTCTTGTCGAGATCGCTAATATTTTAGGTTTACCAGCTGGCACCATCCGAGGTTGGCGTTCTAAGGATCGCTGGGATGAAAAGTTGAACGGAACGTTCCAATTAAAAGAAATGGAACGCTCCAAAAAAACAACGGAACGTTCTAAACGTGCTGGGGCTCCAGTTGGCAACCAAAATGCAAAAGGCAACAAAGGTAATAGTAGGGCATCACCGCCTGAAAGAAACAAAAATGCGCTGAAAACTGGCGAATATGAAACGATATTTGAGGATTTTTTATCTGACGAAGAAAAGGAAATTTACTCAAGCTTGAGTGATGATCCTTTTTTTGTTTTGTCTGAAGAAATCAAGTTGTTGAAAATTAGACAACGGCGCATGATGCAACGCATCAAAGATGCTGAGGATGGTCTTAATCAGGAAGAAATTGAAAGATTGCAGCAGTTACGAAAGGTCAAAGAGCCGACAGTTGTTGACGGTAAAGTCATTACTATTAAGCGAGAGATTCTAAAGGATGTGCAAGTATCAAGGAAGCAGTTTCGCAAAATAGATAATATCTTAGCTATTGAGGAGGCATTGACACGCATCAGTAACCAGCTGACGAAATCCATCAAGCAACTGAACGAGTTGTCATTATCAGGTGAAAAAGCTGCATTATTGGAAGAACAAAAACGGAAGATGATCTTTGAAGCAGATATCCTTGAAAACAAAGCTGCTAAACTGGTACTTAAACAAGGTGAACAAAGTAAAGTGCAAGGTCTTATTGATATTGGCCAAGCGCTTATTGGTCCTATAGAAGAAGCTGAGGAGAATGACACCGATGAGTCAGTTGAAATTATCGACTAAGCAAAAACAGAATATTTTTCAACCACTCAAAGGGATTCGAATGGAATTGAACGAGGGAACGATTCGTTCAGGTAAGACGATGTCAGATGCGCAGAAGATGGCGTTAATCTACGCAGGACATCCCGATACGAATCATCTTGTACTCGCTTATAACCAAGAACAAGCTTACAGAATGTTTATGGATTGCGAAGGTTTTGGGCTTGAACATATCTTTGCCAGCTATGCTGAGATTCGACACGATGAGCACGGTGATCACTTGTGGATCAATCTCCCGACAGGAGAAAAGCGGATCTATTATAAAGGTGGCGGGAAAGTGAATGCTGTCGGTGCTATCACTGGGATGTCTTTTGGTACGGTCACTTTTTTAGAGTTTAATCTTTTAAATAAGGCGGTTATCGAAGAGGCTTTTCGTCGGACCAAGGCTTCTAGCTTTCGGTACCACCTTGCAGAACAAAACCCGCCGGCTCCAAATCATCCGAATCTTGAAACACTGAAGCCATTTATTGAAACGGGTTCTTACATGTTTCGACATTGGCGTCCACAAGATAATCCTATTTTAACTAAACGATCATTAAAAGAATGGGAAGCGGAGTGTAAAGTCTCTGACTATCTTTACAAACGAGATTGGCTAGGCGATCGAGTGATGCCCGAAGGCGTGATCTATTCAATGTTTAATGAAGATACCCATATGACAAAAGAAATCATAGGCAAGCCTGTAGAAGTGTTCTTCAGTGCCGATGGTGGTCAAAGCGATGCGACAACTTGTTCGTTAAACCTCGTTACATGGAAAGATGGAAAATACTATCTCTATCGAATGGCCAACTTTTATCATAGCGGCGCTGATACTGGTGTCACAAAAGCAATGAGTGAGTATGCCAAGGAAATTAAGCAGTTCAAAGAATGGTGCTATAAAGAGTGGTCGTGGCTGCCAAAGCATTCGAAATTTTTTGTCGATCCGGCCTGTAAGTCGTTGAGTGAGGAATTACGTGTTTTGGGTATTGTCACTACAAAAGCAGATAACAATTCAAAAGATAAAGTAACGAGTAACGGCACCAAAATTGAAATAGGGATTGAACGCATGCAAAGCGCCTTTTCTAAAGGACGCTTTTTTCTTTTTGATCATGAAGGCAAATATGGCCATTATTATTTTATCAAGGAGTTAGGGATGTATGTCCGTAATGATAATGGCTACCCAGTTGATAAAAACAACCATGCTCTTGATGAATGTCGGTACGCAATTAATTACTTTACGAAACGTTATGTTCTCTAATAGGAGGTGGTCCAGTGTCATTTTGGCAGACAATAAAAAGAGTCTTTGGAAAGGGGGCGGTTGCGATAGGAGCAAAAAAAGAGCTACAAAGTATTTTAGATCATCCCAAGATTCAGATGAGCCGTGAGGAGTATGATCGTATTCAAAGCAGTTTGCTTTATTATCAAGGATATACTCATTGCGATTCTGATCAACGAAAAAAAGCGAATATTAATATGGCTCGTAAGGTGGCCTCTGAGTACGCGAAAGTGATGTTTAATGAGCAGGCAGAAATTACAATCGGAAAAGATGATAAATCTAACAAGTATGATGAAGTCAGTGCTTGGATAGAATCTGTGTTTCAGAAAAATGACTTCAAACGTAATCTAAGTAAGTATCTTGAGCCAGCAATGGCCCTGGGCGGTTTGGTAGTACGCCCTTATTTTAATGACCAATCTGGGAAAATTGAGTTCTCGTGGGCGCTACCCGATGCATTCTTTCCGTTGGAGAGTAGTACTAATAAAATCAGTCAGTGTGCGATCGCGTTCAAAACTATCAAAACTGAAGGATCTAAAACATTTTTTTACACTCTGTTGGAGTTCCACGAATGGATTGATGGAGAGTACTGGATTTCAAACGAGCTTTATGAAAGTGAGAAGCATAGTGTTCTAGGGGTACAAGTATCTTTGAAGACATTAGAACAATATTCAGAACTGGAGCCGTCTGCTCGAGGTGAAGAAATTGACCGTCCGATTTTCTCTTATTTCAAAACCGCGGGCTTTAATAATATACACCCTTATTCTCCATTGGGCGTTGGTGTTTACGACAACTGCAAACAGACGCTTGATCGACTAAACACAGCTTTGGATGCATTTGATCATGAAATTGACGTTGGAAAGAGAAGAGCAGCTTTCCCTGAATCTATGCTGAACGGCATCCCTGATAAAAGTACTGGAGAAATTAGATTAACCTTTGACAAAGATGATGATTTTTATGTTATTGTCCCTGGCACTAATCCTGATGAATTTAAAATAACTGACTTAACACAAGATATTCGAACGGAGCAGTATATTGGGGCGATCAATCATCGCCTGCGACTTCTAGAAATGGAAGTAGGACTTTCAACCGGAACCTTCGTCTTTGATGGCCAAGGCATCCGATCAACCAACAAGACCGCAACTGAGGTAATAAGTGAAAACTCACAAACGTATCAATCTAGGAACCAGCAAACAACTGAACTTGAAGAGTTTATTCGGGATGTTGTGCTAGCGTTGTGCGAGCTTGGGCGAGCAACAGAAGTGGATGGGAAACCTCTATTTGATGGAGAAGCTCCTACGCGGGAAGAAATAGGGGTAAATTTTGACGACGGAATTTTCTTAGATAAGAAATCCGAGTCAGATTATTATCGAGAGTTGAAAAACGACGGATTGATCCCAGGGTGGTTAGCTATCTCGAAAATAATGAAATTGCCAGAAAACGTTGCACGAAAAATCTATATTCAAGCTCAGTTGGATGTTGTCGATGAAACGACTGGGAAGATAAGAGATTCTGGATTTGAGGACTTCGAGGAGTGATTGAATGACAATTAATCCGAATCGATTAGAAATTGAAGCTGCCTACGTCCAAGATGCCTATATGGCCATGGAAGACGAGGTCATGAAGATGCTTGTCCGTCAGTTAAATAAGCCAACCAAAACGCGGCTCACAGAAGACAATGCGTTTCGGTGGAAGATTGAAAAGATGCAGCAATTACATTTGTTGAATCAGCAATCGCTGCAGCAACTGGTCAACGAAATAAGTCAGTATTCTTATAATCAACTACGAAAGATCATCGTGGACATGGGTTTTGAAGTCGTTTCTGACTTGGACAAGAATTTGTCTAAGCAAACGGAAAAAGAACCACCGCCACGAACTGAAATCGACAATGTGATGGAGTCGTATTTCAATCAGCAGTGGCGAGATCTCGACAACCATGTCAATCAAACGCTGATCGACACCAATTATCCCAATAATCCCTTAGCTAAAATGTATCAGCAAGTTCTCAATGATACTGTAGCTAAAATCATCGGTGGTGCTAAAACGCCACAGCAGGCGCTTAGAGAATCAATCTATGCGATGCTGGAAAAAGGGGTTATGACGACTTTTATCGACAAGTCAGGGCGAGAATGGAGCCTTGAGCGGTACGTTCGGATGGTTTTAAAAGCAACCACTCACCGTGTTTATCAAGATCTGCGACTGAAGCGAGGCCTAGAGCATGGCATCGTCACTGCTTTAATGAGTAGCCATGTGGCTGCACGACCACAATGTGCCCATATTCAAGGTGGATGGGTGCTACTTGTCCGCACTGAAGATGCACCGGAAGAATTGCGACACATTCCATCGATCTATGATCACGGATACGGTGAGCCTGATGGCACACAGGGGATAAACTGCAGGCATCGATTGTACATTCAAATCTATGATCCAAATCTTGATGTTCACATGAAGCAGTATGATCCAAAGGAAGCGATTGACAATGCGGACCTAGTTGCCAAACAGCGACGAATGGAAGTCGCTATTCGTCGTGCAAAAAGGCAACTGAATGCCGCTGCTACGACAATTGACGATAAAGAAGATGTCCAACACTTTAAACAGCTAATAAGAAAGCGCCAGGCGGCTTTAAGAGCATTTATCAACGAGCATGATCAATTGTTGCGTCGAGATTATTCGAGAGAACAAGTGTACTCATAAAGAGAGGAATGATTCATTGAAGAATAAAACTACCATAACACTATCTGAAATCTTACTTGCATTTTATCAAATTGGCCTTGCTATGAAATATGAGAAGAAACCGCCGGATACTTGAAGGAGGTTGCAAATGGATGAAGATGAATTAGAAGAATTTTGGGAGTTCGAAGATTTAGGTTTGTTTATTCTAGCTTGCTAGGCTTTTTGTTTTGTCCTGAATAAGACTTGAAACTGTTTTTCTACCGAAGTGAGCGGTATAACTCACACTCTAACTGGTACCAACCAGAATAAAAAGGAACGGAGAATGAATCATGGAATGGATCAAAGAAATTTTATCAAAAAACGTCGGAGAGGATGGAAAGTTTGATCTAGACGGGGCAACAAAGGAAATCAAGTCAGAATTTCCAAAGAATGCAGTGCCAAAAGCTGATTTTAACGATAAGTCTCAAAAGTTGAAAACGGCTAACGAGGATTTAACTGCCGCAAATGCGCTTGTTGAGCAGTTGAAAGCATCGAACAGTGGCAACGAAGATTTGCAAAAGCAAATTGATGACTATAAAAATCAGTTAGAAACTGTGACCGCTGAACGACTAGCAGATCGTAAGAACGCTGCAATCGAATTAGCTTTAACACAAGCTGGAGCTAAGAACATTACAGCTGTGAAAGCTTTGTTGAAGACAGATGAGTTGGAAATTACTGACGAAGGTGTCAAAGGATTAGATGAAAAAGTAGCCACATTGAAAAAAGATGAAGGCTATTTGTTTCAAACGAATGATCCTACACTTCAGCCAAAGAAAAAGCAATTTGTGGCTGCTGGGAATACAGGTGGTGGCGAACCACCTAAAGAAAAAAGCTGGAAAGATAATCTAGCCGAGAATATCGCAAAAACAAAAAATAATTAGGAGAGTGGTTTAAATGCCAGTAATTTTAGACAGTAAAGATTTAGCGAAAATCGACAAGGAATTTGCTGCCGAGTCGCAAGTATGGGAAGTATTAACGCAAGGGGCAAAAGATATCACAGAAGAGGATTTTGTGGGGACTCATGAAGTACGTGTAAATGAAATGCAAGGATTTACTGCTGCTGATTATAAGCGTAATAAAGAAAACGAACGGAACAATATCTCAGTTGAGAAATCAACTTTAAAATTGGAAAAGGAACGTTGGATGGGCTACGATATGGATCGCTTGGATCAATCGGAAAATGCAGCGTATCAAGTAGGTGCTGTCATTGAAGAGCACACTCGATTGGTTACGATTCCTGAGAAAGATCAAACCGCTGTTGCTCGCTTACTTGAAGCTGGATTTGACACCTCTGACAATGTTTACAAAGGAAAAACGGTCAAAGAAACAATCACTAAATCTAACATTTTAGATAGTTTCGATGATGCTGAGGCGTACATGACTGATACAGAAGTCATTGGTCAGTTTGTGGCGTTTATGTCTAGTGATGCTTACAAAGCATTGAAGAATGCAGATGGTGTCTCTAAGACTTTTACTACCAACACAGTACAATTCAACGGTATCGATCGACGTGTTGAAATGCTCGACGGCACGAATATCATCATCCAAAAGGTTGCTAAAAATCGATTGCAGGTCGATGAAGACAAGCATGTTAACTTCATTATGACGCCTATTACCGTTGCTAAGCCAATCGAGAAGTACAATACGATTGATTTGGTTCCTGCTGACCAGGATCGTGGCGGTTACCGTGACACCATCAAAGGGTTGGACTATTACGACTGCTTGGTACTTAAGAAGGCACGTCCTGCGATCTATATCTCTTATGATGACCCAAAAGCGTAACCCCGGAAGAACCGGGGAACTCTGGGGCGGAAGGACAGTCAGCGATAATCGGTGACATGAAAGTTGATGAACTCAAGGCTGAGTTGGATCGTCAAGGGATTGAGTATCCATCAGCTGCCAAGAAACCAGAATTAATTGAACTGTTAAAAGAGAGTGAATAATCGCTCTCTTTTTTCATGGAGGTGAAAACATGGAGCGATTACGTAGAAAGCCGCTGAATGAAATCTTTGACGATCAAGAAAGCATCGAACCATGTGGCTATTTGTCTCTCAAAGAGTACAAACGATTGGTAGACAAAGAAACGGAACTGACAGAAAAAGATTTCCGCAAGCTTCTGAGAAAAGCTAGTGCATTGTTGGACGTTCAAACCAGACGTTTCTATCAGAGCAACGATCTTGAATCAGATATTCCGATGCGTCGCAACGCATTTAAGTTGGCTGTTGCCTATCAAATCGAGTACATGTATGAAGCAGATGCCACTACCTCATTTGGTATGCAAGAGCCTGACAGTTGGTCCATTAATCGGATGAGTGTTTCTAGTTCAAAGGGGAATACTTCCAAGGAAGAAGTACCGTTGTTATCTGGCGATGCAATGATGCAGCTTTCGGGAACTGGATTATTGTACAGAGGAGTGAGTCGATGAGAATGCGATTACCGCCAAAAAGGTTCTTTCCCCATGAAGTGATTTATCGGAAGAAGACTGGAATTTCACCAATTGGTGAGACTCTTTTTGAAGAAGAGGAACAAGTGATCCGGAATGTACGCTTTGACTTTTCTGTCAAATTCTCACCAAGAGATATAAACGGTGAAGTTCAAATTCCGAATGCATTGATTACGATGGTGCGAAAATACACTGGATCTTTACCAGAGTTTTTTATTGCTGATCAGATTGAATTCGGAGGGAGACAGTACACGATTGCTCATGTAATCCCATTGCTTGCCGATTTGCCTGAACCGTTTGGCTATGAAATTGAGTTGGTTTGATGGCTGGAATCAAGATTGACATCGATCTTTCTGGCATCCGGTCTAAATTAAGCGAAGACAATTTAGGGCGTGGACAATTGAACATGGCCAATCGTATGCTTCAAACAATAAATGAGACAGTCGTCCCTTGGGACACCGAGCATTTGCGAGATAGTGGTCATGTGTCAGGCAGGGGAAGTCAGTTGGTTTGGGATGTGCCGTATGCCGGTCCTCAGTACTATGGTGGTCGAAAACATCCAACTACAGGTGTCTGGATTCCGTTTGTTAATAAACAACCGGGGACGGGTCCCTATTGGGATGAAACTACGAAGCCCATTTTTATCAATGATTGGCTGCAAGCCTTCAAGAAAGGAGCAAATCTCTAATGGATTTCATTCATCGACTACAAGAAGTAGCCAGTAAAGCCGACGTGCCAGTGATCATCCATGCGATAGATCAGGAAGAATCGATCAGATTATCAACGCAAGCCGGGGGGCGGACAGAAAAAACGTATATGAGTGGCAACAAAATTAAAGATCTACCGTTTGAATTTGTGTACAAAACAAAAAGCGCTCGCGCTGATCAAGTGATGGCCCAGTTAGCTGAAATCATCGAAGATACACAAGATATTCCTTCAGAAGATGGGTCCTATCAATTTATGGGACTGACAATTGTCAATGAACCATTCTTTATCGGACGAGACAACCAACAGTTCCTTTATTATCGCTTGGTAATTCAAGCGAAGCTATACATTATAAAACGAAAACAGGAGAGTGAATAAATATGTTCCCACAAAAAAACGTCAAACGTAAACACTATATTGCACCATATGTTGATGGTGGAGCAACGCCTGCTGAATCTGCATGGCTGCCATTAGGAGATGGGATCACGGATATTTCCGATAGTACCGACGAACAAACCGATGATAAGGCGTACTACAGCGGAGATGGTACCGTAACGACACGAATTACAGGGATTGCAGGTTCCTATGATTTTTCTGGAGATTACTTAGCCGAGGATCCAGCGCAGGCTTTGATCGAAGATATGAAATACAAACTTGGCGCAGGACGAAAAGTTTGGCACCGAGTAATCCGATCGGATGGCAAAAAGCAATGGGTTGGTCACGCAACGGTTTCAGGTATTGTTGCAGGATCTGGTGCTGCAGAAACGGATGAAGAGTTTGCATGTAGCATTAAGTTTGACCAGATTCCAATTGAAAGTACGCCTGGGGGTGCTTCTGCTCAGTCAGCGGCATTGAATTCAGCCATTGTGGATGAAACGCCACCAACTAGTTCAGCGGGCAAGAACAGCAAGAAAGAAGACAATAAGTAAGAGAAGCGTTTATCGCTTCTCTTTTTTACATAAAGATGGAATTGGAGGAATTAGTCATGATCAAAATTAACGTAGAATCAACACAAATACCTGTTGAAATTGGTGAATTAAAAGTAACAATTGATGCCACAGCAGATTGGGAAGCCAAGTATAAGAAATTAAAAGAAGACTTCGATAAAAAGACAGCAGCTATTTCTAAAAAAACTGAAGATGGATCCCTTAAGACAGAAACTGCTGATAAGCAATATTATGACCTTGCAGGAAAGAGTATCGATGCCATATTAGGCGCGGGAACGGCCGAGCATTTATTATCAATCAGTCCGAATCCTCGAATTCTTTCAGGATGCTATTTCTCAATTAAAAATGCACTAGATGCTGAACTTGATTTAATGCTCGTCGGTATTCACAAAGAGAAAATCAACCGTTACCTGAAGGGATAATCAAATGAAACTACAGTATCGATTAGATGAAACGGTTGAAATCCAAGGCGTAACTTATCGGATCAATCTTTCTTTTGATACGGTACTACGCCTTTTTGATTTACTAAAGGATCCAGATCTTTCAGAACCAGAGAAAATACTTTTAGGCTTGCAGCTCTTATTAGGTGTTTCGTTCCTTTATGACATTGAGATACAAAATGATATTTTTTTATCCGTGTTAGAAGCATTCGATATCTGGAAAAGACCAGAACCTCGATACGACGTGAATGGCAATCTTCTCAAACCCAAAGTAAAAGATGTAGCAGAACAACAGTTTTCGTTTAACTATGATGCAGATATTATCTATGCTGCATTCTACCAAACTTATGGCATTGATCTTTTTGAGCAACAAGGAAAAATGCGTTGGGAAAAGTTTATTGCCCTTTTCGGCGGACTTCCGGATGAAACGAGATTTAGACAGATTGTATCCATTCGAACCAGAAAACCACCTAAAGGAAAAGGTTCTAAAGAAGCCAAGGATGAACTAAAGAAATTGAAAGAACTCTACGCACTACCGAAAGAAGGTGAAGAAGATGAGCAGAAGTGATGGCAAGGTAACGATCGACATTATCGTCAATGGAAAACAAGTCACTAAAGAAATCGATATGGTCGAACAAGGTTTTTCCCGACTAGGTAAAAATGCCGACGATGTGATGAAAAAAGTCGGTTCTGATATGGGAACAAACACCGAATCAGGTGCCAAGTCCGCTAATAAAGCGGTGGATTCGGTGGAAAAGACGGTTTCAGATCTAGGTAAGTCGACTGAATCATCAACGGCAAAAGCAGGTAAATCAATCGGTGATAACTTTGATTCAGGATCAAAGGGAGCCAATCAAGCGACTGATAGTGTGGCCAAGACTGTCGCAGATCTGGCATCATCTGTCGAATCTTCTGCACCAATTATGGGGCGCAGTATTAGTGAAACTTTCTTAAGCTCTGCTAAAGATTCAGAAGCATCTACCTACAAGATCTCAAATGCGACAGGGGAAATGAGCGGAGCTGTTGAAGCCCATGCGACTCGAGCATCCAATTCAATAGCCAAAGGCTTCGAATCTGGGGCCAAAGATGCAAGCAACTCCACAGATGGAATCACTAAATCTGTATCGAATATGGTTGGTTCAGTAGAAATAGCCATGCCAGGTCTTGGTGGAGCAATCAGCGAGCCGTTTATTATAGGTTCGAAACATGCCACCGCATCAATGGACGCTATCAAACAATCCTCTGCTAAAATGGTGCCCGAAGTAAATTTGGCTGCAACAGCAGCTGGAAATAGCTTGTCTAGGCACTTAGAGGCTGCTGGGAAAGATGGCGCACGATCGATTGCAGATGCAGTTGCTATCATGAAAAAGGATCTTGGTGATCTCGGAGATAGTGCAGAACAGGTAGGAAATCAAACAGGCAATGCCTTTCATATTCCAGAACCGAAGGCGCAAAAACTAACCGGAACGATCGGACAATTAAGTGCAGCTATGTTACTCACTAAAGGTGCAACTACAGCACTGTCTATGGCCAAAGGATCATTGGACAGTGCTTTTGGTCGTATAGATACCTTAAATAACTTTCAAAACACGATGACACGTTTGACCGGAAGTTCCGAAGAAGCCGAACAAGGGATGGAAGGTGTGCGAGATGCAGTAGTTGGTACCAACTATATGCTTGATAGTGCAGCACAGACAGTCCAACGATTGGTCTTACAAAATAAAGACCTTGAGAAGTCAACAGAGAGTTATAAAGTCTGGGGCGATGCCGTCGCTTTCTATGGTGATGGATCCGCCGATGCAATGGATAACGTCATGGATGCGATGATTCAGATGCGTGCTACTGGTACCGTCAATATGGCACAGATGGACCGCATGGTGCGTCGTGGTGTCGATCCATGGGAAATCTACGCAGATGCGACTGGTCGCAGTGTGGCGGATGTCAGAGATGCTATGCGCGATGGAGAAATGAGTGCTGGAGAATTCTTTGATGCTGTAGAGCATGCCATGAGAGAAGGGGGCAATGAACTAGCTTCTGTTACCGGGATGGCTCAACAAGCAGGGGATACATGGAAAGGTTCATTTGCGAATATGGCTACAGCCACTGCACGTGGAACCGCCAGTATTATTGAATCTATGGATGACGCATTTTCCGAGACACGTTTTGGCTCAATGAAAGAAAATGTCCAAGGATTTGGGAAAACTTTCGAGGGTGTATTAAACGGTGTAGCTGGCGTGATTCCACCTGTTGTCTCAGCAATTGACACGATGGTTGGTGGGATTATTGACCTTAAAGAATCATCGGTAATTTTGGCGCCAGCCATTATTGGCGTAACCACCGCAATCGCAGGGTATATGGTCATAAAGAAAGCAGAGTTGTACACTCGCGGCTTTATCGCTTCAATTAAAACCTTAACTGGTGCTAAAACAGCGGCAGCGACAGTTACAAAGGCAATGACCGTAGCTGAGAGATCACATCTTAGTGCTGCTGCTCAGACAAAAGCGATGACTGCAGGTTCAACAGCAGCTACTAAAATGCACACTATTGCAATGAAGGCTAAGGCGATTGCGGCAGCTGCATTGAAAATGGCAACCAGTGGTGTTGGGTTAGCTATGGGAGCTGCAGCTGTAGTAGGGGCTGTTTTATTCAAGCGCTGGAATGATAATCGAAAAGCGGCAAAAGAGTTAGCAAGTGAAATTGATGGTTTAGGTGATGAATTTGATGGCCTAAATGATGCAACGGAATCCAATGCAAAAGCATTTGAAGCACAAGGAAAAGTCATTGATTCCAATGCTGAACGAAACAAAGACCTAGCTGCAGAATTAGAACGATTGACCGCAATAGAAGGCAAGTCAGCTGTTGAGAAGCAATTAATGGCCGATACCGTGGAAGAGTTAAATAGTTCAGTTACTGGGTTGAATCTTGCCTATGATCAAGAATCAGGCTTGTTAAATGCTACCACTGAGGAAATCCAAAAACGCATTGAAGCTTCTAAAGGCATGGAAGAAGTCAATAGCTTGGTAGAACGTCAAAACCAACTGACGCAAGAAGCCGCTGATTACGAGACTACCCTTAAGGAAGTTGCGAAAGAGCGAGCAATGCTTGAATATGATGCTGCTGTCTCAGGAGTTGACGGAAAAAAAGCTGTCCAGGAATCCCTAGCAGAATTGGATGCTAAAGAAGCAGAGGCTATGGAGAATCTCGAAGGTATTTATGCCGAAAAAGACCGACTTTCGGATGAAGAGCAAGCAAAAAGGCAAGAAACATCCGAAGCGACGGCGGCAGCAAACGAAATGATGATTGTTTCTTATGCAAATTTGAGTGACAGTCAAAAGGCATTAGTCGACGAGTTAAATAGTCAGTTAGATAGTTTTCAAAAGAAGAACGAGGATGTTTTCAAAGATGTCCCTGAAAAAGTAGAATACGGCATGGGGCAGGCTAGGCAACACCTGAAAGATCATCTCACCTATCAAGCCGAACACGCTGACAATATGGAGAAATTGTGGGCACGAGCCGGGGATGGTATGGATACAGGCTTGCTTGAGAAGATGGCAGAAGGCACGCCAGAAATGCGCGCTTTAGCTGCAGATATGGTCAATGCTTCTGAAGAGGAAATGTCGAAGCTGTTAGAGGAATACGCCAAAATAGGTGAAAATGCACCGAAACAGTTCGCCAAAACCCATGGCCTTGGGGAAGAAGATGTGCGACTCGCTTCACGAGAGTTAGCCAATGTATCTGTGGGTACTCTTCGGGATGAGTTGGATAAAGCGGATTTGACCTCCGTCGGCAAAAAAATTCCTGAAGAAACTGCAGAAGGAATGGCTGAAGGTGAAGACCAAGTTGCAGAGGCAGCAGAGAATATCGCACAAGTTCCGGGACAAGTGATTGAAGAAACGATTGCTAATACCAATTACGCAGAAATTACAGATCCACTTGCCGTTGGAACAGCAGACGGTATTTTGGCAGGGATCCAACCTGTTGAAGATGCATCGAAAGAACTAGCTGAAACGCCTGAGAAATTATTTGGTGAAGTGATCGATCAAGATGTTTTTGTCGCTCACGGTGAGACGCCGGGTAAAGGATACGTTGAAGGCATCGATCGAAGTAAGGAAGCAGTTCAGGCAAGTGCCGCCGAATTATCAGGTGTGCCACGAGAAGTCTTTGAAAAAGAAATGGATCCAGAAACATTTAAAGGATTCGGTGTAAATATTGGGGAAGGTGCAGCTGGAGGTATTGATCAATCCGCACCGCAAGTCGAAAATGCCACAAAAAATATGGCTGAATTGGCAAATAAAACCTTCCGTAAGGTTAATGATATCAATTCGCCCTCCGGAACCTACAGGGAATACGGCGGCAACATTACAGCTGGACTAGCACAAGGAATCAACCAGAACAGTAAGGGTCCCGAACAGGCAATCACACAGCTAGCTAAAAAATTGATGTCTTTATTAGATAAAGAACTCAATGCCAATCAGATGGGCAACCAGATTGGTAAGCCGATGATGCAGGGGATCGCTCGAGGGATTGATCAGAATTCTTCCAAAGTATTGACATCGATTGCCAAAATGACAGATGAAATGGTTAAGCAGTCCAAAAAGGCTACAGAAGACGTCGTCAAGGAATTTGAAAAGATGGATCGTGATGTTGATCGAACCTTGCAGAACATGCCAAGGATTGCCACAGCTACCATGCGTGAATCAAATCAAGCCTACCGTGAGGGAATGCGAGAGGCGAACGACATAATCCGAGAGGGTGCTCAACGCATGCCAGATCAGATGAGTCATTTGCCTGATCAGTTTTATCGCATCGGACAAAACTCCATGATTGGGCTAAACAATGGCTTAGTCGCAGGTCAAGCACAAGTATTGAACACTGCAGCTACGATTGCCAATCAAGTAGCCCAAACGATGCAGAGAGCCTTGGACATCAATTCACCATCAAAAGTGATGATGATGGATGTGGGACGATGGATTCCAGCTGGTATTGGTGAAGGGATTGAGCGTTTCAAGCATTTTGCGTTAGATGCCATTGAGGATTTGGGCGCACAACTTGTTTTGCCGAATATCCAAGCCGAGTCAGTGGCCATTGCTGGTAACGCTGGCTTTGGCTTATCATTACCAGTTGCGAAGAGTGAATCGAGAATAACCAACCAAACGATCCATAATACACCGCACATCGACATTCATTTTGACGAGATCACCATTCGCAACAATCAAGATGTAGCAGAACTAACACAGGATATTGCCCAACAAACTGCAGACGAGATAAGGAGGTCATTAGAATGACGAATGAACCGTATTTTGAATTTAATGGCCAGAGATCAACCGCCAAGAACCTCTATCTCCTAAATGAGATGGAGTTGACGATTCCTGAATCGGATCTACGCTTTGACGAGGTCGATGGCCGACAAGGTGCGATCATTTACGACAATGAACGAGAAAAAGATATTATCAAGACATTTCCCATGGAACTTAGAAAAGAAGCAGACAAGTCGCTTTTCCAGCAAGTCAGAGAAATTACTCACTGGCTGAAGGAACCCAAGCGATACAGTCGGCTTCTTTTTTCTGAGGATCCGGAATACTTCTACGAAGGCATCTTTCATTCGCAAGTTCGTATTCTCGATCGATGGCGTGATCACTTTGACGTGGCCTTGCCTTTTCGATGCAAGCCAGTAATGTTTCGGCTTGATGGCCAAACTTCAACTGCCCACGTGTCTGGGCGAACCTTGGAGAACCCCGAACCAATTGAATCATTGCCGTTGATCCAATTTAGATATAGCGGTACGGCAGACGCGACCCTGACCATTAATAGTCGGCAGTTTCGAATCCTGAGAGCGGCCGGTGCTGGCATGATTACGATCGACAGCGAGCTAGGAACGGCTTATCGAGATGGCATAGCCAATATCTCAAGTGCGATCTTGATGCAAAGTGATGGCTACCATGTCCCCGAGTTACGACCGGGAACAAACACGATTTCGTTTACAACTCAAATCACACAAATGACGATTACGCCAAGATGGAGGGTGACTGCAATATGAGTGTGCCGATTTTATACGACAAAGCAAACAATGATTACAGCACGCTTGGTCTAGGGCTTTTAAAAGAGTCAAGCAAAGTTTTTGCGACAAGAAAAAGGAATAACTTTCCTTTTTTAGAGTTTACCTATCCTGTGTTTGGTGTCCTATTTTCACAGCTTGAGAAAGGGAAGAAAGTTGTGGTCGATGTAGGACCAGGAACGAGATCAAAGCATCAACGATTTGAAATCGTCCGGATCACTAAACCACAAAATGGGATTGTATCGGTTTACTGTGAACATATCGCATTGATTACTGAAAAAACAGCACTAAACAAAGGACAGAAGCACACTGCTATTTCGGCGCAAGAAGCGTTGAATCAGTGGCGTGCTCTTTTAGTTCCGCAACGTGATTTTAGCGTGTTTACGGATCTGACGACCGTCACCGCGATAGACTTTTCCGAAGTTGGCCACTTCGAAAGCGCAGCGGAGGCACTAGGTGGTAAAGAAGGCTCAATTCTTCAAAAATACAATGGTGAATACATTTTCGATAACAATGAAATTCGCTTGATGCGAGAAGGTGGTAAGGAGACCGGCGTTGTTATTGCTTATGGTAAGAACTTAGTGGATCTCGTGCAAGAGGAAACGATTGAGAGTACCTACACATCGATTCGCCCTTATGCTCAGGCAAATGAAGAAGGTGCCAGTGAGTTAGTTCTCCCGGAAGTTATTCTTGATGGTCCACACGTCAATAATTTTCCGGAACGTCGAGTTCAGACGGTGGATCTCAGCAGCCGCAATCCTCAGACTGTGGCTGAGCTTCGGCAGTTTGGGCAGTACTATATTTCGAGCAACCAAGTAGGGGTACCTAAAGTCAATCTAAAAGTGAAGTTTGCGGAGCTATACAGCGCAACTGGACAAGAAAAACATCGACAATTAGAACAGCTAGAATTGTACGACACTGTGACAGTGGCCTTTAATAAGCTAGGTGTTAACGTCAATGCGAAGATCAATCAGACGGTCTGGAATGTCTCGTTAGACAAATACGAATCCATTGAGATTGGCGATTCAAGAGCCACGCTAGGATCTAATCAAAAAGAACAAGATCGCGATCGAGACGAACAGATCAATCGACCACCGATTATTGGTCCCGGAAACATAGCCAATGTTCGACCTGGCACGATTACAAATTTAGTCGCCTATGGTGGTTTTAGCCAAGTACTACTGCATTGGGATATGCAGGGGCTGACCGTTCGAGAGTATGAGATCTATGGATCCCAAGAAAAAGGATTTGTACCGGGGCCTAGTAATTTGTTAGGAAAGACAAATGTCAATGCATATACCCACGGAACAGAAACAAAACTGCAGTGGTATTACCGAGTAAGGGCGGTCAACCATCATGATGTAGCAGGTAATTTCAGTGAAGAAGTGTTTGGCCAGACGGCAAATACCAAAGATCTCGATGAACTCGAAGGCGTCTTGGACGATCTAAACAATCGGATTCTTCCGGAATTAGATGAACGTCTGACAGAGAATGATCAGCTGCTTTATGATCTGAAGCAAAATATTTTACCGGATCTTGAAGGGCGGTTAAAAGATCTAGAAGTCGAAATGGATATACTCACCACTGTAAAGTTACCAGGGCTTGAGCAGAAATTGATCGACAACGAGCTTGCGTTGAATGATTTGAACACCGTCGCGCTACCACTATTGGATGAGCGTTTGAAGTCAGCTGAACAAAACTTCATTGATGCACAAAAGCGAATCGATGATGCAATGTCTGAAATTCGAGAAGTTGAGGATTTACTTCATGATTGGCAATGGCAAGACACAGTCGAGATTGATGGTGGCAAGATTCGAGCCGATACAATTTTGGCAAGATCTATTCAAACTGGAAGTATAACAACTATACAGATTCAGGCTGGTAGTATTGTCGGTGATGATCTAGCAATTAATACAATTACGTCAAGGGAAATCAATGCCCAAACAATCACAGCTTTAGAAATTGCTTCTGATGCGATTATTACCAGACATATTTCTACTAATGCGGTGACAGCGAATGAAATTGCCGCTCGTTCGATTACTGCAAATGAAATTGCGACCCTGACGATTGTTTCAACAAACATTGCCTCTGAAGCGATCACTGCTGGGAAAATCGCTGCAGGTTCAATCATTGCATCTAAAATCGCTGCAAATGCTGTGACGACAGAAAAGATTGCCGCAAATGCCGTAACAGCTAACGAAATTGCCGCTCGTACCATTACCGCTGACGAAATTGCGGTCAACACAATCACAGCTTCTCTAATCGCCACTGATGCAATTATTGCAAGACACATCAGTTTTGGTGCAATCGTAGGGGATAAAATAATGGCTCGATCCATCACGACTAATCACTTAGTGGCAGGAGCGATTACAGCGGACAAAATTTTTGCAGGATCTGTTAGAGCAGTTGCAATTGCTGCAGGCGCTGTCACAGCGGATAAGATCGCCGCAAATGCGATTACGGCGGAACACATTCAGGTCGGATTTAATTCAATGGGTAATACGATGAACTTATCACCCACGGCGTTGACGTTTACTGGTGGAGGATCGTTGTTCATGCGTTTGACTGGTACAGCGTTAAGTTTCCATCATACGAACGGCAGTGAGATTGGCGCCTTTTCGAGGGGGATTTATGGTTCTAGACCTGTTGTAGCACTGAGAATACGAACAGGCTCTGATCTGATCTTTGGTCGGGTGAATGCATCGGGGATTGGTTTTCCCTCCATGACGATCAATGGGAATACAGGGGTCATTCTTGTGAATCATGAAATCAATATGGCAAACAATATATTGAGGAATGCACAACTGATCAATTCTTCAGATATTCGTTTAAAAGAAAATATTGAAGAAACATCGGTTTCAGGCATAAAAGAAACAAAGCGTATCCGGATGGTTGATTTTGATTGGAGACAAAACTATCGACCATTTGATAAAGAAAACACATTACCAGAGGGGCGACAATTTGGGTTGATAGCACAAGATGTACCATTCCTTCAAGCACCGATGAATGGTGAAAACCACTATCTAGCACTGGATTTAAACAAGCAGATAAACCTAAATACAAAGACCAATCAAGAGTTGATTGCGATCGTGGAAAATCAGGAGCGACGCATCCAAAAATTAGAACAAGAAATGGAGAAAATTGCATGAAAAAAGTAACGATCATATTGAAAAACCATGAACTGGGGACAACATTGAAATTTGTTGAGGCAATGGAATTAAAGGCAGCAGCTAGTCGACATCGGTCAAAATTTAAAGGGGAACTTATAAAAGCAGTTAAAGGTCTCCAAGAAGCGGAGCTTGCGATTTATGATCAATATGGCAAAAAAGACGGGGATGGCAAGTTGATCATTAATGAAGCAAGGACGAACTATGAAATTGAAGATGAGTTCAAATCTAAGTTTTACAATGAAATGAATGAACTCTTGGATGAAGAAGTGATGATTGAAGGCGGACTTTACTCGAAAAACTTCGCAAAATTTGGTCAAGTTCTTGCTGATTACAATGGTGTGATCTCGGGTCACGAAGCTGATATTTACGATCGCTTGATGGACGAATTTGAAAAGGAGGAAAACCAAGATGTTAAAGACTAACAAAAGCACTAGTGTAAATGGACAGGTTATGATTGACGAAACGATGGTTGTTTATCTATCGGGTTCGATCGATGAAGATAAAGGAGTGTCAACTTCACCATCAATCAGTATCCAGGACCCAGAGTTGTATCAAAAGAACAAAAAGACTTGCCGTGAAGGGATTCAAGAATTTCTGAAAGAACTGTGGGCGTTAGAAGACAACGCTTGAAGGAGGACGGACGATGGAAAATCTCTACGTAACCAGTGAGATCACCTTAAACAAAACAGCGGAAAAACGTTCTTCTCCTGTACCTACCAACACAGAGTTTTTCAGTTATGATCAACGCGTCGCAAAAAAGACGATCAACTTTCATTTTGAAGGTGAGCCGTTGGACCTTTCAGGAGCCAATGTCGTTTTAGGCTTTGATTTCGTGACTGCAGGTCAGTCAGTCATTTTTGAAAGTGCCGATGGCTCAATCAAAATTGAGAATCCCACAGCCGGAAAAGTGAATGTGATGTTACCAAATGACATATACGCGTACTCCGGCTCAGTGATCATTTATGTCTTTGTCGAATTTTCCAATGGTCAATCACTCGACTATCCTGCATTTAGTACGGAATTCCAAGAATCTTGGCTTGATCAGGACCTTGATGAAATGGCTCAGTTTTATGTGAAGCGTTTTGAGGACCTTCGAAAGCTAGTTCTTGAGGAGGCCGCTGGCATTGATCATGATTTAACCGATTTTGAAGATCGGATTCAACAAATCGAGACTGATTTAGCTTCTTTAGATACTGAATCGTTGGTTGAAGAAGTGGCAGAAGAAATCCGTGCTTCCATGGAGAGTCGGCTAAGTGATATTGAAGAGCGACTGGAAGATAGCGACGTTATTACACAAGAAATGATGGACTGGTCTTTTGCGGAACTATTGACTGGGAAAAAGATCTCTATCGATGGACACACTGATTTTTTCGGAAAAGCGAGAGCGAGCTTAGTGGAAAGTCCGCACATTATCAGACAACGGTTGACCGCAAGTTTTCCAAGCACAAGCACGAGTAACAATATAAACGTGGGTACTGAAATCACACAAGAGCAATATGAGGTCTTGGCAATGGATGAAGAAAGCGAAACAAGTATTTCGAATGCATCCTCGTCGGGATTTATCCAAATTTTAGTCGTTATTGATTTATTGGAACATTTCAAAAGAACATTCCCAGAATTACTTGGTTTTTTCAAAGGATCAACCGTGGAAGAAGAAGCCCAGCTTTTTCAATTACTTACTTCTGATGTGACATTTACTGTGAAGGGGAGAGCCCATACATCTAGAAATCGTTTGCTTGCCTTTGCAACACTGGAAGATGGTGGTACGTAAAACCCTCGATATATTTGGGTGGATAAAGATTCCCACAGAGAAAATACTGTGCAAGAATTAAGGGTTCCTGTTACACCAATGTTGCGAGGGATAACGGCAAGTGATAATTCAAACGTAGGAGAAGTTCGACTTGTCCTTTATGGTGATCCAAGGGAACTGTCTATTGTTAACACAAATCGCTTACTAATCAGTTATATGAAAGTCGAGTATCAATTAAAGTATTCGATTTTTGATTTAATTTCGTTAAAAGCGGATTGCCCGACACGAGCGATGCATAATGATTTAGCGCAACGAATTTCAGAATTAGAAAAGAAAGGATGAAAAAAAATGGAAAGACACAAAGCAATTTATGACACAAGGGACTTACAGGATCTACGACCATTGTATGCGTCGGAGAATCGCACCATATTCCATCCCTATACGGAAGTAGCACCACCAATTGATCCACATGTAGTAGTTATTGGCTTTGATTTTAATCGCCAACGTTGGAACGTAGTGAGTGCTGCAACGCCAGAAGAAGTCGAGGAGTTACAAGAAGCAACAGACACTTTGGGTAAACAAGTTGTGCAGCTGACATTACAAAATCTGCAACTGGCACAACAAGTAAGAGAGTTGACTCAAGGAGGGTAGGAAGATGCTTAATTATGAGATGATTCAAGATTGGTACAATCGTGGCTGGATGACTGAAGATGACGTCAATCAGTTTCTGGCACTTGGTGCAATCACAGAGGAACAGTCAAATACAATTTTAGAGGGAGAAGGGAAGTCTTAAGGCTTCTCTTTTTCAATTTCGGAAAGTGAAGGTAATCGGTATGTTTTATTTTGTCAGTCTTTTTATAGGAGGAGATTTTATGGTTCATTTATTCGGAGGAAGTTTAGATGTCATTGATGTCTATTTAACCTTTGTCGTTATTGATTTGGTCGTAGGGTATTTTAAAGCCCTAAAGTCCCATAGTTGGATGTCTGCGGTGAATTTAGAGGGGTTGTTTACGAAATTCATTACGTTTGCGACAATTTTTGCAGCTGCTTCTCTTGATAAAGTGGCGCCAATCATTGGGATTAGTTTACCAATCAACATTGCGCTTGTATGGACGATCTTACTTATTTTCTACGAGATTAGCAGCATTCTAGAAAATGCTTATGAATCAGGGGTCAAGGTTGGTTTCTTGCAAAAGTGGCTTGCGGTTTTCAAGGAAAATGTACACAAAGAGTCAACGCCGCCAGACTATGGTGATGGTCAAAGCGAAACAGAAAAAACAATCTATCAGCACAAAGATCAGGATCAGTCGAAGGGCTGATCTTTTTCTATACCAAAATTTTAGGAGTAATTATCTTGGACGAGAAGAAATTTAGTGACAAATGTCGAGAACTAGTAGCCAGTTATACCAATGATCATTTGGATAAGAGTGATCAGGAAGAAATTACATCGGATGATGTGTTTATTGTCTGGCAAGTTAAGGTACTGCAGAACAACAAAGCGCTGTTAAGTACAAAGCTATTTGATGGGATGTATTACGAGATCACCTACAACGGTGATAAAGACGAGTACTACTTTGATGCATATAAAAAGTGGGGAAACAAAGCTATTAAAGCTTAAAAATTAGGAGGAAAACACTATGACAAAAATTGTAGATTTACGAAGCGATTCAAGAATCATGGGACCAACAAACCCAAATCGATCAGTAGCAGGTATCACAAAAATTGCTCGTCACCACTCAGGAACTACAACAGGCGATGTGTTTGCATTTCAGAATCATTGGCGTAATGCAAATAAATGGGGAACTGGTGGTTACCACGAAATTATTTTGCGTGATGGATCAGTCCAATTAATCTATCGGGATAACGTCACTACAAATGGCGTAGGGAATCACAACAGCAAGACTTACCACATTTGTGTGGTGGGTAATTGCTCCTTTACTGCAGAACAAGAAAAAGCTTTTGACGAGCGAGCTCGTGCAGCCATGCAGCGATTTAATCTGAAACCAGCTGATGTATTAGGGCATAAAGAATTTTCAGGACACGGATCTAATACTTGTCCCGGAATCAATATGGCGACTGTTCGCAGTCGTTTAAGTGGCTCAGCTGGATCTACACCTACACCAAGCCCTGCTCCTACACCTACCTACAATGTGGAGCCTTGGAACAAGCGCCAAACTGTGAGCACCGACGTGCTAAATGTACGTGCTGCTCAAAATACGAACTCTGCTATCATTAAAACGCTGAAACGTGGACAAACGTTCAACGCTACTCGTATCACTCGGAACGGTGAAAGCGTCAATGGCTTTACTACTTGGTTTGAAGTTGATGGTGAAGGGTGGGTGTCTGGTGCTTTAGTAACTGAGGTTTCAAATAGTAATAGCACACCTGCAGCAGCGCCACCTGCTAACGTTTGGCATAGTCGTTCAGGAACCGTCACAGTGATCGCAGCTAAGGGAATCAATTTGCGAGGAACTTCTAGCGGAGATACAACTACACCGACTAATCTAGGTGTTCTTGCTTTGTTGGGACGTGGTCAGCAAGTCAAATATGATCGTGTGTTAGTCCAACGAAATGGATATGCCTTTGTACGCCAACCTCGCTCTGGAGGATTTGGGTGGTTAGCTATTGGACCAACAAAAGATGGTAAAGTGACATCTTATTGGACGTCTGGTATTAAAATTTAAATGAAAAACCCTCTTACTCAGAATCGAGAAAGAGGGTTTTTTTGCGTTGTAAAATGAAAAGAACTCAGGTATAAAACCTTAGTCAGATTTTAGACTTTCCATATACTCTGTGGTTAATTCGGTTGCCCCATACTCGGCATCTTCCTCATCAAAATCTAAATCATCGACCCACTGATAATAATGCTGAATCTCATGGGAGATAGTTTCCAGTATATAGAATATTGCATCATCTTTACCATGTAACTTCATTAATTGAGCGAAGTCACCTGTTGAAATCTTTATTCTTGATCTTTCCGCTTTATCAAAAGGTGCATAGAAAGTCCCGATTACTTTTTCAACAGTTATGCTATTATAAACAAATTTAGCCCCTGTAATATTTATATCTACTTGTAACGGAAATTCATAATTTTTTGAAAGCCACTCAATATAGTTAATTATCTTTTTTGCTATTAGCTTATTCACTGTAGGTCTTACAGATAGTTTTATCACTATTTTCCTCCTTTATGTTTTTTACTTGGCGTATGTTTTTTCATAGGTCTGTTTGGATTTTTATTTGATCTTGATTTGAAATTTTTATTATTTCTAGCTTTATTATTCAACTCACGACCCTGTTTTTTTAGATCGGGTTTTCCTACCGGACCACTTGCTTTATTGGAAAAATAACTTTTAATGGTTTTATAAGCCCAATGACCAGCACCAATTGTCACGCCGCCAAGAATGATGGCGCCAGTAGCGGCCAGTGCTACTTCGCCAACTCCGGGGATCAAATAGACTCCAGCCGCTGCAGCAAATCTAGCCTGACGGCTGATATCACTTGCCGGATTTGTTTCAGAAGCAGTTTTTAATAAGTTGATCAATTTTGCTTTATTATAAGGCACACCGTTTATGAACAGCTTGTTTTTTGTTACTTCAACGGTAGCGAGGTTTTCTTTCTTATCATACTGAACTTTATTCTCATCTTCAATATCCCATAATGTAACTTGGCTACTATCAGCATCATCAGCCAAAGCGCTGATGCCTGGACAAGCTAGGCTAAAGATTAGTGACAAAATACTTAAAAAAACTATTGATTTCAATTTTCCATTCATGATATTCCCTCCTTATAATCTTAATGATAAATAGTAGATCAGGATATCACAATGAAAATAAAATGTATGCTAACGTTTTTGTAAGTTCATAATTAGCAGCTGATAACGTATGTATTTAAATAAAACTTATATAAGAAAAAGACTCATGTTTGCGCTGACATTTAATATAATGTACGATTATATCGTCACGTGCACAAAAAGAAGAGTACTAGGCTAGAAAGTTTGGGGAAGTTTCGGGGGAAGTCTTTCCAAGCTTGCCTAGCACTCTTCTTTTTTATTTTATTATTATTACATAATAGATATTATTGGTCAGAATAGCGTCCAATATATTTCATTCCTCAGATACCGAGTTTTCTGATTGTGTCGTCAGAATTCTCTATTTCGAATTGTGAGACGATGAGCTGATCACGACTGTTGAATTTCCCACTGACTTTCACAACATATTTCTTTTCTTGAATCATTAGCATTTTATCAATGATCAATGGATTGAGTGTTAAGCAATTTAGATTCTTATCTGGCAATTCCAAGGTGAATCTGATTAGTGCTGGATTCATATTGATTACCCTAATCCTATCTAATATACCGACAAAAATTTCCATAAAATCACCTGCTTTTTATTTTATTGTAGCAGAAATGATTTGAAACTAAAAATTTAATTAATATATATAAATTTTACTTAACCCCATTATTGCATATGAAAATTTTGCTTTATCATTCAAGTGTGGGATACGGAAATAGCCTATATTTGACCAGCCTCTCTTATTTTTTTATAGGAGAAATGTTGCTATTTATGTACTAAGTTTAAATTTTTGTTATAAAAAAACTGTACGGACTGTATGAAAAATTTAAAGATGTGACAATGAGTTGATTAGAAATCTGATGTATATATTTTTTTAGATTTGGATAATTAAAAGGCTGTTTAATCTAATTTGATTAGGCAGCCTTTTTGATTTCAGTCATATTGATGAATCGATAGGGAAGGATTTATTGTTTTGACTAAGACCTGAACATAAAGTATCCAATGACTTCTAGTATGCCCATGGCAATTAAGGTAAATCCAAATACCTGTAGAAGAATCAATAAACTTGCGAATGGATTAAATAGAAGTAATGCACCACCAATAACAAGAATTATGCTATAGATAATCCAAGCTACAGATTTGGTATTAAGACCTAGTACTAATTGAAAGGCTCCATTAGAGATAATAGATAGACCGAGAAGTATTGGGAGAATAGATGCAATGGTAGTCGCAAATAGAAGTACAACAAGGGCTAATACAAGTAAAAATATCCCACTGAATAGACCTAATCCCCAGTTACCAGATTCTTTTCTCGTTTTAAAATCTTCGAGAATATTAATTAAACCAATCAAGGTTAAGTACCCAGCAAGTACATACCCAATAAAATTGAAGAAACCAGCTGGATTAATTGCAATAGCAATCCCGAAAATTATATAGATAATAGCTCGGAGAATTGCGTGACTTTTGAAGTTTCTTTTTAAAATAACTAACATTATAAACACCTCTTTTATATTTTCTTAATTTTTCATTTTCTTAATGCAGAAAGCGAGTATCTAGCTAATTAATTGTAAAAATGAAAAAATGAGATAAAACAAAGAAAGCTATTTAACTAAGTTTGAGATTGAGATGTTTTTAATATAATCATTCTTAATAAAATGTTCTGATGAGAAACGTGTTCAGCATCCAGGTGATTAATAGGAGTAAAGTGTTTAAATACTTCAAATATATGAAAGAAGGGTTTATATAAAATAGAGTTGAATAATTATTTATTAGCAAAAAAATCATATTGGGATCATATTTGTGTAATAAAAGAATATTTTATTAAGAACGATTGTTTTTAAATGTGGTAAAGACTTTGTTTATTCAAACTTAATTTTCGAACAATTGTTACCTTTCGTTAATGTAAGCTTAACTTAAATGATAATTAAAGAAATGAAATAAAAATATTCCTTCCTATCGTTTAAATTAAAAGTGTGTCAAGGACACAAAAAAAATAGATTGGAAGTGGATTTTATGAAAAAAGTTTTTTTGGTATTAACAGCGGCATTGGCAGTCATTGGTTTAGCAGCATGTGGTCCTGGAGCTTCAAAAAAAAACCCAGAAAAATCACCGCAAATCGAGCAAAAGCAAAAAAACAAATCCAGTACCGAGCAATCGTCGAAGAAACCGGTTCAAAGAAAACAGACACCCAAAAAACAAACGCCTAAAAAACAGACACCTAAGAAACAATCGCCTAAGAAACAAGAACCTAATAAAAATAATGAACAAAGAGATGAATCAAAGTCAAAGGAAACAAATGATCGGAAAACGCAAGAATAAATTTGTCTATCAATTATAGATAATGGTTAAAGAAGTCCCGGTTCAAACAGGAGAACCAGGACTTCTTTAAGTGAAAATACGTATTTGATTATCAAACATTCATAAAAATGGAGGATCGGTAAGATGAGAAAAAAACTTTTATTTGTAGCTATGTCAGTAGGATTGCTTTTGTTTTCTGCATGCTCTAAGAGTGCTGAAAAAGAAACTGCAGTAAGTTTTAAAGGTGGTACGATAACACAAAAAGACATTAATGATCAATTAAAAAAAATTAAAGGTGCTGATTCAGCTATTCAGCAGATGGTAATTAAACGAGTCTATGAGAATAAGTATGGAGAGGAAATAACTGAGAAGGATATTGAGAAAGAGTTTAATAAAATCAAAGAGCAAGCTGGTAAATCATTTAATTCTCAATTAGCTAAGTCTGGCGATACGGAAGCAGAATTGAAGCGGAAGATAAAGCAACAACTAGCCTTTAAAAAGGGGCTTGAAACCAATGCAGAAGTAAATCAAGAGAAAATACAAAAAATATGGGAGACCTTCCATCCAGAAGTAAAAGTCCAGCAAATTAAATTTAAAAATGAAGAGGATGCAAAAAAAGCAAAGCAATCTTTAGATGAGGGAGAAGATTTCTCGAAGTTGGTGAAGGAAAAATCAATAGATCAAAAATCAAATTCCAATGATGGGAAAGTGACATTTCATTCACATACATCATCTGTACCAGAAGAAGTGAAAGAAGCGAGCTTCAAACTAAATAACAAAGATATTTCTGATATTATTCCGGTGAAGAATCTCATGACAAAACAAACGAGCTACTATATAGTT
Source organism: Enterococcus sp. NPDC086594 (assembly GCF_044746145.1). Lineage (NCBI taxonomy): Bacteria > Bacillati > Bacillota > Bacilli > Lactobacillales > Enterococcaceae > Enterococcus > Enterococcus sp. NPDC086594. Next base: position 190,872 of record NZ_JBIVBP010000002.1, read on the forward strand.
AAAATGATTCAGAATCAGGAAAAAGGAGATGATATTGAAAAATATTCTGACGAGTTAAAGAAAATTGCAATTGAAAAGCAATTAGCTGATCAAGAATTTGTAAAACAATCAATAAGTCAGGAATTAAAAGCTGCAAATGTGAAAATCAAAGATGCAACATTAAACAATATTATGGATTCTTTAATACATCAGGAGAAGAAACAAGTGCCTAATAAAGATAACAAAAAAGAGGAAGAGTCAAAATCTAAAGAGTAACTGTTTTGTGAAATCCAGAGAATACTTAAATAAGCCCCGCTAATGTAGGCGAACCGGGGCTTATTTAAACGGAAAGATGCAGTTGTTTTTTCTTGTGAATTTTTATTAATGATAAGCATGTCTGCAAGGTATGGTTTGTATTTCTCTTCAACTTCAATAGGATAAGACTTTCAAATATTAGCTATAGATTTTGACATCATTGAATTGCATTGTTCAAACGTATTTTGAGAATAGAATTTTTGCTTTAATAGAAAATGAGAGATATTTTGTGTTATTCCAGAAAATACCAATCGAATTTAGATAAGACTTGCTGTTTGAGATAACATTATTTTTAACATACCTTCACTAGGTAGCATGTGCAAAAAGAAGAGTATTTGGCGGAGAAGCTTGGGGAAGTGTGCCTAATACTCTTCTTTTTTATTTTATCATTTTATAGGTTCAATTGATATGGCAGGTCTAAATTTTATTTACATGATGTAAATTTACGATACGCTATAGGATCAACGGATACTTTTTAAAATACAAATAAACTTTATAAAAAATGTAAGCACCCTAATTTATTTTAACAAAAGAAAGAATGATTTTCCTAGTACTTCTAATCTAGTTAAATTCTTCTCTCAGAATTACATATTCATAGCAACACCAATAAATATTAATAATAACGTAGGTGCTGAAATAATCAGATTTAGGACAAAAAGCCAACCTGAAAAGTGACGATAAATATTTTTTGTAAAAAGGTAAAGTGGTGTGATGAGTGATGCTAAGATTGTTACTATTATGATACTCAAATATAGTGAATCCGTTGTTAAAGGAAGAAAATTTGAAATAGTAATAGAAAGTGAGTTAATTAAATTAAAACCAGGTATTGTGGGGTCGGCTATACCTTTATTTATGATGAAAAAACCTGCTATTTGCATCAATGACAGGTAAAAACCCAATCCGTAGGGAATTAGTAGTATTGAAGAAAGCCAGTAATTTTTTTTCTCTGAATATGTCATAGATAAAACCTCCTTTAGTATTCTTAAAGAATATATGGAAAACAAGTGTTTTGAAATTTGATAAGCTAACAAAACTCTTTCGTTTTTGTAAGTATCAGTCACTATTTATCAATTAAACGAATTTTCACTTAAATTTTTGAGGTATAATAAGGATCAGTGTTTTCAGAGAGGGAGGATCGCTATGAGTTATTATGTGCTGAAGAAAAAAGATTCTAAATGGTTGTCAGTAGCTGCAGAAATAAACAAGGCTGATTGGAAAGCTGCTAAGTATTTGGCAAAAAAGATGACAAATTATGACTTTAAAGAATGTGAAGGAATTGTTATATCAGAAAATAATGATCAGATTGTTGGTTTTTGTTCGTTTGTTCTTAAAGATATTGTTGATTTAGCATATAGCCCATATATAGCAATTGTATATGTTGATCCAACTTTTAGAGGAAAGGGAATAAGTAAAGAGTTAGTTGAGATTGCCGAGCAACAGTTGATAACAGAGGGATTTCAAGGTGTTTATATTGTAACGCAACACGTTGGTCTTTATGAGAAATGGGGTTATTCTCAAATTGACGAAGCAGAGGATAAGTTTGGAAGAAGTATGAGAGTATTAGAAAAACAATTTAATATGATATCTGTTGATGAGTAAGTACAATCTACTTTACTTTAGATCTTAAATTACTATCTTAATTAAATATAGGATTTCTATTATGAAGTAAAAGAACCTCTTACTCAGATCCGAGCAAGAGGTTTTTTCGATTTTTCATATGAAAAGAATAGATTATTCTGTCTTAAATAATTTAGATACCTAAACCAGGTGTAATATTCGCATCAATCACATTATAAAATGCGTTTTGAGTATCAGCGATATCCCAAACTGCTAATATTACATGATATCCAATTCGATCTTCAGGTATTGTTATACTGTGCGTATCACCAACTACAGGCAATGTACCGTCGTGTGATACTTCTGCTATTTTTTCAAATGATGCACGATTCAGGGGTTCATTTGGATTCCAACCAGGTTTTGTAATATAGTAGTGCCATTTAGTTGTACGATGCAAAGCAGTATAAGTCCACTTCAAATCCAAGTTGCCAGTTTTAACTGATTGCTTTGTCCAACGATCTGCATCCTGGTTATCCAGAACGAAATCGTTAATCTGACCTAATCCACCTTCTGCAGATGCAATTCTTCCATCTCTAGGACCAGCTTCAGGAAAACCTTTTCTATACTCTAAAGATTGCGGATTTGAAATTACGTTTCCATAAACTTGATGCGCAGCATTCCAACCCCATTCCCTATTGTGTAATTGACCTTGATATCCTCGACTGATCGGCGTGCTTACATATCCATGTGCATGTGACTCCTTCGGAAAGGCCAAAAATACAACTGAGCTAATGAGTGTGAGACAGGCGGCAGTTAAAACAGATTTCTTTGACAACATATGAAAACCTCCTTAATATTTGGTTGCGGTTACATTTTAATGTTAAGTTGTCTGTAAGTCGAATCGATTAATTCTTACCTATACGAATTAATCGATTTTCAATAACTTTTGTTTTGGTGTATAATTTAAAAAATATGGTATTTTCTTAACGATAAAAACTATTTTTAATAGAGTCGTGCAGGAGAGATATAACTATTACTTTTGTTATTGGTTGTGATTTGTACACAAATGAATGTATCTAAAACTTTTTTAGAGTATGCCCACTTCACTACATGGAGTGGGCTTTTTATTTGCACAAAATTCGAATAAAAAGTAACCTTAAAATACCCTTAGCTAACACTTTTTCATTTTTAACCTTCTTTACAATGCCACTCCTCCCCGGGAGTGGTTATTTTTTGCGAAAAAAAGCACAGCATATTCTCATACGCCGTGCAGGTGGAACTATGTTCCGTCATCAATGTAATTATACACTAAGCTATCGAGTGGGCAAACAAACCTGCTTACCTAGCAATTACGATTGAGAAATATTAATAGGCTTGGATCTGGCAAAATATCATCTTACTCACATTAGATTAGAAACGGCATTTTGTTAATTTCAAAAATATAAATCGTATTTTAATAAGAGAAGTTTAAGATAAAACATAATGTTTGCGATTCCATTCTCTTTAACGTACCATTATCATGTAATATGTGTAAGAAAAGTACTAGGCAGGGGGAAGCTTGGGAAGTGTACCTAGTACTCTTCTTTTCTATCTTACCATTGATCAGCACTCAACGACACGATTGCTCAGAATATCGTCATCGGTTTCTTTTTGGATACAAATTATTGATAAGTATCAGTACCCAATATAAAATTAAATTATCCTATAAAGTATCTTTTTCAAAATTCTGTTTGCCCACTTCTCCCCAAGAAGCGGGCATTTTATTTGCACAAACAGAATCCTGGGTGTAGCATTAACTTACCCGGATCAGTTAAAACTATGTTTCATTTTTTAACCTTCTTTACAAAAATCCCTGTCCTTAATTGGATAGGGATTTTTTGCGTTCTTCAATTAATTAATCTAATTCTTTGAGATATTCTTTAGGTGCCTTTTAAGTAGGTCAAAAGGGATAAGCTATACGCTTGCTGTTAAAATACTTCCAATGTAAAATTTTTATGACAACATTGTATCGTCAATGAAGAGTATCAGGCGGGGAAAGCTTGGGGAAGTATGCTTGATACTCTTCCTATATATTTTTTCATCATTTTTATTTAATAGATATTATTGATTAGAAAACCGTCATAAATTTGTTGAGTTTGATTAATAAAAGATGTATTGTAAACTCATACCCAAAATGTTTATTTTTCGTTTTCTCTTTCGAGATCTACTCTAGAATGCCTAGAGTAGATTTTTTTATTGAAAAAAAATTATTAATCGAATAATATATTATTGGTGCTAATGCACTAAAATAGAGTACTAGGCAGAAATTGGGGAATTTCGAGACTTGGCCTAGTACTCTTCTATTTATTCTATATAAAAATATAGAATATCCTCTTATGAGAGCTACTTAATTGAAATACTATGATAAATACTATACCATTTAAGTATGGTCTCTCTGTAACATCTAGAGCAATGGGAAAAGCGGCTTGGGGAAGTCTTCTTTTGACCATTGCTCTTTTTTGATTGTAGCACTAAAAAATTTAAATAGATATAAATAAAGCTTGATAATCTTGTTTAAAAAAGCAAATGATTTGAGTTTTTTTGAGTGAGATTTTAGAATAGTATATAGCCCTATCCGAGGCTAACATTTCTAATTTTTTCTGTGTAGCCACTCTTTATGCTGAGTGGCTCTTTTTTGAGCAAAAGGTTTGAATAAATTTTAGATTGCTCATATAATTAATTTACCATATAAAAAAACTTTTTATCTAATTGTGCCACTCCTCCCCGGGAGTGGTTGTTTTTTTGTAAAAAAAGCACGGCATATTCTCATATGCCGTGCAAGTGGAACTATGTTCCGTCATCATAATAATCATCATATAGTAATTTACTGAATAGGGAAAGTAATAAGCTTATCGAACATTAATATTTTCAAATTCAATCATAATCTTTGTTTTTCCAATCGCCGAATACTTCTTAACACCAAATTGTTTCCTACTATTATACTCACCAGCTACCAAAATCTGCATTCCTTCATGCACATCGGCTAAGAAGTTCAAACTATGCGAAGCAATCAAACAGTTCACTCTATCAAGCGAAAACCGCACCAAAGGGACCTTGCTCATATTGAGTAATAAGATTCATACATCAAACCACTTTACTTCACTATAATAGTCAACACTTCGTATTTCATCATAATGGACTAGAGTGTCGTCTAAATAAAATCCTAGATCATCGTAACCTTTCAGTGTTCCTGTAAAATCAGGCATGTATTTATCGTCTACCACATGATTAAGTTGAATTGCTAGCTTTCTATTTTTTGTGACTGCAGTTTGCAAAAATTCACTTATTTCTTTTTCATCCATTTCAGGTTTAGCAGGGCAAGTATATTTTAATTCTTTTTCTATTCTTGCGATGTCAGCTGTATGTTCTGACAAGAAAAATCCTACCCATTTTAGCTTTTTCCGATCTTCATATGGCTTAATCATTCCCATAAAATTTCCCTCCTCTTAGCGAAAATTATACGAACTAACGTTCGCTTTGTAAAGAGAACAGATTGTTAAATTGAGTAGCGTTTGTTATTTTCCTTCTATTATATAGAGTGATATTTGACCATACATTGACCTAAAAAATGAGTGCTAGTCAAAGATTGTCGAAAGACAGTTTTCTGCGCATTTATTATTATATCAGGCGATAGTGTCAGTAGAGGATAGCAAGAGAATTAGAATATAGATACAGTTAAATAATTTTTCTTAGTGTCAAATCCTTTCGTATGAAGGGGTTTGGCGCTTTTTTTGTTAGAGGCTGAGATTCCTAAAAAGTAATAAGCAGCGATCCTCGTTTTTTTATGAGCGAGGATCGCTGCTTATTTTTTTCGAAATTGTTGGAATAAGAACACGAAAATAAAAAAGAAAAATGCTTCCCACAACGTTGTGGTCCAACTAAAGCTGCGGTTAATACCAAAAACGAGATTACCAATATTGGAAACCACCAAATACAAGGCTGTTGCTAGCAAAGAATAGCCGAATCGTTTGCCCATCATTACGCCTCCCTTTGCTATGATTGTAACAAGTCAAAAGAGTTGTGGCAATCAATTCTGATGCAGTGATGATAAATTGATCGATAGAAAGAGAAAAACCGAACGGTCCGTAGTGATCGTTCGGTTGAAGAGGATGTAGCCCGGTTCGCTTAATCCAATGGAACATCAAAGATCCAACCGGTTGGTGCCGAAATATCGCCGAACTGAATGCCGGTCAATTGGTCATACAATGCTTTTGTTTGTGGACCAACTTCCGTTTCGCTATAGAACACATGGAAATCCTCGCCGTTTTGGATCCCGCCGATCGGGGAAATAACAGCAGCTGTTCCGCAGGCACCCGCTTCGACAAAACGATCCAGCTCATTGAGATAAACATCACCTTCCACAGGGGTCAATCCTAATGAATGTTGCGCTAGATGCAGCAATGAATATTTTGTGATACTTGGTAAAATAGAAGGAGATTTTGGTGTCACAAATTCATTAGCAGCCGTGATCCCGAAAAAGTTGGCAGAACCGACTTCTTCGATTTTGGTATGCGTTTCTGGATCAAGGTAGATGCAATCGGAAAATTTCCGTTGATGGGCTTCGTATCCAGGTAACAAACTCGCCGCATAATTTCCACCCACTTTGGCTGCGCCAGTACCATTTGGTGCCGCGCGATCATAATCAGAAACAATGAAATTGGTTGGTGTCAATCCGCCCTTAAAGTAAGGTCCGACCGGCATACAAAAAACCGTAAAAATATACTCTGGTGCTGGGCTGACACCGATATTTTCTCCGACGCCAATCAATAGAGGACGAATATACAAGGTGGCGCCGCTGCCATAAGGCGGAACATATTCCTGATTTGCTTTTACTACTTGTTTTACCGCATCTAAGAAAAAGGCCTCAGGAACCTCTGGCATACGCAGGCGATAGGCACTGCGGTTCATCCGTTTGCTATTTTCGTCTGGACGGAACAAATTGATGCCGCCATCTTTTGTTCGGTAGGCTTTTAGTCCTTCAAAACATTGCTGTCCATAATGAAGAGCGGTTGATCCCTCGTGGATATGCAGATAATTATCCTCGGTAAGTTCGCCTTCATTCCAAGAACCGTCTTTCCATGTTGCCAAAAAACGCCATGGCGTTTTGATATAAGAAAACCCTAAATTTGACCAATCGATTGTCATTCGTTCACACCCTTTTTTAATTTTTCTAAGTATAGCACTTCAGAAAAGAAATGTCATTATTTTCTGAAAATTCTTCTGTAAAAAATCAGCTAACACGTGGGCGTGAAGGAGCAGAGAAAATCTTTTACCGACGCGAGGGAATCAGTTTGTCTTTCTCCAAATTCTGTGCTTCAATGAGAGTATAAAAAAACAAAAAAGGGGGAACGTTTGTGATTGAGGAAGTGTTGACGGACAGTCTGGGGATCGCTGCTGCGTATCGACGATTGAAACCAATCATGATCCATACACCACTTGCACCAAGTAATATTTTAGGCAAAGAAAAAGAGGGCACGATATTTTTGAAATTAGAAAATCTACAGCGTACCGGCTCCTTTAAAGCGCGGGGGGCGTATAACAAACTCGCGTCATTGACTGATGCAGAAAAACTTCGCGGTGTCATTGCCTGTTCTGCAGGAAATCATGCGCAAGGTGTTGCTCTCGCCGGATCGTTACTGGGGATCAATGTCCGAATCTTTATGCCATTAACGGCTGCCAAAACAAAAATAGAGGCGACAAGAAGTTATGGCGCACAAGTCGTTTTAGCAGGAGAGACGTTTGATGAAACCAAACAACTGACACTAGACGCCATGAAAGATAGTGGCGAAGTATTTGTCTCTCCCTTTGATGATCGTGCAGTAATGGAGGGGCAAGGAACGATTGCGATCGAACTGTTGGAGGATCTTCCAGATGTTGATAATGTCATTATTCCCATCGGCGGTGGTGGGTTGATTGCTGGGATTGCTTTAGCCTTAAAAGAACTTCGTCCAGAAGTCAAAATCATCGGCGTTCAATCCTATGGCGTTTATGGCATGATCGCCTCACTTTGGCAGCAAAAGCTAGTAGCCAATCGCCGCAGTAGAACGATCGCCGATGGCTGTGATGTTGCTTTGGCAGGGGAACTGACCTATGATGTTTTAAAGACCCGTATCGATGAAACGGTCTTAGTTGAAGAATCCGATATCGAACAAGCGATCCATTACTTAGCATTGAGGGAAAAAGTCATCGCAGAAGGGGCTGGTGCATTAAGTACGGCGGCGATTTTAAGCGGACAGATCGATCATTTGCTTCGAGGAAAGAAAACTGTGGCATTGGTCTCCGGCGGCAATATTGATTTCTCTGTGTTTAAGGAAATCATCTGAGTGCAACAAGCCTTCCAAAAAAGAAAGAAGAGACCTGATTAGACATTCTCCTAATTGGGTCTCTTCTTTTAAATTCAAAGCAGGCGCTCAGATGATTACTTTGGGAGAGAAAGTATTGTTTCGATCCACTGTCCAAAGGTTGTTACATATTTCAACGGTCCGACCAATGTAAATCGTGCCATCGTTGGGTTGATTTTTTCAAAGTAAAAACGCCGACTTTCCCCTGAGTAAAGTGCATTGAACTCATCAATAACGATTTTTTTTTGCTGTTGTAGCAATTCCTCTGATTCAATAAAGAAATCAATGGCAAGTAAGCTTTCGGGTATCTGTTTTTCTGAACGTATTGAAGCAAAAGAAAGCAGGGGATCTTCAAATGGTTCGCCCATCAACGAAGCCACATCTTTGTAAGAAAAGCGCCACTGCCCGCCAATTTTTGTCCCTTTAAGTTGGTTGGTCTTTTGATAATTTCGGATGGTTCGAGTCGTTACGCCCAGTTTTTCAGCGACTTCTTCAACGGTATAATAATCTTTCATCGGTTCCTCCTACAAAGCGATTGTACGATCACAAAAGCGTTGCTCCTCTTTCTTATGACTAGTATAGATGATCATGCGTTTTTCTGCATGTTTTTTTAAACACTTCATAATCTTTTCGGCAGCTTCATCATCAAGGCTGCTGGTAGCTTCGTCTAAAAGAATGATTTCGGCATCACTTAATAATATGCGAGCTAGAGCGATTCTTTGCTTTTCTCCTCCAGACAAGTCGGCACCATTTTCCGCAAGCCTGCTAGTCCATGAGCGCTGTTGAAAAATGGGCGCTAAAATACCAGAGGTTTCGATAATTGTTTTTTCTTCTCCCGTCATTTTTCTTCCCCATACAAGATTTTCTTCAATTGTCCGAGAGAGAATCGTAGGGTCTTGAGCAAGGTAGAGGGTTTTATCTGTTTCAGGGTTTCTTGGCTTGATGCGTTTACTCTTCGTTGAAAGCGAAATTCCTTCTGATGGATAAAGGCCAGCAATTGCCTTTAAAAACGTTGATTTTCCTTTTCCTGAAGCGCCAGCCAAGTAAATATGTTCACCAGGTTTCAAGGTTTCTTCAATGGGAAAGGAAAAGCTGTGGTTGCCAATGGATACGACAGGGTGGTCGAAAGTAAGACTCAGAGTAGCTTCACACGTTTGGTTCCAGCGGTCATCGGGAGCAGCCAATTCTTCGTTAACAAAACGTTGATTGGTCCTCAGAGTAGCTGTATCAAGATTGATTTTCGTTAAACCACTTAATGCAGAAAAGTAAATGGGTAATAGCACGCCAATCAAAATCAACGCAGAGGTTGGCAGTTCATCTTGTAATATTCCTTGAATCATAAACAAATAGACGCCGATCTGGGCGATCTGATTGATCGCATTAAGGACTAAACTAGTCGTTTGGGCAAAAGTATTGGTGTTTGCTAATGTTTGATACATCGATGTCAATTGAGAGGAAAACAGCTGCTCAAGAACAGCGTCACTCCATTGCTTCATTGTATCAATATGGGACAATGTTGTTAACATTTCCTTATTGCTAAGAGCAAATGCTTCTTGCATATTTTTCATCTTAATACTCAACTGTTGATTGATCCATCGAAACCCAAAAACATTGATGGGAAATAGCGATAGTAAAATGAAACCCAGTAAATAATGCAATTGGAAACACAAAAAAAGTGGGATCAGCAATAAGAAAAAGCAGCGAATGGCTTCGCTAAAACTACCGCAAATAAACAAGTATAAGGAATCAACAACGCCAAAGATGCGGTTTAATAGATAAGTGGGCTCCTTTTCAGAGAGTTCTACATAACTCTTCCTTTTCATTTTTTTTAACAATTCTAAGAGATGGCGAACATTCATCGAAGCTGCATAGCGCTCTTTCATCACAATCAATAAGAATTGCGCGCAATAAGTAATACTTAATATGAACGCTAATAAGCCGACGAGATGATCAAAGCGCAGTGCGTGATCTTCTTGTAGAAGCAAAGGGAAAGCGAGGTTTGTCAGGACAGTCAAAAAAACTAGCAAACTACTCAAACTGATAAAAAGTTTATTGTTTCTAATAATTTCAAACATATAATCAACTCATTTCCTATATTTTCCTAAATAGTAGATGTTTTTATGAAAATTGTCAACAAAAAAAGAGTTCCTGATTAAAGGAACTCTTGAAAAATTAAAAGCTGCGTCCGCCGCCGCCGAATGTTCCGCCACCAGAAGAGTGGGTCGTACTGCCACCGCCGCCGCCAGAAAAACCGCCACCACCGCCTCCACCATTATTCGAAGGACGGGGGATGCGTCTGGTTGTGACAAAGGAATTGACTAAGCGATCTTCTTTTTGGGTCAGATCAATACTTGATTTTTCTAGATAGTTAAATTTGTAGCCGCCCATTTTTAATTGGTAACGGGATTTAACAATGATGAAAAAAGCGATACTGATCACTGCCGCGATCGCTAAGCAAATAGCAATTTCTAGTGGCGTTATCACTTTGTAATAAGTAATTTTTCCGGTATCACGATCGATACGATAATGATCGGCAGGAACACCTGCTTCCACAAAACCCTCTGCTTTTTGCAGATAGACCAATGCAGCTTGATAATAATTTCCCTCTGCCATCTGGTCAAATACCGCATCAAGTAGCTTATCTAGACGTGAATCGGTAAGATAATCGATCATATTTCCGGAAGTCGAAACGTGAAATTTCCGTTGCGCCATATCGATCACCAATGCCGAACCGTTGTTGTCGTTGCCGATCCGTCTTGAAAGATATCGATCAGTGTACAACTCGATATCTCCCGTATTGCTGTTTGTTGTTTGAATAAAAACTTCGCCTTTGATCTTTGCATTCAGCGCTTCTGCTTCTTCGTTCAACTTCTGGATCTCTTGTTCGGTAAAGAGTCCAGCGTGGTCTGCGACTGTCTCTTCGGCTGCGAAGGCGGGCAGGGCGGTTAAGAAAAAACCAACCAGCAGTAACAACAAATAAGATAGTTTTTTCATAAGAAATACGCTCCAATCAATGCGAGGATGGTCGTTGCCGCGAAAATTGCGCCACTGACGATTCCCAAGCGCTTGTAACTAATCGGTAAAACACCGCTGACTTTTCCGGTTTGCCCATTCATCGCATAATAAAAGGCACTCTTGTTTTCATCATCGGCTCGATAGGTCACTAGCCATACAGGAAGCAAAACGTAGTTGTTTTCTTCTTTTGTTAGATTGATGGAACGATTGTTGCGTTTAAAACTAGTATAGCCATTGACGGTACCTGCTAGCAGATTTTCAGCATAACCCGATAATTCGTTTTTGACTTCGTCAGAAAGATCAATGTATTCAATGTCTCTTTTTTCTGCTTGGAAGCCGGCTAAATATTGACTGCGAAAATTAACAGCTTTTTCAAGGGGAAACGGCTGAACGCCAGTCACCATTTTTTGCTGAACGTTTTTTGACAGCGCATGCTTGAGCAATTCATTCACCTTGATTTTTCCTCGTCGCAAGACATCGTATTGTTTGTGCTCAGTATATTCAATATCACCAACGCGCCAAATACGCAAAGAGGTACCCATACCTGAAAGCGAGCCATTCATCTCAGCATCGACGACCCAATAAGGGAAGTACACACCAGTCAATTTCTCTACTTGTGCTTGATCGAAGAAATCCCGTGGCACAAATTTTTTCTTTTGCGCCCATTCTAAGAATTTCGCAGTTGCTTCTTCCTTTTCGATGGCAAAAGGGAGGACTTTGTTAGGTAAAAATTCTCCTGAAAGCCGTCCCGACAAAACGACCGGGTTATGGCAAAAGTAGCAATAGGTTGCGGCTGTAGTCGCATCCGTCACGATTTCAGCACCGCAGCTGGGGCAGGTGAAAAGGTCCATCTGCCCCGCTTGTGCATCGGCTTGCTCTCTAACTTCTTCTTGAAGGGACGGTTCAGTCTCGGTCGCTGCAGAAGGATCTGAGACAGGAGTATCGGCCATCTGCGCTTCTTTTTGCTTTTCTTCGAAGGCAGTGACTTCGTCTTCAGTAAAAATACTCAGACAAAATGGACAATGAAATTTTTGATCACCAGGTTCAAAGGTTAAAGCGCCCCCACAATTGGGGCACTTATGTGTGATAACATCCATCAGCAATCCTCCTCAATTAGTCTACTGGGACACCTTTGAAAGGTTTGCCGCAATTCGGACAGAATTTTGGAATGCCGTTGGCTAAATCGATCACTTCACCACAATCGCTGCATTTCATTTTCAGGCTTGGTCCATCGCTCGTTGGTTTTGGCGTCCCGCAATTGCTGCAGAATTTACCAGTATTAGAGGTGCCGCATTGTGGACAGTCCCAATGATCTGCGCTGTTTTGTGCGGAAGCCTGTTGCTGCTGCATCTGCTGCTGGTTGTTTTGAGACGCTTGGTTCAAATAACCGCCGCCAGCGTTCATCCCCATGCCCATGCCAACAAACCCAGTCGTAGCCCCAGCGGCATTGCTACCGGCAGATTCCATACCACGAGCAACCGAACCTTGAACATAGCCTTCACGAATCGAAGGGTCGCCTAACATTGCCCCTTGGTTCCGCATGTTGATCAGTTTTACGGAATCATCCGTATAAGAGATGCTCGCTACGGCAACAGAAACGATTTCCATGCCGCGGAGTTCTCGCCAGCTGTCATCAAGAACTGTTCCCATATATTTGCTTAATTCCATGCTCTTAGATGGAACGTAAGAAATTCGTTCGCCATCAGCGGACATTTTGTTGATCGCGGTTTGTAGGGCGGTCAAAAATTCAGCTAAGTACTGCTCATTGATGTCGTTGATATCGACTTGACTTTTGTTTTTTGGGATCGCATTCGTATAGAACAAAATTGGATCGGTAATTCGTAAGGAATAGTTTCCGTGCGCCCGTAAGAATAGCTCTGCGTTATAAAAGTTGTCAAAATAGTTCAAAGGCGATGAAGTACCGAAGCGAATTCCTTTGATTTCTTGAAGATTGATATAAAAAACTTGTTGTTTTTGTGGTGTAACGCCGCCAAACTTAAAGCGGTCGAAGGTTTCAGAAATCGCATCTTTCAATGAACCATTCAACATCGAAGGCGCTAATTCATTTTTGACGGTATAGTAGCCTTCTTCAGCGGTATAATCGATGATTCGCCCGCCATCAACCAATAACATCATCATATTCGGATAGACATGGATCACTGACCCATCAGTGATGACATCTTCCGTGCCTTTTCTGTTAGAACCGCGTTTGTCATTACGCCGCACTTTGACACCTTTTGTCATTACTGTCGAATCGCTCATATTGTCAGGCTCGATCACCTCTAGCCATTGATCTGCTAATCCGCCGCCAATTGCGCTTGTTGCCGCTTTGATAATACCCATTTTCAGTCCTCCTTTAAATTGTTTTCATCACAATAGATGAACGTAGATTCATTATACCATAGGAGGTGAGATTTACGTTATCAGTCTAAAGTTGGAGAAGAGGAATGGTCTTTTTTCTTGAAAATAGGGAGGAATAAAAGGATATAGTGAGTGAAAGCGCGCGGAATGGCTCTTCGAATTAAATTTCCATTTCTTTTAAGATTCCACCACGCAAACGGTGGTTTTTTTAGCTGATATTACGTATAATAGAAGGTAGCGAATTTTGAAATGAGTGTGGAAAACTATGGCCTATCAAGCATTATATCGTGTTTGGCGTTCTCAGCGTTTTGATGATGTTGTCGGACAAAAAGCAATTACCCAAACCTTAAAAAATGCAATCGATCAAAATCAAATCTCGCATGCTTACTTGTTTACGGGCCCTCGAGGAACCGGGAAAACAAGTGCAGCGAAAATTTTTGCCAAAGCCATCAATTGTCCGAACCAAGTCAATGGCGAGCCTTGCAATGAGTGTGACATGTGTCGCTCAATCACAGCAGGAACGCAAGAAGACGTGATCGAAATCGATGCGGCAAGTAACAACGGTGTAGAAGAAATTCGCTTTATTCGTGATCGTGCGAACTATGCACCGACCCAAGCAGAATACAAAGTTTATATCATTGATGAAGTGCACATGCTGTCAACAGGCGCATTTAATGCATTACTAAAAACATTGGAAGAACCACGGAAAAATGTTGTCTTTATTTTGGCAACAACAGAGCCCCATAAGATTCCAGCAACGATTATTTCCCGAACCCAACGATTTGATTTCAAACGGATCAATACGCAAGACATCGTGGGTCATTTGGAAACGGTCCTTACTACTAGCGAGATCAATTACGAAGCAGAAGCTTTACAGATCATTGCGCGAGCCGCAGAAGGCGGTATGCGGGATGCCTTGAGTATCACCGACCAGGCGATCGCTTTTAGTGATGGAACCGTAACGACCCAAGATGCTCTAGAAGTGACGGGCAGCTTGTCCTATGAAATGATGGACCGTCTGATGCAGGCTTGTGGGGAAAAAGAAGTTGCCGATGCGTTAGCGACCTTGCGGGAGTTATTAGCCTCTGGTAAAGAAGCCCGCCGTTTATTGGAAAACTTGTTGGTTTATTGTCGAGACTTGCTGATGTATCAACAAGCGCCGCAGCTGCTATCTGAAAAGTCTCTGCAGTTGACTGAAGCGTTTCAAACACTGGCAAAAATTACCCCGCCAGCAAAAATCTATCACTGGATCACGGTCTTAAACGATACGCAAAATGAAGTACGATTTACGAACAATCCTACGATCTATTTGGAAGTGGCTGTGGTCAAATTAGCCAATGATCCAGAAAGTGCTGCTGTTGCCAGCAATTCAGCTGACAATAGTCAAGAAGTGGCGCAGTTACGTCAAGCACTGCAAAAACTTCAGGCAGAGGTGCAACGACTGCAAGAGAATCGACCGACAGGTGCCGTTGCTGAAACCACCGCGCCAGTGAAGAAAACCAAGGCGACCACTACGTTCCGTTTACCAAAGGAACGCGTGTTCCAAGTGCTGAAAAGTGCAACGAAGAAAGACTTGGCAAATGTTCGTAATGTTTGGGACGATCTTTTGATGTCTCTTTCCGTGACGCAAAGAGCTATGCTGCACTCCAGTGAAGCAAAAGCTGCCAGCGAATCGGGCGTCGTGATCGCTTTTGACTATGAGATCTTATGTCAGCGAGCAAGTAACGACCAAGAGTTTCAATTGATGATCCATAATCAATTGTCCCGTATGATCAAAGACTACGCCCCACAGGCTGTCTTTATTACAAAAGAAAGTTGGCCGACGCTACGACAAGAGTTTTTGGCTGGCGGTCAA
Source organism: Enterococcus sp. NPDC086594 (assembly GCF_044746145.1). Classification (NCBI taxonomy): domain Bacteria; kingdom Bacillati; phylum Bacillota; class Bacilli; order Lactobacillales; family Enterococcaceae; genus Enterococcus; species Enterococcus sp. NPDC086594. The sequence goes on from NZ_JBIVBP010000002.1 coordinate 206,334, forward strand.
GCAACGGAAGAGTCAGAAATTGAAGTAGAGCAAGAAGAGACCGAAGCCGCTCCTGTCGAACCAGAAAATGACGACTTAGTAACAAAAGCGCAAGAGTTATTTGGTGAATTAACCAGCATTGAAGAAAATTAATGAATATGGAGTGATGAATAATGATGCGAGGCATGGGAAATATGCAAGGCATGATGAAACAAATGCAAAAAATGCAAAAAGAAATGATGAAAGAACAAGAAGCACTAAACAGCAAAGAATTTATCGGCGAATCGACAAATGGCTATGTCAAAGCGACCTTTACTGGCGATAAGACGTTACAAGACATTGCTATCAATGAAGCAATCGTTGATGCTGACGATGTGGAAATGCTGCAAGATATGATCATTTTAGCCATCAATGACGGATTAAAAAAAATTGAAAAAGAATCGGAACAAACAATGGGCAAATATACAAGAAACATTCCGGGTCTATAAAAGGAGAAATGACGGTGCAATATCCTGAACCGATCGCCCGATTGATCGACAGTTACATGAAACTGCCGGGAATTGGACAAAAAACCGCAACACGTTTGGCATTTTATACGATTGATATGAAAGAAGAAGTCGTCAATGAGTTTGCTAAATCGTTGCTTAGTGTTAAACGAGATTTGCACTTTTGCAGTATTTGCGGAAATATAACGGAAGAAGATCCTTGTGAAATCTGCAGTGATCCCACAAGAGACAAAGAAACGATTTTAGTAGTTGAAGAGCCTAAAGATGTCATGGCATTAGAAAAAGTCCGCGAGTATCATGGACTTTATCATGTGCTGCATGGCGTGTTATCCCCGATGGAAGGGACAGGTCCAGAAGATATCAACATTGCATCCCTGATACAGCGGCTGCATGATGATCAGGTCAAAGAAGTGATCATTGCGACCAATGCGACCACGGAAGGCGAAGCGACGGCGATGTATATGTCGCGTTTGATCAAGCCTGCCGGTATTAAAGTCACGCGTTTGGCTCATGGCTTATCTGTGGGCAGCGATATTGAATACGCGGATGAAGTGACCTTGCTAAAAGCAGTAGAAGGTCGCCGAGAATTATAAAGATATTGGAGGCAATTAGGGTGAATGGATTGTTTATAACCATCGAAGGACCGGATGGTGCTGGAAAAACCAGTGTGATCGAAGAATTGTATCCTCGGTTACAGCTTGAAGCAACAAGAAAAATCGTTAAAACAAGAGAACCTGGCGGAGTTAAAATCGCTGAAAAAATTCGTAAAATTATTTTAGATCCGCGAAATGAAGAAATGGATGAGCGGACCGAAGCCTTACTTTATGCAGCGGCACGCCGCCAACACTTGATTGAGGTTGTCCTGCCGGCATTGAACGCCGGACACATCGTGATCTGTGACCGCTTTGTTGACAGTTCGCTTGCCTATCAAGGAGCTGGACGTCGCATCGGGATTCCTGAGATCGCACGGATCAACGAGTTTGCGACGGAAGGAACGACCCCTGATTTTACCTTGTATCTAGATGTTGACTCTGATACTGGCTTGCGTCGCATCCAAGAAAATCGTGCACATCAATATGACCGACTAGATTCGGAAGGATTGGAGTTTCATCAACGGGTTCGTCATGCGTATCTAAAGCTAGCGGAAGAAAATCCTGTACGCATTCATAAGATTGATGCTAGAATGGGGTTACAAGAAGTTGTTGAATCCAGCTATTCAGCAATCGTTGAATCGTATCCTGCTTACTTCAAATCAATCTAGGGTAGGTTGGATAACACAAAGGAGATGGTCCCATGAAATTAATTATGGCAATCGTACAAGACAAAGACAGTAATCGTTTGGCAAATGAGTTTATTGATGCCAATATCCGTGCTACAAAATTGTCATCAACGGGTGGTTTTTTAAAGGCTGGTAATAGTACGTTTATCATTGGTATTGAAGATGACCGTGTGCAAGATGCGTTAGAATTGATTAAAAAAACCTGTCAATCAAGAAAGCAATATGTCTCGACACCGATGTCACTAGATATATCCTTAGATGGTCAAGTTCCTTATCCGGTCGAAGTCGAAGTCGGTGGCGCCACCGTATTCGTGCTGCCAGTTGACGGATTCCATCAATATTAAAAAAGGAGCATTTCATGGAGGAGTTATTTCTACAAGAATACCAGCCTCTTGTTTTTGCCCAACTAAAAAAAAGTATCAAGCATGGGCGCATTGCTCATGCTTATCTTTTTGAAGGGGACAAGGGGACTGGCAAGCATGAACTAAGTCTATGGCTCGCAAAACGCCTTTTTTGTGCCAATGTACAAGAAGAAGCGCCATGTGGTGCATGCAGCAATTGTCTACGGATCGCCCAAGGAGAGCATCCTGACGTTATCCAAATTGAACCTGATGGGCAGATGATCAAAGTCGACCAGATTCGACAGCTGCAAGAGGAGTTCTCAAAAAGCGGCTTTGAAAGCCGTTTGAAAATCTTTATTTTGTCTCAAGCTGACAAAATGAACAACAGCGCTGCCAACAGTTTACTAAAGTTTTTAGAAGAACCAGTGGGAAACTTTCTGGCGATCTTAGAAACGGAGAGCCTTGGTCGTATTTTGCCAACCATCCAGTCTCGCTGTCAGATCATTCATTTCTCTCCTTTGTCAAAAGAAAAACTGCAAGAAAAGTTACAAGAAGAGGGACTTTCTAAAGAGACAAGCCGACTTCTAAGCCACTTGACCAATAGTTATCATAAAGCAGTTGAAATCTCGCAAGATGAATGGTTTAATGAAACTAAGGATGCTGTTAAGCGTTGGGTGAATTACCTTTTGAAGAAAGACCCGCAAGCATTTATTTTTGTTCAGAAAAAATTATTGGGTCTAGCAAAAGAAAAAAATCAGCAATCAGAAATCTTTTTGCTCTTGTTATTTTACTTTCAAGAGGAGCGGGATCGATTGTTGGGGCAAGGTTTATGGGGAAAAGAGATCAATCGTGCCATTGAAGCCGCATTGCAAGCACAAAAAAAGTTGCAAGCCAATGTGTCTTTCCAAGGTGTGGCAGAACAATTTTCCGTGAAAATCATCTATGGATAAAACGCAGCAGCCGGAAAAGGAGACCAGAGATGATCGAAGTTGTCGGAGTGCGTTATCATGACGTAGGCCAGATTTATTTTTACACACCGAAAAAACAGACCTATACTATAAATGACCAAGTCATCGTGGAATCACAAGATGCTAAATGTCTTGCCACAGTCGTCACCAAAAGCAGAGAAATGAATGAGATCGATTTGCCTCAGGTAGTCAAACCTATCTTACGTCGGGCGACGAAGAAAGATTTGGAACAGGCAGCAGCCAATCAAAAGGCGGCAGATGAAGCGTTAAAAATTGGAAAAGAAAAAATCCGCGCACATCAGTTGCCAATGAAACTGATTCGAGTAGCCTATACCTTTGAGCGGACAAAACTGATTTTTTCGTTTACTGCAGAAAGCCGTGTTGACTTTCGCGAATTAGTCAAAGACTTGGCAAGTGAATTTCATACCCGGATTGAACTGCGCCAAATCGGTGTCAGGGATGAAGCGAAGGCACTAGGCGGAGTTGGGCCCTGTGGTCGCAAACTATGCTGTGCGACGTTTTTAGGGGATTTTATCCCTGTATCCATCAAGATGGCTAAAGATCAAGGACTTTCCTTGAATCCTGCGAAAATCTCAGGATTATGCGGTCGTTTGATGTGCTGTCTTAAGTATGAAAGTGAAGAATATGAGCGGGCGAAAAAAGAATTGCCGGATCGCGGCAAGGAAGTTGAAACGCCAGATGGCAAAGGACGTGTGGTTGGGCTGGATCTGTTGAGCCGAGTGATCAAAGTCCGTTTGCATGATCGGCAAACACCAATCGAATATGATTATGAAGAACTAGTGACAAAATAAGTAGGTGACCATAATGAGCATGGACAAACGATCAATATATGACGGATTGAATCAGTTAGAATCGGAGTTGCAAAATTCCTTAAATAATCTAGCGGAAATGAAGCAGTCTTTGCAAGAAATCGTCGAAAAAAATACGACATTAGAATTGGAAAATCAACGCTTACGTGAACACATTCGTGAGTTGAACCAAGTGGCAGATGCACCCGCTGAATCGGTCAAACAAGAACTTTCTAAATCACGAATGAATTTAGAAAAGATTTACGAAGAAGGATTTCATGTTTGTTATGACTTATACGGTTCTCGCAGAGAACATGATGAACCTTGTGCATTTTGTCTAGAAGTGATCTATCGTGAAAGCGGCAAATAACTGACTGACAGTCTAATAGGTTCGTTAGAAAAAAGATCAGTTTCCACTGGTCTTTTTTTCGAAAGGAGCAGTACATGCAAAAGCAACAAAGTTATAAACAAGACACTGGAAAACTGTATCTTGTTCCGACACCGATCGGGAACTTGGAAGATATGACGGTCCGCTGTGTCAAAATTTTAAAAGAAGCGGACCTGATCGCAAGTGAAGATACTCGCAATACCCAGAAATTGTTGAATCATTTTGAGATCTCGACGCCGCAAAAAAGCTTACATGAACACAATTATAAAGAGCGAGTTCCGCAGTTGGTAGAACAGCTGCAGATGGGCAAGACCATTGCCCAATGCAGCGATGCTGGTATGCCCTCCATCAGTGATCCGGGGCATGAATTAGTCAAGGCCTGTCTAGCTGAAGGAATCGCGGTGATTGCGCTTCCGGGACCTACGGCAGGTTTGACAGCGTTGATTGCTTCAGGCTTATCGCCGCAACCAAATCTCTTTTATGGCTTTTTACCTCGTAAGAAAAAAGAACAAAAACAAGCCTTGAGTGAATTAGCGACCCAGAAAGCAACGATGATTTTTTATGAGTCACCCTATCGAATCGCAGCGACGATTGAAACAATGCTAGAGGTATTTGGTGAACGTCAGGCAGTCATTTGCCGAGAATTGACAAAAATCCATGAAGAATACTTGCGAGGGACCTTTTCTGAATTGATCGACTATTTAGAGCAGCAGCCAATCAAAGGAGAATGCTGTCTGTTGGTGGAAGGCTCTTCTGAAATACATGAAATTGTTTATGAAGGAAGTTACGCAGAACAAGTAGCTGCCTTGATGGAAGAGGCCGAAATGTCCTCAAAAGAAGCAATCAAAGAAGTGGCTAAACGTAATCAAGTAAAGAAACAGCTTGTCTATCAAGCGTATCACCAAATAGAAGAGTAATCATACCGAGACTTCTCTCGGTATTTTTTTGTACCACACGCTCACTTATGTGATATTACCTAACATATAAAGTCAGCTATTTTCAGAAAATTCATGTTTTTCTCAGAAAAATCTAGCTTATTCGAAAATATGGTGTTAGGATAGCTAACATATAGAAAGGGAGGCGTGTAAAATGGATACAGGGAATATTGCATTTATTTTAATTTGTAGCGGTATGGTTTTTCTAATGACTCCAGCATTGGCATTTTTTTATGGAGGATTGGAACGACGCAAAAACATCCTCAATACCATGATGATGGTGATTTGTACGATGGGCTTGGCGTCCGTCCTCTGGGTCGCTCTAGGGTATACATTATCCTTTAGCGGGACAGGATCATTTATTGGCAATTTAGACAAAGTCTTTTTCAATCATGTTTCGATGTCAGAAGGAGAGGGAATTCCAGAAGGGTTGTTTGCTGCCTTTCAAATGATGTTTGCTTTGATCACAACGGCGATTATCACTGGATCAGTCGTTGGAAGAATGCGGTTCTCTGCTATTTTTCTATTTATTGGCTTCTGGCTGGTTTTCGTGTATTTTCCAATGGCGCATATGGTGTGGGGCGGTGGCTTCTTAGATGCGATCGGCTCGATCGATTTTGCAGGAGGCAATGTCGTTCACATCAGTTCGGGAATCAGTGGGCTAGTCTTAGCGATCGTTGTCGGTAAGCGACGAGAATTTCATCAAACCGAATATCGTCCTCATAATATTCCCTTTGTTGTACTAGGTGCCGGTCTTTTATGGTTTGGCTGGTTTGGCTTTAATGCTGGCTCTGCGTTAGCAGCTGATGGTCTAGCGATCCACGCCCTAATGACCACGAATACAGCAGCAGCCAGTGCGATGCTTTCTTGGATGCTGATCGAAAAAATCGTCGTGGGAAAACCGACAATCGTCGGTGCTTGTACAGGTGCAGTGGTGGGCTTAGTTGCCATCACACCAGGGGCGGGGTTTGTCTCCCTTTGGTCTTCCTTTATCATTGGCGCTTTAGTCAGTCCGTTTTGTTACTTCTTTATTTCCGTCATCAAACATCGATTAGGGTTAGATGATGCATTGGATGCCTTTGGTTGTCACGGGGTAGGCGGAATCTTCGGTGGTTTGATGACCGGGATCTTTGCCGATCCCGCTGTTGGCGGACATTCAGGATTGCTTTATGGCGGTGTTGATCTTTTTATCGCACAAGCCGAAAGTATCGTATTTACGATTTTGTTCGCTGGTATCCTATCCTTTGTCATAATTACCTTGATCAAATGGGTGATGCCGATTCGCGTATCTCAGCAAGAAGAAGCGGTGGGGATGGATCGGATCGAACATGATGAAACGGCCTATCCTACCTTTATGGGGTTAGATTCTTAAGAGTGGAGGAGCAGTCATGAAAAAAGTTGAAGCGATTATTCGCCAAGAAAAATTAGAGGAGCTAAAAGCCGCTTTGGATCAATCGGATCTGATCAGTGGGATGACGGTCAGTCAAGTTCTCGGGTGTGGCAATCAAAAAGGGTTAAAAGAGTTTATTCGTGGCCAAGAAGTGATCACGACTCTTTTACCGAAAGTAAATGTCCGCTTTGTTTTGGCAGATGAAAAAGTCGATGCCGTGATTGAGCTGATTGTATCGATCTGTCGGACAGATGAAGTCGGTGATGGCAAAATATTCGTCTACCCTTTGGAAGAAGCGATTCGGATTCGCACCAATGAACGAGGAGAAGCTGCCTTATAGCAGAACTTCTTGGGTCATGAACCGTGCAGCAAAAGTAGCGAACGTATAGGGAAGGGCCAATGAAAATTGGTCCTTTTTGCGTCTTTGTCTTGATTCCTTGCTTGATAGGGAACTTCTGTTCGTTTATAATAAGAAGCGAGGTGAGCAACGATGTCGGAACTGCAATTTCCCTTAAAAAATGATACGAGCCGCAAAATTATTCATATTGATATGGATGCTTTTTTTGCTTCGGTGGAAGAACGGGATGATCCTGAGCTGGCCAAGCATCCCCTTGTCATTGCCCGTCACCCAAGTGATACCGGCGGCCGAGGAGTGGTCACGACAGCGAATTATCTGGCGCGACAATATGGCATCCATTCGGCAATGAGCGCACAAAAAGCCTACGAGCTTTGTCCGCAAGCGATTTTTAAACCGGGGAATCATCAAAAGTATCGTGAAGTGTCCCAGCAAGTCAGAGAAATTTTTCACCGATACACCGACATCATCGAACCAGTTTCAATTGATGAAGCGTATCTGGACGTCACAGTTAACAAAATCAACTGTCCTTCAGCAATTAAGATCGCTCGTCTGATTCAGCGAGACATCTGGCATGAGACCCATTTGACTTGTTCGGCAGGCGTCAGTTACAACAAGTTTTTGGCAAAATTGTCCTCGGATTATCATAAACCACGAGGGTTAACAGTGGTGATGCCGGATGAGGCAGTGGCCTTTTTACAACAACTACCCATCGATAAATTTCATGGGATCGGGAAGAAAACTGTCCCCAGGATGCATGAGTTAGGCATTTTTACAGGAGCAGATCTATACGCTTGGAGTGAGATGGCGTTGATCCGCGAATTTGGCAAAATGGGGTATTCTTTGTATCGCAAAGTTAGAGGAATCCATGATTCACCAGTCAGTGTGACCAGAGAACGAAAATCAGTCGGTAAGGAGCATACATACGGCAATCCATTAACGAGTGAAGAACAAGTCTTAAGTCAATTACGCGCCATCGCAGAAGAAGTTGAGAGATCACTAAAGCGCACACAGAAACATGGCAAAACAGTCGTGTTGAAAGTCCGTTACAGTGATTACTCTACGATCACTAAACGAGTGACTTTGCCGATTTACGTTCATAAAAAAGAACAGTTATTTTCAGAAGCCAGTCTCATTTGGGAAGAGATTTTAGGTCTTGAAAAAGGCATTCGTCTTTTGGGAATCACCGTCACAAATCTCGATCCTCTGACCTATGAAAATATCGTACTGCCTTTATGGCAAACATCTGACGATCAGTAGACCTAAAAAGGAGGACCAATATGACGATCTATCAAGTATATGAAACGATGATTGCTTTGGCTGATGAAGAACGAAGGGAAAAAATGGCCGCCTATATGCGGCATCAGTTTGAGTTTTTAGGCATCCCTACACCGTTGCGCCGTCAGCAGGAAAAAGCAGCCTTTAAAGTAGCAAAACAAATGAAACGAATCGATTGGGAATTTATCGATCAATGTTGGCAAAGCAGCTATCGGGAACACCAGTACCTTGCGATTGATTATTTAGTGGCGCTGGAGCCCTTTTTATCAGCCGTTGATCTAGGAAAAATTGAACAGTTAGTCATAACGAAATCTTGGTGGGATAGCGTGGACGCACTAAGTGAGGTCGTCAGAAAGCTTGTTCGCCGACTGCCAGCGTTAAAGGCTGAGATGCTTCGTTGGAGTCTTGAGGATAATCTTTGGCTACGGCGAGTGGCGATTCTTCACCAATTGTTGCAAAAAGAACAGATGGATCGACCATTACTTGAAGAGATCCTTGTCAACAATTTGGGGAGTTCTGAATTCTTTATCAACAAAGCCATTGGCTGGAGCTTGCGAGACTATGCCAAGACGAATCCTCTGTGGGTCCAAGATTTTCTTCTACGCCATCAAAAAAGTCTGGCGCCTTTGACGGTTCGTGAAGCAAGTAAGTACCTTTAAAAAGCTTGGTCACTGATTTTTATATAACAAAAAAACACCGTGCATCATCTTTGAAGGAAGATGTGGTGACCCCAAAAGTTCGATTTTTTGGTCTAACTTTTGGGGTCATCTCAAGATGCACGGTGTTTTGAGTCGTTAAATTTGTTTTTTGATTTGTTCGTAACTTGCTTCAGCATCTTTGCACTTTGCCCAGATAACCGCTTTTCCTTGTTCTCGAGATGCAGCAAGATCAATGATTCGTTGATTGCTGCTACCACGAAACTGCAAGTTTAGGTTTCGCTTGCTGAGTTCAAAACGGCCGTCCACCAAAATATCAATTTTGGATAAAAGTTCTAGTTTGTCAGGGGTCTCCAAGAGCAGTTCTTCGTAAGTGTAGCCTGACCAGCTCCAAATGTCCTTGCTATGACCAAATTCGGCGCGAACGCGATCAACAACTTTCAGACAGACCGTCGTGTTCAAGAAAGGTTCGCCGCCTAGGAGGGTCAGTCCTTGAACATAGTCATGTCGCAGATCCTCAATGATTCGATCCTCTAGCTCTTGGGTAAAAGGTGTGCCGTAGCGAAAGTTTTGGACGGCTTTGTTGAAACAGCCTTCACAAGCAAACAGGCAGCCGCTCACATATAAACTATTTCGGATGCCTTCACCGTCCACAAAGTTGAAGGCTTTGTAATCAGCAATATAATTTTGACTGTACTCGTTTGCTTTCCATTCTTGGGGCTTAGGATTTCTCATACGAAAACTTCTTTCTATTGTGAATTACAGGGGTTGTTGGATAAAAGGAGTGTAGAAGAAATCTAACACTCCTTTTATGATTATTCTTGCAAATGTTTGACCCGAGCAGAGATTTCTTTGTGACGACCGTTGACCATCGGGCGAGCTTGAGGATTTCCAAGATACCCGCAGGTTCTTTTGACAACATCACAACTTTTTGGATCGTGATTGCCACATTGTGGACATTCAAAGCCTCGTTCGGTTGGATTAAAGTCTCCTTCATATCCGCACTCGTAACAGTGATCGATAGGGGTATTTGTTCCAAGATAAGCGACCCGATCATATGCGTAATCCCAAACCGCTTCTAACGCTTTTGGATTTTGCTGCAAGACTGGATATTCACAGTAATGAATAAAGCCACCAGAACAGTATTTTGGATAGTCCTTTTCAAAATCAAGTTTCTCAAATGGTGTCGGATTTTTCCGCACATCATAGTGGAAGCTATTGGTATAATATTCTTTGTCGGTAATATTTTCAACTTCACCGAATTTTTCGGTATCTAAGCGACAGAAACGATCGGTCAAGCTTTCACTAGGGGTCGAGTACACACTGAAATGATAGCCGTATTCATCGCCCCAGGCATCGGCATGAGCTTTCAATTCTTTCACGATCGCCATCGTAAAGGCCTTTGCTTCTGGGTCTTGTTCCCAAGTTCCACCGTAAAAAGCCGAAGCAGCTTCGTATAAACCAATGTAACCAAGCGAAACAGTGGCACGTTTGTTTTTGAATAATTCGTTGACATTGTCTTTGCGATCCAAACGTTCACCGAAAGCCCCATACATATAAAGGATCGGCGCATTGGCGGGACTCGCTTCTTTACAGCGTTCCACTCGATAGACAAGGGCATCTTTAACGATTTGCAGACGGTCCTCCAGCAGTGACCAGAATTTTTCTTGATCGCCATTTGCTTCTAAGGCGATCCGTGGAATATTCAATGTCACGACACCTAGATTCATCCGACCGACATTGATTTCTTCACCACGTTCGTTTTTCCAGCCTTGCAAGAAAGAACGACAGCCCATCGGCACTTTAAAGCTCCCAGTCAATTCAACCAATTTATCATAATTCAAAATATCCGGGTACATCCGTTTAGTGGCACATTCTAAAGCCAGTTCTTTAATATCATAGTTCGGATCGGTAGGGGCCAAGTTGACCCCACGGCGAATACTAAAAATCAATTTTGGGAAAATAGCGGTACGCTTTTCACTGCCTAACCCGTTGATGCGAATTTGGAGAATCGCTCGTTGAATTTCCCGTTCGAACCAGTTGGTTCCTAAACCAAAGCCAAGGGAAGTAAACGGCGTTTGTCCGTTAGAGGTGAATAACGTATTGATTTCGTATTCTAGACTTTGCATTGCATCGTAGATATCTTTGCGGGTTTTGCTCTTCGCGTAAGCTTCCCGACGTTCGGGTGTCTCAATCCATTCTTCGGCATCTTTTAAATGTTTTTGGTAATTCAACTCAGCAAAAGGAGCCAATAATTCATCTGTTCGATCAGCAGAACAGCCACCATATTGACTCGATGCTACATTTGCAATGATTTGTGAGATTTGAGCGGTGGCCGTTTGGATCGATTTTGGCGATTCCACTTCGGCGTTCCCAATTTTAAATCCATTATTTAGCATGCCTTTAAAATCGATTAGGCAGCAGTTAGTCATTGGGGTATATGGATGATAATCCAAGTCATGGTAATGAATGTCGCCTTTTTGGTGGGCATTTGCCACGTGAGGAGGCAGCATTTTCAAACCAATCGATTTTCCTACGATCCCAGCGGTCAAATCACGTTGTGTGTTGAACACGTTACTATCCTTATTGGCATTTTCATTGACGACCGATTGATCTTTATTCATCAATTTATTGATCGTAAAGTTGATGTCTGTTGCTTTGCTGCGTTCGAAATCACGATGGGTCCGGTAGTTGATATATTCTTCAGCCAAGGCATACTCGTTCTTTGCTAACAAGATATGCTCGACGATATTTTGGATCTCATAGATTTTTACATTTGTACGAAAACGTTCCGCGATCTCGTGATCGACACTGTCAACGATCTCGGTGATTTTTTCGTGGTCGATGGGAGAAAGCTCACCGTTGATTTTTCTCAGGGCTTTCACTAACGCATCATAAATTTTTTGATCATCAAAATCGACAAGCCGTCCATCACGTTTTACGATTTTTAACTGACGCAAAGCGGACTGTCTTTCCAACCCTTGCTCAGGATTTCTCTTAATGTTCATCATTTCTACCACTCCTTATCTTCCACAATATAATAAAACAAATTGTAGAAATGAGCAACTATATATAGTAGTCGTAAAGGGTTTGTGTTTTGGATATACACAATATATGGTGTATATTCATTTAGGTATTTCCGAGAAAACTTGATAAGATTAAGGATTTGGTTGTTCCATGTTTCACATAATGAATAAAAACTTTTTTAAATTTATTTTTTCTCTGTTTTGAAGCAGAAGTATTCAATGATAAAGTATGCTACCATAAGGAGAGAATTTTTTTAAAGGAGGGTTCTGTGTGAAAAATATGATCGATGTGAAGCATCTGACAAAAAGTTACGGCACCCGTTTCAATCAAACCAAAGTATTAGATAACCTTTCTTTTGCAGTGGATCAAGGAGAATTTGTTGGGGTCATGGGGCCAAGCGGTGCTGGGAAAACGACCTTGATGAATCTTTTGTCTTCAATCATGCGACCTAGCTTAGGCTCGATCTATATCGATGGCAAAGACATTACCCGAATGTCGGAAAAAGCCCTCAGCGATTTTCGCCGTCAGCAGATTGGCTTCATCTTTCAAGATTTTAATCTTTTAGAGACATTGACAGCCAGAGACAATATTTTGCTGCCTTTAGCGATTGATCGCTTGCCCGTGAAGGAAACCCAAGTACGTATCGAGGAGACGGCCAATTTGTTAGGGATCGAGCACTTGTTGGATCGCTACCCAGAAGAATTGTCTGTAGGGCAAAAACAGCGGGTCGCTGCTGCTCGAGCAATCATCAGTCGTCCGGCGGTCCTTTTTGCTGATGAACCCACTGGCGCCCTTGATTCAAAAGCGGCGACAGAATTATTACGGTATTTAGCACAAATCAATCAACAAGAGAAAACAACGATCTTGATGGTCACCCATGATCCTTTCACCGCCAGCTACTGCAATCGGATTCTGTTCATTCGCGATGGTGTCTTCTTTGCGGAAGTTGTCAAAAAAGGCAGCCGTCAGGAATTTTTCGAAAAAATCATCGATATGCAGGCTACGATTGGAGGCGGTCCGCGCCATGTTGTTTAAAATCGGCTGGCGGAGTTTTTTGCGGCAGTTTCGCAATTATATGGTGTATTTTATTTGTATGATGACCGCCGTGATGATTTTTTATTCCTTTAACGCCTTGATGAATGATCGTCTGCTGAATCAACGGGTCCAGCAAGACATCCGCATTGAAGGGGTATTAGGATTTGGCAGCAGTGTGGTCGCATTTGTTGTCTTGTTTTTTATGCTGAGTGCCAATCATTTTTTTCTTAGTCAGCGACAAAAAGAAATCAGTGTTTACCAGCTTTTGGGGTTGCGACAAGGTCGTCTTGCTTGGCTGTTGCTACGGGAAACGTTTTTACTAAATTTTTTTTCTCTAGTGACCGGTATCTTTATGGGAATTATTTTTTCAAAATTCTTCTCAATGATTTTGATTCGGGCGATGGGCCTAAATTTGACCAGTCATTTCTTTAATTCACCGCAATCGATTTTTTCGACGGTCTTTGTCTTTATCGCCGCAATGATTATATTGAGTATTCAAGTGATCCTTTTTGTTTGGCGTACCCCAATGAGTGAATTGATCAAGACCGAATACCGCTTACCGATCAAAAAAATGAAAATGACTCCGTTTCGTACATTGATGGGGGTCCTAGGTCTGATTTTACTTGGGGTAGGGTATTATCTGTCATTGACCCTAAGGGAAACATGGACCAACTATATCACGTATACGCAAGATTTTTCAGCGATTCTATGGATCCCTTTACTGATTCTATTTTGCTGTATAACGGCAACCTATCTCTTTTTTGATTGTTCCTTGCCAGCACTGTTGTATTTTTTGAGTAAACCAAAAAAACGCCTTATCAAAGGGGCGAAGTTGATTGCTTACAATAACGTGCGTGCTTACTTGCAAAGGACGTGGAAAAGCTACGCCCTTTTGACGATTATCACTGCAATCGCGATTTCATTGATAGGGGGAACAATGGGGGTCATCTCTTTGAATTACCAAGCAACGAACCGTATCTATCCAACTTCCTTTCAGGTGTCAGGAGAGCAGGCAGGGGCCTTGCGTACCCTTTTAGAAAAGTCGGATGTGCCAATTAGAGCGGAACAAGCAATTCCCTACAAAATGACCAATATGACGGTGCAGACACGCTACCTAGGAGAATTGCAAGATGAAAGTGTCGAAAATATGATGGTGAATCTGGTGGCACTTTCGGATTATCAGCGTCTGCGAAAACTGGTTCCGGGTGCTCCTGAGATTCGACTGAGTACTGATAAGCAAGCTGTACTTTTTGACAGTCAATACGACGTAACTCGTTCATTTATCACATATCGCGATGAAGTCAAAGTCGGCAGTCAGCATAATTTTAAACTCATTCAAGCCGAACAAGATTATTTTGGTGATAGTGCTTTACGCTATTCTTTACCCAATGTCCTTGTCATTCAAGATGAGGCGTACCAACAAATCAAAGGATTCACCTATACCATTGCTTATTTACAGACCGAAAATGTGCAAACAGACGCGCTGACACAGTTGTTGGATGAAGAGCTGCCAATCGAGTGGGCGCATCCATTGACCTATGAATTTAGCGACGACCAAAAAAACGTACGCTTTTATCCAGAGACCGCTCGGGATTCAAGTAGTGATAGTGGTCAGACGACCGCATATCGGCTAACGTTAGCCAATCGCTTTACAACAATGCGCGGGGTGCGACGACAAGCAGGAATCATTTTGTTCGTATCGCTATTTGTTGGGGTGATCGTTTTGATCACCACGTCTAGTAGTTTGATCGTTCGGCAATTTTCTAACACGGAGCGGGAAAAGTACAATTACCGACTATTGACAAAATTAGGCTACACCCGTAATGAAGTGCGCAAGTTGGTGTACTGGCAAAACATTTGGATTTTTATGCCTGGCACCTTATTGGCGATTTTGCATGCGGTATTTGCCATCAATACTTTCACACAGATCATCGATAGTCCCGGGTATTGGGTTGCTCATTTGTTTGCAGCAGTGGCAGCAGTCGTCTATCTGTTTGCCTATTTGATTACCGTCAAGCTGTGTCTGCGGATTATTGAAACTTGATCTATTTATACGATAAAACGATTCTAGGAAACTAGGATCGTTTTTTTTCGTTTAACCAATCTTTTTGTATTTCCCTCTGGCACCAGATTAAGAGAATGGTATAATCATAATCAATGAGACAAAGGAGGAAGCAAGATGGAGAAAAAAGAAGAACAGCTTTTAATAGACCTAACGACTGCACGTGGGGTTCCTGGGAATGAGGAGGAAGTGCGTGAAGTCTTTAAAGAATATGCCAAAGACTTTGCTGAAGATATCTTTTTTGATGGTTTAGGAAGTGTCATTGCCAAACATGTTGGTGATGGCGGCGGTCCGAAAATTTTTATTTCGGGACATATGGATGAAGTCGGCTTTATGGTAACGAAAATTACGGAAAAAGGCTTTATCGAATTTCAAACCCTTGGTGGCTGGTGGGGGCAAGTGATGCTGGCACAGCAAGTGGAGATCAAAACCAATGATGGCAAATTGATCCACGGTGTCGTCGGCTCAAAACCACCCCATGTGTTGAGTCCAGAGACTCGAAACAAACCTTACGATATCAAAGATATGTTCATCGATATCGGCGCGTCAAGCGAAGAGGAAGCCAAAGGCTGGGGCATCCGTCCTGGAGACATGATCACCCCCTATATCCAATACAAACGGATGAACGACAGCAAATTTTTGCTAGCCAAAGCATGGGACAATCGAATCGGTACGGCGGTATCACTACGGGTATTAGAAACCTTGGCAGCCGAAGGACATCCAAACTGCTTGTTTGCCGGCAGTGACGTGATGGAAGAAGTTGGACTACGAGGTGCGCGAACAAGCACTCACTTAGTGAATCCTGATATCGCTATCGCCCTAGATACTGGTACCGCTGGGGACACACCTGGAATGACACCAAAAGAAGCGGATTCTGTGTTAGGCAAAGGCCCACAAGTCTTGATTTTCGATGCTTCCATGATTCCTCACAAGAAATTATTGGATTTTGTGATCGATGTCGCCGAAGAGATGGAAATTCCTTTCCAATATACCGTGATCACTGGTGGGGGAACCGATGCTGGTCAAATGCATTTGACTCGTGATGGGGTTCCTTCGATCGCTATTACTGTGCCAGTTCGTTACCTGCATTCTCATACTTCTGTCATTCATGAGGATGACTACTTCAATACAGTCAAGCTTGTAACGGAAGTGGTTCGCCGCTTAGACGATAAGACCGTTAAAGCATTGCGCAGTTATTAAGGTGAGTCTATGAGATCAAATACAATGATTCGAGAGACGGCTAAAAACTCCTTGCGCGGATTCTGGGGAACGTTCGTCTTAAGTATTTTAGCAACGGTTGCGGTACAAGCGGTGGTCAGCTCGCTTTTTAGTAGTATTGGGACTTCTTTTGGTGCAAACAATGCAGAGAGCTGGATCGATCTGATCTTGGACAATTTTGTCTTCTTTGCTTTTTCAGTAGCATTGAGTATTATGGCACTCTATCTGGTTCGTGGCAGAGGAATCCAGGTGGCGGATATTTTTCTCGTCTTTGATAAGCGTCTGTATGTACCGTTTTTGCTACTAAATTTAGTGAGCGCGCTTTTAAATTATCTTTTGAGTTTTGCGATTTTCTTGCCGCAATTTGTCTTATCAGGCCTTAATCAATATTTGGGCTTGGTATTCAATTTTAATCGGGGAATTTCTATTGATGTATCGATGTTTAACGGTTCGATCGCTTTTGTTATTGGGACGATTCTCTCCATCATCTTGTTCTTCTTTTTGTCGCAAGTCGTTACTGGTGTGATCCAATTAGCAATCTATCTACGCTATGATCAGCCGGAATTAGGGGTTCTTCAGTCTATCAAAGTAGCCTTTGCTCTCTTGCGACCGCATCTGGGGCAATACATTTGGCTGCAGTTATCACTGATTGGTTGGTTTATTCTGGGTTTCTTGGCGCTTTTGATCGGGATGTTGTGGGCAAACGCCTATGCGTATGCGGTCAACGCAGCATTCTATGAAGAATTGATCAATGAACAACGAGCGCTGATCAGATAAGCAAAAAAAGACGACGTACCAT
Organism: Enterococcus sp. NPDC086594; assembly: GCF_044746145.1. Classification (NCBI taxonomy): domain Bacteria; kingdom Bacillati; phylum Bacillota; class Bacilli; order Lactobacillales; family Enterococcaceae; genus Enterococcus; species Enterococcus sp. NPDC086594. The sequence continues at coordinate 223,359 of NZ_JBIVBP010000002.1, forward strand.
TGAAATGGTTCCTTAAGGATAGAGTTGAACACTCATTCAAGGGATTCATCAATAGACGTCGTTTTTTTCTCATTTTCTTGATCCTTTTTCGCAAAAAAAATGGTCAGATTTTAGTCAAATCAGCTGAGATGTGATAGCATAAAAGAAGTAGAAAATCAGCTGGAGCCAAAGAGGAGGAAACACATGTGAAAATAACTGTCTTAGGTTGTTTAGGTGCCTATCCGTATAATGGTGAAGGGACTACTGGCTATTTAGTAGAGTCAGATGGCTTTCATTTGCTGCTTGATGCGGGAAGTACCACCTTGGTCCAATTAGAAAAGATCCTTGATCCCTTAGACTTAGATGCAGTGATTTTGACACATTACCATCACGATCATATTGCGGATCTGGGGGTATTACAATACTATTGGCAATTATATCCCGAAAACGAAGAACGGCAGGTTTTGCCGATCTACGGTCATGGGGAGGACAGGGTTCATTTTGAAAGTCTGACGATGCCGGGAGTGACCCAAGGATTTGATTACCTTCAGTCTGAGTCGTTGGAATTGGGCCCTTTCACCATTACCTTTATGAAAACGATCCATCCAGTCACTTGCTATGCCATGCGATTTGTTGAGAAAAGCACGGGCAAGGTCTTTGTTTTTACTGGAGACTCTGGCTATTTAGAATCTTTCGTTCCGTTTGCTGAAGGGGCTGACTTATTCTTGGCAGATACCTATCTTTTTGCAGGAAATGAGCGGCACAAGGCTCATTTTACTTCAAAAGAAGCAGGGGAGATCGCCCATGCAGCGCAGGTGAAAAAATTAATGTTGACGCATTTGCCGCAACATGGTGACTTAGAACAGTTACGAGAAGAGGCTGCACTAGCTGCCAATGGAATCCCTGTTGAGTTGGCGGCTGTTCAAAAAATAGTAGAAATCATCTAATTAGGAGGAACAAATAGTATGCTTTTTGTACCGAATGAACTGAACGACCCACGCATCAATTTAGCCATCGAGATTTTTCTTCTTCAAGAAATGAAAGTGGATGAACCCATCTTACTTTTTTACATTAATGAACCATCGATTATCATTGGACGCAATCAAAATACGATCGAAGAGATCAATAAGGAATATGTGGATGAACATGGGATTCATGTCGTTCGTCGTTTCAGCGGCGGCGGTGCAGTCTATCATGATTTCGGAAACTTGAATTTCAGCTTTATTATGCCTGACGATGGCAATTCTTTCAGAGATTTTGAAAAACTGACCAAACCAATCGTCCAAGCCTTGCATGAGATGGGGGTTGAAGGGGCGCAACTAAAAGGGCGCAACGATCTTGTGATCAATGACATGAAGTTTTCTGGGAATGCGATGTACGCAACGAATGGCCGGATGTTTGCTCATGGGACGATCATGTTTGACAGTGACATCAATGAAGTGGTCAACGCCTTGAAAGTCCGCAAAGACAAAATCGAATCAAAAGGCATCAAATCGATCCGCTCAAGAGTGACAAATATCAAACCATTCTTGCCAAAAGAGAAGCAAGACATGACGACTGAAGAGTTCCGTCAAGAAATCTTATTGAAGATTTTTGGTGTCGATTCCGTGGAAGAAGTCAAAACCTATGAACTGACTGAAGAGGATTGGGACAAGATCAATGAGATTTCCGATAAGTATTATCGCAACTGGGATTGGAATTACGGTAAATCTCCAGCTTTTGATATTGAACGCCGTCATCGCTTCCCAATCGGCTCCATCGAAGTTCGTTTGAATGTGGCAGAAGGAAAAATCACGGATGCCAAAATCTTTGGCGACTTTTTCGGACTAGGGGACATTGCAGATGTCGAACAAGCCCTGATCGGAACTCGTTATGCCAAGGAAGATTTGGCACAAGTCATCGCCAACATTGATGTTAAAAAATATTTTGGCAACATCACGCCTGAAGATTTTCTTTCATTGATTTATTAATCAAAAAACGAAGCAGCCTTTTCAATCTGGCTGCTTCGTTTTTTCTATTAGTATGCGCGGGCGATCCAAACGGTATGCTTGGCAGGTTTGCCACTGACGATATCGACTGTTTTTTCCATTGGTGCTTCAAACGGAATGTTTCGGGTAGTAAAGCCGGTTTCTTCTTTGATTTTCGCTTCCGTTTCTTCCGAGCCGTCCCAACCGATCAAAACAAAGCCAGTCACTTTGTCTTCTTGTTTGCACGTTTCGATATGGGCTTTTAGTTCATCCAATGTATCGATGTTGGTGTACTCATTATCTTTGTTACGTTCCTTCGCAGCTGCCAATAAGCGTGGGGTCATTGCTTGCAGTTCTTGATCAACGAAGGCTTCCAAGTGCTCAAGGGCGACTGTTTGCTTGTCAGCCAAGTCGCGGACTTTGACCATCACTTTGCCAGCTTCTAAATCTCTTGGGCCACATTCGATTCGCAAGCAAGCGCCTTTTAGTTCCCATTCATTGAACTTATAGCCAGGTGAGTTATCAGAATCATCCAATCGAACACGAATGCCCTTGGCTTTAAAGTTGGCATACAGTTCTTCTAATTTTTCTAAGATGGCTGGATTCTTTTTCCATGGACCGACTGGTAACAACACAACTTGGGTTGGTGCAATGGTTGGTGGGAAAACTAACCCATTTTCATCGCCATGGGTCATGATCAAGGCCCCCAACAAGCGGGTAGAGACACCCCAAGAGGTTGTGTGGGCATGGACATGCTTGTTTTCTTTCGTTAAATACGTAATATCAAATGCTTCAGCAAATTTTGTCCCCATGTAGTGGCTGGTTCCTGCTTGGACTGCTTTGCCGTCTTTCATCATCGCTTCGATCGAATAAGTATCAACTGCTCCAGCAAAACGCTCGGAAGGGGTTTTTTGTCCGCGATAAACAGGGATCGCTAGGAATTCTTCGCAAAGGCGGGCATATTCATCCAAGATTTTCATGGTGCGTTGACGTGCATCTTCTTCGTTTTCATGAGCGGTATGGCCTTCTTGCCATAAAAACTCTGAGGTACGCAAGAAAGGCAATGTTTTCTTTTCCCAACGAAAGACGTTTGCCCATTGATTGATTTCATAAGGCAGGTCACGGTAGGAGTTGATCCAATCAGAAAAGGCAGAGCCAATCATGGTTTCTGAGGTTGGACGCAAGGCCAAAGGTTCTTCCAATTTTTCATTGCCGACTTCTGTGACCCATGGCAATTCAGGCGCAAAACCTTCAATATGATCGGCTTCTTTCATAAAGAAATTTTGCGGAATCAGCATTGGGAAGTACGCATTGCGAATGCCCTCTTTTTTCAAGAATCGATTGAACTCTTCTTGGATATGCTCCCAAAGTTCGAAGCCGTCAGGACGGAAAATAATGGAGCCTTTCACTGGGGAGTAAGCCATCAATTCGGCTTTTTGGATCGTTTGGATATACCATTCTGTAAAATCATTTTTTTGTGTCATTCTTTTTCCTCCTTAAAAAAATAAAAAAGCATCTCGTCCTAAAAAAGGACGAAATGCTTGGATTTCGCGGTACCACCTTTGTTGATTATCTATCGGGATAATCCAACTCGTAAAGGATAAGGCCTTTCCACCGACCGTTTTGCGGTCATTGCCATTGGGTAGGTTCATTTTATCAGTGGGTGTCGATTTTTCAGCTGCCATCGACTCTCTAAGACCATCATAAAACTACTATTCCAATGCTTGTTGCTGTTCTTTATCATGCTAAAGCGAAAAAGCGAAAAAAGCAAGAGTTTTTTCGCTTTTTCTTAAAATCGCTCCTTTAAAACTAATGTAGCAAGACGGTCAGTCGAAAGACAGCGGATCTATTTTCGCCCTAAGTGTCAAATGCAAGAGGTGAAGCCCGTCAGTTTCTTCAATCCGGATACTTCCTTGGTAGGCTAAACAAAGTTGTTCTAGCATTTGAATGTCAGCCTGCATCGCCTGTCGTTTGGTTTCATTGTTCTGTAGTTTTTCTGCTTCTTCATTTGAGAGAAGCGGCATTTGGCAGTCGATATGCAACTGGCCGTTCGTGTCATTCACCCTCAACGCGAGTCTTCGCTTTTGAGGATCAGTGACCGCACAAGAGTATCGGATGGCGTACTCTAGGCAATGAGCGATCAAGGATAGACGATCATTTTCCGCCAATTGTTCCAGTGGTTCTATGATGCCATCACAGGCAAAGGTGATCCTTTTTTGAGCAGCTGTGTGTTTATAATTAGCAAGCAGCATCGTCGTGAGTGATTCTTTTTCAACGGAAGGACTCGTTAACTGCTGCTTGATCTGTTCTTCAATCTCACTAAGGCCTTCATAGGCCGCTGCCAACTGCTGATCTTCTAACATATCCTTGACCGTATGGGTTCTTTGTTTGATGGTCCGTAAAACTTGCTGCCATTTTAACGTTTGTTCAGGGCTGATCGCTTGTTGGTTCTCATATAAACGCACTTTGATGTCTGCCGTATCGATCTGCTTATTTTTACCCTCGCTGGCAAAAAAGAGTTCAAGGAAGCCGTAGCAAGTAAAAATGATAATTAATAAGAAAAAGATGATCGAACGCCAATTAATATCAGATTGTGGCAAAACTAAAATATCCTGAATATACAAGAAACAATGACCAATAGCCGCAATCACGATCCAAGGCGCACAAATGACATAAAAAGGATTTTTTTTCAATGCTTCATAGATTGCTGCAAAAGAAGTAATGAAGGTACTGGTAATATTCAACAAGAACATATAATTCATGATGACGGGCAAACTTTGTGCTTGGAAAAGTGCGAAAAGTATCGCTAATAGACCGAATGAATAGTGGAAGTATAACCATTTCTGGTAGTACTTACGAATAAAATGCATATTTGTACAGTAAAAGCCGATCAAGAACATTGGTGTAATAATAGAAAGAATATTTAACATTACGGAGTTGACGATCGGGGGAAACAGTAGTCCACCAAGCATATCGCTGAAGCCCGCTTCCAAGCCTGCTGTTAAGGCAAAGCCGCTGAATAAGAGAGAAGATATTTTCAGCCTTCGTTGATTGATAAAAGAAACTAAGACATAAAATAAATTGATGATACAAATAAAACCAGTAAATAAAAGAATGTAAATATTTAAAATTGACAGACTGAAGACATAGCCGATCAGTGCATTTGCAGGGCCAAAAAAGACTTCTGCTGGGAAGCCAGAATAGGTGTCAAAAGGACTAGTCACGTATATTTTCAAGGTTTTACCAACATAATCCTCAGGCAAGGTGATAAAAGACAATGTTTTGCCTGGATGATTGAGAGTCAGTGGATCATTGGGCTCATCGTTGGTGTAAATTTCTTGATCATCGAGATAGACAGTCATGTGTTGATGATCGCCAATTAGTAACATTGTAGGGTATTTATAATCGTTGGTCATTTTTCGCTTCATCACAAAACGATCATTGGCTTTTACACTAGGTAAATGTTTCACATAACGGCTAATAAAAGTAGATTCGGGATTGTCCTCAGCATAGAAAATCCAGTCTTCCTTTTTCTCCACTGCATGGATATCAGAAGTTGGGAATAAAAAAAGAACGAGAAAAAAGACAATACTTCCCAGTAAAAATAGGACCAGAAGGATGAAGGGAATCCAACGCTTTAAAAAAAACTTGTTATTTAAAAAAGGCATACTTTTTCTCCTCTGTTTTTTAATCGCCTTTAGCATAATATAAATAATTAAATAAAGTCAAATAATAATCGAGTAATCTTCGTATAAAAATTCAATGAAACGTTTTTAAATATTTGAAAAAATTAGAGTTATGTTATAGAATCATAAAAGAAACTGAGGTTTAGAAGGAGAATAGAAAATGAAGCTTTTTCCAAAACAAAGTATCATGCTCTCACTTTTTGTACTGATGTTCATGCTGCTGTCTGTACTAATTGTGGTGATCCCACATGCGTTTGGTTTCACAATGGCTATTGTTGCTAGTGATGCAATGGAACCGACATATTCTGAAGGGACACTCCTTTTTGTAAAAAAAGCTTCTGAAGATAATTTAGTGGTTGGCAACGAAGTAACGTATTATGTTGATCAAGGTAGACAGATGCGGACGCGGCGAATCGTTGCGGTTGGGGAAAATCAATCGGTGCTCTACACCATTGGCGACAATCAAAATCAGATGGAACCAAACGAAATTCAAAAAAGTCAATTGATTGGCCAGCCGATATTTTATATTCCCAAAGTAGGGGCCTGGTTGAACCAAACGACGATCCAGCTGTTTAAAAACATGTATCTTCTTTTCGCCTTGTATATATTAGCAACGACGATGTTTGTTACGTTTTACCAAATCAAATCTGGCTCAGTAAAAAAGACGATCACTTCTTAATAAATCAATGAAAAAAGACAAAGAAACCCTTACGTTTCTTTGTCTTTTTGTCTCTTTCCCCTTTATAGGATGAGTGTTCCGCCAAGTCCCACCATCAAACATAAGGATAAAAACAGCGTATCCATAAAAGTGATTCGAAATGTCTTGGCATAAGTTCGCTTTCCTTCACCGTCGAAACCTCTTGAAAGCATTGCCGTCGCCAAAAGTTCGGACCAGCGAATGGATTTGACGAGTAAAGGAATCAACATTTTGAAAGAAAACGAATTGACTGAGATTCCTCTGGAACGCATGCTATTGCGGATGTTTTGATACTCTGCTGGAATGATCGGAGCAATTTGAAACGCAGCGAGCAGACCGTACGCAAAAACGGCAGGTAGATGCAGCTGTTGCTGCAGCGAATAAATCAATTCATTGATCGTGGTCGTCACACTGAAGGAACTGCCCAGAATACCGAAGCAGTAGATACGGCTCGCCATGTCAAGCCCATAGTGAATAGCTGTCGTTGAGGAGGGGTCGCCTTGATGGTCTTGATAGTAAAGGAGACCAGTGAAAAAGACCCCTACAGCTGCCAATGTCAATGCAGAAAAGAGCAAAAGACTTTTTTTCAAGGAGCGCTCTTTTACAGTAATAACGAAGAATAGGACAGAGAGCAATAAATTCAATCTGAAATTATTTTGAAAAGAAACCACTAAGGCGAGTCCTAAAATGGCGAATAACTTGACTGTGGGATTGAGTGTACGCATCTGCGACCTCCTTTTGATAGCAATTGAAATCAATGATTTGCGAGCAAAACTGTTGCAACAATAAGACATCGTGACTAACGATCAAAACTAACGTGCCAGTGGTTGCTTTAGCAGCTAATAGTTCCATGATCTGCCAAGCTTGTGTGACATCTTGACCATATGTCGGCTCGTCTACTAGCAGTAGGTCGACCGGGCGCTGCAGTAAGGAGGCAACAGCCAAGCGCCGTTGCTGTCCTTGACTCAGTAGAAAAGGCGACAGGGCACTCTTGTTTTGCAGACGCAATTTTTCGAGTAGTTTGTCGCTCTCGGTCGGGGCGCTTCCTTGGCTAAGCTCTTGCGCAACGGTAGCTGCCAAAAATTGGTCTTGCGGATTTTGCATGATCCAACTGATGGAGCGAAAAGGTGACGGATACTTCTTGATTGGTTTACCTGCCAAAAGAATATCCCCTTTATAGGCCTGCTGCTGTAAAATAGCTTTTAAAAACGAAGACTTGCCGCTGCCGCTACGTCCAGTGATTCCAATCAGTGAGCCCTTATCAAAGGCAAGATCTGGGAAAACAATTTCATGGTTTCGGATGGGTAATCGGAAATTTTGAAATGAAAGCCGTTTTTCGTTAGAAGTCGATTTAATGTTCACAAGCGGCAGCGACTTGCGTAGGTGCTGATCAAGTTGGCGGAGCGCTGCTTGATTGATCGTTCTGAATTCCTCTTCAATCAGCAGCCACTCATCGACCCAGTTAGCGGTCTCTTTGATTTGATGATCGATCAATAAAATACCAAGAGCATTTTTGTGTTGGATTTGCTGCAGTTTTCGTATGACTTTTTGACTTGTGTCCGAATCCAAATTGGCAAAGGGTTCGTCCAAAAGCAAGTAACGACTTTTTAATATCAGACAACAAGCCAATGCGGCTAGCTGTTTTTCACCACCAGACAAGGTCGTGAAAGGTTGATCAGCAAGGTGGGTAATCTCGCAAAATGCCAAAGCTTCAGCCACTTTGTTTGGCATGTCTTTTTGGGGAATACATTGATTCTCTAAACAGAAAAGCAACTCTTCTCGAGGTGTTGCCATGCAAAATTGCATATCAGGATTTTGAAACAATAAGCTGACGGACGTGCTTCTTTCCCGGATGGAAAGCTGGTTCATCGTTTGGCCGTCAATCGTATACGTCCCTCCATCAAACCCCTTCTCATTTAGTCCCGCTAAGAGATGGAAAAGGGTGCTTTTTCCTGTTCCTGAAGCACCATAAATCCCTTTTGTTTCACCAGGGGCCAAAGACAGAGTCAATTCAAGTCGCTTTTGATCCACCAAAAAACTGCCGTTTTTTACCGACAGGCTCATGCGGTTTTCCGTTTGACGATGACCGTTTGATCTTCAGCAATGGGGTAACTGTTGAGGACCCCCATCCGTGTCAAGTGGTCACAGACGATCTTCACTAAAAAGGCTGAAAAGAATAACGAAGAAAGCAAGCGAATAAGAAAGATCGCCAACAGCAACTGCCATTGTAGGTTAATGAAATTTGACCGAATGATTCCCCAAAGAAAACTCGTGATCGTGGCGCCCACGGCTCCAGTAACTAAAGGGAACCACCCGTAGCGTCGGTAGCGGCCTAATGCAAAGCCGGCTTCTGTTCCGATCCCCTGTACAAAACCGCTAATAAAAATGATAGGTCCATAAAAATTTCCCATAAACACTTCTAAAAGAGCCGCAATCATTTCAGTGATCGTAGCTGCTCCCGGCTTACGTAGCACATATCCGGCAAAAGCTGCCGCCATGAACCAAACACCAAAGATAAACTCATTGGCTAAGACAGATAAACCAAAGGGCGTTAGAAGCGTACCTAACAACAATCCGAAATGGACAGCCCCAAGATAGATCACGCCAAAAATCAACGAAGCAATTCCTACCATGATGACATCTTTCAAAGCCCACTTAGTCATGTGGCATCGCCTCCTTTTTTGAAGGGCTATTGACCGAAACAGTCGCTTCCAGAACATAGTGGGGGAGATGGTCATGGGCATAAGCTAATGCGGCTTCAAAATAAGCAAAGAGTTGGCTTGCTGATCCGGTCAGCATCGTCACATAGTGAGCGGAACGAGGGCTCAAGCCATGAGTCTCTGCCAGTTGGACGATCGTGGCGATTTCTTCCATATAATGATTTTCGCCAAATACGTAAAACGAATATTTGCAATCAACCAAAAAGTCACCATTCGCTAGGTTCTTTCCTTTATTGGGTTGCGCCTGTTCACCATTCAAGAATGTGTCACCCGCAGTGTCTCCGGGACAGCCTTTGGAAAAAGTAAACTCACCCACGAGGTGTGTCTTTGATTCGTAGGCGTTGATAAATAGCGCCTCTGCTGCGTCTATCACACTAGGCGCTTCCCCTCGAAAAAGGGTACTGAACAGATCGGTCTGCTGCCAAACAGCGCTCGTATTCGTTTTTTCGATACTTGTTAAAATTTGTTGCGCGAAATGGTCTTTCATTGGGTACAAGCTAACTCGGCACCCCGTGATATCGATCCCATCTGCCGCACAGGCGATTGGTTCATTTGTCATTTTTCTCTTCTCCTCTCGATGGTTTTTCTGTCTACAAAAAAAGCGTTCCTCCTTTTTCTATCCACACGTAGACAGAAAAAATGGGAACGCGAAAAATCATGCGCTGCCACTTCCCTACGTTGGTACTAACCAAATCAGGTTCTAAGGGACCAGACATACGTCTATCTCAGCATAAAGCGCCCCTAGTGGATAATCTTGTATTCAATTACCCCTCGAGTGTAGCACAGGAGGCGACAAAGGACAATAGATAGCAATTTTCGTCATTTGCCAATTGTTGCCGAATCAACCGATCCATTCAGTAAGTTAATAATGATATCAGCAGTGGTACATATGAAAGTTTTTACATATAAAAAAACATCTTGAAAAGCTGTTGACAAGGAGTAAATAGTTGTGTAAAGTAGAAAACCGATGGTAAAACGTAAACGTTACGTTTTGTTTTTGTAAATCGTAATTGATTTATCAGTGTTTTGCCGAGGAAAAGGAAATATGGAAAAATAAAAAGGAGTGTATTTTGAAAATGAAGAAGTTTTTTAAAATAACGATGTTATCAACAGTAGCCCTAGCTTTGGCGGCCTGTGGACAAGGAGGCTCTGATGCAACTGAACAATCAGGCAACGCTGCTTCTGATAATGAACAAATCCAGGTCATGGCTACGTTTTATCCGATGTATGATTTTGCTCGTCAAGTTGTAGGGGATGAAGGGGAGGTTGAATTATTGATGCCCGCAGGCACTGATTCCCACGATTATGAACCTTCTGCAAAGGATATGGCAAAGATCCAAGATGCGGATGTTTTCGTCTACAACAACGAGAACATGGAAATGTGGGTTCCTTCGATTGAAGCCACGTTAAATGACGGGGATGTGACAGTGGTTAAAGCCACAGAAGGAATGGTCCTGTTACCCGGTGACGATGACCACGACCACGATCACGATCATGACCACGACGATGATGGTCATTCTCATGAATTAGATCCCCATGTCTGGTTAGCCCCAAGCTTAGCCATGAAACAAGTAGAGGCGATTCGTGACCAGCTGAGTGAGGCTTATCCGGCGAAAGCGACAGCCTTTGCTGAAAATGCTGCAAATTATTTAGCACAGTTACAAGATCTTCATGAATCGTATGAAGAAGCATTTAGCAATCCGGCGCAAAATCATTTTGTAACGCAGCACGCCGCTTTTGGTTATTTAGCTTTAGAATACGGATTGACTCAAGTTCCGATCTCCGGTCTTTCACCAAGTGAAGAGCCTTCCGCTTCACGGATCGCAGAACTAAAAGAGTTCGTTCAAGAAACAGGCATTCAGACGATCTATTTTGAAGAAAATGCCAAAGACAGCATTGCCCGGACGTTAGCGTCAGAAGCAGGAGTCGAACTGGCTGTTTTGAATCCATTAGAAGGCTTGACCCAAGAGCAGATGGATAACGGGGAAGACTACATTTCAATTATGGAGCAAAACCGCGATGCCTTGAGAAAAACCACCGATGTAGCAAATGACAAAGAAATGGCTGAAGCCGAAAAAGAAAAAACAGTTTATAACGGCTACTTTGAGGATGCCGATGTACAAGACCGTCCTTTATCTGACTGGGCAGGAGACTGGCAATCCGTTTACCCATTTTTACAAGACGGAACATTGGATCAAGTGTTTGATTATAAAGCAAAAATGGACAAGAAAATGACGGCTGACGAATACAAAGAGTATTATACGACAGGGTATCAAACGGATGTTGCTCAGATCAAGATCACAGACAATACAATGACATTTATTTTTGATGATGGTACAGAGAAAGAAGCTAAGTATGTGTATACTGGCAAAGAGGTTTTGAACTACTCAGCTGGTAATCGTGGCGTACGCTTCTTATTTGAAAGCACCGATGAAGATGCGGCGTTCAAATATATCCAATTTAGCGACCATATGATCGCACCAGGTGCTTCACATCATTTCCATATCTACTTTGGCAACGAGAGTCATGAAGCGTTACTAGAGGAAATGGAGCATTGGCCGACCTATTACCCAACGGGGATGAGCGGATTAGAAATTGCACAGGAAATGCTCTCCCATTAAAAAAAAGATTGACAATCCTCGCTCTTTTCGTCAAAGTAAACTTGATAGGAAGGAGCGAGATTTTTTTGGAAAAAACATTGAAGAAATTAGCGAAAGTGATTGACCGGATGATGGATCACGTTGATTTGTATGGCGGACCCAGTGTGGTTAGTGACGACGATCTTGAGCATTACTTAGATCCTGTTTTTTACTTGATCTTTTGCGCGGAAACAGATGGCGGCATGACCAAACTAAAAGACAAAGTCTTTGTTGAATGGGTATATACTGAAATGCTGCCTCAAGAAGTACCGTACAGTCTAAATTTTCTTCCGTTTGCCAAAACAGCCATTGAAGACTTTTATTACTGCATGTATAAAGAAAAGCATATTACCAAATCGCAATACCTAGAAATTGCCTTTGTATTGGCTGAAAAACAACCTATCTTTTTCGCTCGGATGTCCAAACCACAGTTTTGGTCAGCTGAAAAGAAAGAAGCGATGTTAGCAATGATTAAAGACACCGATCCCGAAGAACATGATCTATTGCCCGTTGATGACCCACGGATTGCTGCAATCTCGCCAAAAATCGTCCCATTTCCAACAAAACATACGGCCTTTGATGACGCAGCAGATACGCCGGTTGCCTATCAGGTCCGTATTGATTTAGAAGGATACCGTCCGCCAATTTGGCGTCGTTTGATTATTCCTGCAGGGCTGACCTATGAACAGCTACATATTTTGATCCAGATTGCCTTTGAGTGGATGAATCAACATTTGTATTTGTTTATTGCCGGCTCGAAATCGATCGGCTTAGGCAATTCCGTTCCAACGGATGCGTCCGCTATTGACCAAGATTTTCAGTATTGTAAGTCCATGACCTATATTTATGATATGGGGGCAGATTGGACACATAAGATCAAGATTGAAAAAGTGTTGACAGCAGAGGATCATCCGAATCCGGTCGTCCCGGTTTGTATCAAAGCTGTGGGCGATGTCCCGATCGAAGATGCCTTTGATGATGATATCCGTGAACCACTGGATCGTGAGATCATCAATGAAGTTTTACTCGATTATTGGGAAACAGGAGAATATGTTTAACTAGTAGTTAGGAAATTGTCCGTAATTTTACAAGAATCAAACAGCACAACCACCAGACCGTAACGGTTCTGGTGGTTTTTTAGTGGTCTCCTATCAAAGGCACTTTTTGATATACTCTATCATCGGTTTGGTGTAGCACGAGAAGTCTGTTGGTTGCGCATGTACCTCATTGATCCGATTTGCTAGAAGATAACCGATGTAAGGTCCCGTCGTTAAACCGGAAGAACCTAGCCCGCTGGCGGCGAACAGATTCGTTTCATCAGGCACTTCCCCAAAGAAAGGCGCAAAATCAGAGGTATAAGCGCGTGTGCCGACTCGCATAGTCATTGGGGCAGCAAAGAGTGCTTCGGGGTCTTCAAGAAAAGCACCGATTCCTGTCATCAATTGCTGTTGGGCTGCTTCAGTAGGTGTCAAATCCCAACCAGCATCATTTTCATGAGTAGCGCCAAATAAAATTTGACCATTAGAGAAGGGAATCAAGTCGCCTTCGCCTTCTAGCATGGCGACCGGCCAACTGTTTGTCGGCAGGTTGGTGGCAAAAGAGAGCAACTGGCCTTTTTGCGGACGGATATCAACCTGATACCCTAAAGGTGATAACAAGTCTAGTAATCCCGGTCCAGCTGTCAGGCAAAGAATCTCGGTTTCAAGAAAGTGATCCTTGGTTTTGATTTGCCAATGGTTGTCGGTTCTGACGATCTCAGCTTTTTCTTCAATAAAAGTCACTTGCTGCTGCTGAGCGTTTGCTTTTAAGTGGGCAAGATAAGCCTGACCATCTAAGCGGCCACCGCCTGTGATTCGTAAAGAGGGCATTTCTTTTAGTAATGGCAATACCTCTTTGGTTTGTGAGCCCGTCAGTAAGTCGATTTCGCCGATTCCTGGTGCCTCCTTACGTCGATTTTCAGCTAATTCTGCCAATTCTTGAAGCGCCTTTTCTGGTCGCACTACTAAAGTGCCACATGGGGCATAGATGGATTCATCTAAAGCAAAATCCCGTACCAATTTCGGGAAGAAAGCGGCTCCGTCTTGTGCTAACTGGTACCATTTTTTATTGCGGCGTTTGGATAACCAAGGGGAAATGATGCCAGCGCTGGCAGATGTTGCTTGACCGATGAGGGAATCAATGACAGTCACGTCAAATTTGGTTTTATCAAGATAATTGGCGAGGGTCAAACCGATGATCCCACCGCCGATAATCATAACTTTTTTCATAGTAGAAGACTCCTTTGTTTGATTTCATTGAAAAGCGAATAAAAAGCGAAAGTTCTCTTAATGCCGTTTTCTTTGCGTACTTAATTGCGTATAATAAGGAAATGGAAAAGAGGGTATTATGCAAACTATTCAAACAGTCTTAAAAGAACATTTTGGCTATTCACAGTTTCGTGAAGGTCAAGAGACGATTATTCAATCTATTTTAACACAACAAAATGTTTTGGGAATCATGCCCACAGGTGGAGGGAAATCCATTTGTTATCAATTGCCAGCGCTCTTGCTGGATGGAGTGACCTTGGTCATCTCCCCTTTGATTTCATTAATGAAAGACCAAGTAGATAGCCTCGTTGATATGGGGATCCCAGCAGCGTATATCAATTCTTCCTTGACAGGAGCACAGATCAATCAACGCTTGCAAGAAGCACGCCAAGGGCGAATCAAACTGCTGTATGTTTCGCCAGAACGCTTAGACTCAGAATCTTTCCGCTACTCATTGCGGCAGATGCCGATCGCTTTATTGGCCGTTGATGAAGCCCACTGTATTTCCCAATGGGGACATGATTTTCGCCCGAGCTATCTGCGACTCGCCGAAACGATCGAAAACTGGGAGCAGAAGCCAACGATCGTTGCCCTTACCGCGACAGCTACACCCAAAGTTGCTGAAGACATCGAAAACTTACTTTCAATTCCGGCAGAAAATCAAGTCAAAACCGGGTTTGCTCGGGAAAATTTGGCTTTTCAAGTCGTCAAGGATCAAAAAGATACCTACATCACAACGTATTTGAAAATGAACCAAGGACAATCAGGTATCATTTACGCCAGTACCCGCAAGGAAGTGGAACGGATCTATCACCTGTTGAAACATGAACGCGTGTCCGTCGGGTATTACCATGGCGGACTTTCAGAAGAAGAGCGCTCATTTTTCCAAGAAGAATTTCTTTATGACCGCCTGCAAGTGATGGTAGCGACCAATGCATTCGGGATGGGAATCAACAAAAGCAATGTCCGTTTCGTGATCCATGCCCAGATACCTGGAAATTTGGAGTCTTATTATCAGGAAGCCGGGCGTGCCGGACGAGACGGCGAACCCAGTGATGCGATCTTACTTTATGCTCCACAAGACATGCAGATTCAGCAATTCTTTATCGATCAATCCGAATCAGATATTCTTTATCGCCAAAACGAATACTTGAAATTGCGGGAGATGAGCCAATACGGACATACCCAACTGTGCTTACAGCGCTATATTTTGCGTTATTTTGGAGAAGATGGACCCGATTGCGGTCGTTGCAGCAATTGCCTTGATGAAAGAGAACAAGTGGATATCACAGTGGATACACAAAAAGTGTTGTCATGTGTGAAACGAATGGGCGAACGCTTCGGGAAAGCCTTGGTGGGGAAAGTGCTAACGGGCTCTGGCGACCAAAAAGTCAAACAGTGGGGCTTTGAAAAGTTACCAACTTATGGATTAATGAAAGATTGGTCTCAAAAGGAAGTCAATCAGCTGATCGATTATTTAACAGCATCAGGGTATCTTTTGCCGTCAGAAGGGCAATACCCTTTGTTAAGTGTGACCAATGCGGGGATTGATGTGTTGCTTGGAAAAGCAAAAGTTTATAGAAAACAAACCAAAGTCAAACAGTTAGTGGTTGATGATGAACTGTTCGATCAACTGCGCACCTTACGATTGAATCTCGCACAAGAACAAAATTTGCCGCCGTATGTCGTTTTTTCTGATAAAACACTGCGAGAATTGGCGGAAGTTCAGCCAAAAACGCCGATCGATTTTTTACAGATCAAAGGGGTTGGCCAAAACAAATTGGATAAGTATGGCGATGCCTTTTTAGCATTGCTTTCTGAATACGAAAAGACGGAAAGTGATTAAAAAAGACCATTTTCTCTACGATAAGACAAAAAACAGCAGGAAGGGACGAAAAATCAGTGATTACGATTCGACCGGCAATAGCTGCAGATCAAGCGTTTTGGTTTTCTTTGGATACTCACTTACCAAAGGAAGTCTTCGCCAAAAAGATAATGGAAAAAACTGCTTATGTGATAGTTGCAGACGAACAGCCAGTAGGGTTACTGCGCTACAATTTTTTCTGGGACACGATTCCTTTTTGTACCATGTTAGTGATCGCAGAAGCGCATCAAGGCAAGGGACTTGGGAAACGGTTGGTTACTTATTGGGAACAACAGCAAAAAGCAGCCGGCCATGCTCTTTGTTTGACTTCCACGCAAGTCGACGAGCAGGCACAGCATTTCTATCGCAACCTTGGTTACCAAGATGCCGGTGGGTTACTTTTGACAAGTCCTGGATTTGAACAGCCGATGGAATTATTTCTTATCAAACAGTTGTGATGTTTTTGCTAGCTTGTGGTACATTGATAGGAGAATGAGAAAATAGGAGCGTTTACTATGTCTTTTTTTAGAAAAATCGATTTCAATGAGTTATCAGAGACCGATCGTGCGATTTATCATTATATGTCGAGCCAAAGTGATAAGATTCCCTATATGCGGGTCCGTGAGATCGCGCTTGAATCCCACACCTCAGCTTCTTCTGTTATGCGCTTTATCCGTAAATTAGGGTATGAGAGCTTTACAGAATTTCGTACCCAGTTCAAAGCACCTGAGTTAGATGCTGTCAGTTTTTTTAGCAGTATGACCGTTTTGGATCCGGAACGCTTCCCGCGAGACATCGAAGGAAAAATCCGGCGAATCGCTGAACGAATGCTGGAATGTGAGAATATTATTTTTTATGGCATCGGTGCGTCAGGTTCAATGTGTGAATATGCTGCCCGCCGTTTTGCCACGATCGGATTTAACAGTTATGCTTTGGTGGATAATACCTATCCAATCTTTGCGAAGCTGAAGCATACGTCAGACAATATGATCGTGGTCCTTTCAATCACCGGAACGACCACCGAGATCATTGAAGTGGTCAATGGCTTTCGTAATAATCCTGACTTCACCACTGTAGCAATCACCAGTGACGCCAACAGCACACTGGGGCGAATGTCCGATTATGTCTTAGACTATTCAGTTGATGTGAAACGCATCAACAAGTATGAAGATTTGACGACGCAAATTCCTTGCCTTTTCTTAGTCGAAGCGTTGTCGGAGACGGTTCGTCAGTTTTCTTTATCCGCAGGGGAATAAGCTACATTTTTCCTTTAATAAATGAAAAAAACAAACAGGTTTAATGGATCAAGAGACTTTTCTTTTGATGACTTTTGGACCTGTTTGTTTTTTTGCATTTTAGCAAGCTAATTACGGTTCAGTCATGTTGATAGAAAATGAGAGGGACGCCTGACATGAAGCGTCGATTCAAGGTGTCGAGGATTAAAGGAATAACGTAATCTAAGATCATTGAGCTTTTTGTTGTATAAAAGGGAGATGGCAAGTTTCTAAAATAGTTGCAACAATAACATATGAATGAAACGTATGTTTTTTTTAACTTCATGCAGGATATTCATCGATCGAGGAATATCGTGAATTTTATTCTAAGTAGAACATCGATATAATTAGTATGACATGTTTGAAAACCATGGTTTTTGAGATATCAAGTACGACTACGATCAAGATAGAATGAATTCCATATAAACAGTACTATTTAGGCTTTTGTAAAGAGATTGGCTTTAATAAAATAACACGTCTCAAAAACGATCGTTTTCGAAATGAACAACTCACAAGGAGGAGGGAGAATGGATATCAACGGTGCATCTATTAGAGGAAGGGCTTTGAAAGTATGTTTGGTCTTATTGTTCGCTTTCGGGTTTACAAGAACGAGTTTTGGCGAGGAGAGACGTTCAACGGAAACGGAGGGGACAGTGGGGTTTACCGGGATTTATGAGCCTTTGGATCAACCAGAACCATCTCCACCAACCGGTCCTGTTCCGCGTCCACCGCAAGACACGGGTAAACCCGGCGGGCAGCTGCCCCAGACAAACTTCATTCAACGGTTGGATTGGGTGATTCTTGGAAGTCTCTTGCTGATCACCGCACTTAACATATACGTAGTAAAACAACTTATCAAAAAAGGGAAATCAACATTCCCTAAGTGGGGCTAGATCCCATGGGGAAAATAAGAGAAATGACATTTAGGAGTGAATGCGATGAACTCATTTTTTCGCAAAAAAAATAAGTGGTTGCTGGTTCTACTTGCCTTACTCCCACTGATTACAACATTAACAATCATGAATGCCGAGACGATTTTTTCGTGGACACCAGAGGAAGAACACGAGGAGAAGGCCGACGATGAAGTGAGTGGAGAAATCTCCTTTGCGGAGGAACTGATCCAAGGCGAGGTCGAGCACGTAATAGATTTTATTTTCTACTCAGAAGTTGCCCTCGAAACGGTGGACATCGCGTTGCCTCAGGAAATAAGCATTGATCAGGAAGCTTTGAACGATGAACTAACGGTGGTAGCAACAGACCACGAAGGTGTGTGGCAGCTGAACAGCGAGACCCCACAAACGACTTTTGTCTTACCGATTCTTGTGGATACGATCGGAGAATATGAGATCATCGTTGCCGAGACTGCTACGCAGCGCCTGCTGATCTTAGATCATACGGAGGCCGAAGACACTGATTCGACGGAAGAAGAGAATGACTCTGCGGAAGCAGATCAAGCAGATCAAGCAGATGAGGCTGCGGATGAAGTAGGAAGAGAGGCAGAAGTAGATGATAGAAGTGATACTACAGCTAAAATTCGAATTGAGCGAGCAGATTTCTTAGATCATTTTGATTTGCAAGGACACCCTATCGATGCTACTTATAACGAGCAAACAGGAGAAGTGCTGTTAACGCCCAATCTATCAGATCACGTTGGTAATGTTACTTTAAAAGAAAGGCTCAGTTTGGATCGTCCATTTACGCTAAAAGGCAAAGCAAATATCGGAACGAGATTAGACGGAGCCGATGGCATTGCTTTTGGCTTTCACAATTCGGCTACAGATGAAGTCGGGTATCCAGGAAATGCGTTTGGTATTGGCGGTTTGATCGATGGCTTTGGGTTTAAATTGGACAATAATTATAACACTACACCTAGTGTTTTTGAAGAATTCACGAATCGATTTGAGGTGATTAGAGATCCAATGTCTGTTGGCGGTGCGCCATTCGCTGGATTCATCTATCATACAGGTCCGCGAACGATGGCGACCTATACCGGCAATGATGCATTACCGCAAAGAGCTGGAAATCGCTTGGGACATGATTTGGATGTACTTATTCAATATCAGCCGGATGAAAATGGGAGATGGTTTCAAGTCGATTATGACAATCGGACATGGCGTAGAGATATTAGTGATTGGCAACCTGAGGATGTTTCTGCGATGGCTTTTCTTATTACTGGAAGTACAGGTGCAAGGAGTGATCGCCATACCTTTACTTTTGATTGGATGGAATATCACATTGGTACTGGAACCGTCCATGTAAACTATCTGGATCGAGAGACAGGGGAGGATATTCTACCAACTGAAACATTAGAACTACCATTACGTTTCCTTCATACCCTTGACCCCAAGAACCGAGAGAGCGATGAACCCTATCAGTTAGGGTATGACTATTACGGGGTTGAGTTTAACACAGAACACTTTGACCCAAGTACATTTGCTATTATGCCGCAGCCTTTCCATCAGAATGTTACTTTTTTATTTGATCGCGTGCCATCGAACATCAAGATCAATCACATAGATGAAGAAGGGGTAGCATTGAGGGAACCAACCTATCAAGGAGAATTCGTAAATGAATCGGTTGATATCTTGCCTTTGACAATTCCTTATTATCAATATCTTTACGAGCGGGACGGTCAGCCGCTGGAAACAAGAGTCACCCGAGATGAACAAGAATACTGGCTGGTTTATGGTTTGGAAAGTACTCCGCAACCAGTAGACCCTCTTGATCCGGATACGCAAGTAAATCCTGAGAATCCGCCTGAGATTGATGCAGAACAAGGGTTTGTCAGCTTGGATTTTGTTTCCCAATTCCAGTTTGGGACAGTTGGCATTCGGTCAGAAACGACGACCTACGATGCCCTGCCGCAAAAACTCCTTCAGCCGGCTGATCCAAATGATAATCTACGCCCTAATTATGTGCAGGTTTCAGATCGGAGGCGGGAAAATTCCGGTTGGACCCTCCGTGCAACCTTACGAGAGCCTTTTGAAAGTGATGAAGGGCATCAACTGACTGGTGCTAGAATTTTATTAGACAATATCGATGTAGTAACGACTAGAGAAAACGTGTCTGAGCCACCTACTCATAAAAAGCAAGCAGCACTGACTGTTGGAAATGCGGAGATAATCGCACAAGCAGGTGCCAACCAAGGCAGAGGCACTTGGGTCCAGCGCTTTGGCGATCGAGAAACAATGGATCAAAGTGTCAAACTTGAGGTGCCAATTAGTGCGACTCCTCAAGCCACGAGATATTCAGCAACCATTCTTTGGGAACTTTCATTTGTTCCTTAACAATAAACAAAAAGAAGCTGCAGCGAATTGCAGCTTCTTTTTGTTAGCATCGGAGAAGACACAATGTCGGATGTATCAGGGGATTTGGTGTTATCCATTATTTATGGTACACCTTGTACCATGATGAAGATTTTTCCTTTTTGCCATGAGTTGCACCAAAGTATGAAGACCGTCTTTTTTTGAAAACGTTTTTAATTATACTGAATGAAAGGAATCGGCAACATGTTGCTTCTGCTAAGAAGGAGCAAATGCCGAAAGTTCGATAAGCAAAAGAAGAGAGCCTAATGATTGGAGAGAATAATAGTGGAAACCGTAAAACTAAAAGAACTGATTGACCAAATGACTGTAGCTGAAAAAGTGGGCCAGTTGGTCCAATTGACGCCAGATTTTTTTGCGCAAGGAGGAGAAATCACCGGTCCGATGCAACAATGGCACATGAGTGAAGACCAATTATTTTCGATTGGTTCTGTGTTGGGCACTCATACCGCTGAACAAGTGTATGCCATCCAAACGTCTTATCTTGAGAATAGTCGCTTAAAGATTCCTCTTGTTTTTATGGCAGATGTTATCCATGGGTATGAAACGATTTTCCCAATTCCACTGGCATTAGCATCTTCCTTTGATGCGCAGTTAGTGGAAGAGGTTGCTAAAGCTTCAGCAAAAGAAGCGGCAGAAGCTGGTGTCCATGTCACGTTTTCACCGATGGCGGATCATGTTAAAGACGCGCGCTGGGGGAGGGTCTTGGAAAGTAATGGGGAAGATCCGACCTTATCTGCGGTGTTGACGGCTGCTTATGTACGAGGGTATCAAGGAACTGCTTCCCTTGCAGAAAATAAACAGCGAATTGCTGCTTGTGTCAAACACTTTATCGGCTATGGCGCTGCAGAAGGCGGCCGGGATTACCATACTGTCGATTTGTCTGATCTGGAGCTCTACCAAAATTATCTGCCCGCGTTTCAGGCGGCGATTGAAGCTGGTGCAGAATTGGTCATGACTTCTTTTAATACGATCCATGGTGTGCCGGCCACAGCCAATCAACCATTGTTGCAGGAAGTATTGCGAGAAAAGCTTGGGTTTGATGGCTTGATCATCTCAGATTGGGCAGCGGTGGCGGAATTGATGGCGCATCGTGTAGCTGCTGATCGAAAGGAAGCCGCACAGAAAGCTTTTACTGCAGGTGTCGAAATGGATATGATGAGTGATTGCTATTTGAACGCACTAGAGCAAATCATTCAGGCAGATCTTGCTATGAAAGAGCAGTTGAATAAGGCGGTTTTTCATGTGCTACATTTAAAGAAAAAGCTAGGCCTTTTTGAAGACCCTTATAGAGGGTTAGCACCGGAAAACTTAACGCCTAGACTCCTAAAGGAAACCCGTCTTCTTTCAAGAGAAGCAGCAAAGCAAACAACGGTTCTTCTGAAAAACCAGGCACTGTTGCCTTTGCAGAAAAAACAAAAGGTCGCGCTGATCGGTCCCAAAGCAGATTCAAAGGATCTTTTGGGGGCTTGGTCGTGGATCGGCAAACCAGAGGCTGCGGTCTCCTTAGCGGAAGGTCTTTCTCAAAAAGAAATTGACTTAACTGTCTTATCGTACCCTGATGGGGAAATGTTGACGAGCGCCTTTCTTGATGAGGCGTGTAAAGTCGCTAAAGGAGCTGAGGTCGTTTTATTGGCTCTGGGGGAAACCAGCGAGGAAGCGGGAGAAGCGGCAAGTCTGACCAAACTTTCTTTATCAAGAAAGCAAGAAGCATTGATTGAAGCAGTAAGTCAGGTCAATCCTAGGATCGCAACGATTCTTTTCTGTGGCAGACCAATGGTTTTGACCGCCATCGAGCCTCTTTGTCAAGCCATCATGATTGCCTGGTTCCCTGGATCAGAAGGCGGTAATGCATTGGCAGATTTGTTGATGGGCGAATCTGAACCGCAAGGACGTTTAGCTATGAGTTTTCCAAGGGCAGAAGGACAGTTGCCGTTGACTTATGCTCAACTCTCTACAGGTCGGCCACTGACAGAAGAGAATAGTGATCAAAAATATATTTCGCGCTATATGGATGAAAAAAATGAGCCGTTGTTTTCTTTTGGCTCGGGGATAGGCTATAGTAAATGCACGATTACCCACACCCAAATCATTATTCCTCAGGAAAAGGGAGCGCCATTTGAGATCAGTTGCACACTGAAAAATGAGGGCGATGTGCCGCATACAACGACATTGCAACTCTATAGCAGAGACGATGTTACGGAAGTAGCACGACCGATGAGGGAATTGAAACAATGGCAAAAAATCCATCTTGCTGCAGCCGAAGAAAGGCAGCATTCATTCTATGTTACACCAGAGGATTTTGCTTACGTTCATTCTGATTTCTCGACAAAAAGTGATCCTGGTACGATTTCCTTATACCTTGGCTTTGCTGCTGCCTCAGCGAAGTTGATTGGTACGCTCACGATTTAAAAGCCTTTCGAGGCTTTTTTTTTTGGGTACAACTTGTACCAAAGTGGCACAGGTTTCAAGGTGCTGGTACATGCGCCAATTAGTCCTAGAACCATTGTGGGTGAAAACGTTTTTATATATAGTTGGTTTATCGGATGGCCAACCTTAGAGTGGTCGTTGATTTTTTCAGCAAAATAAAAACGTTTTTATTTTTGGGAAGAATCCTTCAGGAGGGGAGAATCATTTGACAAATCGAATCACGATTCGGGAAGTGGCAAAGGAGGCAAACGTGTCGATTGCGACCGTGTCTAAAGCATTAAACGGTGTCGATGTTGTTCGGCCCGCAACGAAAGAACGTGTGATGGCTGCCGCGCAGCGGTTGCATTATGTCCCAAATTTGATGGGCAAACAATTAAAAAACACGAAAACCAAGATGCTTGGTTTTTACACCACCAGCATTAAGGGCCCCTACTTTAGCGTACTAGTTGAAGCCATTGCCAGAGAGGCAGAAAAACATGGGTATGCAGTCAACGTGTTTTTATCTGCAGATAAGCGCGTTGTCCTCAATAGTATTTTAGGTGGTGTTGTTGATGGCATTATTGGATTTGAAGATTTTTTAACGAAGCAGGATTTGGCTGCGATGGAACGAGAACAAATCAAAGCCGTCTTTATCGATCGAAACATTCAAGAGAAGAACTTCGGCAGTGTAGTCTTTGATTCTTTCGAAAAAGGGAAAGCAGCCACCGAGTATCTTTTGTCACTTGGCCACAAAAAAATTGCCTTTATCAGTGGTATTACTGGTGTTTATGATAGTGATGAGCGTTTAAGAGGGTATTTAGAAGCATTAAACGAGGCAGGGGTTTCTAAACGGTCGGACTATCAATTGCAGGGGTTCTTTGAAGAAGAACGAACGAGAGTCCGCGTGCAACAGTTTTTGCTAGAGCAGAAAGATTTACCCACAGCGTTTCTGGCGGGAAATGATCTTAGTGCGATCGGAACGGTCAAGGCGATCCATGAGACCAAGTGGCGGGTGCCGGATGATTTCAGCGTAATTGGCTTTGATGGCATCGATCTCTTGGACTATTTCATGCCTCGGTTGACGACTGTGAAAAATCCAATCCAATTGCAAGGGGTCACGGCAGTAAACCACTTGATCGAAATGATTGAGGAAAATGCATGTGGTGTCTCCTACGTTTTACCAGGAGAATTGAGTATTAATCAATCGACAAAACAAGTAAATGAATAATGAGGGTGAAGCAATGTTTATTGGAATTGATGTTGGAGGAACGGCTATCAAATATGGTGTGATTTTGAGAACGGGTGAAATTGTGAAGAAAGGACAGATGCCAACCATTCATGAAAAAGAAAAATTTTTGCAATCCATCACAGCATTGATCGAATCGCTGCAGCAAGACGCAATGATCGAAGGTGTCGGTATTAGCGCACCGGGCATCATCCAAAAAGATGGCACGATGATCACGGCAGGATCAATCAAACCGCTTTATGGAATCAACCTAAAGTTGGAATTAGAGAAACGTGTCAAGCTGCCAGTCCTTGTTGAAAATGATGCCAATGCTGCAGCGATTGCTGAAAAATGGCTTGGGCATGCACAGGCTTGTGAGAACTATCTTTGTCTTGTTGTGGGAACTGGTATTGGTGGCGGGATCATCGTCAACAATCAGCTCTATCGAGGCAGTCATGGCATGGCAGGTGAATTTGGGTGGATGCTGATCGACACATTGCCTGAACAGGGAAATCTAGAGTCAGTTTCCTTGAATCAACGAGCAGCCATCGTGGGTGGTCTTTGCCATCAGTATCAACTGGCACTTCAGCAACAAGGGCGAAGTGATCTGCCTCAAGATGCAGTCGAGATCTTCCAGAGAGGAGAACAAGGAGAAGTAGTAGCGAACCAAGTGATTGCTCAATTTTTCCAAGATTTATCAGTGGGCTTACTGAATTTGATCAGTACATTTGATCCCGAGCTGATTTTGGTTGGTGGTGGGGTCAGTGAAAATGATGGTTTCATGACAAGGCTTGAAGAGACCATGAGCCAGCTAAAAGCTTGCCATGAAAGTATTGGTTATTTAGAAGGTCGCACGATTGCACCGATTCAACGAGCAAAATTAAAAAATGATGCTGGTATGATTGGTGCGGTCTATCAATTGATGAACCAATAAAGGAAAGCATGTATTTCCTTTGGGTGAAAAAGTAAGCGTTTTAGAAAGGGTGGAAAAATGGAATCAAAAGGTGTCATGCTAAAAGCAACCCCACAGAAAAGGTCATTTTTGCAAAAACTAAAAAGCCAAAGCTTTTATCAAGCGATGGTTTGGCCAGGTATTATCTTGATGATTATTTTTAATTTTATCCCATTGTATGGGATCGTTATCGCGTTTAAAGATTACTCAGTTCTTGATTCGATCGCAAATGCGGAGTGGGTCGGTACTCAATATTTTCAAGAATTTTTTAGTGATTCAATGTTTTGGACGGTGATGAGTAATACATTGGGCATCAGCTTTTTTAAACTACTGATTGGCTTTCCAGCGGCGATTGGTTTAGCGGTATTGATCAATGAAATCGTTCATGTGCGCTTGAAGAAGGTCGTTCAAACGGTGTCTTATTTGCCGCACTTTCTTTCTTGGGTCATCTTAGGTGGCATGTTTATTACGTGGTTGTCTGATACCGGTCTGGTCAATAATTTACTGTTAGGTTTTGGGTTGATCGATGAACCGATCCGCTTCTTGACCGATCCCGAAAAATATTGGGCGATTGCAGTCATTTCCGATATTTGGAAAGAAGTTGGCTGGAATACGATTTTATACATCGCTGCTATGACGGGGATCAATCCAGCTCTTTATGAAGCAGCTAGAATGGATGGCGCCACGAAGTTCCAGCAGATCACGCGGATCACGATTCCTTCGATCCGTCATATTATCGCCTTGACATTTGTTTTGTCAGTGGGTGGGTTATTGGGTTCAAACCTCGATCAGACACTCGTCTTACAAAACCCTGTCAATTATCAGTCCAGTGAAGTCATTAATTCATTTGTCTATAAAATGGGGATCCAACAAGGAGACTTCTCCTATGCGACCGCCGTTGGCCTGTTTGTGTCGGTTGTTTCTTTGATCCTCGTAGTAGGAAGTCATCTTTTGACCAAAAAAATCAGTGATGAATCAGTCTTTTAGAGGAGGAAAAGTATGAAGCAAACATTTTCAAAAGATGAGAAGATCTTCAATACCGCCAATGTGATTTTCATGGTATTCTTTTTAGCCATCATTGCGTTGCCATTATGGAATATCGTCGCTTTGTCGTTCAATGATGCAACCGATGCCGCAAGAGGGGGGATCTATTTCTGGCAACGGGAATTTTCACTAGAAAGTTACTACACCGTTTTTGAAGATTCTGCGATCTATAAAGCTTTTGTTATCTCAGTTGCAAAAACAGTGATTGGCGTTGTTTTGCATACGGCATTAACGGCGATGGTCGCCTATGGGATGAGTCGCAGAAACTTAATGGGACGGAAAATCTACATGAACATGGGGATTTTAACGATGTTCGTTTCCGGAGGAATGATCCCAACCTTTCTCTTATTCAAAGAATTAGGATTGTTAAATAATTTTTGGGTTTACATCATTCCTGTCTTATTTTCTTTTTACGATATGGTGATTTTGATGAATTTTTTCCGGAGCATTCCATTTTCGCTGGAAGAATCTGCCATGATGGATGGCGCCAATCCTTTTATTATTTTCGTGAAAATCATTTTGCCATTGTCCCTTCCAGTTTTGGCAACCATTGCATTATTCCACGGCGTCTTTCAGTGGAACGACTACATGACCGCCAATATCTATGTGGATGATCGTAGTTTATATCCTTTACAAATGCTACTATTTCGGATCGTTTCGGAAAATCTATCGCCCGCAGTGGCGACCGGAACCAATGTTGTCAGAAATACAACTTCACAGTCATTGCAATTAGCAACCATGGTGGTAACGACGGTTCCTGTCGTCGTGATCTACCCATTTTTACAAAAGTACTTTATTCAAGGGATGACTCTTGGATCAGTAAAAGAATAGACAAAAGGAGAGAAAAAAATGAAAGCAAGCAAATTATTTTTAGGGATCGGTCTCGTATGTACATCAGTCATGGTATTAGGTGCCTGTGGTAATTCCAGCAGCGAGTCAAAAGGAGCTGCTGAGGTAGAAGATCTGCCAGAAGCTCGCTTTGAAGCAGACAAAGATACACCAAGCTGGCAAAAAGACACCGACCATGAAGCTACCTTAAAATGGTATGTCAATTTTGATTGGTATGCTCAGCCGGGGTGGGGCAAAGACACTGTGACGCGAAAAATCAAAGAAGACATGAATATCAATGTCGAATTTATTTCAGGAAATGACGAGAACCTTAATACGATGCTAGCTGGTGGCGATCTTCCAGATATCATGACCTTCGATAAAAACCTGTCTGCTGCAAATGAAGCGACAAAATTTGCCTTGCCTTTGAATCTTTTGGCAGAAAAATATGACCCTTACTTCTTAGAACATGCAGCGAAACCGGAATCTGTTCAATGGTTTACTTTAGAAGATGGCAACATTTATGGATACCCGAGCTTTTCCACGACTGCACAAGATTATGAGGACGGCAATGTAGTGGGAGACCAAGTTTTCATTGTCCGCAAAGATATTTACGAAGCGTTAGGTGAACCCGATATGTCGACGCCAGAAGGATTTTTAGATGCGTTAAAACGGGCAAAAGAAGCATTTCCGACAGCAGATGATGGTGCAGCTCTAGTCCCATTTGCTTCGACTGCACTAGATATTTCCAATGGTGGGGATGGCGCCTATGGTGGTACTTTGCAAGACTTTCTCAGTATCGCACCAAGTGTAGACGGTCAATTCAATGATCGTGACGCTGATGAGGAGTACATCACTTGGATCGAGACATTTAGAAAAGCGTACAATGAGGGATACATCAACAATGACCAGTTTTCAGACAATGACAACACGATGAAGGAAAAACTAGGACAAGGGCGTTATTTTGCTTACCTGCATACGAATACGAAGGGACTCAATGAGTTTATGTCCGATAATAATGCCCGTAATCCTGAGCAAACCTATATTGCCGTCGATGGTCCGAAAAATTCGAATGGCGATGATTCCACTTTTACTGGCGGAAATATTGGTGGATGGACACAAACCTTCATCACGACGTCGACAAAAGAACCCCAAAAAGCCATGGAACTTTTGACGTATTTAGCAAGTGAGTATGGCACGATGGTCACTACCTTTGGTATCGAAGGGGAAACATACAATCTTGTGGATGGCGTGGTTGAGTACTCAGAAGAAACAGAAGCGTTACGAAATTCTGATATTGCTCGCTTTGATAAGGAAATTGGTTTAGGTTCTTATTGGTTTGTTGGCAATGACAATTACGCCATTCAAATGGGACAAAAACCAGCAACATCGATTCGGCAGATGGTGGAATGGTCGCAAGACAAATTGGCGCCGCGTTTTGAGATCGAAGACATTGATCCTCGCACCGGTTCTGAAGCAAGAAACCTCACTTCCATCAACACAGCAAGAGTGCAAGCGTTGGTCAACTTTATTCAAGCAGACTCGGAAGAAGCGGGCCGTCAGATTTGGGAAGACTACCTAAAAGAACGAGAAAACAATGGATGGTCAGCAATCGTTGATTACCGAAATGAGAAAATCGCTGAAAATATTGAAAAATTAAACTAAAGGTGTGTGAGTGTGATGTTTGCTTTAGAGAGTCGTTTTTATCGTCTTTGCGAAATCGTTTTTCGTATGCTGGTATTGAATCTCTTGTTTTTAGTGGTATCGTTTCCGATCATCACGTTTCCAGCCGCTTTGCGAGCAGTGGTCGATGCTTACGAACATCCTGAAGCAAAACTGCTAAAACCCTTTTTGAAAAATAGCAAAAGCGCGTTATTGAAGACTCTGCCACTAGGGGTCTTCAATCTCTTCTCATTTTTATGCGGACTCAGCTTGTGGCGTTCTGCTACTTTGACGAATTCATTGTTTTTCTCTTTTTTGACCATCATTTTTCTTACTTTTTTGTTGTCCTACAACATTAACCTGTATGTGATGCAATCAAAAATGCAAGATCGGCAAAACTTGTTTGACCTTTTTCGTAGTAGTTTTTTCTTTACGATGATGCACTACCATAAAGGGATCGGAATCTTAGTCCTAGCAGCGATCGGCTATTTCTTCACATGGCAATCAGCACCAGGTATCTTCTATCTATTTTGTCTGTCTGGGCCCTTGTATTTCTATCAAAAAGTGTTGCATCTAAACAGAGTGGATCAATCTTGATTCACTCTTTTTTTGTTGCTTGTAATCGCCACTAGCTAGGAAGTAGACAGGATGAAACACATTCCAATCTTTGAAACGCATTGAATTGAAAACGTTTGCTATTCTATTAGTAACAAATGTTTCCTATAATGAACCTACAAATCAACTACAAAGGAGTTTCCTCAATGAAAGAAAAAGTGATGGATGCGATGCAGAAATTCTCCAAGGCAATGTTTGTGCCCGTTTTGATTTTGCCGATCGCAGGGATATTGATTGCCGTTGGGAATGTGTTTACAAATGTCCGCTTGCTTGAGCAGTTTCCCTTTTTGGATAATCCGATAACCACCGGTTTTGGTAGTATCTTGTCCGCTTCCTTATTACCGATTTTAACCAATTTGGGCATTATTTTTTGTGTCGGGATTGCTCTAGGGTTAGCTAATAAGAAAAAAGCTGAAGCGGGATTTACCGCGTTGTTAGGTTATTTCGTCTTCTTGAATGCCATGAATAAATTCATGGAACTTCGGGGGATGTTGGTTCCAGCCGATGCCCTTCAAGGTTCAGGACAAGCGATCGTTTTAGGAATCCAAGTGTTGGATATGGGGGTCTTTCTGGGGATCATTTTAGGGATCGTCGTAGCATTGATCCATAATCGTTTTATCGATACGACCTTTAACAACGCCTTTCAAGTTTATGGCGGCGCGCGCTTCGTCTTTATTGTCTTGATTCCGGTCGTCGTGTTATTAGCCATCGTTTTCACGTTTATATGGCCAGTAATACAAACTGGCATCGACGGTTTAGGCGGCATCATTCAACAAACGGGCAACTTTGGCATCTTCTTGTACGGTATGTTGGAACGCTTATTGATTCCAACTGGCTTGCATCACTTGATCTACACGCCGTTTTTGTATACTTCATTAGGCGGTGTCGCAGAAGTTGGCGGTCAAGTCTTTGAAGGGGCACGAAACATTTATTTTGCGGAAATTGCTGACCCAGCAGTCCGCGTATTATCGCAAAGTGTCATTTGGGACGCTCGTGGGATCTCAAAAATGTTTGGACTGATCGGTGCCTGTTTGGCGATGTATCAAACGGCAAAACCAGAAAATAAAGTCAAAGTCAAAGCCATTTTGATTCCAGCTGTCGTCACTTCCTTTATTGCAGGTGTGACTGAACCAATCGAATTTTCTTTTATGTTCGTGGCACCTGTTTTGTTCGTCATTCATTCTGCACTTAGCGGCTTGAGCATGGTGGCGTTAAATCTCTTTGGTTCTCGCGCCATCGGACCGAATGGCTTCATCGACTTTCTTTTGTACAACTTGCCCTTAGGGATCGAGAAAACTCGCTGGCCAGTGTACTTGATCGTCGGAGTCGTCTTCTTCTTTCTTTATTACTTCTTGTTCCGCTTTTTGATCACGAAACTGAATTTGAAAACGGTCGGGCGTGAAGAAGATGGGACAGAGACCAAACTGTATTCGAAGAAAGAGTACAAAGAAAAACAACTTGCTGGAGCAGGTGTCGGGGTCATGGCGAGTGACCAAGCCGCCATTAGTCCGACTGGTGAAACAAGTATCTCAGCAATCATCACCAAAGCGCTAGGTGGCGATGACAATATCAAAACTATCGACAACTGCTATACCCGCTTACGTTTAAAACTAAAGGATCCTGAACTCGTGGATGAAGCGCTACTAAAAGACGAAACACAAGCCAAAGGCGTGATCAAAAATGGTGAAAATGTCCATGTCGTTTACGGGTTGACTGTGCCGAAAGTGCGGGAAGAATTAGAAAATTATCTTGGAAGAGAAGGAGAGATTGAATGATGAAAAATTTTTCAGTAGTGATCGCAGGGGGCGGCAGTACCTTTACCCCGGGAATCGTTATGATGCTACTTGACAATCAAGAACGCTTTCCTTTAAGAAAGCTGAAACTATACGACAATGATGAAGCACGCCAAGCGATCCTCGGCGAAGCCCTGGCGATTTTATTAAAAGAACAAGCACCGCAAATCGAATTTTCATTTACGACGGATCCTGAAGAAGCCTTCAGCGATGTCGATTTCTGTATGGCGCATATCCGAGTAGGAAAGTATGATATGCGGGAAAAAGATGAAAAAGTCCCCTTGCGTCATGGCGTCTTTGGTCAAGAAACCTGTGGTCCAGGAGGGATCGCTTATGGGATGCGCAGCATCACTGGTATGCTGGAGATCATTGATTACATGGAACAGTATTCCCCCGATTGTTGGATGCTGAATTATTCCAATCCAGCTGCAATCGTAGCTGAAGCATGTCGGGTCTTGCGTCCTGAGTCAAAGGTTCTGAATATCTGTGACATGCCCGTGGGCACGTTGCGGCGCATGTCGCAAATCATTGGCAAGCAGCCAGAAGAGTTAGAAGTTCGCTACTTTGGCTTGAATCATTTTGGCTGGTGGACTAGTGTCAAAGACAAAGAAGGCACGGAGTACATTCAAACCATACGTGACTATGTTGCAGAACATGGCTATTTGACGCAGATCGAAGTGGATACCCAACATACAGACCCAAGTTGGCAAGACACCCACAAAAAAGCCAAAGACCTCTTGGCTCTCACACCAGAATATCTGCCAAATACGTACTTGAAGTATTATTTATACCCAGATTACGTCTACGAACACATGAAAGAACACCCAGAGTATACGCGTTCCAATGAAGTGATGGAAGGACGGGAAAGACGAGTGTTCGATCATGCCAAAAAGATCACTGCACAAGGATCTGCTGAAGGGATCGCTTTTGAGATTGATGCCCATGCAACTTTTATCGTTGATTTGGCACGCGCCATCGCTTTTAATACTCATGAGCGAATGGTCATGATTGTGGAAAACAACGGCGCGATTGCGAACTTCCCGGATGATGCCATGGTGGAAGTGCCATGTATCGTCGGTTCTGATGGACCAGAAGCCCTCGCTCAAGGAAAAATTCCTGCCTTCCAACAAGCGCTCATGTTCCAACAGGTGACTGTGGAAAAATTAGTGGTCGAAGCATATGTGGAAAAGAGCTATCAAAAAATGTGGCAAGCGTTAAGCCTTTCCAAAACGATTCCTAGCGCAAAAGTAGCCAAAGAGTTACTCGATGATTTGGTCTCGGAAAATGGTGATTACTGGCCAGGATTGTCTTGATTTGTTTCACATTTGCGAAACATTTTCTGATGGGATAACTGGAAAGAGGAAGATTCTCCAAGAATCTTTCTTTTTTTGATTTTTGCTGTGGAAGAATACTTCTCTGAAGAAAATCATCACTAAACGTCTTCTCAACAAAACGATCAGACAGGTATGCTAGAATATGCCACTAACTATGGTAGAATAAAGCTAATTGAATCAGATGAGAGGGAGCAATGCGATGTTTTTAGGGATTGATATCGGCACAACAGCCATAAAATTTGGGGTCATTGAAGATCGGAAAATCATTTACTCACAGTCATTACCAATCAAAACCCATAGCCACGGGTTAAAACAGACCCAATCAGCGACCCAGATCAGTAGCCAATTAATCAGTGGTGTCACAACGATTCCCGCTCAATTAAAAGCGGCAATCACAGTGATCGGGTTCAGTACCGCCATGCACAGTTTGATGCCAGTGGCTGGTGAGACAGCAGAAGAGATTTACATTTGGTCAGACAATCAAGCGAATCAAACGATGACGGCCTTTCGTCAAACGGATCTGGCAGCAACGTTTTATGAAGAGACAGGGACACCGATCCATGCGATGTCTCCCTTTGCGAAACTGGCTTATTTTCAAACAAGTGGTTCATATTCCAAAGAGACGAAATGGTTAGGCTTAAAAGAACTAGCAATGGCGTTGTTTACTGGACAAGCACGGATCGATTATAGTACCGCATCAGCGACCGGTCTTTTTTCTTTGAAAGAAAAGCAATGGAGTCAAAAGATTCTCAACTATTTATCCCTTTCAAAAGCCCAATTAGCGCCTTTATGTGCACCGACTGATCGTTTTTTGATTACCAAGGAGATGGCGCAGCGGTGTGGCTTGAAGCCTGAGGTAGAAGTGATGTGTGGGGCTAGCGATGGGTGTTTGGCAGCATATGCTGGCTATATTTCTACAGGGATCCGCAACAGCTTGACGATCGGAACCAGTGCGGCGGTTCGTAAAGTAAGTGAGACCACGGTCTTTGATCGCCAAAAACAAATTTTTTGCTACTATCTGCAAGAAGACCTCTATGTCGTAGGGGCACCTTCGAATAATGGCGGTTGTGTGCTTGCTTGGGCAAAAGAGACCTTATCAGAAGATCCTGATGGGTTTTATCATTATCTGCCGCAAGTCATGGAGGAATCACCGATCGGCAGCAACGGTTTACGTTTTTTCCCCTATTTAAATGGCGAGCGGGCACCCTTTTGGACGAATGAAATCACAGGTGGCTTTTCTGGCTTGACCCTGAAACACAATCGCTCAGATATGTTACGGGCAGTCCTCGAAGGCATGCTGATGAACATCGATTTATTAAAGCAAATGGCGCAGTTGGAAGGGGCAGTCACTGTAAGTGGTGGTTTCTTTCAAACAAAACTATTAGGTCAAATGACCGCGGATGTGTTGGGGCTAACCTGTTATCTTTCCGATGAAAATGAACCGATATTCGGCTTGTATGATTTGTACAAAAGCTCTGTTGTGCGGCAAGATCAGCCAGATGAAAAATTTGTTCCTGATCTGCAGAACCACGCGCTTTATCAAGAACTGGCAAAAACGTATTTTCATGCATAAGCAAAAACCAGCAATCCACTAGGGTTGCTGGTTTTCTTTTTCAACACACGTGAAAGCGTCAACGATATATTCCATCAATAAGAGCAGTTTGCCAAAGAAACTGGTGTACTGGATGTTTTGGGTGTCGTAGGGACGTTCATCTGTCACTTCAAAGGAAAAGGTCGCTAGTTGATTGGCGCGATGCTCACCGTTACCACAAAACAAAACAGTTGGTATGTGATGTTCATTGGCTAATGCCATCTTTTCCAGCACTTTTTGTGTTTCGCCAGATTTAGAAATGGTGATCAACATACTGATGTTCTCAATGTTGTTACTAATGATCCCACCTGAGTCAGAAGCACTGACTAATAAGGTTTTGATGCCGTTGACAAGCATTTTTTTGTGGAGGTATTCTGCCACGATCCCCGAAAAACCTGTGGCATAAATCGTAATAAACTTGTTCTTGTTTTGTCCATAGATTTCTTTGATCGCTTCGATCGTATCTGCAATACTGGCAGCGTCAATTTGGTAATCGATGGCGGCTTCAGTGATCGTCTGATTTTTCAAGCGATTCTTTAAGAAGTAAAGCAGCTCTAGATAGCCAGAAAAACCTAGTTTTTGCGCAAGCCGCACGATGGTTGCTGGGGAAGTGTAGATCGTTTTAGCGATTTCTCTTAAGGGCAGTCCATCGATCGCAGCGGTATTTGCAAGCAAATAATCAAGAATTTGCAGCTCATTGTCAGTCAATTTTTTTCCTTTGATCAATACATTTAAGTCCATTGTTCGGCACTCCTTTGTCTTGCCTTCATCATACAATGAATAACGACAGAAAGTAAAATAGGAATCGCGTCATGCTTTTATAGAGGAAAAAGATTGTGCATTTCCTAAAAAGATATTATAATTTCTTATATAGAAAATAAAGGTGGAGAAATGATGACACAAAAACCATATGGAACCGTACTACTAAAAGCAGCAACCATTTTAGATTACCTCGCAGAAGCGCCAAGTAAACCATTGCAAGAAATTTCAGAAGCAACGAAACTGACCCCATCCACAGCTTTGAAAATATTGGAAACGCTACAAATGATCGGCTATGTCAAACGCGACAAAGAGAAGAATTATCGCTTAGGGTCTAAGCTGATCAAGTATGCGAATCAAAACATTCAAGAGCTTGATTTAGTGGAAATCAGCTTGCCATACTTGGAAGCATTGCAGAAAACGGCGGATGAAACGATCCACTTAGGGGTCTTGACCGCCAATGAGATTCTTTATGTCAATAAATTGGAGCCTCAGAATCAAACGATCCGCATGTCTTCAAAAGTAGGAATCACAAGACCGTTGTATAGCTCTGCCATGGGGAAAGCCGTTTTAGCGGAGTTTGATGCCCCTCAAGTAGAGGAGTACTTGGCAGCAACGCCTTTAACCGCTTATACCGAAAATACCATTACAAATCAGTTGAAGTTGAAGAAAGAATTGGAACAGGCAAAAGCGAACCAAGTAGCCTTTGATGATGAAGAAATGGAACAAGAAATCTATTGCATCGGCGCCTCACTGACAAAAGATCAGGAGATCGTTGGGGCGTTTTCTATCAGCCTACCGAAATACCGCTTGACCCCAAAATACAAAACGACATTGATCGATGCGATTATTGCGACAAAACAACAAATTGAGCAAGCGTTGTAAACTTTTTAATGGAAAGCCCTTGCAAATAAAAACGAGAACGGTATAATGAACGTGTAAGTTTCTTTATAATAAATACCATTTTCCAAATAGGAAATAAGTGGAGGGTCTTAATGAAAAAAGTAGCGAATTTAATGAAACTAAAGGAAAGCGGTGTGATCGCTGTTGTACGTGGCGCTTCAAAAGAAGAAGCACTACAAGCAAGTAAAGCGATCGTTGCAGGGGGGATCACCGGCATTGAGTTGACTTTTACAGTGCCTCAAGCGGCGGATGTAATCGCTGAATTAGTAGCAATCTTCAAAGAGAATCCAGAGGTAGTTGTTGGTGCGGGGACCGTTCTTGATGCAGTGACCGCCCGCTTAGCGATCATGGCAGGAGCAGAATATGTCGTCAGCCCAACCTTTGATCAAGAAACGGCTGAATTATGTAATTTATATCAAATCCCGTATCTGCCTGGTTGCATGACCATTTCAGAAATGAAGGACGCCTTAAAAGCAGGCGCAGATATCATTAAACTATTCCCGGGTAGTGCGTATGGACCAAGTATCATCTCGGCCTTCAAAGCGCCATTGCCACAATTAAACATTATGCCGACCGGTGGTGTCAGCTTAGACAACATGCAAGAATGGTTTGCAGCGGGTGTTGTAGCCGTTGGTGTAGGGGGGAATTTGTTAGCGCCAGCAGCAAGTGGGGATTTTGACAAAGTAACAGAAGTAGCGAAACAATATGCGGCAAAATTAAAAGAGATTCGAGGAAAGTAAGATGGCAAACATTCTGACACTAGGAGAAATCATGTTGCGTCTATCGACAACGTTAGGCGAACGAATCGCCCATAGTTCGATGTTTGCTGCCCATTATGGCGGTGGAGAAGCCAATGTTGCGATCTCCTTAGCGAATTTTGGTCATCGCGTTTCTTTTGCTAGTAAAGTGCCTGAGAATGCTTTAGGAGATGCCGTTTTTCATCATTTACGAAGCTATGGCGTCGATTGTCGCCACGTGCTTCGTGGCGGTTCCCGACTAGGTACTTACTATATTGAAACCGGTATCGGGGAACGAGCAGCGCGAGTGGTTTATGATCGCGCAGGCTCTAGCTTTGCTCAAATTAAAGAAAATGAGTGGCAATCTGACCTTTTTGATGGGGTTGATATTGTTCACCTTTCAGGGATCACGCCCGCTCTTTCAACGACTTGGAAGACACTTTTGCTGACGTTGATCAAAGAAGCGAAAGCAGCTGGTTGTAAAATCAGTTTCGATATCAATTATCGTGGAAAGCTGTGGACGACCGCTGAAGCACGCGTCTTTTTGCAAGAAGTGCTCCCCTATGTCGATTATTGCTCGGCAGGACAGTTAGATGCCCAAGTCTTTATGGATGTATCAGCTCCAACAGAGGAAGTCGAAGATGACTACTATTATCAAGAAATGCATCGGAAATACCCAAATATCCAGCTCTTTTATTCAACTAGTCGTCAGGTGCTCTCAGCAAGTCACAATCAATTGACAGGAAGCCTATGGCATAACGGCAATTATGTCGTTTCTGCTACCCATGAGATCAATCCAATCGTTGATCGCGTCGGAGGCGGCGATGCCTTTTCAGCTGGTATCCTACATGGTGTTGTCACGAAGAAACAAGACCAAGAAATCGTTGATTTTGCCACAGCCGCATCTGCTTTGAAACATACGATCCATGGCGACTGTAATCAGTTTAGCGCCAATGAGATACAAGAATTTATTGCAACAGGTTCAGGAAAAATTATCCGATAGGAGGAATAAAACATGCAACACATGGAAACACGCTATACCCATAGTCCACTTGATATTCGTCACTATAGTACCGAGGAATTACGCAGAGAATTTTTGGTAGAGAAAATTTTCACACCAGGACAAATCATGCTGACCTATACCCACAATGATCGGATGATCTTTGGCGGAGTGACACCGACGGAAGAAGCGTTAGAAGTGCAATTAAGCAGCGAATTAGGGGTGGAATACTTCTTAGAACGTCGCGAATTGGGCGTCATCAATATTGGAGGACCTGGTGCGATCACGATCGATGGCCAAAAAGAACCAATGAAAAAACAAGACGGCTACTATATCGGCAAGGAAACCAAACAAGTCTTGTTCCACTCAGATGATCCAGCAAATCCAGCGAAATTCTATCTATCTTGCGTGCCAGCACATAAGAAATACCCAAATGTAAAAATCAGTATCGATCAAGTCACACCAATGGAGACAGGCGAGGGCTTGACATTAAATGAACGGAAAATTTATCAATACATTCACCCAAATGTTTGTGAAAGCTGTCAATTACAAATGGGGTACACGATCTTAGAACCAGGCAGTGCTTGGAATACGATGCCAAGTCATACCCATGAACGTCGGATGGAAGCATATGTGTATTTTGATTTTGCCAACGAAGACACAAAAGTGTTCCATATGATGGGCAAACCAGATGAAACGAAGCATTTAGTCGTTAGTGAAGAACAAGCAGTTATTTCTCCAAGCTGGTCGATCCATTCGGGGGTTGGAACCAGTAACTACTCCTTTATCTGGGCAATGTGTGGCGAAAATATCACCTATACCGACATGGATATGGTGGCAATGGACGACTTAAAATAAAAAGAAAGAGGGTTTATCAATTATGGATTTTTCAATGGATCAATTTCGTTTAGATGGTAAGATCGCATTAGTGACTGGAGCTGTCTATGGGATCGGTTTTACGATCGCTCGTTCATTAGCAGCAGCAGGAGCAACGATCGTTTTTAACAACTTGGATCAAGAATCAGTGGATAAAGGATTAGCAAACTATCGTGAAGCAGGGATCGAAGCCCACGGCTATGTCTGTGATGTAACGGATGAAAAAGCAGTCAACGAAATGGTCAAGCAGATCGAAGAAGAAGTTGGCGTGATTGATATCTTAGTCAATAATGCTGGGATCATCAAACGAATCCCGATGTTGGAGATGTCTGCTGAAGACTTCCGCCAAGTCGTTGACGTGGACTTGAACGCTCCATTTATCGTTTCAAAAGCAGTCTTACCGTCAATGATCAAAAAAGGACATGGAAAAATCATTAACATTTGCTCAATGATGAGTGAATTGGGAAGAGAAACAGTGGCTGGTTACGCAGCGGCTAAAGGCGGCTTGAAAATGTTGACGAAAAACATTTGTGCTGAATTTGGTTCAGCTAACATTCAATGTAATGGGATCGGACCTGGTTATATTGCAACACCGCAAACCGCACCATTACGAGAGATCCAACCAGACGGTTCTCGTCACCCATTTGATCAATTTATCGTAGCGAAAACACCTGCTGCCCGTTGGGGTGAGCCAGAAGATTTAGCAGGACCAACGGTTTTCTTAGCTTCTGAGGCATCAAACTTTGTCAATGGCCATGTCTTATATGTAGACGGCGGTATCTTGGCGTATATCGGGAAACAACCTGAATAAAACAATCAGTAGTAAGGATGGGGACGATTGCAATCGTTCCCATTTTTATGGTGCAACACCTAAGAAATGCAAGTTTTTAAAAGGTAGCTTGGCGATAAATGGGTTGAAGCAAAGGAATGGCAAACAAATCTTTTAGAAAGAGTGAAAAGCAAAACGCTGTGAAGGAAAATGGTCTTCGCAGCGTTTTGCTTGAGTAGCTCTTTTTCAAATCAGGTAGCGTATTTATGTTAGGGGAAGATTCAACACGAACAATGAGTTTCAATCTAACAAAACTTGTTGTGCAAGCGGTAATGGAGCATTTGTCAAACATTTGGCAACTAATTTGGCGACGGCTGTAGCACCTTGGTTATTCAAATGCG
Organism: Enterococcus sp. NPDC086594; assembly: GCF_044746145.1. NCBI lineage: Bacteria > Bacillati > Bacillota > Bacilli > Lactobacillales > Enterococcaceae > Enterococcus > Enterococcus sp. NPDC086594. The sequence continues at coordinate 262,712 of NZ_JBIVBP010000002.1, forward strand.
TGTTATCCGTAATGCCGGCTGGATAATTGGGGTGCTGGTTTTTTTCTAAATGAAGAAAATAGGTTTTCGCCTGTTGTGGTTCCAGCGCTGAAAAGAACCGTTGTGTTGCGGCAAAAAGATCCAGACAGACCACATCCAAGGAGGTAGCCAAAGCACGCATTGCTTCTGGGTAAGGACCGACTGCCAAAGGATCAAGTTGCTGTTGGTCCACGTAATGCAAACGAGTGATCGAGGTCAATAGGATCGGTGTCGCTTGCTGCTGGCGTGCCGTTTGCACGAAGGTTGCTAAATTATGCTGATATTCTACAGGTGTCGTACCACGACTATCTGTTTTTTGATCGTTGTGTCCAAATTGAATCAAGAGATAATCACCAGCATATAGTTCTTTTTTTGCCTGCAACAAGCGTCCTTCTTCAATGAAGCTTTTGGAGGAACGCCCATTTTTTGCCAAGTTGACGATTTGATGCTGGGGGAGATAGCGTGAGATCTTTTCACCCCAGCCCGTTTCTGGACGAGCGCTAGGCTCTTTGATCGATGCGGTGGAATCACCGACGATGACGATTTTTTCCATTGTCTTTCTCCTGAAATTTGAAGTAGTTTTTGGCGTTTTGATAACAGACATTTTCTACTAATGGTTTTAGCTGACGAAGATCAGCAGGTGCTTCACCACGTACAACGATCTCAGCAAGCCATTCACAAAAGACGCGTCGGAAATATTCATGACGGGTGTAAGACAGAAAGCTTCTTGAATCCGTCAGCATGCCGACAAAGTTAAAGATCACACTGCCGTCTGCGAATTTCGTCAATTGGTGACGCATGCCTGCGCGGGTGTCGTTATACCACCAACCAGATCCTAACTGCAATTTATTATTGCCTTCTTGCTGGAAGCACCCCATCAAAGCGACGAGTGCATCATAGTCATTGGGATTTAAGGAGTAGAGAATCGTTTGAGGCAAATGGTCTTGCGCATCAGCAGCGTTCAATAATTTCTGCAAGTTTTGAGTCAGTGGTTGATCATTGATGCCATCGTAGCCCGTATCTGGTCCCAAGCGCTCAAACATTCGTTGGTTGCAGTTACGGTACGCATGGACATGCAGTTGCATCGTCCAACCATGTTCGTGATACAGCTTCATCAGTTCAACTAGAACATTGGTTTTGAAGAACGAGACTTCGTTTTCCTCCAAAGATTCCCCAGCTAATGCTTTAGCAAAAATTGCTTCAAGGGATAACTGTTCGTCTGCAGCATACACTAAAGTATCCAGCGCATGGTCAGACAAGCGGCAGTGATGCTGGTGAAAGTAGGTTACACGGTCCCGCAAGGCTGTCAAGAAAGCATCGTAGGTAGTGATCGCGCTCTCGACACTCTTTTCGAGTTTGGTAACATAGGTAAGAAAATTCGGATGGTCGATTTGTAACGCTTTGTCAGGTCGAAAGGTCGGCAAGACCCGAAAACGTTGTTCTGTTTGGCTTAATTGGTGATGATAGTGAAGATCATCGACTGGATCATCTGTGGTGCAAACGATCTCGACGTTACTGTGAGCAATCAAAGCTCTTCGGGTAAAGTCTTTTTGCTGCAATTTTTCGTTGCATAGCCTCCACAAAGTTTCGGCATTTTCTTCAGTAACGGGAAGATAGATCTCAAAAAATCGCTTTAATTCTAAATGGGTCCAACTGTAAAGGGGATTTCCCACCAATTTTGGCACTGTTTGACACCATGCCAAAAATTTTTCATAATCACTGGCATTGCCCGTAATCGCTTCTTCGGGTACGCCACAAGCGCGCATCAATCGCCATTTGTAATGATCACCACTTAGCCAAGCCTCGGTGATAGTTTTAAAGGGACGATCCTCATAGATTTCTTTTGGGTCTAAGTGGCAGTGGTAATCAATGATCGGCAGTTCTTTGGCATATTCATGGTAAAGGGTTTGAGCAATTTCATTTGGCAGTAAATAGTTTTCATTTAAAAACATGTCGAACCTCTTTTCTTTGGTTATAGTGTCACACCATTTTTAAAGATGGCGATCTCACGAACGTTGTTGGCTTCATTACGCGTCGGTTTTCCACTGGCAGTATCGATGATCGCTTGAATAAAGTCTTCCAGCACGACCTCCATCGGCTCTTCCAACAAGCGACCGGCGTTGAAATCCATCCAGTGGGGTTTCTTATGATAAATCTCTTGATTCGTGGCAACTTTCATGGTCGGCACATAGGCACCAAATGGCGTGCCGCGACCAGTAGTAAATAAGACGAGTTGGCAATCGGCAGAAGCCAGTGCAGAAGCGGCAACAAGGTCGTTTCCTGGACCTTCCAGCAGGCTTAAGCCTGGCTTACGGAGTTTTTCCCCATATTTTAAGACATCGACGACAGCGGAAGTCCCAGATTTTTGGGTACAGCCTAATGACTTATCTTCTAGCGTAGTGATGCCGCCTGCCTTATTGCCAGGAGAAGGATTTTCATAGACTGGTTCACCGTAAGCAAGAAAATAATCTTTAAAGTCGTTGATTAGATGGAGGATTTTTTCAAAGGTTGCTTCATCTTGTGCACGCGCCATCAAGACTTGTTCAGCGCCAAACATTTCGGGTACTTCCGTCAAGACCGTGCTGCCACCTTGAGAAACTAAAAAGTCAGAAAATGCCCCCAACAAAGGGTTGGCGGTGATCCCAGAAAACCCGTCAGAACCCCCACATTTTAACCCGATCTTTAGCTCACTCAAGGGAACGGCTTCTCGTTGATCCTCTTTTGCTGCTTCCAGTAATTCTTCTAATAAGCTTTCGCCGACCGCAATTTCATCGTCGCTTTCCTGTGCCACCATAAATTTGACGCGCTTTGGATCGTAGTCACCCAGGTTTTTCTTAAACTCGGGAACGGTGTTGTTCTCACAACCTAAGCCAAAGACCAAGACGCCACCGGCATTTGGATGATGCACCGCATCAATTAAAATTTGACGGGTGTTTTGATGATCTTGGCCTAACTGGGAGCAGCCGTAGGGATGTTTAAGGATCGTAATATGATCAAAGGTGCCAAGATCTGGATGATTCTTCTTGAAGTTTTCAACAATGATCTCAGCGATACCATTGATACAACCAACTGTTGGCACGATCAGTAAATCATTACGAATTCCAACTTTGCCGTTTGCTCGACGGTACCCTTGGAACGTCGCAGCCCTTTTTGGATAACGGACGGGATGCAAATCGGGGGCATAGGTGTATGCTAAGGTACCAGAAAGGTTGGTTTTGACATTGTGGGTATGCAACCATTGGCCAGTTTTAACATCAGTTAAGAGATGTCCAATGGGGTAGCCATATTTGATCACGTCTTGTGATTGAGCTAGGTCTTTGAGGGCGATTTTGTGTCCTTGCGGAATATCCTCAAAAAGGGTGATCGTTTGGTCTTCAAATGAAAGGGTCGTTTTAGCAGCTAGTGGTTTTAATGCGACTGCGACATTATCATTAGGGTGCAATTTCAATAGTTGCGCGGGTGTTTCTGTTAATGTGCTGGACATAAAGATTCTCCTTTATTTCAAACTTGGCTCAGGGGTGTCAATCGACGCAAGTAACTGGCGGGGTCCGTCTTGTTTTAGACATGCGCACATTTCATTGATTGTCGCTGTCATAAAGCTCAGGTCTGCATGCCAGAGTTGCTCATTTTTTAATAGAGTGGCGATCTGTTCTTCTGCTGGTAATTGTTTCACTTGCTGAAATATGGTTGTCACTAGGTCATCTTCTTGAAAAGGTCGAGTGAGATAGAAAGTCAGCAACCCTGCCAGTGCGGCAGTGATTCGTTTTGGTAACTGCTGGTTTTGTTGGACATAACGAGTTAAGACTGGTTGAAGACGCGCACGGAATTTTGAGACGCTGTTTAAAGCGATCGATTGCAGCTGATGCTTCACATAAGGATTTCTGAAGCGCTCTTTGATTTGTTCCGCATAAGCTGCAAGCTGCGCTTTAGGCAAATCAAGCATTGGAATCAACTCTTCCAGAAAAAGACCATCCAAAAAGGCTGCAAAATCACGGTCGTTCATTACTTCTTCAACGGTTTCTAAACCAGCTAAAAGACCGAGTGGAACCATCGCCGTATGAGGACCATTTAATAAATGTACTTTTTGTTCACGGTAAGGGGTCATATCTTCTGTCACGATCACATTCAACCCAGCTTCTTGCAAGGGAAGCTTTTCGGCTACGCCGCTTCCTTCGATCACCCAGAGCATAAAGGGTTCCGCAGTGACCATTACGGCATCCTCATAGCCAAGAATCTCTTGGTATTGTGCCACTTTATCGCGAGGATATCCTGGAACGATCCGATCGACTAAGCTGCAGCAGAAGGTGTTTTCTTTTTCTAACCAGTTGACGAAGTCTGACTCCAAAGACCATAATGCGGCATATTGTAAGACGATCTCTTTTAGTTTTTCCCCATTCCGATCGATCAATTCACAAGGAATGATCAAAAATCCCTTTTTTCGTAGTTGAAAACGACGATACAAAAGAGCGGTCAGTTTTGCGGGAAAACTGTGGGGAGGGGTATCGTGTAAGGTATCCTCTGGGTGAAACGCAATACCTGCTTCCGTCGTATTAGAAACGATGATCTCAAGTTGCTCGTCTTCGGCTAAAGCAAGATAGTCTTCCCATTGCTGATAAGGATTCAGCACTTGATCAATGGTGGAGACGACTTCAAATGTTTGAGATAAAGCGCCATCGACAAGTCCTTCTAAGATAACGGTGTAGAGATTTTCTTGTTGTGCCAACAGCTCTTTCAAGCCGTGATCAATCGGCTGTACCACAACGGCACTGCCATTAAAAAGCCCTTGTTTGTTCATTTGCTGCAGCTGCCAGTTAAAAAAGCCCCGCATAAAATTGCCTTCCCCGAATTGAATCACTCGGGCTGGATAGGTTTGATGGGGTTGTTCGGTAATTTTTTTCATAGAATCCTCCTTAAAAAATAGTTATGCACACGTTAACATTTTTTTGCGTAAGCGCTCTTGAAAACAAGAGGCTTACAACGATTGACGAATGATTAACGAGGTATCAAAGAAATGTTGTTGCTCAACTACTTGATTGGCAAATGCTTGCAACAGCAGGGTTGCTGCCAATTGACTCATTTCATAGACTGGTTTGCGGATCGTTGTTAATGGGGGATACGTATAGGGAGAAAAAGAACTATCATCAAAACCGATGATACCGATCTCCTCAGGGATCTTTCGTCCTGCTTGATGACAGGCATTGATCGCACCGATCGCCATGTCATCATTGGCGCAAAAAATCACTTCAGGTGGTTCAGGTAAAGCGAGTAGTTGCTGGGCACCCAGCTGACCGCTTTCCAACGAGTAGTCGCCAGCTACGAAGTATTCTTTCGGGCAGACAAGCTGCTTTTCTTGAATCGCTTTCATAAATCCTTTGCGGCGCTCTCTAGCGGAACCAAAGGAAGCGATCCCTTCGATCATGGCGATCTTTCGAAAGCCTTGTTCAAGCACATAGGTGATCATTTGATAGACCCCTTGGGCATCATTACTAGTGACATTCATCAAGGTTGCATCCTGCAATTGACGATTCAAAACGACGATGGGAATGTTTTTCTTTGAAAGAGCAGCGATAAAACCGTCATCACGATCGCTTTGACTCATCACGATCGCTCCATCGAGGCGATTCGGCTCTTCATCAAATGTATCGGATTGCAATAATTCATGAACCGCCAAAGTATATTCGGATGGTAGGGTATCACTGATTCCTTTGATCACTTCGACTAAAAAGCTATCGGAAGTACCAATGGATAGATGAGAAAAATAAAGACCAATGATATAGGATTTTTGATTCACCAGACTTTTGGCATTGACATTGGGCACATAGTGTAAAGATTCAGCGATGGCTGCGATCTTCTTTTTTGTTTCTGGCTTGATTAATGGGCTATCGTTTAACGCACGAGAAACAGTTGTATGTGAAACACCAGCGACTTTGGCGATATCTTTGATCGTGACCATAGAAAACCTTCTTCCTTTTTGCTTGATTCAAGCATAGCTTGTTCCCACGAGAATGTCAATACACCAAGGATGCACACGTGAAACATTTTTCAAAATAACATAGGAACTTTTTCTGGGATGTGCTAGTATAAAAGAAGATAGTTAGGTAATGGGAGGGAGTCTATGAAATTCTTTTTAAGCTATCATCAAACATCCAACTTGTTTTATAAAATATTTATTTTGATTTTTCTAATTGGTAGCGCTTTAATCATTGGGTTTAGTGGGGTCATTTATCATCGAACGTATCAAAACATTCAAGAAACGTTTTTGCAAAGTCAACATAATTTGGTCAACCAAGTCAAAGAAAATCTGGATCAAAAAATTCAGATGGTGGAGTATGCCTTTTCTACATATAGCAGTACTCAAAGCTTTTCCGATACGATGGAACAGCCATTTTCCGTGACGAATTATCGACAAGTGCGAGAGATCAATTCGCAACTTGCTTACATTGGTGTGATGGGGATCGAAAACGCCAGCTACCAATTGGTGAATTTGAATCAGCATTGGAAAATCGAAGAAGGCTCCTTAAAACAGATCGAGGATACTGAATTCGCTGCTTTTCAAGCGTTGATCGACAACCAACGCTACTTGTATTGGTTGCCAGAAGATGGCTATTTAAAAATGGTGATGACGCTGCCTGTGTTTCGACAGGAAACCACTGCTTTGGGGATCGCTGAAAACCAAGACCATACCATTGCGCAGTTGGTGGCAGATCATGACGATTCCTTTTTGAATATTTTTCATGCGGACGGACAACTGCTTTTCGATAATGGTGAAGTGATCGATTCTGACTTACACGAAACAATGATCGCAGCTGCCCACGACGATGGTATCTTCACTGACAAAGAAAACAATAAGTATGTGGTCACACAATCGGATTACAATCAGTGGTATCATGTGATCCGTCTGGCACCTGCCAGTGTTTCGCAAGCAATCCGTGAATTAAGAAGCGGTTTGATCGTGATTGGCAGTCTTTTGATCATCCTCTTTTTATTAGTATCCTATCGCATTGCGATCGTGGCTACCTCACCCATCAATCGGATCGGTGAGCTTTTAAAGCCCAAAAAACAAGGTCAGAAATTAGAAGTCAATCAGTTGATTTCCGATATCGACCAGGTCTTACATCAAAACCACGATCTCGCCGTCAAAGTTGAACACCAAAAGCCCGAGTTAGAATCCTTGTTTTTATTAAACTTGTTTCGCGGCTGTATCTCAGAAGCAGATAGTCACTTAAAACTGTCACAATTTGGGTATGAAGTATCCGAAACGGAACACTATGCCGTATTACTGATTCAAATCGATGATTTGTGTGGACGAGAAACAGCGACTATTGATATATTCTTGCTTGCCATCGAGAATCTCGTTTCTGAAATCATTCCGGCGAATTTGCGTTTTCAGCCAATCATCTCCAGTCAAGAAACCCAAGGAACAATTTTAAAGCTTCCTGAATCAGTTGACCAAAAACAAGTATTGACCTATTGTCAAAAGATCCATCAAGCGGCAAAAGATTACTTGAAAATCAAAATAAGTTGTGGGGTCTCACAATCCTACGACCGCCTCGTAGAAACCAAATTAGCGGTTGATAACGCCAAAGAAGCCTTGCACTATCGAATGAATTTAGGGGAAGAAGTCATTATCTTTTTTGACGACATTGCGGCACAATTAGACAATAACGCGATCGTTCAGTACCCTAGAGAAGCAGAAAGCACCTTTTTGGATGCAATGCGTAGTGGGGATCTAGCGACCATCAAAACGAGTTACACAGAAGTCGTACGGGAAATCATTCATGAAAACAAAAATCCGTTGACGATTGAAAGTGCCTTGTTTAAGTTGATCAACAGTATCGTTCAGCTAGGGCAACTCCTAGGAGCAGATCATACTAGCTTGCAGAATAGTCGTAAAGTCTATCAATCCGTGCTCAACCAAACCAGTTTGTTCAAAGTTGAGCAAATCATCTATCAAGAGTTAGTTTTACCTATCGTTGAAACGACACAAGCCAAAACAGATCGAGAAATTCGCTCCTTGTCTGAAAAGATGGTCTTGATCGTACACCAACAATACGACCAAGATCTCTCCTTAGATAGCATTGCTGAACAGTTGCATTATAATGCCAATTACTTAAGTAATGTGTTTAAAAAGGAATTATCCATCAATTTTGCCGATTACTTACAAAACTATCGATTGCAAGTCGCGAAAAAGTGGTTAAGAGAAACCGATTTGACCATCAAAGAAATCGCCGCCAACCTACAATATACCAACTCTCAAAACTTCATCCGCTTTTTCAAAAAGAAAGAACAGATGACACCCGGAGAGTATCGCAAACGATCCAAAGATTAAAAGAAAAAAAGCGTTTTTTGATCAACGATCAAAAAACGCTTTTTTTCTTTGCTGCCTGTTGGCTACCCTTTGACGGAACCAACCATGGCACCTTTCACGAAATACTTCTGGACAAATGGATAGGCGATCAACATTGGCAAAGTCGCAACGACGATCACGGCCATTTTCACGGATTGTGCTGGGGGGACAACATCGACACTAGCGGCATCGGCGTTCATCCCGCTGGAGACAATCACGATTTGTCGAAGGAGCACTTGGATCGGCCATTTCGCTGAATCATTGATGTACAAAATCGCTGATTGATAAGTATTCCAATAACTAACAGCGTAGAACAAAGAGATCGTCGCAATCGATGGTAAGGAAAGAGGTAAGATGATACGGAAAAAGACGCCCCAATCAGAGCAACCATCCATTTTTGCTGATTCCTCTAAACTATCAGGAATCCCTTGGAAAAAGTTTCTCATAATGATCATATTATATGCACTGATGGCACTCGGTAAGATCAGTGCCCAGAGAGAATCGATCAAGCCGAGGCTTTGTACCAAAATAAAACTTGGGATCATCCCTCCGCTAAACAACATCGTAAATACGACAATAAAATTGAAGATGCCACGTCCATGCAAATATTTTCTTGAAAGAGCATAGGCCATAAAAGAGGTCAAGATCATTGAAAGAACCGTTCCGACGATGGTCACAAAAAGGGAAACACCAATACTCGTAAAAATCGTTGGAGTCGAGAGAATATACCGGTAAGCATTTAAGCTAAATTCACGTGGGATAATGATAAATGTTCGTGTCGCAATCTCAGAAGAAGAAGCAAAGGAGCTTCCGAGAATGTTCAGAAAAGGCAAGAGACACATTAAGGTAAAGAGTAGTAGAAAACCGATAATAAATCCTTGAACAACCCGTTCACTCTTCGGGCGGTTCGTTTTTTTTAGGGTTTGTTGCATAGGAAAAACCTCCATCTTTTTTTACTTAAATAGGTATTTCCAACGTATCATGAGGCGGGGACAACGTATATAATCACTTTTACATGTTAAAAAAATCACAATCATGACAAACGTTGATAAATCAATGGTTTTCCAATTCGACCGAGAAATAATCCTAAAAAATGTATGCCTTACCAATGCTGAGAAAATGATTATATACGTTATCTTTCTTACACGCTACCATGGGACTATCAAATCAAAAAAACTCGGAGGAACAAGTATGGAAACAAAAGTTGATAATTACTTCTCACCACTTACTGAAGAAGAACAGCGACTGCGGTTGAAAAAGAAAAAATGGGCGCAAATCAGAAAAAATCGTGCGCTCTATATTATGGTATTGCCAGGTATTTTATATTTTATTATCTTTCGTTACATTCCAATGGGCGGTTTAGTCATCGCTTTTCAAGACTACCAGCCATTCTTAGGGATCTTAGGCAGTCCCTTTGTTGGGTTTACTCATTTTATTCGGCTCTTTACTGAAGATACTTTTGTGATGTTGATGCGCAACACGCTGATCATGTTTTTCTTAAATATCACGATTTCCTTCCCTTTTCCTATTTTATTGGCGCTTATGTTAAATGAAGTAAATAACCGTCGCTTGAAAAAAAGTATCCAGACGATTATTTATTTGCCTCATTTTATGTCGTGGGTGATCGTAGTTTCAATCTTCTACGTCCTGTTGACGACTGAAGGCGGTGTGATCAATAACATGATCGAAAGTCTTGGTGGGGAACGTATCCCATTCTTAACTAGCCGTACTTGGCTACGTCCAATGTACATTTTCCAAGATCTTTGGAAAGGTGCCGGTTGGGGGACGATCGTCTATCTAGCCGCTATTACCAATGTTGATGAACAGCTTTATGAAGCTGCGGATATGGATGGGGCTGGCAAACTACGTAAAATGTGGCACATCACGTTGCCGTGTATTCGTCCGACGATTGTGACCTTAATGATTTTAAAAATCGGTTCGATCTTAGATATGGGCTTTGAGCATATGTTCCTATTAATGAACTCAATGAACCGTGAGGTTGCCCAAATCTTTGATACCTTTGTCTATACCGCCGGGATTCAAAATGGTCAATTGAGTTACTCGACAGCTGTTGGGCTGTTTAAAGGTCTTGTAGGTTTGATCCTCGTTGTCTTTGCGAATCGTTTGGCGAAAAAAATTGGGGAAGATGGTATCTATTAAGAAAGAGGGGATCATATGACGATTGAGAAAATCACGAAAATCAACGATGGGCTAACCGCGTTTTTGACCCTGATCGCCCTTCATTTTCTTTGGCTAAGTGTGACACTTCTGGGGGGAATCTTTTTGGGAATCGGACCAGCCTCGTATGCCATGATGAAATATTATGATCGCTGGCTTCGTCTTCACGAACGACCGCCTTTGATCAAAAGTTTTTTCTACTATAGTAAAGAACGGTTCCGACAATCGGTGCTGATCAGTTGGTTGTTTCTCATCATCGCAGCAATCGTGATCACCAATATATTTGCGCCATTTCCATGGTTTATCCAAGTAGCGAATGTCCTCTTTTTGATTGCGTTTCTCTTTCTATTCATGCACGTGTATACCGTCATGGCAGCCACTAACTTTGTGACCGTGTTTGAGATCCTGCGAGGGAGTGCGTTGTTAGGTTTAGGCTATCTGCATTATTCGATCATTAGTTGGTCGATTTTGATCGTTGGCTATTTAGTTCTTGGCAGCTATTTCTTGATCGGCCTCATTTTGATGGGGAGCAGCTTAGTTGGTGGTGTTTTTGCCCTTGCTGGTAAAAAAATTCTTCAAGATATCCACCCAATTGAAACAGATCAGGTGGTTTCAAAAACGGCATCGACTACGGAGCAAACCGTTGCCAGTAAAGGAGATGAGGTAATTATCTAAAGAAAACGGCTCAAAGACTTTTACTGGTCCGTGAACAAAACGGTCACTAGAGAACACCTGAAAAATAGCAGAACAAGCTGAACCCTCATGAAATACAGCCAGTAAAACGGATTCATTGAAACAGCTCTATGAATTGAGGAGACTACAATAAAAGGAAGTATCGCACATGAAGAACTATTCGGAAATTGCTTTGAACACATTATTTGAGCGCTATGACTACTTATGCAAAGAAAAAATTTATCACGGAAAATGGTCCTATGACATCGGGGTCGTTTTGCAAGGCGTGAAAGAAGCCTATGAACAGACTGGTGACAAACGCTATTTGGACTATATCCAAAACACGATGGATGTTTATATTGACGAAGACGGTCGTATCAAAAACTATCAGATGGATGCGATGAATATCGATTACATCAATAATGGCAAATGTTTATTCTTGCTATACAAAGAAACAGGAGCGTCAAAATACAAGATCGCCTTGGACACGCTGTATCAACAATTACAGCAGATGCCAAGAACGAGCGAAGGCGGGTTCTGGCATAAAAAAATCTATCCGTATCAAATGTGGTTAGATGGCTTATATATGGGGGCCCCATTTTTGACAGAATACGCACTGACATTTGAGAAAGAAGAAGCATTGGCAGATGTAATCAAGCAATTCACCTTATGCTTTACGCATACCCTAGATCCAAAAACGGGTCTTTTGTATCACGCGTGGGATGAACAAAAAGTCCAGCCGTGGGCAGATCCCAAGACCGGTTGTTCAAAAAATTTCTGGGGACGATCAATGGGATGGTTCATGATGGCTCTCGCCGATACGATGGTGCTATTAGGGGAATCAGAGCAGAAGAATCCATTAGAAAACATGTTTGTCTCCTGTCTAGAAGCTCTTGCTAAAGTAAGAGATCCCCAGAAAAAAGTGTGGTATCAAGTCTTAGATAAAGGCAGGGAGCGTGGGAATTATTTAGAAGCATCCGCTTCTTCAATGATTTGTTACGCAACAGCGAAAGCGGTCAAAGCAGGGATCATCGATCAAAAATGGCAAGTGTTTGCCCAAGAGACCTATCAAGGATTGCTGGATGAGTTTGTCTTTTTAACAAAAGAAGGTTGGTTGAATCTGATCAGAAACTGTGAAGTTGCTGGTCTTGGTGGACCAGATAATCGGGATGGTACGTTTGTTTACTATATCAGTGAACCCGTTATCACGAATGATTTCAAAGGATACGGTGCCTTTTTACAAGCGAGTTTACTGCTGCAACCATTAACGGAGGAAGGAAGCAAGAAATGAATATCCAATTGACTACAGCTGATTTACAAGGAAAAGAAGGTCTGTTGACAGAAGCGATTCAAGAAAAAATTGATGAATTGCATCAACAAGGAGGAGGCAGAATCACTTTTTCAGCAGGACACTATCCGACGGGTGCGCTCTTTTTAAAAAGTAACATTGAACTGCACCTACTATTGGGGGCGACCTTAGTATTTTCTGATGATCCCAAAGACTATCCCGTCGTCGTGTCTCGCTGGGAAGGGGTCAAACGGGAAGTTTATGCCTCTTGTTTATATGCCGAGAATGCGGAAAATATCGCTGTCACAGGACTAGGAATGCTTGATGGACAAGGGCAAAGATGGTGGAAGACCTTTCGGGAAAATCGTGAACAGCTTGCTTATCCACGACCAAAATTAATCAGTTTTGACTCTTGCTAGCAAATTACGTTGAAAGATATCCGTCTTGTCGATTCACCCAGTTGGACCGTCAATCCGATTCTTTGTCAAAATCTAACGATCGATAATCTTCGCATCAAAAATCCAGCGGATTCGCCAAATACAGATGGGATCGATCCTGAATCTTGTAAAAATGTCCGCATCAGTAACTGTCATATCGATGTTGGCGATGATTGTATCGCCATCAAATCAGGAACGGAGGACACTAAAGAACGGATCGCTTGTGAGAATATCACGATCGTAAATTGCCATATGCTTCATGGGCATGGGGCCGTCGTTCTAGGGAGTGAGATGAGCGGCGATATTCGTAATGTCACTATTAGTAATTGTATTTTTCAAGATACCGATCGTGGGATTCGTTTGAAATCACGTCGTGGACGTGGCGGAACGATCGAAGATATTCGAGTGAATAACATTGTGATGGATAATGTCATCTGTCCATTCACTTTAAATCTTTACTATTTCTGTGGACCGAAAGGCAAAGAAAAGTATGTTTGGGATAAAAATCCTTACCCGATCACCGAGGAAACCCCTCATTTCCGGAGAATTCATTTTGCAAATATCTCGGCTCGGAATGTCCATGCGGCCGCTGGGTTTGTTTATGGCTTGGCTGAACAATTTATTTCAGATATCACTTTCCAAGATATTGCCGTCTCTATGGCTGAGCACCCAATTCCAGGAAAGCCTGCGATGATGACAGGTATCGAAGAGATGACAAAACAAGGTTTTTATATTGGCTGTGGACGGAATATTCAGTTTGATCGTATCAATTTGGAAGGCGTAACTGAAGCGTTCCATATCGAGAATAGCCAGGAAATCACCGTCACACAGTCATTTGAGAATCGTCAGCCTCTGGCATTTCAAGGAGATTTTTTGTGAGAAATCCTCAGTTACTTCAGCTGCTAGGTCCTGATATGAAAGTTGCACCACAAGTGGTTCAGCAAACAAAAGAGCAGGTGCAAAATTATACCTTGGAACATTTACTTCTACGATTAAATCAAGAAGAGGATGTCCCTGCATACTTTGCTTATCCCAGCTCTCAGCAACCTGCTCCACTCGTTTTGTTCAATCATTCTCATGGCGGCGACTTCACGATGGGGAAAGAAGAACTGCGACAAAGTCCGCCGTATATGCAAAAAGAAAGCCTATTCGCTGCATTTATGAAGCTGGGCGTCGCCGTTGGAGTGATCGACATGTGGGGCTTTGGCGAACGAAAAAACGGTGAGAATGATAGCTACAAGCGGTTTCTGTTGCAAGGCAAAACATTATGGGGACAACGAATCTATGACAATCAACAGTTTTTAACCTATCTTGCTTCCCGAAAAGAAGTGAAACATTCCGCTATCGCCACATTGGGACTTTCTATGGGGGGCTTGATGAGCTGGTGGTTGGCAGCACTAGATGAACGGATATCAGTGGTGGTGGACATGGCAGCACAAGTGGACTATCAAGCATTGATCGAAGAGGACCGTCTAAGCAAACATGGGTTTTACTATTATGTTCCTAATGTGTTGAAAGACTTTACGACTGCGGCGATCCAAAAACAGATCGCACCACGCCCGCGTTTGAGTTTGGTTGGCAAAGAGGATCGTGGCTGCCCCTCAAGCGGCGTCGCTCGTTTGGATCAGCAGGTCGGGCAGCATTATGAAGCAATAGGCTACAAGGAGCATTGGCAGGCGTGTTGCTTGCCAGGTGGTCATGAAGAAACCAAGGAGATGAGAGCGCAGTGGATCGAATTTCTAAAACAACACCTCCTATCAAGCTAAAGGTTAGTAAAGAGCCGCAAAAGGGTGATTTTATGAGTATCCAAGCAGCCGTGTTGGCTGCTGAAGCCTTAAACGCACCTTGTGAGATCACGATCGCCTCTGGCGTGTATCAAGAACAGGTGAAAATCTATAAAAACCAGCTTACGTTGATCGGGGAAACTAACACGTTCTTATGCTACCACTTGGCTGCCGAGCAAACCGATGAAAATGGGCAAAAAAGAGGAACCTTTCAAACAGCGACGCTCTTTATCAATAGCCGAGAAGTCTTTGTAAAAAACCTGACCATCATCAATGACGCATGGTATGGGCAAGCAGTCGGGCAAGCAGTTGCCGTCTATATCGAAGGGGATGACATTCGCTTCGAACGCTGTCATCTCGATGCTTTTCAAGATACCTTGTGTCTGGGTCCATTGCCAAAATATACCAAAGAAGGCGAACCAATGATCAGTCCTTGGCGAAAAACAATCTTTGACCAACAACAGAGTTTGTTTTTGCATTGCAGGATCAGTGGAACAGTCGATTTTATTTTTGGCGGTGGGTCCGCCACCTTTGAAGAGTGTCGCTTGCATTGTAAAAATACACCACAAACGAACTACGTTACTGCTGCCTCAACTAGCAAACAAGCAAGCGGGTTAACCTTCGATCGGTGTCGGGTGACAGGGGACAAAGCCTATTATCTAGGCCGCCCTTGGCGCAATGAAGCCAAAGTCACCTTTTTATCCTGCTGCTTTAATCAACAGCTCGCCCCTTGCGGATGGTCTGATTGGGGAAAAACAGCAAGCCACCAAACGGTCGCGTTCACGGAGCGAATGTGTTGTTACCAAACAAGCCCCAAACGTCCTGAATGGGTGACTATCGAAGGAGTGATAGAAAAATGAGCAAGGCAAAATGGTCTGGCTGGATCGGGATGGTTCTCGCTCTGGTGTTGATGGGCGGCTTTTCCTTGGCGATCAATCAAATGACTGTCCAGCAGTTCGAAGAGATCTTTCAACGTGCGTTTCCCACTGTACTGAAGCAAATGACGGCAGAAGCAGCATTGGCGCAATTTCAAACACTCGGTGCTTGGTTTGGCTTCACGCTGTTGGCACTCCTGATATTGGTTTCAGTGGCGACGATGCTGGTTCGCTATCGTAATTATCGAAAACAAGCGTGTGTTCTTTATTTTTTGACTGGTGTTGTGACATTGATTGGTAGTCAAATGATCGCTTTTCCGATTGCCTTTTGTTTCTTTTTAGCGGCGGGTTTTTGTTTTCTCCATCGTGATGACCGACACAACAAAAAAACAACGGACACAGTCAGCAAACAAGGAGGGGTTGCATGAAGGCAATGATCAATAATCCGATTTTAAGAGGGTTTCATCCTGATCCGAGTATTTTAAAAGTCGAGGATACTTATTATTTAGCGGTTTCTTCCTTTGAGTGGTTGCCAGGAATTCGGGTCTACTGTTCTCGAGATCTAGTCAATTGGTCCCATGAAACAGATATTCTGACCAATCAGGTGGATTTATTAGGTAACACAGCAAATTGCAGCATTTGGGCACCGCAAATCAGTTACGCAAACGGACAATACTATTGTGTCTATACAAATGTTCGCAACACGACACGTCCCTTCAAAGACTGTCGAAACTATCTCATCACGGCTCCTACGATTCATGGGCCATGGAGTGAGCCCATTTACTTAAATGGTAGTGGCTTTGATCCGTCCTTGTTTCATGATCAAGAGGGGCGTATCTGGTTATTGAATGCGCTTTGGGATTATCGTAAGGATACACCAAATAAATCGGTGGGGATCGTGCTCCAAGAATACTCTGAAGTACAAGGCCGCTTGATCGGTGACAGAGTGCCAATTTTTTCTGGAACCCAGCTGGCGAAGACTGAAGCACCGCATCTTTATTACCACAATGAGTGTTATTACTTACTGACGGCAGAAGGAGGAACGGGTGCAGGTCATGCGGTAACGGTTTGTCGTAGTAAAACCATCACTGGGCCTTATGAAGTAGATCCGCATTTTCCCATGATGCGTGCCTATCAGCGCGAAGATTCCCCTTTTCAATGTACAGGTCATGGCAGTTTGACGATTGCACCATCAGGAGAATGGGTCATGAGCTATTTGATGACTCGGCCAGTAGAAGAGGCAGCGATCCTTGGACGAGAGACGGCACTCCAAACCGTCTATTGGGATCACGAAGGATGGCTGCGTCTTAGCAATGATGATACGATCCCAGATCAAACCATCAGACTCGCTAGCAACGCTCAGAAGCAAAGGGCATCACCTGCTGTTTTTATGGATGATTTTAAAGGATCGTTGCAAAAAGCATGGAACGGTAGGCGATTGCTGCCCAATGAAGAGTGGTGCAATCTGAGTAAGCGACCAGGGTATTTGCGATTGATCGGCGGAGAATCGATGCAATCGAACTTTCATAAGCACTTATTGGCGATTCGTCAACAAGACTTTTGTTTTGAAGCTGAAACAGCGATGGAATACCACCCCCAATAGTTTAATCAGATGGCTGGATTGTCGCTGTTCTTAAACGAAGAAAACTATTTGTTTTTCTATGTGACTTATGATGAAAAAGACGGCAAGATCTTTCGTCTGATTCGGTGTTGTGAAGGAGAATTTCACTTGTTCCCAGATAAATTGCCCCTCGCTGCTTCAAGTGAGCCGATCGGATTGAAAGTAGTCGGTTCTTATCTAGAAGCAGAATGGTTCTATCGGTAATCACAAACGTGGCATCCCTTTAAAAAGCAAAACATCCAGTTCTTGTCTGGTGGTTTTACAGGGAATTTCATTGGAATCAGTGCCCATGATCTAGATCACTTTGCTGGAAGCTATGCCGATTTTACGTACTTTAAGTATCAAGGGAAAGATCCGCTCGATGATGATTCCCTAAAAATAGAGAAAGAAGGGTAACGAATGAAAAAGTTGAAAGTAGCAAGTTTATTATTATGTGCAGGACTGTTTTTAGCAGGCTGCGGCGATGGCGGAGGTTCATCTGATGGACCAGAAAGTGATGAAAAAACAAGTATTTCTTGGATGGCAATGCTGCATACCGCTTCACCTCCGTCTGGGGATGTAACACAACAGTTAGAAGAATATACAGGGGTCGAGATCGACTTTACATGGGTGCCGGACGCATCAAAAACAGAACGTTTGAATGCAGCATTAGCGTCAAATTCTTTAGCAGATATCGTAAGTTTGACAGAAATCAATAACACAACCGTCCGTAGTTCGCTAGCATCTGGAATGTTCTGGGATGTGGAACCCTATTTAGAAGAGTTTCCGAATCTGGCAGAAATTTCTGAGGATCGCTTAGAATCTTCTCGGATCGATGGTCATATCTATGGTGTACCGTTTCTAAAACCGATCGCTCGTTATGGTGTCCTCGTAAGAAAAGATTGGTTAGACAATTTAGGGTTGGACGTGCCATCGACTTTAGAAGAATTATCAGCTGTGGCACAAGCCTTTACAGAAGGAGACCCAGATGGCAATGGGGTAGATGACACGGTCGGATTCGTTGAACGTGATGAGTCCTTTAATGTTGGGTTCCGTTCACTTTCAGGTTACTTTGGTGCAGACAATTGGTTTACGATCACGGATGATGATGAAGTGATGCCATCCTTTATGCAACCAGAATACAAAGAAGCAATGGAATGGTTCCGTAATATCTATGATAACGGCTGGATGAATTCTGATTTTGCGGTAATGGCGAAAAATGATCAGAAGAACTATATCGTTCAAGGTCGTGGTGGGATTGTATTGAGTGGTTTGCAAGAAGTACGTAACTACATTGATGATGCAGCTGGTACTGATGAAGAGCATATGGAATGGGTCTTGATCAATGATATCGTCCATGAAAATGTGGAACGTCGTATCCTTTCTGATACCAATGGTGGAATGGGTGGTTGGTTAGCCATTCCGAAAAACAATGTTGAAACCGAAGAAGACTTACGTGTTGTTTTGAAATTTATCAACGATTTGATGGACGAAGAGCCGTTTACCTTGATGACGCAAGGGATCGAAGGGGTCCATTATGAAATTGATGATGAGGGTGTCTATGTCCGTTTAGATGATACGAAGTGGCAACAAGAAGTACAACCATTTTCTTCGTCTCGTCCATCAGAATTAGTAACAGTTTTCCCTTCAAGCAACCCATATGTCAACTTAGCCAATGAAAAGATTCGGGAAAATGAAGAGTTTGCGGTGATCAATCCTGCACAATCGCTGACCTCTGAAACCTATGATCGTTCATGGTCAAGCTTGATTGAAGGAATCTCAGACGCTTACTACCAATATATGACTGGGGAAATCGAGATCGATGGGTTTGATACAGCGATCGAAACCTTCTTAAGAAATGGTGGACAGCAAATCATTGATGAGTTCACGGAAGATTATCGTTCACAACAATAAAGGTCACAAAAGGTTCTGATCATCTGTTGAGAAGGAATGGATGAAGTGAGGAGCCGCTACTGCTGAATGATTGGAAGACCAAGACCAGTTGAAGTGATTCGCTGCTTGGTCTTCTTTTTGCTTCAAAAGCAGTGAAGAAAGGAGAAGCTATGTTTCAACTAACTGTTCGGGGGCATGATTTAAAGAATTATGGGTCCCCAGAAGAATTAGCGCAAAAAATTGCCGCCAAAAACATTCATAACATTCAATTTGCATTAAATAAATCCTTCCCGCAATGGGCAGAGCCAGAGCAATTAAGCCCTGGTTTAGGCCGCTTTTTCAAACGTGTTTTTGGTCAATCTTATGTTCAGGTCGCTTTATTGAGTTGTTATAGTAATCTGATCCATCCTGATCTGGAAAAACGGGAAGCGATTTTATCCAGATTCGAGACCTATCTCGCACATGCCAAATACTTTGATGCAGCTATGGTTGCAAGTGAAACTGGTTCGGTTTTGCCAAATATGGGGTATACCGAGGAAAATTTCAGTGACATCGTTTTCGATGATTTGGTTCAGGTGATCAAGCGTTTGGTCCAAGTGGCTAAGAGACATCAAGTGATGCTAGGGATTGAAGCGGGCTTGAATCATCCACTATCATCGATCAATCGAATCGAAGAATTGCTGGAACGAGTACCGTCTGACTATTTAGGGATCATCTTTGATCCAACCAATCTGATTACGGCGAAGAACTATCAAGAGCAAGTCGCTTTGACAAGGGAAGCTTTTTCCCGCTTTGGTGATGCCATCGTTTGCTTGCACTTGAAGGACTATCAAGTAATCGATGGTAAAATCAAGGTAGTGCCATTGGGAGAAGGAAGGATTGATTATCAACAACTATTGGCCATCACCGCTGAATACAAGCCATTTTGTTATGTTGTGTTAGAAGGGACGACCGAAGAAGCGATGCAGCCGACCATTTCACTGATTGAAGCATTGCAAAAGTGAGCGAGCTGTCTTTGATTGTGACTGATGAGGAAAAGCTTTGTTACAAGGAGTCACGGGATATCACGGAATCCTTTCCTCAACAAGCAGATTTATTTACTTACTAAAAGTTAGTGTTATACTTAAAGGTACAAGTGAATTTAACTGTTTAGAAAAGAGGAAATAGCGATGACAATGATTCAATCAACCTATCAAATCGATGCAACAGCCGCAATTGGCAAAGTCGTTTTAAAAGTAGCGAATATGGAAAAAATGAGCCGGTTTTATTCGGACGTGATTGGCCTAACTTTATTGGAGCAAAGTGTAGATCACGCGCGATTGGGCGTGGGGACACAAGAGCTTTTAGTCCTAGAGAAGGTAAGTGATCCGTTGCCTTTGACACGGAAAACAGGCCTTTTCCATACGGCGTTTCTTTTGCCTAGCCGTAAAGACCTAGGAAATATGCTGATTCATTATTTGGAGGCAAAAGCCCCTCTGGATGGTGCTAGCGATCATGGGTATAGTGAAGCGTTATACCTGACCGATCCAGAAGGAAACGGGATCGAAGTGTATCGTGACAAACCGAAGAGTGAATGGGATATTCGAGCAGACGGTGAGATCGTAGGCGTTACTATCGAAATGGACGCGCAAGGCGTGCTGGGAGCCGCTGACCGATCACAAACGACTTTTCCAGTTGGCACCACGGTGGGGCATGTCCATTTGAAAGTGGCGGATCTGGCAAAAACAGAAGAATTCTACACCGAAGTTTTAGGCATGCGTTTGACTTCAGATTTTGGTAGCCAAGCAAAGTTTTTTGCTGCTGGTTCGTATCATCACCATATCGGATCGAATATTTGGATGGGAAGAAATGTTCCAGCTATGGAGGAAAAGGATCTAGGCTTAGCGTACTTTACGATCGTTTTGCCAGCTTTGGCTTTTTCTACGATACGAAGTCATCTAAAGGCAAGTGGCGTTTCTTATGAGTTAGAAACAGACAGCCGCTTGCATTTGACTGATCCGAATGGGATCAATCTGATCATCGAAAGAAAGAATCAGCCTTAAGATGGAGGTTTTTTCATTCATGAAATGAGAGAATAACCTATAATCAAGTAAAAGGAGAGCAAGCATGAAAAAAAACGGGGCGGGACAATCACTATTTCTAGCATTATTGATCAGCATGGGCTTATTTTTCTTTGTCCAAGGGAAACAATTAATAGAAAGTGGGGCGTCTCCTGTGATTTTTATTGCTTTTTCGGCTTTTGCAGGAATTATCGGAGTTGGTGTCTATGGTCTTCAAGCAATAATGAAACAGCATCGGCGCAAAGCCATGGTACCAATCAAAACCAAAAAATAAAGAAACCGGCCAATCTTAAACAGGAAGATTGGTCGGTTTTTTGTTTACGCTAAGAAAAAATGGGGAATGGGATCTGTCTCGTCCACTACATACTAATTTTCCATGTTTTCAATCGCAAATTCGATCTCATCAGGTAAGAAGCCGTTCCCTTCAAGATGAGCGGCCATATTTCTTTGACGAATCCCTAACACCCGGCGGGATTGATTGGCGCGCCCTAAAGCATGGCGATACCAATCTACGTCAAGGGTCTCTAGTGCCCATTGTGTTTCCTCCGCAGTGAAACCTTCTGTTTCTAACAGTTCTGCCATCTCTTGTTTTGAATAAAAGCGACGATTTCCTTGCGCTCTAACGAGGAAAAAGGCTTCACGTTCTCGTTCTGTCGCATTGTTTTCGCGCTCATAGCGTGCTGCTACAGTCGGGGCGAAATGAAACCCTGCTAAAATCGTTTCCTCGGTCACTTCGTTATCAAACACGTAGGTTCTAAATTGAAAACGATTGTCGTTTTCCAGTTCAAGCCATAGGGATTCAACCAGAAATCGATAACCGACTGGAATCGTTTCATAAACTGCATCGGCAATTTCGTAAAAATAAGCGGAAACGGCTTCGTAAGGAGTCATTATCTCGGGAACGATTTCCGTCGTTTGCCCATTAAACAAAGTGATTGCGGCAGGGTATTGTTCGCCAGCATTCGTAAATGTGAGAATCTCCACTGGCTCATGTTTTGTTGAAAAGACATTCATGGTCACACCGTTCGCCAAATCAATAGCACTCTGCCACTCGATTTCTTGGTCATCGCTTTGTTGGAGTAAGTGTTCAAGTGTATCAGGTGTCAAACCAAGCTTTTCTCGTGTATCTTCATTGATTCCTTCTTCATCGGCAAGAGGATTGTTTGCTCCAGCGGTCACTAGTGCTAAATCCTCTTCGTATTCGTTGAATAATTCTTGCAATTTTGCTCGTCTACTGACGATGATCGGGCTCTCTTCATGGATGGCAAGTAAGGCTTCGATACGGCCGTTGCGAGCGGCAACCCAACTGGGCATATCCAGATAGCGAGCTTCGATCGCTTCTTGAGCGAGTGCGATCATTGTTTCCGTGTTTTCAATGAATGCCGCCTTGTGTTTTGAGTTGCTATTGACCTGGTCTAGAAAGGCCAATTCTGCTTCTTTGCCTCGAATCATCAGTTCGAGATTTTCAATACTTAACTCATAAGTCAGATTTTCTGCATGATAGGTATGTTCCCAACCAGCATCTAAAGCTGCACCGATGCGCTCAGAAAGTTCCTCAGGGCTTGCTAAATTTATCGTCCCACATCCTGAAATCAGGGATAGTATCAGTAATAATGGCAACAAAACTTGTTTTTTCATTTTTCTCCTCCTCGTGAGACTCTAGTAAACCTCGCCAATTTGTACGAATGAACGCATCAGAACGAGCACTTTCTTGGGTATAAACATAGTCACAGTATAAGGGACATCAACTGACCCCCAAAGTTAGACCAAAAAACCAAATTTTTTGGGGTCACTACAACAGCATATGGCATCGCGATGCCCTTTTCTTCGCTAGTTTTTAGTTACCCATGTTTGTCATCGCGTAGTCGATTTGTTCTTCTGAAAAGTCTTCGGAAGCCAATAACCGGCGAATGTTGTCTGGAGGAAGACTCATCAAGGAATGGTAACTATTTGCTTTCTTCAACGCCTGCTCGTTCCAATCAATCGTGAGCTGATCAACTGCCCATTGCGCATCATTATGGGTAAACCCTTCAAATTCTAATTGTTGGATCAATCGTGCACGTGAGAAAGCCATGAGGTTCGTATAGGATTCGGCAAGTGCGATCGCTCGTCTTTGTTCTGAAGCTCCTTCATTCTCGGTCTGAGTTTGTTCGTCCTGGTTTTGCTGGCTTTGCTCTTGCTGCAAAGCCGTAGCTGCTTCTTGTTTTGCGTTTGCTTCTTGAAGCTGTTGATACACGGTAGTGACCATGTCTTGATCAATGTCATGATCAAAGCCATAGGTCATCACCGCCAGCTGATGTTCATCTGAAGATTGATCGAATCGATTCATAAACATTAACGATTCACGAGGAATATTTACGACCAGCCCTCGTAAAATCGTTTCATAGAATGCAGCTTTTTGCTCGTCGGCAGTTTCCCGATTAAGAACAGTAAATCCAGATGCGTACTCCTCTTCGGGCTTCGAAAAAACGAAGACGTCAACATTCGTTTCACTTGTGTGGTAGACAGTGGCGGTGAGTTCGTCGTCAAGTTTGATTCTGCGATGAAGAGTTAGCTCATCTTCGGTGAGCTGCTGAAGCTGCGCAATATCGTCTGCCAAAAGCCCCAGCTTTTGACGCGGGTCGGCTTCAGGAATCGTTTCGTTTGCTACCTCCAGTAGACGGTTGAGGTTGTCTTGATTACTGAGAATGATAGGGCTCCGTTCATGAATCGCAGCCAGAGCCTCGCTATAACCAATGCGGGCAGCAAACCAAGCAGGGACATCGATCCGACGCTCCACTAACGCTCGTTCAGCGGTTGCCATCAAATCAATTGTGTGGCTGATTAACTGATAAAGATCTTCGTCGGAAGAATCAAGCTCTTCCAAAATAGCCAATTCGGCTTGACTGCCGGCAATCAACAACTCTAAGGTTGCTGGGTGATAATAGGCCCAGCCCGTTCCGGATTGGTTTGTATATTCCAGTCGTGCGTCGATGCCAAGTGCAACGGTCTCTGACAGTTCTTCATCTGCCTTTGCGCAACCGATAAGCAAAATAACGAATGACAATAGGGTGATCAGTACTCTTTTTTTCATTAGGCTCCTTCTTTCTATCGAAAGTAACTGAGAAAACGGTCGGAAGAGGTTTGTTTATCTGGGGGAAGGAGGAGAGAAGGTGAATGGGAAAAATGCTGAAAAGATTTTTCATCACCAGTAAATTCAGGCAACTGTTTCTGATCCGCCAATAAGAAAAAGCGGAGCATCGAACCAGCTTTCGAGAAAAATTGTTATATTATTCATTTTATATGAAAAATAGTGTGAAATGCAATGATAAAAGAGTTTTTATCGATTTTTACATTTGGGAAAGGAAGCTTCGTATCAACTTTCTAGGAGTAGACGCTCAAGATCAAAGCGATCGAAAGAATTCATCGAAGGATCGCCATGGGGAATCTTTTGAGCAAACAAAAAAACAGCTTCCCATAATAGGGAAGCTGTAAGGATGCGGAAAATGGGATTTGAACCCACACGAGCGATTGCTCACAAGACCCTCAATCTTGCACGTCTGCCATTCCGTCATTTCCGCAAATACTATAGAAGGAAACGCAGGCTGAGGTAGTTCTGTCACGCCGCGTCTAGAAAATATCTTACCTGATTTTCAACAGGTTTGTCAATAACTTTTCCTAATGCTATTTGAAAGAATTTTCAGACTTTAGATTGCATTTTCTCCCATAAAAGGTATGCTAAAAGAATGAATAATTATTTTTTTGAGAGGAGAGCAAATGAACTACTTTAAAAACCAGTTAGCTAAATCTGTCAAACAGAAAACGTTCCTCTTCCTGCTCATTGGTGCCTTTAGTTTAGGTTGCTGTTTTTCCATTTATTTGAAGCTGATGGAACCCATCAACTTACCCGCCACGATCACTGCAGAAAAAGCGGAAGCCTCACGGCTTGTTGATCGCTACCAAGCCAATCAGTCGGGTTCACCTGCTGAACAAGAGGTGTATCAACTTTTGCTTGAAAACAATACACTGACTTCGCGACAGTTATCCAACTTGATTATGGAAGAATACGAACGATTTAATCAAACGAGTATTCAAATTGCAGAACTAAAAAAGCAGATTTGGGCGTCAGAAGTTGATGACAAAGGATTTTTGCCACCTTTATGGGCAATCGAACAAGATCAGAAGGTCTATCAAGCTTTAGTCGAGCAAGAAAAAGAGCCGGTCCTCACTGCTGCCAATGCCCAGACCGCTGTCGCTTTGGCAATAACGTTTTTGCTGAATTTTGGCTTCTTCTTTTGGGCTTTTTTTGCCAGTGACAATTTGATAGAAGAAAGAGAACACTTCTCTTTGATTCGCTCGTACCCGCAGATTTTTCCGATTCGGATGTTAAGTAAAATTGTGGTTAAAGGGATTACAAATTTAGGCGTTTTGATTGTGTTCTTCTTAGGCGTCTTTCTTTCAATGAGCCTTCTGGGGGAGTTCGGGGATTGGCAGTATCCAGTAGCCGTCTATCTCAATGGGGATTGGGTAGCCTTACCTTTTTGGCAGAGCGTTTTATATAGCCTGGTTTCTTTTGGCTTGCTGATTGGTTTGATCGAATGCTTAGGTTTTGTCATGAACATGATCGCAGCCAATCGATACGTCTCTTTCTTTTTGCTGGTGCTTTTTTATGGGCTCGGCTTGATTCCGATGCTGCAAAAGATCCCACTGTTACCAGTTCATATAGCTGCTATGGATAAATTTTATTCGGGCGCCTTTGCATCGGGTTCTGGTACTTCTTGGGGAGTCTATGCTAGTTGGCTGCTGACGGTGGTGTGGATCTTCCTTTGTATAGCTTTGATGCTCGTTGCGGATAAACAGAATCGCTTGTTGAGAGGAGGCAAAGGATGAAAGACTATTTTTTATTTGAATTACGACAACTCTTAAAGAGCAAGAAAACTATTGGTCTTTTTTGCTTGCTTCTTATCTATAGCGGCGTTTACAGTTTTTGGCAAAAAGATTTTCGCCCGATTGAACGAGTAGATAAAACAGAAATGCAACAACGCTATACTGTGCGACAAGATTTTCTTGATCAACAAGCAGCCAATCCTTCTGACCATTGGTCGGCAAGCTTAGCAGTTGAAATGTTTACCCCATGGAACGAAGCGGAAAAACAACGATTAGATGCACTAGCTGATGAAAACTGGCAAGCTTATGCACGAGGAACAACTACGTGGTACCAGTTGGCGTTGCAGTTTACCGATGAACGAAATGTTTTTTATACACCGGATTATTATACGTTTCAAAATTACTACGCTGCCTATGACGGTCGCTTTGGTTATGCTTCAACCGCTAAGCTTATGGAAGCCTTCAGCCAGTTGCCGAATAAGAAACTCTCGCAAGCAGTCATGGAGCAAAAAACGGGGATACAGGCATTGCAGCGAAGTTTTACTGGATATTTACCGATTCTATTGCTTGCTGTTTCTTTATTTTTGGCGATCGATTGCTTACCAAAAGAACGAAGACATAAATCCCTATTTCTTTCACTGCCATTATCGGCAGAAGAGATCCTTTGGAGCAAAACGGCAGTATTGATGGTCGGTTCTGCAATTGCAACGCTTGGGACCATGTTCTTTCTCTGGTTGGGTTCTGGTATTCAATTCGGCTTTGGTTCCCTGGAACTACCGGTCACGATTTTATCACCGACCTTTGATGCCCGCTACCCGATCACAGATTTCAACGCTTTTGAAACACAAGCCATCGGTCTTTTTATAGGCCAATGTTTTCTTGCGACGCTTTTTTTGCAGTTTATTTATTGTCGCGGCATCTTGTTGTTCAGTGCCCTGTTTCGCTCAGAACTGGTTAATTTGCTTTTGGCTGGTTTTTGCTTGCTTTCACCCTATATTTTCCAAAGACGTTGGTTCAGTGCTTACCTTGATAAAACGCTGTATGTCTATCTGTATCAAAATGTGGGACAAGTCCTTTCAGGCTGGACACGTTTTTATTTTGGTTCTGCAGGGTTTACGATGGAAAAAGGGTTGCTTTTATTAGGAGGCGTTTGGCTTCTGATCGAAATGTGTTTCTTCGTGACGATCCAACGCAAAAAATTTCATTTGGCATAGGAGGAACGATATGTTAGAACTGAAAAATGTGACGGTCACGTATACGAGAAAAGTATTGGATCAGCTTTCCATTGCCTTTTCTCCCGGGGAAATCGTCGGGTTAGTCGCCCCTAACGGCACCGGGAAATCCACGCTATTGAATGTGGCGATGAATTTCATCCAGCCGAATGAAGGCGCAGTATTTTTGAATGGCAGTCAAGTATATGTGACCAAAAAATCAGAAGTGGCAGCGCATCAACAAATTTCGTTTTTTCCTGACCAAAATGATTTGTACAATGATTTGAGTGGTTTCGAGCATCTCAAGCTGTATCAGCGAATGTGGCGTTCAGAGGAACACTTAGTGGAAGAAACGATTGATCGTTTGCGGATGAGTGACTATATCAAACGTCCTGTGGGTACCTATTCGCTGGGCATGCGGCAACGTCTTTGTTTTGCGATGCAGATCGTGACGGATACGCCTTATATGCTGATGGATGAAGTCATGAATGGCTTGGATCCGACCAATGTGGAATTGATCTCTAACGTATTAAAAGCCTTGCGAGCGCAAAAGAAAGCGATCGTGATTGCTTCGCATATTTTGACGAATTTGGATTCCTACGCGGATCGGGTCTTGTTTTTAAAAGACGGCAAGATCATTCACGAATACTTTGGTCGCAAGTCGTTAGTCAATCAACCGTTGTACTTAAAAACGGACTCGGCAGATTTTTTGGTGGCTTTTCCAGAATTAACGACGGTGACCATCGATCTGCAAGGACGGATCTATCTGGTAGAAATCAGCGATCCGCAGTTGCCGCAACGTTTTATCGCAGCAGGAATCACTGATTTTTCGGTGGGGCATTTGGCGTTAAATGAATTGTACTTGAAGTATTTTCCTGAAAATTCCTGAATGAACCAAATTCAGTGGATGAACGCAGGGCAAGCGCTCTCGACCGAGAGGCGAAAAATTTTCGCCACAGTTAAAATTTTTTTGCTATAATAGGTTCAATCTGAAAAGAGATCAACGACGAGAACCAATAACCTGACGTTGACCTATGGTTAAAGGAGAAATGGAATATGAAGAAATTTTCGAAGTCGTCAAAACTTGAAGGGGTCAGTTATGATGTACGCGGCCCGGTTTTAGAAGAAGCTGATCGGATGCAAGAAGAAGGCATCAGTATCTTAAAATTAAATACTGGGAATCCCGCGCCTTTTGGCTTTGAAGCCCCAAATGAAATCGTTAGAGATTTGATTATGAATGTGCGAGAGTCGGAAGGCTATTCTGATTCAAAAGGGATTTTCTCGGCACGTAAAGCGATCGAGCAATATTATCAATTACAAAAATTTCCTGATGTGACCATCAATGATATTTACACAGGTAATGGTGTTTCCGAGCTGATCACGATGTGTATGCAAGGGTTATGTAACAATGGGGACGAAGTGCTCGTGCCGATGCCAGACTATCCTTTGTGGACTGCTTCGATCTCATTAGCTGGCGGAAAACCCGTCCATTATATTTGTGATGAACAAGCAGATTGGAATCCTGATATCGAGGATATCAAAGCCAAAGTAACCAGCAAGACGAAGGCCATCGTCATTATTAATCCAAATAATCCCACCGGCGCCGTTTATCCGAAAGAAGTTTTACAACAAATCGTCGAGGTTGCTCGTGAGCATGACTTGATCATTTTCTCTGATGAGATCTATGACCGATTAGTCATGGATGATTATGTCCATGTGCCGATTGCTACATTAGCGCCAGATCGATTCGTTGTGACGCTAGGTGGCTTGTCTAAGTCTCATCGAGTGGCAGGTTTCCGTGTGGGCTGGATGGTCCTCAGTGGCGACAAGTCCCATGTGAAAGACTATATCGAAGGCTTGAATATGCTATCTTCGATGCGACTGTGTTCGAATGTCTTATCGCAACAAATCGTTCAGACCGCATTAGGAGGCTATCAAAGTTCTGATGAGTTACTATTACCAGGTGGTCGTATTTATGAACAAAGAGCGTTTATCCACAAGGCAATCAATGACATTCCGGGATTGTCAGCGGTGAAACCGAAAGCCGCCTTTTATATTTTCCCTAAAATTGATATTCAACGCTTTAATATCACCAATGATGAACAATTTGTTTTAGACTTTTTACACGAGCACCACATTTTGCTGGTTCACGGCGGTGGGTTCAACTGGCAACAGCCAGATCATTTCCGAATCGTTTATCTTCCTAATATGGAAGACTTAAAAACGACTGCTGAAAAAATGACAGAATTTTTGGCGTCCTATCGTCAGAAATAAGAATATAAAAAAGCACCGCTCCTTCAACAACCGTGAGGGAGTGGTGCTTATGTTTTTATTCGGCAACTGGTTGACAAATTTTTTTGCTCACAATCATTCGATTGGTAAATTTATCCAGCATTTCAGCACTAGGATCGGTGACTTGAACCAGAACAGAGTTCTCATATTCTCGTTCGATGATCCCTTGATACTTCTTGCCATCCCATGTAAAAAAGATCGTACTGTCGATCGTCATCTTAACACCTCATTTGAAATTGTGGAAAAATAACAAGACATTCTTGAAATTGCTTTCCTTTTTGTCATTATGTGCTAAAATAAAGAAAATTAAAAATGCGAATTCGCATTTTTGACAAGAAACGTTCGGTTTTTATAAGAATTCCCCCTGGAGGACGATTATGAAGAAAAAAGAAGAATCTTTTGGTCAAAATATCCGTTCGATTCGGTTGAAACGAAAGATGACACAGAAGATGTTAGCGGAAGATATTTGTTCACAAAGTGTTTTAAGCCGTATTGAAAACAACGAAGAGTTGCCGAATGTCTGGGTGATGTACCAAATCTGCCAACGCTTAGGAGTCACCTTAGATCAAGTAATGATGCTTCATTCGGAAGAGATCAACAAAACCAATCAAATCTTTGCCGAAATCGAATCACATTTTGTCCATAAGCAGTTTCAAGAAATGCGGGAAAAAATGGAAGATAAGGCGATCAAGGATTATTTGTATCTGGATTCAGATATGCAAATGTATTACTACTATCTAGGCAGCTGTGATTATTTCCTCGATCAAAACTATGATGCCGCCCTTGAGGCGCTGAAAAAAGGATTGGCCTACTCCTATCAACAGGATAAGACCAATGTGTCGGTGATGGAAATTCGTATCCTGAGCTGCATGGGTCGCGTCTATAGTGATTTGCTGCAACTGGGTGAGGCTCGTTTTTACTTAGAAAAAGCTTACGATGCCATGCACGCACTGCCGCCGGAACGTCTCTCCACATCATTGACCAAAATTTACTACAATTATGCGGTCTTTTTAAAGGAGCAACAAGAAGATTGCCTCGCGCTAAAGGTAACGAACGAAGGCATTTCCTTAGCCAGAGAAAAAAACAGTTTGTATTTTCTAGAAGAATTGTTTGAACTGAAGGGACACTTACTTTATAGACTGAAAGAAGAAAATGCAGCCGAAAAAAGTTTTCAGCTGTATCGTGCTGTCATGGATATTCGCCAATCTGACAAAGTGGTGTAGACCTTTCTTGACTTCTTCCCTAAATAAGAGTACTTTTAAGGAAGAAAAGAAATAGAGGAGCGATCAAGATGAATAAATATATTTACGCAGACAAATTCTTTCTAAAATCAGCGGTTCATGGCCCTGGTTACCTGGAGGTCAAAGAGGGGAAATTCGGAGCGATCGTCGATGAAGTCCCTTCTGGTGCAGACGTAGAAGATTATTCAGGCAAATGGGTAGCACCGGGTCTTGTGGATACTCATATCCACGGATTTATGAACCATGATGTGATGGACAACGATGCAGAAGGCATTAAAGCCATGTCGGAAGGCCTTTTATCATGTGGTGTGACTTCCTTCTTGCCAACAACCTTAACATCCAGCAAAGAACGGTTGCGGGATGTTGCTGAAACCGTTGGGAAAGTCAAAGACGAAGTTACAGGAGCAAAAATCCAAGGGATCTATTTTGAAGGCCCATTCTTTACTGAAGAACATAAAGGTGCACAAAATCCAATTTATTTTGGTGATCCTGATATCGATACCTTCCATGAATGGCAAGAAGCTTCTGGTGGAATTATCAAAAAAATCGCCTTGGCTCCTGAGCGAGAAGGTGTGAGTGAGTTTGTTTCGCAAGTGACGGAAGAAGGCGTAGTTGTTGCTCTAGGCCATAGTAACGGTACATTACAAGAAGCGCAAACAGCAGTTGAAGCTGGTGCTAGCGTTTTTGTTCATGCATTCAACGGTATGCGCGGATTAAACCATCGTGAGCCTGGAATGGTTGGTGCCCTACTTTCATTAAAAGAAGTTTTTTCAGAGTTGATTTGTGATGGCCACCATGTGCATCCTCAAGCAGCTGAGATTTTGATGGAAAAAGCTGGTCACGACCATGTTGCCTTGATCACTGACTGTATGATGGCTGGCGGCATGCCAGATGGTGATTATATTTTAGGTGAATTTCCAGTAGTGGTGAAAGACGGAACGGCTCGAATGGAAACTGGCAATCTTGCTGGTAGTATTTTGAAACTAAAAGAAGCTGTGAAAAATGTAGTAGACTGGGGAATCGCTACCCCTCAAGAAGCGGTCATGATGGCCAGCTTGATTCCAGCAATCAGCTGTAAAATTGACCATGCTTGCGGCATGATCAAACAAGGTCGCCCAGCTGACTTTATTGTTTTGGATCAAGAAATGAATGTAACAGCCACCTATTTAGATGGCGTCTGCCGCTACCAGGCGTAAAATAAAACAATCTGCTTAAAGAAACAAGAAGAGAGCTTCTCTTGATCTGTTTTTTGAGCAGATTTTTTTGTTTTCAGTTATGATGAAAGAAAACGACATCCTATGAAGGAGATGATGGGGATTTGAAGACGATTTTAGTTACCGGCGCCAATGCCGGTATGGGCTTTGCAACAGCCAAACAATTGGCAGAATTGGGGATGCATGTGATTTTGTATTGCCGTTCTGCCGAACGAGGGCAGGCAGCACAGCAACGTTTGAAGGAAGAGACAGGCAATCTAAGCATCGATCTAGTGATCGGTGATTTGGGGTCGTTGGCTAGCGTACGCAAGTCAGCCGCTGAAATCAACGCCCGCTTTGAGAAATTGGATGTACTGATCAATAATGCGGGCATCGTCAATTTAAAAAAAGAGCGAACAGCCGATGGATTTGAACAAATGCTGGGCGTAAACTACGTGGGGCATTTTGAACTGACCCGTCAGTTATTGCCGCTAATAAAACGTGCCGATGCCGGCAGGATCGTCAATGTGTCATCCGGCGCCTACAAATTTGTAAAGAAAAAGGATCAGCGCTTTTTCGATGTACCGGATTTTTTCCCTTGGCGGGAATATGGCCGCTCAAAAAAAGCCCTGATTTTATTTACGGATGCGCTTGCGTTCCAGCTACGCAATACGACCGTTACTGCTAATTCCTTGCATCCGGGAGCTGTGGCGACCAGCTTAGGGGTCAGTCGACAAACAGGATTTGGTCAATCTATTTATAAAATGTTGACGCCTTTTTTTAAAACAGCCGAAGAAGGGGCAGATACAGCGATTTACTTAGCGCTAAGTCCAGACGTTGCGGGTATCAGTGGCCGCTACTTTGTTGATCGTCAAGCAGTCCTAACCGAGATCCCGAAGGAGCAGCAACAAGCACAGAAACTATGGCAAGAAACGCAACAAAGAATTGCGGACCACACAAAATGATTTGTTTTGCTTTTGCCAATCTGGATCACTTTGAATAAATGACTTGTTTTTTAGCAGCACGACCTTGTGCTGCTTTTTTGCGGTTTCTTTCAAGGGAAAAAGTGTGATACACTGTTAAGCGAGAAAGCGCATGCGGCGCTGGAATTCTTGGAGGAATAAAATGAGTTATATTGAAGTAGTGAAAGAAGTGAAGAAATACACAATGGGCGATACGGTGATTGCTGCCAATGATGGCGTCTCTTTTTCCGTAGAGAAAGGCGAGATCGCGCTGATCCTTGGTCCTAGTGGCGCCGGTAAGTCCACCGTTTTGAACATACTAGGCGGGATGGATCAATGTGACAGCGGCCAAGTGATTGTCGATGGAACGGATATTGCTGGTTTTGATGCTAAACAACTAACGACCTATCGTCGCAAAGACGTCGGATTTGTCTTTCAATTTTACAATTTGGTGCCGAACTTGACGGCTAGAGAAAATGTGGAACTGTCGGCACAAATCGTACCCGAAGCACTTGATGCAGCTGAGATTTTGACCCAAGTTGGATTAGGTGATCGCTTGGATCACTTTCCTGCACAATTGTCTGGCGGTGAACAGCAAAGGGTCACGATTGCTCGTGCCATAGCCAAGAAGCCCAAACTGCTGCTTTGTGATGAACCAACTGGGGCACTTGACTATGAAACGGGAAAACAGATTTTGGCTATTTTAGAAAAAACAGCTCGCGAGACTGGGACGACCGTTTTGATCATTACACACAACAGTGCCTTGGCTCCCATGGCGGATCGCGTGATCCATATCAATGACGCAAAGGTTCGCAAGATGGAAAAAAATACTCATCCGATTCCAATTGCCTCTATTTCTTGGTAAATGCCTATGAAAAAAACATTATTACGTTCCAGTTTACGTGAAATTAGGCAAGCACCCGGGCGGTTTTTGTCCATTTTAGGCATTATCTTTTTAGGAGTCGCTTTTTTTGTCGGGATCAGCGCCACCGGCCCTAATATGAAACAAGCTGCTGAAGATTACTTTTCCCGCCAACAATTAGCCGACCTTACAATTGCTTCAACTTTGGGGTTGTCGGATACCGATCGGCAAATCATTGAGGAAATGCCTGGTGTCACAGCGGTTGAGACGGAGCAGATCGCTGATATCAATGCCGAAAATCATCGTGCTGTGATTCGTGTCTTCTCTCTTTCAACTGATCGATCTGTCAATCAATATGAGGTGACTTCTGGTCGATTGCCGCAAAAATCAGGGGAAATCGCCTTAGATCAAGCGGCACAAAATAGTGGTGGTTTCGAATTAGATGAATCCTTTGAGTTGCCAGAAAGTGGCGAAAATCAATTAAAAACCCATACCTTCACGATCGTGGGCTTTGTCAATAGTCCTGAATATATTGAGAACTTTCATCGGGGGAACAGTACCGTTGGTAATGGGACAGTGGATTACTTTGCGGTGATTCCTGAGGAGGATTTTAAAGAAAGTGCATATGCCCGATTTTTAGTTCGCTTTGATGACTTATCTCAAATGGAAAGCTATTCAGTGGCGTATCAGACGAAAAGAGATCAAATAAGTGCTGAAGTTGAGAAAAAGTTGGCTCCTCGGGCGCAAGGACGCAGACAAGAGCTGATCGATGAAGCACAACCAGCCATTGACGAAGCCAAAGAACAGATCCGCAACGGAGAAACGGCTCTGCAAGAAGCACAAAGGGAACTCGACGACGCACAAGAAAAATTAGCGCAGGCGCACCGGGAACTGACGGAACAAGAAGCAGCATTCCAAACAGAAATTCAAGCTGCCCAAGAGCAGTTGAATAGTGAAGCACAAAAAATAGCTGAGGGTAAGCAATCGTTGGCGGAAAACCAACGACTGCTGGATCAAAGCGAACAAGCGTTGCTTCAGCAAGAAGCCCAAGTAAAATCAGCCCAAGCCCAGTTAGCGCCCATTTCGGCACAAAAGTCAGAACTACAAAGTGGCATCCAACAAGTGGAGGAGCAACTTGCGCTGGCATACCAAGGCATGGATCAAATCAGAAGTGTGGGTCAACTTTCTGCAGAGGAGCAAATGGCCCAGCTGCCTACCGTCTATGCACAAGTAACAGCCGCTCTGGCACAGTTGAACCTACCGACAGATGTCCTTGGTCCGATTCCTGATCTGGAGGAAATCGATGAAACGATGATTGCTACTATGCTGACGGCAGCTGAAGATACATTGAATCCACTCATTGCTGAAGGTGAGCAACAACGTGCCCAATTAAGCGGACAACTGGCTGCAATCAATGAACAAGAAGTGCAACTTCAACGGGCGCAACAGCAAGTCAACGCTGGCTGGAGCCAGGTCAGTGCCGGACGCCAAGAATTGGCACAGGCTCAGACCCAGATCACTCAAGGAGAATCGCAGCTGAGTGTTGCTCGTGAGACTTTAGCTTCTGAGCAAGCTAATGGTCAGTCTTTGCTAGACAAGGGCTGGCTGGAATACCGAGAAAACGAAGCAACCCTTCAAGAAAAGCTAGCCGAATTTAAAGAAAGAGCACCAAAAGAACGCGAAAAGCTTGAAGATGTCAAAAAAGAAGTTGCGGAAAAAGAGCAGGAATTGTTGGAGCTAAAACCGGCAGTTTATCGTGTCGCGAACCGCGATGCGAATCCTGGTTATTCAGAATACCAAGACAATGCGGAACGCGTTTCTTCGTTAGCGACGATTTTTCCAGTCATTTTCTTTTTGATCGCAGCCTTAGTGAGTCTAACCACTATGACGCGGATGATCGATGAAAAACGCAGTGAGATCGGAACGTTGAAAGCACTAGGCTATCGCAACTGGGAGATTGGACAGAAATTTTTGCTTTATTCCTCTGCAGCAGGCATCACAGGTGCTGTATTGGGCCTAGCAGTCGGCTTTTCCTTTTTTCCAGCAATCATCATTCAAGCTTATGGACCGCTTTACAATCTCACGAAGTATGACACCCCATGGTATTTGCGGCTTTCATTGATTGCTGTGGGAGTCAGCTTGCTTTGCACCATCGGTATCGCGTTGCTGGTTTTACGTTTTGATTTAAGACAGTCATCGGCTTCATTGTTACGACCAAAGGCACCCAAAACAGGAAAACGAATTCTCTTAGAAAGAATCACCGTTATATGGCGGCACTTAAGTTTTATTCAAAAAGTTACAATGCGAAACCTGTTTCGCTACAAGTCCAGAATGCTCATGACCATCTTAGGGATCGCGGGATGTACCTCCATGATCTTGACTGGATTTGGTCTAAGAGATTCTATCAGCAATATCATTCCTTTACAGTTTGAGAAAATCTGGCAGTATCAGGCGGTGATCACCTTTGATGATGAGGATTCGGAAGCAATGAGTGAAACAAAAGCCGCCGCAGAAGATATTGAAGGCTTTGAAGCAGGGTTATTCTTGCATACGGAAAGTCTGACGTTGGCTCAATCGGGGGTCACGCAGCAAGAAGTAACCGTCACCGTGCCAGAAGATCCTGCGGCTTTATCGAGATTTGTCCACTTGAATGATCGGGTTTCAGGAGAAGCTTACGAGCTAGAAGGAGAGGGTGCCATCATCAATGAAAAGCTTGCTAAGTTGTTTGGATTATCGGTGGGTGATACGATAACGTTGACGAATGAAAGCGGCGAGGAATTTCAACTGAAGGTAGCTGCCATCGCAGAAAACTACACGGGCCATTTTGCTTATTTGACACCTGAAACGTACGAAAAGATCTTTCAGGAAACGCCTGCTTACAATAGTGAGTTATTGAAATTCAATCAGTGCTTAAGCAAAACAGATGAAGAAGCGATCGCAGCTGACCTGATGGCACAAGATAATGTCATCAATGTTTCCTTCCTCTCAGCTTCAGCGGATGCCTTAGATGACACGACAGCAACCTTGAACATCGTCATTTGGATCTTGATCACGTCAGCAGGGGCATTAGCCTTTATCGTGTTGTACAACTTGAACAATATCAATATAGCGGAACGGATCCGCGAGTTGTCGACTATCAAAGTATTAGGCTTTTATGATCGAGAAGTGACGATGTACGTCTTTCGTGAGAATATCTTTTTAACGATTTTCGGTATTGGTTTTGGCTTGTTATTAGGGGTGCTTCAGCATCAATTTGTCTTACAGACCATCGAAGTTGATATCGCCATGTTTTCACCGACAGTCGAACCAATGAGCTATGTGTATGCAGCGGGATTGACCTGCTTGTTTTCAGGCGTGGTAGGGATCGCGATGTATTTCAAGTTGAAACATGTCAATATGATCGATGCCTTGAAAGCCAATGAGTAACAAAAACAGCCTTTTTTCAGAAGCATTCTGGAAAAAGGCTGTTTTTATTTTTCTTGTTTTTCTTGCTCAGAGATTTCCCCTTGGACTTCTTCTAGCATGGCTTTTAGTTCAAGCTCTTTTTGCCTTAGCACGACCAAATCTTCTTGAATCTCATCTTTTTTCTCTTCCTCAGGTGGTCGAATAACAAAATTGATTGACAGGGCAACTAAGGTACCGATAAAGGTATCAAGCACACGGTCCAATGCAAAGATGATCGATTCCCCTTGTGGGACACTGGAAGTGATCAACAGCATCGTCGCAATGGCAGAGATGATGCCAGAATTGTTATTGATGCCATCTGAAAAAACGATGACAAAGATGACCAGAGCGGGCAGGACAAACAATTCGATCAGAAAATCATTTTGAAAATATTGCTTCGTCAAAAAATAAAAAATGGCTGTACCGCCGCCGATCGTATTTCCTAACACCCGTGATTTCCCAAAAGAGATTGTTGTTGTCAGGTCTTGTCGCAATGAAAAGACAGCAGACAAGGCAGCAATCAAAGGCTGGCCGCGATCAAGGAAATGAAAGAGCAGAATACAAAGCATGACAGCGATGGCTGTTTTTATCGTTCGCATACCTAAGCGAAAACGCCCCAGTTTCATGGTAGAATGCCCCCTTTACTTAATCATACCCAATGCTGTTGAGAAATTCTAGTCTTATTCCTCACAATTTAGTATACTTTTCAAAGGAGGTGACAAAAATGAAAATTGGATTGAGAACAGTGAAGACAGCAGTTGCTTCCGGTTTGTCCATGTTTCTTGCTCAGCAGATCGGTCTATTGTATGCACCAGCCGCAGGGATCATCGCAATTTTGAGTGTTGGGAATACAAAGAAAACCTCTCTCTTTACAGGAATCGGTCGCTTGGTTTCCTTGGCGATCGCGACGCTCCTAGCTTTTGTCAGCTTTCATCTTTTAGGCTTTGGTCCGCTGGGCTTTGTTCTTTTTCTCTTCCTATTTATTCCGACGGCAGTCTATTTCAAATTAACCGATGGGATCGTGGTCAATTCGGTCTTGGTGACCCATTATATGATGGAACGTTCTTTTGCTTGGCCATTGATTGGAAATGCTTTTTTGTTGATGAGTATTGGCATCGGCTTTGCACTTTTATTTAACTTGTATATGCCAGACGGCGAACGGGCATTGAAAGAAAAACAGCAGTTGGTGGAAGAAACGTTTAAAAGTCTTTTAAAAGACATGTCGATCGCGTTAACAGAAAAAGAAAAGGCAACGCTCCCTCATGTTTGCCAAGCATTGTTAGGAGAAATCAAGCAAGGCAAACAGCAAGCGATGGTTCATAGTGAAAACCAGTGGCGAGGAGAAGCCTCTTATTATGAAGAGTATTTCACCATGCGGCAAAGTCAAGCGCGCTTACTCTTGGAAATGGTTGATCTATTACAATTGTTTTGGGTAGAAGAAGCCTATACAAATGCGTTTCAAGAGCTGCTATCCTTTACCGCCCAGTCCTTTCATGAAAATAACGATGGAAAAGAGATCTTGGCAAAAATTGCAGCTTTATACGAAGATTATCGACAAAAACCATTGCCGCAAACAAGAGCAGAATTTGAAAATCGGGCCCAGCTGTTTCAGTTTCTGCAAACCTTTAAAAGTTTTATTGAAATCAAAGCCGACTTTTCTGAACAGATTCAGACGATGGAGCGCTAAAAAAAGACTCCTGCAAAGGAGTCTTTTCACTTTTACTGTTGTTCCCAAAAAGCTTGCATTTGATCAAGAACGTCAATGACATCGGTGGTCAAGTGGATTGATCCTTCGATATCGCCATTGATGGCTTTGATCATATTGGCAATTTCATAATTAAGGGCTTGATTACTGTCACCAGCTTCAATGACCTCATTTGACCCATCGCGGAAATGAATCATGGCTTTGTCCGCACGAGGATACTCATCCACCGTAATGTACCCTTCTTCAAAAGCAACGATACCTGTTTTAGGCATTTTCGCTTGGAAAGTCAGCGTGACACTAGCCATTTCATCAGCTGGATTTTGGAGGATCGTTACAGATTGTTCGTCTACACCAGTAGAGAAGGGCTTCATGCTGCTAAACGCCACTTCTGGCGTATCCGTCATGAAAAAGCGAGCAAATGAAACGGCATATGTGCCAATATCCAGTAACGCACCGCCACCTAAATCTGGGTTGAAGAAACGATTGGTGGGATCAGGATCTTTATAGCTGCCAAATGGTGCTTGGATCATTTTTAATTTTCCTAAGCGTCCAGCATCGATCTCTTCTTTCAAACGTGCATAAACCGGCATATTGAAGATCGTCATAGCTTCTTCTAAGATCAGATTTTTTTCTTTGGCTAAGGTCAATTCTTCAGCTAATTCATCGGCACTGGTCGTAATGGCTTTTTCACAGAGGACATGTTTTCCGGCCATTAGAGCTTTCATAATAAATTCGTGATGAAGATCATTAGGTACTGCAATGTACACAATATCAATTTGCGGATCTTCCAGCATAGCATCTGTGCTTTCATAAGCATGGGGGATAGCGTATTTTTCGGCAAAGGCCTGGACTTTTGGCAAACTGCGGGCGCTGACTCCATACAGTTCACTTGCTTCATTGGAAAAACCAGCGGCAAATTGCGTCGCGATGTCTCCAAGTCCAATCATTCCCCAACGGTATTTTTTCATCATTGATCATCTCCTTCATATTTAGTATAACAAAAGAAATGAATTCTTTAAAATAATCAAAAACAATCGCAAAAAGTTTCCATTACGGCTGACTTTCAGTAAAATATAGAAGAGGAGGGATAACATATGCATAATGTATCAATAGCCATTATTTTAAATACGATTATCGAGCAATACACATCAGAAAAACAGTTTTATGAGACACATTTAGGAATCACTGAGGAGCAATGGGAAGCTTGGAAAAACGGCACAATGAGTTTATCGCCTGCTGAAAATCAGAAAGTGAAACTGCTGTTTTCGGATTATGAATGGATGCTGATCCAAAAAATCATTCGCCAGACCGTCATTTATCCAGAAAAACGCAATCAAGCGGTCGTCGAGTTCAAAAAAATGAAAACCCAAATCGCCAGAACGTGGCTAGCTAGCGATTTAGCAAAAGTCGAATTGTTAACAGAATCTGAAGAAACAGCCCAATACCTTGATTTGAGAGTCAGTATTACGTATGATGAGTGGGGTTATGATGATATATTAAACTTCCGATTGCCCGCTGTTGTTCAGCAGCAGATCCGCAATGAAAAAATCGAGTTGTTAGAGTGGGTTAAAGAAAATCTGGAAGAAACTTATAATTAAAGGTAGGGTATTTTTTGAAAAAGTATTATGGAATGGCTGCGGCAGCAGGATTCTTGTTTTTGGTTCTCCTAACCATACAAGTGAATCGAGTGACCGCAGTCACCCCAATAAAGAATCTAAGTATCGCTCGTTCTACTACTCAAACAGTGACGAGCGCAACAACTGAATCCAGCAGTCAAACTTCGACGGAATACTCAGAGGATGCGCAAGAACAAGCAGCTGTTAGTGATGAAGTGAACGAAGATGATTTCCCAACTGTCTCATTGAATGATTGGTCGTTGGCTCTGGTAGGACCAAAAAATAAAATCGTCAGCGAAATCGCGCAAGAAGATTTGGGGAAATTATCAAATGGCTACCTTGTGGACAAGCGAATCGTTTCGGCATACGAAGAACTAGCTGAGGCAGCAAAGGTGGCTGGACATCCTTTAGTCATGGTCTCTGCTTACCGTTCGGTAGAGTATCAACAGGAAATATTCGATGCCAATGTCAATAGCTTGATCCGCCAAGGGAATACAAAAGAAGAAGCAATTCGTATCACGAAACTGACCTTTACTGAACCGGGATATAGTGAGCACCATACCGGTCTTGCGATTGACGTAATCGATGAAGAATGGTATCAAAATCATACAGGCGAACTTCTCAATGAGGGGTTCGGCGTTACAGACGGTGGAAAATGGCTACAAGCCCATGCGAGAGAGTATGGGTTCATCATCCGTTATCCGAAAGGAAAACATGACATTACCCAAATCGATTATGAACCATGGCATTTACGCTATGTAGGCGTCGAAGTGGCGACATATATTGAAGAACATGAGGTAACATTCGAAGAGTTTCTTGATGAGGCAAAAGAACACATCACTCGTAAAGAAGCAGAACTGTCGTATCACGAATTGGCAGATCCTTTGCAGGAGGACTGGATCTTTACTAATTCTCTTACTAGAAATCAAGAAAATAGTCAACGAGCACAAGAAGAGTTGTTGATGAGTGGAGGCGATTTGTTCGCTAAGAACGTGTTTAGTCAGACAAAGGAAGTGAAAAAATGAGTGCAAGACGAAAAAAACAGAAGACTCGTTTCCCATTAGTCTTTCTAGGGTTATTCTTAATTGGGATTGCTTTTATTTTTTCCTTAAATAGTTTGGCGGATCCTCTTCCGAAAGAGGAAGAAACAAATACTGAAGCGATCTCTCATGAAGAATTTATCGATCGCATTGCTCCTTACGCGCAAGAACTGCAAAAAGGCTATGGGATTTTACCAAGTATCATTATAGGTCAGGCGATTCTTGAATCAGATTGGGGCCAGAGTTCTCTAGCCAGCAAATACAATAATTTATTTGGCATCAAGTCATTTGGTCATTCAAAAAAGGTGACATTAGATACCCAAGAGTTTTATAATGGAGAATGGGTCACGATTCAAGGAGATTTTCGTGTCTATGATACTTGGGAAGAATCAATGGATGATCATACGATGTTGTTTGTAAATGGTGTTGATTGGAATCCTGCGCTTTATGTAGATGTCTTGACAGCAAACGACTACCGCAGTGCCGCACAAGCCTTACAAGATGCAGGGTATGCAACGGATCCAGATTATGCCAGCAAAATCATTCAAGTCATTGAAACCTACCAATTGAATCGATTTGATCAATAAGAAAAGAGAGTTGGCTGCTTATGGAAGAAAAATATATGCCAAAAATCACCACTGATTTACGCAAAGATATCGTCAAAGTGCCTAAAGTTATTCGAGAGGCTAGCGGCATTCAAATATTTGGGAAACAAATCCGCTCCATTATTTTTACTACGGATATTGCGATCATCCGTAATACAAATGCGGACGCTGTGATAGCGGTCTATCCTTTTACACCGCACCCAGCAATTACGAAAGCAATTATCGAAGCAGCAGATATTCCAGTGTTTTCTGGTGTCGGCGGCGGCTTGACCCAAGGATTCCGCTCTTCTTATATGAGCATGTTTGCTGAAGCTCAGGGATCGATCGGGGTCGTCTTAAACGGACCCACGCCATTGAAAACTGTGGAGCAAGTCTGTAAAGTCGTGGATATTCCCGTTATCAGTACCGTAACGAGTAAGTATACTGAAATTGATGCCAAACTTGAAGCTGGTGTGAAGGTCATCAATATCAGTGCCGGCAAGGACACAGCGGATACCGTGGCTTTCTTCCG
Source organism: Enterococcus sp. NPDC086594 (assembly GCF_044746145.1). Lineage (NCBI taxonomy): Bacteria > Bacillati > Bacillota > Bacilli > Lactobacillales > Enterococcaceae > Enterococcus > Enterococcus sp. NPDC086594. Next base: position 305,412 of record NZ_JBIVBP010000002.1, read on the forward strand.
TAAAAAATATCCGAAGCTGCCGATCATTGCAACGGGTGGTCCAACTGAGGAGAGCATCTTAGAAACGATTGAAGCAGGTGCGAATGCGATCACTTACACGCCGCCTTCCAACGGGGAGCTTTTCAGTAAAAAGATGGAGCACTATCGTGATATGGAGAAACCAGAGTAGCAAATGATCCACAAATGAGAATATTTTTATTTATAAAGGGCATTCCATGCTTGTGTTTTTAATCAAAGACAGGCATAATCGAATCTATCATTTAAAAATTACTTGTATATCGTCGAAATATGGTCGACAGTCTCTACCCGATACCGTAAATATCGGACTATAAGTAAAAATCGTGCCTGTTAGACACTTTTTTTGCTTTGGCAAAAAGAGTGTCTTTTTTTTTCAGGATGGAATAGAAAGGAACGAGGAGAGCTAGGATGGATAAATTAGTTGAGCGCATCAAAACACACGGGAACGTCTTGGGTGAAGGGGTTCTCAAAGTGGACCAGTTTTTGACCCACCAAGTGGATTATGAGTTGATGAGAGAAATCGGTACAGTTTTTGCAGAACGATTTCAAGAAAGTGGGATCACCAAAGTAGTGACCATCGAAGCTTCAGGGATCGCACCAGCACTTTATACTGCAGAAAAGTTGCAGGTACCAATGATCTTTGCTCGAAAAGCAAAGAGTCTGACGATGGATGAAGAGTTGTTGACCGCATCGGTCTATTCCTTTACTAAGCAAGTGACCAGCCAAGTATCGATTTCTAAGAAATTCTTATCTTCAGATGATACGGTATTAATAATTGATGATTTCTTAGCAAACGGACAAGCTGCAAAAGGATTGATCGAATTGTGTCAGCAAGCAGGCGCAAAAGTCGTTGGCATTGGGATCGTCATTGAAAAATCATTCCAAACTGGTCGACAATTGCTTGAAGAAATGGGAATCCCCGTTGTTTCCTTAGCACGAATCGCCTCATTGTCGGAAGGCCAAGTTAGCTTTTTGGAAGGAGATGCCTAATGAAAGAGACGAATAGCCGTTCAGCAGTTTTGGGCTTGCAGCATTTGCTAGCGATGTATGCAGGAGCTGTTGCCGTCCCTTTGTTGATTGGAACAGGCCTCGGCTTTAATGAAGCGCAGATGACGTATTTGATCTCGATCGATATTTTCATGTGCGGAATCGCTACGCTTTTGCAATTAGTCGTCACCCGCTTTTTTGGGATCGGCCTACCAGTCGTTTTAGGTTGTGCCATCCAAGCTGTCTCCCCATTGATTTTGATTGGCACCAAATCAGGAATCAGTGCGATTTACGGAGCGATCATTGCCGCTGGGATTTTCATTGTCTTGATCGCCGGCATTTTTTCGAAAATCAAAGTTTTGTTTCCCCCATTGGTGACGGGAACGGTGATTACCGTCATCGGTTTGACCTTGATTCCAGTCGCCATCACCAAAATCGGTGGAGGGGATGCCGCAGCTGCTAACTTTGGTGATCCAACGAATTTATTGTTAGGCTTTGTGACGATTGCGCTGATCATTGGCGTGCAAGTGTTTGGCAAAGGCTTTATTCGCTCGATTGCCGTACTGATCGGTTTGATCGGTGGGACTATTTTAGCAGCATTATTAGGCTTGGTTAATCTTTCTGCCATCACTCATGCACCTGTGTTTCATTTGCCTCAGCCTTTTTATTTCGGTTTACCAACCTTTGATCTGTGGTCGATCGTCTTGATGATCATTATTTCCATCGTTAGTTTGGTAGAATCCACAGGCGTTTATTTTGCACTGGGAGACATTACTGAAAAACCGATTACAGGCAATGACTTAAAGCGCGGCTATCGTGCGGAGGGCTTGGCGGTGATCCTTGGTGGGATCTTCAATACGTTTCCTTATACTGGATTTTCACAAAACGTAGGTTTGGTTCAACTTTCAGGCATTAAGACGCGCCGTCCGATTTTCTTTTCAGCAATCTTTTTGATCGTATTAGGGTTGTTTCCAAAAGTCGGTGCCATCGCACAGATCATTCCAGAGGCAGTGCTTGGCGGCGGCATGTTAGTGATGTTTGGCATGGTGGCTGTTCAAGGGATGAGAATGCTGAGCAAAGTTGATTTTATGAATGACAAGAACTTGTTAGTGATTGCAGTATCAATCGGTTTTGGTTTAGGGTTCAATATGATGCCCACTTTATTCAGTCAAATGCCTGAAACCGTTCAAATGTTTACAGGCAATGGGATCGTCATGAGTAGTTTGACTGCCATTGTTTTGAATCTGTTCTTTAATGGACTGCCGAAAGAAACAGACGAAGTGACGGAATTGCGCTTGCAACAGTAAGTTTATTTGATCCAGACGAGGATTCGTCTGGATTTTTTGTATTGTTCCTTTATTTGTCTTATTATCGGATATCTGACGTGTTGAATACATATCTTTGAGATAAAAGCGAACAATGAAAAGTAAAATTTGTTAATAGTTCGAAAATATTTTGACATTGCTCGGGCTACTCGTTACTATTTAGAGGTGAAAGTGATTGTTAGCAGAGCCATGTGACTTCGGGATATCTCAGGCGTAGCGATAAAAGGTTGCTAACAAAATGATTTTCGTAAGAAAAATACTTCTGAGGTTTATTCAGAAGAGAATCGTAAAAAATCGTTGGAGGGAAAATCAAATGAAACCAGCAGTTGCAGTGATTATGGGGAGCAAGTCAGATTGGGAAACAATGAAGGAGTGCTGCTTGATTTTAGATGAGTTAGCGATACCTTATCAGAAAAAAGTCGTTTCGGCACATCGTACACCAGATTTGATGTTCGAATTTGCAGAAACAGCCCGAGAAAAAGGGATTAAAGTCATTGTTGCAGGAGCGGGTGGCGCTGCTCATTTGCCTGGAATGGTGGCAGCTAAAACAACATTGCCGGTCATTGGTGTTCCCGTCCAATCCCGCGCATTAAACGGTTTGGATTCCCTTTTATCGATCGTGCAAATGCCGGGTGGTGTACCAGTAGCAACAACGGCGATCGGAAAAGCTGGCGCAACTAACGCAGGACTACTTGCAGCCCAGATGCTTTCCATGTATGATTTAGAGATAGCGGAGAAATTAGACGCACGAAGAAATACATTAAAAGAAATCGTATTGGAAAGTAGTGATCAACTTGATTAAACCTTTAATGCCCAACGCAACGATCGGAATCGTTGGCGGAGGACAGCTAGGTCGTATGATGGCAATGAGTGCCAAAGAAATGGGCTTTCGGGTTGGCGTTTTAGACCCTACTGCCAATTGTCCAACAGCCCAAGTCGCTGATTGGCATATTGTTGCTGCCTATGATGATGTGTTTGCTTTAGAAGAAATGGCTCGACGTGCCGATGTAATCACCTATGAATTTGAAAATGTCAGTGTTGAAGCATTGAACTCTATTTTGCCTTACTCACATATCCCTCAAGGCACCGATCTGTTAGCAATCACTCAAGATCGTTTGTTAGAGAAGTCATTTTTAGAGGCAAACAATATCGTGATTGCACCTTATGCCACGATCATCAGCCCGACAGACATCCAAGATGCCATCGATAGCATTGGTTACCCTTGTGTATTAAAAACCACCAGAGGCGGCTATGACGGAAAAGGACAGCACGTGCTTTACAGTACGGCTGATTTGGCGCCTTCCATGAATTTACTTCGCGAAGGAACTTGCGAATTAGAAGCATGGATTCCTTTTGAAAAAGAATTATCGATTTTAGTTGCCGGTAATGGAGAAACCTTTACCACTTTCCCAGTGGTAGAAAATATCCACCGTAACAATATTTTGCATCAAACGATCGCTCCTGCGCACATTGATCCAGAAGTTGCCGAAGAAGCCAAACGGATCGCTCACATTATTGCAAAAGCTTTGGATCTGCAAGGCGTTTTAGCCATCGAAATGTTCCTGACCAAAAGCGGCGGCTTGTATGTCAATGAATTGGCGCCACGTCCGCATAATTCGGGTCACTATTCGATCGAAGCTTGCTCCATGAGTCAGTTTGACGCTCATATCCGCGGCATCTGTGGCTGGCCGTTGCCGGAAGTTTCTTTGCTTTCACCAGCAGTCATGGTCAATGTCTTAGGAGATGAATTGACAGAAACCTATGATCTGATTGCCACAAAACCTGCTTGGCAATTTCATTACTATGGCAAAGAAGAAGCAAAAACCGGTCGCAAAATGGGACATATCACTATTTTGACGGAAGACATTGCAGAAACCACTGAAGAAATCTATCAAACCAATATTTGGGATTAAAGGAGCTAAAAACATGTTAGAGCGTTATACAAGACCAGAAATGGGTGCTATTTGGACCGATCAAAATCGCTACCAAGCGTGGCTAGAAGTCGAGATTTTAGCTGACGAAGCTTGGGCGGAATTAGGAGAGATACCGAAAGAGGATGTTGCATTGATTCGTGAAAAAGCATCCTTTGATATCGACCGTATCTTAGAGATCGAAGCGCAAACGCGACATGATGTGGTTGCTTTTACCCGAGCAGTCTCTGAATCTTTGGGTGATGAAAGTAAATGGGTCCACTACGGCTTGACGTCGACGGATGTTGTTGATACGGCGTATGGTTACTTGATGAAACAGGCCAACGATTTGATTCGGGAAGATTTGAACCGTTTCGTGACGATCATTGGCGAAAAAGCCAAAGAATACAAGCATACCGTGATGATGGGACGTACCCATGGTGTTCATGCGGAACCAACGACCTTTGGCTTGAAATTAGCCTTGTGGTATTCAGAAATGAAACGCAATGTTGAACGTTTTGAGCGGGCAGCAAAAGGGGTCGAAGCTGGAAAGATCAGTGGTGCTGTTGGAACCTTTGCAAATATCCCTCCATTTGTCGAAGAGTATGTCTGTGAAAAACTAGGGATTCGTGCGCAAGATATTTCCACGCAAGTATTGCCTCGTGACCTACATGCAGAATATTTCTCAGCAATGGCGTTGATCGCAACGAGCATTGAGAAATTTGCCACCGAGATCCGTGGACTACAAAAATCAGAAACGCGGGAAGTTGAAGAATTCTTCGCCAAAGGACAAAAAGGTTCTTCTGCCATGCCCCATAAGCGTAACCCAATCGGTTCTGAAAATATGGCCGGACTTGCAAGAGTCGTTCGCGGTCATATGGTGACGGCTTATGAAAATGTCTCCCTTTGGCATGAACGGGATATCTCACATTCATCGGCAGAACGGATCATTATTCCGGATACGACGATTTTGATCGATTACATGCTGAATCGCTTTGGCAATATCGTCAAAAATCTGACCGTTTTCCCAGAGAATATGAAGCGCAATATGAATGCGACCTTTGGATTGATCTACAGCCAACGGGTGATGTTGAAATTGATCGATCACGGAATGACCAGAGAGCAAGCCTATGACTTGGTTCAGCCGAAAACAGCGCAAGCTTGGGATGAACAAACGGATTTCCGCCCATTGTTAGAAGCTGATCCAGCAATCACGGATGTTTTGACCAACGCTGATTTGGACGATGCCTTTGATTACAACCATCATTTAAAACAAGTTGACACGATCTTTGAACGTGTCGGTTTAGCCGAATAAAAAAAGCTGCAACCTTGAGACCTCCGTCTTAAGGTTGCGGCTTTTTTAATAATTTTCAGCTAAGTAGGTCAATAGATCAGGTGCTAAACCAGTTGCTGATTGGTTTTCCTGGCGATCTTCTAACATGGAAACTATCAGAAATCCTTGATCTTGCGAATCGAAGGTGAATAAGAAGCTGTTTTCTTGGCCTTTTTCATCTTGCTTTTCTTTGATTTCAGCAGTTCCTGTTTTGGCAGCTAGCGGAATGTTCAGCGCTGCCAAAGAGTGTGCCGTTCCGTTGGCATCTGAGACAACAGCTGTCAAATCTTGATTGATTTGCTCAATCGTCTCTGGTTTAAAGACTTCTTTGTCTTTTTGCTCAGCCTCTTTCACTAAACGGGGATAGACCAGCTTCCCTTGATTGGCAAAGACCGAGTAAGCAGCAGCTTGTTGAATGGGATTCAGTAACAGTTCTCCTTGCCCATAGCCGGTATCTGCCAGTAAAATCTCTGAGTTGAAGGACTCTTCATTGGAAATTTGAGCAGGATTCATCGCAATCGGTAAATCAAACGTTTCGCCAAAAATCAATTTCGACAAGCCATTACGAAAAGCATCTTCACCCATAGCTAAGGTTTGTTGTGCCATATAGATGTTATCAGAGTAAACCAGTGCATCTTTTAGATTGACAGAAGCTACATCGCTGACTCTGGTGACAAAGTAGTCTCCCCACGAGCTGTCTTTTTGCCACTTCAATCCATCGATCGCAATACTTTGGGTAGGGTCGATCGTACCGTTTTCTAAGCCAATCGCTGCCGTGATGGTCTTAAAGGTCGAACCTGGCGCATAGGCCGTAGCAAAGCGGCTGATGAAAGGCAAGTATTCATTTTGTTCATATGCATCATAGTCTTCTTGTGAGATTCCTTGGGTCATTTTATTGGGATCATAACTTGGTGAGCTGGCTAATACTAGCAGATCACCGGTTTTTGGTTCTGTGACGACCGTGGAGCCCGCCTGATTTTGTAAGGCGTCAAAAGCTGTCTTTTGGGCTTGTGCGTCAATGGTCAGTTGGATATCTTTACCATCTGCCCGTTCTTTTTCTAAAAGAACCGATTTTTCAGCACCGTCTTCATCAGTGATGGCGATTTTTCCGCCATTTTCGCCCCGCAACTCTTTGTCAAAGGCAGCTTCCAGACCACTACGACCAATTTGTCCGTTACTTGCTAGTGTTTCATCTTTTTCTATATCTTCTGCAGTCACGTTCCCTAGATAACCAATCAACTGGGCAGCGGCTTCTCCAAGAGGATAAGTCCGTCCCGTCGTTTCTTTTAAACTTGTTCCAGTTGGCATTTCATCGGTTGGTTCGATAATCTTCAAGGGAACGAACAACTCATTTTGGACCCACGATTGAGCCAATGCTTGATCGATCGCATCTTCTGTTAGGTCAAAACGCTCCGCGATTGCTTTGATATTGGCGGTTTTTTCGTCTCCCGTACCCAGCTGTCCTGGAATGACGCCTAGTTGATAGAGCGTGCCATTTTCTGCTAGCGGTTCGTTGTTTCGGTCTAAGATTTCTCCACGTGTGGCATTATCTACAGAGATACTAACTTTGTCTTGTCCTTCCATTCCCGGAAAAATCAATTGAGGCGACCAATCGATCTTGGCTTGGTCATCAGCCAGAGTAATCGTGCCACTATAAGACAGCTCGGTTAATTCACCTAACGAGGTGGTTAAGGAACCGTTGTATTGGAAATTGAATTGATCGGAATCCTTATCATCGGGCGTTACCTCAATTCCTGAAGCTTTAAATGATTCGGCACCGATACCAGTGAAAATCGCTTCGTATTTTGCTGAGACTTCGTCTGCGGTAAAGCCGTTTGATTCCAAACTTTCTTCGGTCAGTAAAGCAGATAGATCGCTGTACTTCTGATCAGATATAGCATCGATAAAGGAATTGAGGACTTTTTTTGCTGCTGCTTCTTCTTGCCGATTTTGATAGACCGTATAGCCATAATAACCGCCACCAAGTACTAATAAGGCGGCAGGTAGTGCCAGCCAGACGAAACGCTTAGGTTTTTTCGCTGGTTTTTCGTTGCGAGACCGCCGATTTTCTGACATATTATTGTTCCTCCTTTAGTGCCGACAAACGGGCGTGATAAAGCGGCAACAGCGTTTGATAAACTGCTAAAATATCCGCCATCTCAACTTCTTCGATCATTTTTTCCGGAAAAATCTTGCCAATTTGAAGTTCACTTTTTTTAACTTTCTGTAATCGTTCTAAGTAGGTTGGCCATTTAGCGATTGGAGAGTGGTCATACTTGGTATGATCAGGAGATAGCGTAAAGTCTGCTGGCAATTGATCAAATAATTCTTTTTGAGCCAGCCAAGATTCCGCGATCGTTGCTTGATTTTTCGGTTGATCGATCACACTGAGCCAAACAAAGACATACTCTTGATTGATTCCAATTTGAAAGTGGGCATCCATTTTATAACCACGCTTGTTAGGGCCGATCCCCGCCCACGTTTCGGCAGGAGGGTAGACGGTTCTACGCCGATGCTGTGCGATATGCAAATAAAAAGGGTCTTGACAGCTTTCTTCAAATAATGGGATCGCTGCCTCGCCGATGGTTTGGAAAACCGGCTGGATTTCTGAACGGATTTTTTCCATTCTTTCTTCTAATGTTTCTAAAGCAAAAGCATCAAATGACTGTTTTGTAAATAGCATAATCGTGTCCTTTCTTTTGTCTGAAAACAGTATAACAAAAAAAGCCCGTAAAATTTCGGGCTTTTGTTTTTTTTATCTTATTTTTATTTAGTGATCACCCGTCAGTGCGTAGCGTGACTTAAGTTAAAGGTAGGGGCTTGACTTTGTTCCTTCAAAAGATGCAAAAGATCGTCTAAAAAAGAAAAGTCCATTTCTTCTAAATTAAAATAAATACGGAAAGAATACGTATGTTTAAATAAGCTTTGACGATGTATCTGGTGAATGATCAATTCGTCATTGCGGCCATTTTGAAATTGCAGAACTCTTTTTTGTTCTTCTGCATAGTGAGGACGTGCCCCTTTTTTGAAGGGACTGAATACATAGAAACTCGTTTGTTGGTTAATGGAAAGGATTTGCTGCACGGCCAATAATTCGTTATGGAGCTGTTGTTTTTCTTTGTCTGTTAGATGAGCTAAAAAAAGTTCAGCACGATTCTTTAGCGACCACATATAGTACTCCTCCTTGAATGTAGCTACAATACGACCTAAATATAGCATGAAAATAGAATGTTGTAAACGCTTTATAAAACCCTTCGCCAGTCAAACGGGAGAGGTAAACTTGCTTGATGGGATAAAAGGCGAACATTCGTGTTTATTAATGTGTAAATGTACAGATAATCGTTGACCCGCTTTTTCAGCGTTGTTAGAATAATAAACAAATAAAGATGTGTGTCATCGCTATGTGAAAAATAATACTTAACTGAGGTGGAATATGGAATCAGAAGTGCTTCTTTATGAAGGAAAAGCCAAGAAATTGTTTAAAACCAACGAAGAAGATGTGTTGAGAGTCCTTTATCTGGACCAAGCAACTGCGCTGAACGGTTTAAAGAAAGATGCAGTCGCAGGGAAGGGTGCCCTAAACAATCAGATCACTGCGCATCTTTTTCAGCGTTTAGCTGATAAAAATGTCCCAAGTCACTTTCTTCAATTAGTGTCTAAACACGAACAATTAATTCGAGCTGTCACCATGATTCCTTTAGAAGTCGTTGTTCGCAATACGGCTGCTGGTAGTTTTTCAAAGCGCTTGGGCATCGAAGAAGGAACCAAACTGCCAAAGCCGATCGTGGAGTTTTACTACAAAGAGGATCGCTTAGATGATCCGTTTATCAATGACGATCATGTGTTCTATTTGGGTCTTGCCACAAAAGAGGAACTGGACCTGATCAAAAAACTGGCACTACAAGTCAACGCTGCGTTACTGGAAATCTTTGCAAGTATCCAGATTCAACTGATCGATTTTAAAATCGAGATCGGCAAAACCAAGAAGGGCGAGTTGCTCCTGGCTGATGAGATCTCACCAGATACTTGCCGCTTATGGGATATGGGTACAAATGAACATCTTGATAAAGATGTCTATCGTCGTGATTTAGGGGACATCGTTCCTGTTTATGAAGAAGTTTTAAATCGTTTAGAAAAGGAGAATTCAACATGTATTTAGTCAAAGTTTACGTCACTTATAAGGAATCTGTTTTGGACCCTCAAGGAGAAGCCGTCAAAGGAGCTGTTCATCGCTTAGGATATCAAGATGTCAGTGATATTCGCATCGGGAAATACTTTGAAATCAAAGTGACACCTTCCAACAATCAAACACAAGCAGCAGTAGCAGAGGAGATTGAAGCGATCTGTGACAAACTTTTAGCAAACGTCAATATGGAAACCTACCGTTATGAAATAGTTCAAATGGAGGAAGCAGCCCTATGAAATTTGCAGTGATCGTCTTTCCTGGATCAAATTGTGATGTTGATTTGATGTGGGCAATCAAAGATATCATGGGGGCAGAAGCAGAATATGTGCGCCATGATGCAGAAAGCTTAGCCGGTTTTGACGGTGTTTTGCTTCCAGGAGGATTTTCTTATGGTGATTACTTAAGATGCGGAGCGATTGCCCGTTTTTCTACGATCATGTCAGAGGTCATTCGTTTGGCAAATGAAGGCAAACCTGTCTTTGGTACCTGCAATGGGTTTCAAATTTTAACGGAAGCGGGCTTGTTACCAGGGGTTTTACAAAGAAATGAATCATTGCATTTTATTTGCAAGCCGGTCCGTCTGCAAGTGAATAATCAAACAGCTTTTACTTCTGAATATGAAACGGATCAAGTCATTACGCTTCCTGTCGCTCATGGTGAGGGCAATTATTATTGTGATGAAACGACTTATCAGGAATTGGTTGCCAACAATCAAATCGTTTTCCGTTATGAAGATAACGTCAACGGCAGTCTACACAATATCGCTGGTATCTGCAACAAAGCAGGCAATGTCCTAGGCATGATGCCCCATCCAGAACGAGCGATGGAAAGTTTATTAGGCTCAGAAGATGGCAAGAAGTTTTTTGCTTCATTATTGAAAAATTTTGGGAAGGTGCCGGTAAATGGATAAAATGATCGTAAAAGAACCTACACCACAAGAAATCAAAGACACGAAATTATACGAGCAATGGGGATTGACCCAAGAAGAATATCGGATGATCTCAGAAGATATTTTGGGACGTTTACCAAACTATACCGAAACTGGACTCTTTTCAGTGATGTGGAGTGAACATTGTTCTTACAAAAATTCCAAACCTGTTTTGCGGAAATTCCCGACAGATGGGCCGCAAGTACTGCAAGGTCCGGGAGAAGGTGCGGGTATCGTGGATATCGGCGATGATCTAGCCGTCGTTTTCAAAGCGGAAAGCCATAATCATCCTTCTGCGGTGGAACCTTATGAAGGAGCAGCAACTGGTGTTGGTGGAATCATCCGCGACATCTTTAGTATGGGAGCAAGACCGATTGCTGTTTTAGACTCCTTACGATTTGGTGAGTTAGATAATCCAAGAACGAAATATCTTTTGGAAGAAGTCGTTGCTGGGATCAGTGGCTATGGCAACTGTATCGGGATTCCGACCGTTGGTGGTGAAGTGGCATTTGATCCTTGTTATGAAGGCAATCCGTTAGTCAATGCGATGTGTGTAGGGATCATTGCCCACAAGGATATTCAAAAAGGGCAGGCCAAAGGTGTTGGGAACACCATCATGTATGTCGGCGCAAAAACAGGACGCGACGGGATACATGGGGCGACTTTTGCATCGGAAGAATTTGTCGAAGGAGAAGAACAACAACGTTCCGCCGTACAAGTCGGTGATCCTTTTATGGAAAAACTTTTGTTGGAAGCTTGTTTGGAATTGATCGTGGATCATTCGGACATTTTAGTCGGAATTCAAGATATGGGTGCTGCTGGATTGGTTTCTTCTAGTGCCGAGATGGCATCAAAAGCCGGATCAGGTTTGCGCTTAACATTAGATGATGTTCCACAACGAGAAACCAATATGACGCCTTATGAAATGATGTTGTCAGAATCCCAAGAGCGGATGCTGATCTGTGTCAAAAAAGGGCATGAAGCTGAAGTGGAAGCCCTCTTTAAGAAATACGATCTAGAAGCAGTCGTGATCGGTGAAGTGACGGATGATGGCAACTATCGTTTGTTCCATCATGGACAGGAAGTCGCTAATTTACCAGTGGATGCTTTAGCTGAAGATGCACCGACTTACTACAAAGAGATGGCAGAACCAGCACGGATCAAAGTGTTTAAGGAAACACCGGACTTTGTTCCAGTGATTCATTCAGCAACGTCTGTATTTGCGGACCTGCTGCAGCAGCCGACGATCGCTTCGAAACGCTCGATTTTTGAAACCTACGATTCGCAAGTTCGTACCAATACCGTGGTAGGACCCGGCAGTGATGCGGCCGTTTTACGAATCAAGGGAACCAATAAAGCCTTGGCGATGACGACTGACTGTAATGCTCGTTACCTTTACTTAGATCCTGAAGTCGGCGGACAGATCGCAGTTGCAGAAGCTGCTCGAAATATCGTCGCTTCCGGTGGGCGTCCATTGGCGATCACTGACTGCCTTAACTTCGGCTCGCCAGATAAACCAGAAGGATTCTGGGAGTTATCTACGGCTGCTGACGGGATCTCAGAAGCTTGTCGTGTACTAGAGACACCAGTAATCTCTGGGAACGTCTCCTTATACAACGAAACGGACGGACAATCGGTCTATCCAACGCCTGTAATTGGGATGGTCGGATTGATCGAAGAGCTGGCGCATATCACGACGCAGCATTTCCAAGCAGCAGGGGATGTGATCTATGTCCTAGGGGAAACCCATGCTGATTTCAATGGGTCTGAATTGCAAAAACTGCAGACAGGAAAGATCGCTGGGCGTTTAATGTCCTTTGATCTTGAAACAGAAAAAACGAACCAACATTTGGTTACCGCAGCGATCCAAGCAGGTCTTGTTCAAAGTGCCCACGACTGTGCCGAAGGTGGTTTAGCGATCGCTTTAGCCGAATCCGCTTTTGACAAGGGCTTTGGTCTAAATGTGACCGTGTCATTGCCAGCAGCACAATTGTTTTCAGAAACCCAATCCCGTTTTGTGCTTTCAGTCGCACCTGATAAGCAAACAGCTTTTGAAGCACTGGTAGGTGCTGCTGCAATAGCGATCGGGGAAGTGACTGCTGATGGCCAGATTCGCATGCAAGCACAAGATGATACGATCGAGATGCCCCTTACTGAGGCGAAATTGAAATGGGAGGAAACCATTCCATGTTTAATGAAGTAAAGAGCCTCAACGAGGAATGTGGGGTTTTTGGTGTTTGGGGTCATCCAGATGCCGCTCGTGTCACCTACTTCGGACTACACAGTTTGCAACATCGCGGCCAAGAAGGTGCTGGGATCGTCACGAATGATGCGGGAAAACTCAATGGTCACCGTGATTTAGGGTTGCTAGCGGAAGTGTTTTCGGATGAACGTGTCCTCCAGCGTCTGACAGGAGATGCTGCCATTGGTCACGTTCGTTACGCAACTGCTGGTAATGGTAGCGTTGATAATATTCAACCATTTTTATTCAAATTTTTTGATCAGCAGATTGGCTTAGCACATAACGGCAACTTGACGAATGCGAAAAGTCTACGGAAATCATTAGAAGAGGCTGGTGCGATTTTCCACTCGAATTCCGATACAGAGATTCTCATGCACTTGATCCGTCGCAGCGAAGAACCGCTTTTTATGGATCGGGTCAAGGAGGCATTAAATCAAGTTAAAGGTGGATTTGCGTACCTTTTACTGACGGAAAATGCCATGATCGCAGCACTAGACCCCAATGGCTTTCGGCCATTGTCAATCGGGAAAATGGTCAATGGTGCTTATGTGGTGGCTTCAGAAACCTGTGCGTTGGAAGTCATCGGTGCGGAATTTATTCGTGATGTCCGACCGGGCGAAGTCGTGATCATTGATGATGCAGGCATTCAAATCGAGCAGTATACCCAAGAAGTACAACCGGCGATTTGTTCGATGGAGTTTATTTATTTTGCCCGTCCTGATTCCAACATCGCTGGCGTCAATGTTCATCGTGCCCGTAAAAATATGGGCCGTCGCTTGGCACAAGAGGCGCCGATCGAAGCGGATATGGTCATTGGTGTACCGAATTCATCCTTATCTGCTGCCAGCGGGTACGCAGAAGCTTCAGGTATTCCTTATGAATTGGGCTTAGTAAAAAATCAATACATTGCACGAACGTTTATTCAACCGACACAGGAGTTAAGAGAGCAAGGCGTGCGAATGAAGCTCTCAGCTGTTCGTGGCGTAGTCGAAGGCAAACGAGTGATTCTAGTCGACGATTCGATCGTCCGAGGAACCACCAGCCGCCGTATCGTGCAACTGCTAAAAGAGGCAGGTGCCAAAGAAGTTCATGTGCGTATCGGTTCGCCGCCTTTGCGCTATCCATGTTTTTACGGGATCGACATTCAAACGAGAAAAGAATTGATCGCAGCCAAATATACGGAAGCTGAGATTTGTGAAAAAATCGAAGCAGATTCTTTGGCCTTTTTAAGTGAAGACGGGTTGATCGAAGCGATCGGTTTAGATTTTGACGCACCATACTCAGGTTTGTGTATGGCCTATTTCAATGGCGATTATCCAACCCCTTTGTATGATTATGAAGAAAACTATCTCGCGTCTTTAGCTGAATAAATTGTAGGCAAAAATGGTTTTTCAAACGAAGCAGTGAAGAACCGCTGGTTTACTTGCGTTAACGACGAATGAGCTGAATGAAGAAAAGCGGATGAATGATTGAGGAGGAACGAACGTGGCAAATGCATATGCAAAAGCCGGTGTCGATGTCGAAGCCGGTTATGAAGTAGTCGAACGGATCAAAAAGCATGTGAAACGAACAGAACGACTAGGCGTGATGGGGGCAATCGGGGGCTTTGGCGGCTGTTTTGACTTATCATCGTACCAATTGAAAGAACCGGTACTCGTTTCTGGTACTGATGGTGTAGGAACCAAGCTTTTGTTGGCGATCCAACAAGAACAGCACACAACGATCGGCATTGATTGCGTCGCGATGTGCGTGAATGATATCGTCGCTCAAGGGGCAGAACCTATCTACTTCCTTGACTATGTTGCAGTTGGTAAAAACGATCCGGCAAAGATCGAACAAATCATTGCTGGTGTCGCAGAGGGCTGTGTGCAAGCGGGTGCTGCCTTAATTGGTGGAGAAACCGCTGAGATGCCGGGGATGTATCAGCCGGAAGAATATGATCTTGCTGGTTTCGCCGTAGGGATCGTCGAAAAAAGTCGCTTGATCACTGGAGAAACCATTAAAGAAGGCGATGAGCTGATTGGTTTGCCTTCTTCAGGCATTCATTCCAATGGGTACTCTTTAGTCAGAAAAATCTTTTTTGAACAGCATGGCTATACAGGAGCAGAAACGTTTGCGGAACTTGGCAACCAAACGCTTGCAGAAAGTTTATTGACGCCAACGAGAATTTACGTTGATGCACTGAAACCTTTATTGACAGAAGGATTGTTAGCTGGAATTTCTCATATCACAGGTGGCGGCTTTGTTGAAAATATTCCACGGATGCTGCCTGAAGGACTTGCGGCAGAAATCGCCTTAGACACTTGGCCGCAGTTGCCAATATTTGATATGATCGCTACTCATGGCGCGATTCCTCATCAAGAAATGTTCGAGATTTTCAATATGGGTATCGGTATGGTCTTAGCCGTTGCGCCAGAAAATGTTGCGGCTGTGATGGCACTTCTATCCGCCAATGAAGAACAAGCATACCGGATCGGTAAAGTGACCAAACGTAACAACGAAGCCGTTTGCTTCAAAGAGGCAGTCCGATGAGGATCGCCGTCTTTGCTTCTGGAACGGGCAGCAATTTTACAGCAATCGCCGATGCGATCCAAGCAAATAAAATCAAAGGAGCGCAGATCGGGTTGGTCTTTTCCGATAAACCTACAGCGCCAGTAATAGAAAAAGCCCGCGCGAGAGACTATGAAACGCTTGTCATAGAGCCAGCGGCATTTGCATCAAAAGCAGCCTTTGAAAATAAATTGATCGAAGAATTGCAGGATCATGCCATCGATTTTATTGTTTTAGCAGGGTATATGCGAATCATCGGCAACACTCTATTATCCGCTTATGAAGGCAGAGTCATCAATATCCATCCCTCCTTGTTGCCGAGTTTCCCAGGTAAATCTGGGATCGCCGATGCCTTCGCTTACGGCGTGAAAGTGACGGGAGTGACGGTTCATTATGTCGATGCCGGCATTGACTCAGGGCCAATCATTGCCCAAGAAATCGTTCGGATCGACACCGACGATACATTAGCAAATGTGACAGAAAAAATTCATCAAGTAGAACATCAAATCTATCCAGCTGTTTTAGCTGAAATCGTGGAAAAGGGGCTATCGAATCGTGAATAAACGTGCATTAATCAGTGTGTCTGACAAAGAAGGACTCGTACCATTTGTCCAAGAATTGACCAATTTAGGATTTGAGATTATCTCAACTGGCGGGACAAAAACGGCCTTGGAACAAGCGGGGCTTCAACCGATCGGCATCGAATCGGTCACAGAATTTCCTGAAATGATGGATGGTAGGGTCAAGACGCTACATCCACGGGTGCATGGTGGTCTGTTAGGACGGCGTGATCTGCCTTCTCATATGGAGGCAATGGCTGAGCATGGCATTTTACCGATCGACCTTGTTGTCGTCAATCTTTATCCATTTAAAGAAACCATCAGTAAGCTTGACGTCACAGAAGCCGACGCAATCGAAAATATCGACATCGGCGGACCAAGCATGCTACGTTCTGCGGCGAAAAATCATGCCTCAGTAACTGTTGTCGTTGATCCCGAGGATTACGACTGGGTTTTAACTGAGCTGAAGGAAGGCAATACGACGTTGGCATCAAGAAAGAAATTAGCTGCCAAAGTCTTCCGCCATACCGCCGCTTACGATGCCTTGATTGGTGAATACTTGACCAAAGCGGTGGCTGAAACAGAAACAGAGACCTTGACGAAAACCTATGTTTTGAAACAAACATTGCGTTATGGTGAAAATAGTCATCAGAAAGCTTCCTTCTATCAAGATGCATTACCCGTGCCCTATTCGATTGCCAGCGCAAAACAAATCCACGGCAAAGAATTGTCTTACAACAACATTAAAGATGCTGACGCTGCCTTGCGGATCGCAGAAGAATTTACAGAGCCAACTGCAGTAGCCCTCAAGCACATGAATCCCTGTGGAATCGGAAGTGGAGAAACGATTGCTGAAGCTTTCCAAGAAGCTTACGAAGCAGACCCAGTGTCGATTTTTGGCGGGATCATTGTTTTGAATCGTCCAGTTGATGTGGCAACTGCGGAGCAACTGCAGCGGATTTTTCTTGAGATCATTATTGCACCTGCATTTGAAGAAGAAGCACTAGAAATCTTAACGAAGAAAAAAAATCTTCGCCTGCTGGTTGTTGATTTCGAAAAAGCAGCCAAACAGCCAGAAGTTGTCTCTGTCCTTGGAGGCTTATTGGTGCAAGAACCAGATGATCAAATGGAAACACCAGAAGATTGGACCGTGGTGACAAAGAGAAAGCCAACAACAGAAGAAAGCGCAGCTTTGGCTTTTGCTTGGAAAGCGGTGAAACACGTGAAATCTAATGCCATCGTTTTAGCCAATCAACAGCAAACCGTCGGGATCGGCGCTGGTCAAATGAACCGCGTGGGTTCGGTGAAAATCGCCGTCGAACAAGCCCGTGAAAACAATAAACTGGCTGGTTCAGTGCTGGCAAGCGACGCCTTTTTCCCAATGGATGACAGTGTTGAATATGCAGCGCAACAAGGAATCAAAGCGATTATTCAACCTGGTGGCAGTATCAAAGATCAAGAGTCGATCGACATGGCAGATAAATACGGTGTGGCGATGGTCTTTACTGGTGTTCGTCATTTTAAACACTAAGAAATAGGAGAAGACGATGAAAATACTTGTTATTGGTAGTGGCGGTAGAGAGCATGCCGTCGCAAAAAAGTTTCTGCAGGATCCTCAAGTGGAAACAGTCTTTTGTGCGAAGGGCAATCCCGGTATGCGAAAAGACGGGATCAAGACAGTCGCAATTGAAGAGTCCGATCATGAAAGTCTAATTGCTTTTGCTCAAGAGCAGGAGGTTGATTGGACCTTCGTTGGTCCGGAAGTTCCGTTGCTAAATGGCATCGTAGATGATTTTCAGGGGGCGGGCTTGGAAATTTTTGGCCCCAATCGCCAAGCAGCGATGATTGAAGGATCAAAAGAGTTTGCCAAAGAATTGATGCGAACCAATCACATTCCAACAGCAGACTATCAAAGCTTTACAGATAGTGCCCAGGCAAAAGCCTATATCCAACGTAAAGGTGCGCCAATCGTCATCAAAGCAGATGGTTTAGCGGCGGGCAAAGGCGTGGTTGTCGCGGAAACCATTGAAGAAGCAAACGCAGCAGTCGAAGCAATGCTGGAGCAAAATGCTTTCGGTGAAAGTGGTGCAAAAGTGGTGATCGAAGAGTTTTTGGCTGGCGAGGAGTTTTCGCTATTGGCATTTGTGAAGGGCGAAGCCGTCTATCCAATGGTCATTGCCCAAGACCATAAACGTGCCTTCGATGGCGATTTAGGTCCGAATACAGGAGGTATGGGGGCTTATACGCCGGTACCGCAGATTCCGCAAGAAATGGTCGATCAAGCGGTAGCAGAAGTTTTACTTCCTGCAGCAAAAGGGATGATTCGCAACAATACACCGTTTACGGGGATTCTCTATGCAGGTCTGATTGCTACCAATGATGGACCGAAAGTCATCGAATTCAATGCGCGTTTCGGCGATCCAGAAACACAAGTCGTGTTAAGTCGTTTAGAAAGCAGTCTAGCCCAGATCATTGATGATCTCTTACAGGACCAAGTACCTACGATCCAATGGAATCAATCGGCTTCGATCGGTGTCGTGATTGCCTCTCAAGGATATCCAGGCAAGTATCAGCAAGGAATGCCTGTCCCAAGCCCTGAAGGAGAAGGAACGCAATTCTTTTATGCAGGAGTGGATGAAGCTGCCGACCAAGGTGGTTTGACGGCAGCTGGTGGGCGCGTTTTTCTTGTGGAAGCATCAGCTGAGAATTTAGCTGCTGCACAAAAGAACGTCTATGAAGCAATCAGCAGGTTGTCTTTATCTGGCTTATATTACCGAAACGATATCGGCGATAAAGCCTTGTAATATAGCAACTCATCAAAGGCGATGAAGTAAAGAATATTTCTGTGCATAACACAAACTGAAAAAAAAGGAGGGCTGCCAGTAGAACCAATCGGTTGTGCTGGTGGTTTTCATTTTATAGGAGGTTTTTTTGACGTTGGTGTAGCGTTTTCATCTTGTTGTGCTAAAATAAGAATGTAGTTTAAATAAGGAGGAACTTTACGTGAAAAAAATTAAATTCGGTCCCACTGATTTAGAAGTATCTAGCGTGATTTTAGGCTTGATGCGAATCAACAATGCCAAAGACCCAGTGAAAGTATTGACGACAGCGATTGAAAATGACATTACCTTTTTTGACCATGCCGATATCTATGGGCGTGGGGAGTGTGAAACGATTTTTGCGGAAGCGTTAGCAAAAACGGATGCCAAAAGAGAAGAGTTGTTCATTCAATCAAAATGTGGCATCGTTCCAGGTGAAATGTTTGATTTTTCGAAAGAGCATATCATTTCTTCCGTTGAAGGTAGTTTACAGCGTTTGAAAACCGATCATTTGGATGCGCTACTATTGCATCGCCCTGATACTTTGTTTGAACCAGAAGAAGTGGCAGCTGCCTTTGATCAATTAGAAAAAGACGGCAAAGTGAAATACTTCGGTGTCAGCAATCAAAAACCTGGTCAAATCGAGCTATTGAAAAAATATGTTTCGCAACCTTTAGTAGCGAATCAACTGCAATTCGGGATCATGCATACAGGGATGATCGATCAAGGGATTCATGTCAATATGACGGATGCTGGCAGTGTCGACCATGATGGAGAAATTTTGGAATATTCTCGTTTGCATGAGATGACGATCCAAGCTTGGTCTCCGTATCAGTATGGTTTCTTTGAAGGGGTCTTTATCGGTAACGAGAAATTCCCAGAGTTAAACGAAAAATTAACCGAACTAGCGAACAAGTATCAAACAACGCCGACTGGCATCGCATCTGCGTGGATCTTACGTCATCCAGCAAATATGCAAGTGATTGCCGGAACGATGACCCCACATCGAATTGAAGAAATTGCGCAAGCTTCTTCGATCGTATTGACCCGCCATGAATGGTATGAAGTGTATAAAGCAGCAGGGAACATATTGCCTTAATTTATACGTAAATTCCGTTTTATTCAGTTGTTATAAGGATGAATGTTCGCGAAAGACGAACATTCATCCTTTTTTTTCAAAAAGTATTTCTAAAAAGCTTGTATTTCATTTCCAGGTGGTTTAAATTGTTGTGGGCGTTAAAAATAGGCTGATGCCATTTGATGCTTGCTTCACTCTTAGTAAGATTTGGAGGATATTTTTATGTTTGACATGAAAGTTTTTGATTACGAAGATATACAACTGATTCCTAACAAGTGTATCGTGAACAGCCGTTCAGAATGTGATACCACGGTGACATTAGGCGGACACTCGTTTAAAATGCCTGTTGTTCCTGCAAATATGCAAACAATTATTGATGATTCAATCGCAGAATTTTTAGCTGAAAATGGCTATTTTTATATTATGCACCGCTTTGATGAAGAAGCACGGATTCCATTCATCAAAAAAATGAAAAGCCGCGGCTTGATTAGTTCAATCAGCGTGGGTGTCAAAGAAAATGAATATGCCTTTGTAGAAGAACTAGCTGAGAAAGAGCTTGTTCCTGATTTTATCACGATCGATATTGCCCATGGTCACTCAAACGCCGTGATCAATATGATTCAACACATCAAGAAGCATTTACCAGCAACGTTTGTGATCGCTGGAAATGTTGGAACGCCAGAAGCAGTTCGTGAATTGGAAAACGCTGGCGCAGATGCAACAAAAGTCGGTATTGGACCAGGGAAAGTTTGTATCACAAAAATCAAAACTGGTTTCGGGACTGGCGGATGGCAATTGGCAGCATTACGCTGGTGTGCCAAAGCTGCTCGCAAACCAATCATTGCAGATGGTGGCATTCGGACACACGGCGATATCGCTAAATCTGTCCGCTTTGGTGCAACCATGGTCATGATCGGTTCATTGTTTGCTGGGCATGAAGAATCACCAGGGGAAACCAAGGTAGAAAATGGCGTTGTAATGAAAGAATACTTTGGTTCTGCATCAGAATTTCAAAAAGGTGAAAAGAAAAACGTAGAAGGAAAGAAAATTTGGATTCAATACAAAGGTTCTTTAAAAGATACGTTAGTTGAAATGCAGCAAGACTTGCAGTCATCGATCTCTTATGCAGGTGGAAAAGATTTAGAATCGATTCGTAAAGTGGATTACGTAATCGTTAAAAATTCGATTTTCAATGGAGATACTATTTAAGCTGGATACTGAAGAAACGGCCTTTTAGCGGTCGTTTCTTTTTTTTGTTGGAACAACCATTTTGTTTTTCTGTTTTCTTCGTTATAATAGAAGCAATGAGAAGTAGAGGAGCGGGTGACCAAATGACAATCAAAGTGATGTCTGTGTTCGGTACCAGACCGGAAGCCATCAAAATGGCGCCACTAGTAAAGGAATTGGAAAACGACCCGCGTTTTGAATCGATCGTTGTGGTGACGGCGCAGCATCGAGAAATGTTGGATCAAGTTTTAACGGTTTTTGAAATCATACCAGATTATGATCTGGATATTATGACTTTAGGGCAAACTTTGACAGGAATCACTACCAAAGTTTTGCTGGATCTGGAACCTATCTTGCAAAAGGAAACCCCTGATATCGTACTCGTTCACGGGGATACGACCACAGCTTATGCAGCCGCGACGGCAGCTTTCTATCAGCAGATTCCTGTGGGGCATGTGGAAGCCGGTTTGCGTACATGGAACAAAAAATCTCCTTATCCGGAGGAAGCCAATCGTCAGCTGATCGATGTATTAGCGGATTTTTATTTTGCGCCAACTGTCCAAAGCAAAGAAAATTTATTAGCGGAAAATCGCAATAAAGTTGCAATTTTTGTAACGGGAAATACCGCCATTGATGCGATGCGTTATACGATCTCGGAGGACTATCAGCATCCAGAACTTTCTGCAGCAGATAAAACCATGATTCTTCTGACAATGCACCGTCGCGAGAACTTAGGTGTTCCGATGAAGCAAGTCTTCCGCGCTTTAGCGAAGATCGCTAAGGAGAAACCAACCATCAAAGTGGTTTTTCCTATGCATAAAAATCCTCAAGTCCGAGGGATTGCTATGGAGATACTTGGGGAACTAGAAAATGTCACGCTGATTGAGCCTTTAGATGTCATTGATTTTCACAATGTTGCCAATCAAAGCACATTGATTTTGACGGATTCTGGTGGTGTCCAAGAAGAAGCACCGTCGTTAGGCGTTCCTGTTTTGGTCTTGCGAGATACAACAGAGCGCCCAGAAGGAATTGCTGCAGGTACGTTAAAACTGATCGGTACGTCTGAAGCTGCGGTTTATCAAGAAACGAAGCGACTACTAGAGGATCCAGAAGCTTACAATGCCATGGCACATGCAGAAAATCCCTATGGCGATGGGAAAGCTAGTCGGCGAATCTTGAAAATTTTAGCAGATCATTTTTCGTGAGAGCTAGATCGAAAGAATACCGAAAAAATCATTTTTCAGAATCGGATGTGAAAGAGAAATAGGCAGCTGTTTATTTAAATGGCTGTCTATTTTTTATTCGAGTTCGGAAATTTATTACATTCTCTCCTTCAATGGGATAGCCGAAGTGACTTGATGAATTCTGGGTTTTGCCCTGAGAGGATTTCTCTCTATCTGTTCGTGTAAAAAAAGTTTTGTCACATATAAAATCACACCAGTTCTTTAACGTTGTTATTTTATTGTAAGACCTTTCATTTGAAAACCAACGAAAATCTATGAAAAAAGGGTGCTTTTTTCCATTGTTGCGGTTGACATTGGCTAGGATAGCAGTTATTATGTGGGTAGTTGGAAGATAGACTTCCGGCGAACTGACATTTTATACAAATAATTGTTAGGTGAGGCTCCTATATGGACACAAGCTGCTGCCGCAAAAGTATCGAGAGATACTTAGTTGGTAGGACAGGTCTAATCGTGAAGGTTAAACCCAAAGTAGCTGATAGCAGATTTGCTATCTACGCCCTATAGTGCTAAAGCTCTACAATGATCATGAGTTTTTTACGCATGCTTATTGGGAGCGTGCGTTTTTTTGTGTCTTTTACGCATGTTCCACAGTGACTTACCTAATAAAAAGAAAGGAAGATTCACATGGAATACCCCAGTCCCCAGATGAAACAGCGGAGTAATTATCGAATCGCTAGGGGTGGCGTAAGCAACTCCTAAGTGCTAGGAGGAAAAAAAGATGTTAAAAAAACTATCGAAAGATCAAGAACTAAAATTACTGGCAAAATTGACCGAAAGAGAACTGCTGATGGAAATGCGGACATCCTTCCAAGGGTTATCGGAAGAAGATGCTGCAGAACGTTTGGCAGAGTACGGTCCAAACAAAGTGGATGCGCAAAAACCAACACCTGCTTGGTTGATGATCCTAGGTGCTTTCAAAGATCCTTTTGTGTTAGTTTTGGCATTATTAATGGTTATTTCTTTTGTAACAGGCGATATTGAAGCAGTGATCGTGATGGGAATCATGATTTTAGCCAGTGTCATGATTACTTTCGTCCAAGAATACCGTTCCCAAAAAGCAAGCTTAGCGTTAAAAGAACTTATTGAAAATACTTGTTCCGTAACCCGAGATGGAATCACGAGAGAAATTCCGATGGATGAAGTCGTTCCAGGAGACATCGTCACCTTAGCAACCGGCGACATGATTCCTGCGGATGCGATCTTGATTTGGACCAAAGATTTATTTATCAATCAATCTTCATTAACAGGCGAATCAATGCCAGTTGAAAAATTTGTCGATGCTGGGATCAAAGAAAGCGATGAACAAATTTCTGCACTAGATATGCAAGATCTTGTTTTCATGGGTACCGATGTCTTAAGTGGTCAAGGGAAAGCCATTATTTTGAAAACCGGTCAAAGTACTTTCTTCGGTGATATTGCCAAAAATGCGACCACGAAACGGGGCAAAACAACCTTTGAAGATGGCTTAACAAAAGTCAGCAAGCTATTGTTGCGAATGGTCATGGTTCTTTTCCCAATCGTTTTATTGATCAATGGTTTGACCAAGGGTGATTGGGGCGAAGCGTTGTTCTTCGCGATTGCAGTAGCAGTTGGTTTGACGCCAGAAATGCTACCAATGATCGTCACCAGTAACTTAGCCAAAGGGGCGATCTCTTTATCAAAAGAAAAAGTGATCGTCAAAGAATTGCCTTCGATTCAAAACTTAGGTGCAATGGATGTACTATGTACCGATAAAACGGGTACGATCACCGAAGATCGTGTTGTACTGGTACAGCATTTAAACCCATTTGGCGTAGAAGATAAACAAGTCCTTGATATGACGTATTTAAATTCTTACTATCAAACAGGGTGGAAAAACTTGATGGATATTGCTGTCTTAAACTACTATGAAGAAGAAGGCTTGGCAGCGCCATTTAACGATGTGACAAAAATCGATGAGATTCCGTTTGACTTCTCACGTCGCCGCTTGACGGTTGTTGTCAATGCAGATGGTCATCAACTGATGGTCACTAAAGGTGCCGCCGAGGAAATGGAACAAGTCTGCAAGTACGTAGAAGTTGATGGCAAAGTGATGGAATTGACTCCTCAATTGAGAAAACAATTGCGTCAAGTGAATTTGCGCTTGAATAAACAAGGAATGCGCGTGTTGACTGTTGCTGTAAAACGAGATGCCCACGCAGATGCCGTTTATTCTGTAGAAGATGAACAAGATATGATCATGATTGGCTTTATGGGCTTCTTAGATCCAGCAAAAGAAACAGCAAAAACAGCGATTGCTTCTTTACACGGTCATGGCATCAATGTCAAAGTGTTAACGGGAGATAATGCGATCGTTGCGCAAAAAGTTTGTCGAGATGTTGGTATTGATGCAGATGAATACTTGTTAGGAACCGATATAGATCATCTGTCAGATGAAGAGTTAGCAGAGAAAGCTGCAAAAACTAATCTGTTTGCAAAATTAAATCCAATGCAAAAATCCCGAATCATTGAAACCATTCAAGCGGCAGGCCATACGGTTGGCTTTATGGGAGATGGCATCAACGACGCGCCTGCTTTACGTACGGCAGATGTTGGTATCTCGGTTGATACCGCAGCAGATATCACCAAAGATGCCAGCTCGATCATTTTATTAGAAAAAAGTTTGAATGTCCTTGATAAAGGGGTCATCGAAGGCCGCAAAGTATTTACCAATATGATGAAGTACATCAAAATGACGTTGAGTTCGAATTTCGGGAATGTGTTCTCGATCTTAGTTGCTAGTGCCTTTTTACCTTTCTTACCAATGTTGTCCATTCAACTGTTGGTTCAAAACTTGGTGTACGATATGGCCCAATTGACGATCCCATGGGACAACGTAGATAAAGAAGAGTTAGAAAAACCAGTTAAATGGCAAGTGGGTGGACTATTGAAGTTTACCGTCGGCATTGGACCTGTCAGCAGCATCTTCGATATTTTGACTTTCTTTATGATGTGGCATGTCTTTAGTGCAAATACCATCCAAGAGCAAGCCTTGTTCCAAGCAGGATGGTTTATGATTGGCTTGACGACACAAACCTTAGTCGTTCACATGATCAGAACGAGAAAATTACCATTTATCAAAAGTATCGCATCACCTGCAGTTTTGATTTCAAGTGTTCTAGCGATTGCAGTTGGCTTCTTGGTCATCTTGACGCCATTGCATACCGTCTTTGATTTTGCAGCACTGCCATCAAGTTACTGGCCATGGTATGTCGGTATCAATCTAGCTTATTTAGTAACAGTTGAGTTTGCGAAACGCATTTACATTCATGTCACGAGAGAATGGATTTAAAAAAACAGGTCGGCGTTCTTCCTAACATGGGGAGAATCGCCGATCTGTTTCTTTTTATCCGTTCTCTGTATTATTTTTTTCTCATATTAAGAAATTTCTCTTTGATTCAAGTCGAATCCTTCACAAGTGATAAAAGGAGGTTAATGATAAATCTGTTTAGCGGAATGGTGGATGCTGTACTATTCTTAAATAAAAAAAAGAATCTGAAAAGAAAAAATTGAAGAAAGCGATTGCTTTAATGTGATTAATTTCACTAATGTTTTCTTAAGAGTTGCTACAGTGGGAATTCTTTTATTAAAAAAAATACCCTTTTCACTTGTCATTTTCGAAGTTAAATGATAATTTATAAGAGTAAATGAAATTTCGATAGTACAGATTTAAACCCTGTTACATACGAAAGTGAATTTTTATATCAGAGAGGAAAGTGTGTCAAGATGGCAAAAAAACAAAAAGCACTTGATTTCCAAGCGATTTTGGAGCAAGTCAATGCGGATTTTCCAACTTACCAAGCTTTGGACAAAGACGGGAAAATTGTAAATCAAGAGTTAGTACCAGATTTAAGTGACGACGAATTAGTTGAATTGATGACTCGTATGGTATGGTCTCGTGTATTAGACCAACGCTCAACTGCGTTAAACCGTCAAGGTCGTCTAGGTTTCTTCGCGCCAACTGCTGGACAAGAAGCAAGCCAATTAGCAAGTCAATTTGCTTTTGAAAAAGAAGACGTTTTATTACCTGGTTACCGTGATGTACCACAATTGATCCAACACGGTCTGCCATTGAAAGAAGCTTTCTTATGGTCACGTGGCCACGTTGCTGGGAACCTTTATCCAGAAGATTTAAAAGCATTGCCACCACAAATCATTATTGGTGCACAATACGTCCAAGCAGCCGGCGTTGCTTTAGGATTGAAAAAACGCAACAAGAAAAATGTTGTATTCACTTATACAGGTGATGGCGGTTCTTCACAAGGGGACTTCTATGAAGCAATCAACTTTGCAGGGGCTTACCATGCAAACGCTGTATTCTATATCCAAAACAATGGTTTTGCGATCTCTACACCTCGTGAAGTACAAAGTGCGGCACCAACATTGGCACAAAAAGCTGCAGCAGCTGGGATCCCTGGTATCCAAGTTGACGGTATGGATCCATTGGCAGTGTACTATGTTTCTAAAGCAGCTCGTGAATGGGCAGCAAACGGCAACGGTCCTGTATTGATTGAAACCTTGACTTACCGTTACGGTCCACATACATTGTCTGGTGATGATCCAACCCGTTACCGTTCAAAAGACATGGACAGCGAATGGCAACAAAAAGATCCATTGGTACGTTTCCGTACTTACCTAACTGAAAAAGGACTTTGGTCTGAAGAAAAAGAAGAACAAGTCATTGAACAAACAAAAGAAGAAATCAAAGCAGCGATCGCTGAAGCGGACCGCGTGCCAAAACAAAAAGTTTCAGATTTCTTGAAAAACATGTTTGAAGTACAACCACAAAACATTAAAGAACAAATTGCAACTTACGAAGCGAAGGAGTCGAAATAGTCATGGCACAAAAAACAATGATTCAAGCAATTACAGATGCCTTAGCTGTTGAAATGGAAAATGACAAAGAGATTTTAGTCTTTGGTGAAGATGTCGGTAAAAACGGCGGGGTTTTCCGTGCAACAGAAGGTTTACAAGAAAAATTCGGCGAAGATCGTGTCTTCGATACCCCTCTTGCTGAATCTGGTATCGGCGGCTTGGCTTTCGGTTTAGCATTAGAAGGTTTCCGTCCAGTTCCAGAAATCCAATTCTTTGGTTTCGTATTTGAAACATTTGACGAAATCGTTGGTCAAATGGCGCGTACTCGTTACCGTATGGGTGGTACACGTAATTTACCAATCACTATTCGTTCACCATTTGGTGGCGGTGTGCACACACCAGAATTGCACTCAGATAACTTGGAAGGATTGATCGCTCAATCACCTGGTATCCGTGTCGTTATTCCATCAAACCCATATGATGCAAAAGGATTATTGATTGCTTCTATCCGCAGCAATGACCCAGTTGTTTTCTTAGAGCACATGAAACTTTACCGTTCATTCCGTGAAGAAGTGCCAGAAGAAGCATACGAAGTTCCTTTAGACAAAGCAGCAGTAACTCGTGAAGGTTCTGATGTTTCAATCATCACTTATGGTGCAATGGTTCGTGAAGCAATCAAAGCTGCTGACAACTTAGCGAAAGAAAACATCAACGCTGAAATTATCGACTTGCGTACAGTTGCTCCTCTTGATGTTGAAACGATCATCAAATCAGTTGAAAAAACTGGTCGTGTGGTTGTCGTTCAAGAAGCACAAAAACAAGCAGGTGTTGGCGCTCAAGTCGTTTCTGAAATTTCTGAACGTGCGGTTCTATCACTAGAAGCTCCAATCGGACGCGTGTCTGCACCAGATACGATCTTCCCATTCGGTCAAGCTGAAAACATTTGGTTGCCAAATGCAAAAGACATCGAAGACAAAGTGAAAGAAATCGTGAACTTTTAATAGTTGAAGAAGGGAAGAATAGAAAATGGCATTTCAATTTAAATTACCGGATATCGGTGAAGGAATTGCAGAAGGCGAAATCGTAAAATGGTTCGTCAAAGCAGGGGATACCATCAATGAAGATGATACCTTACTAGAAGTTCAAAATGATAAATCAGTGGAAGAAATTCCATCTCCAGTAACAGGAACAGTGAAAAACATCGTTGTCCCTGAAGGTACAGTCGCAAACGTTGGAGATGTCCTTGTTGAGATCGATGCACCAGGACATGAAGACAACGAAGGCGATGCAGGTGTAGCAGCAGAGTCTCAAACACCAGCAAAACCAGCAGCAGAACCTACAACGGAAACCGCTGAAGCATCAGCTGGTTCTTCTGAAGGCGCAGGCGTTTTCCAATTCAAATTACCAGATATCGGTGAAGGAATTGCAGAAGGCGAAATCGTAAAATGGTTCGTTAAAGCAGGAGATACCATCAATGAAGACGATACGTTGCTTGAAGTTCAAAACGACAAATCAGTCGAAGAAATCCCATCTCCAGTAACAGGAACAGTGAAAAACATCGTTGTTGCTGAAGGAACAGTTGCAAATGTTGGTGATGTTTTAGTTGAAATCGACGCACCTGGTCACAACAGTGCGCCTGCTTCATCAAGCGCACCTGCAGAAGCACCAAAAGAAAAAGTGGAAACTTCTGGTTCAGCAAGTGTTGTTGAAGCAGCAGATCCTAACAAACGTGTCTTGGCTATGCCTTCTGTCCGTCAATTCGCTCGCGAAAAAGATGTGGATATTTCCCAAGTATCAGCAACAGGTAAAGGCGGACGTGTAACAAAAGAAGACATCGAAAACTTCCTATCAGGTGGCGGACAAGCTGCAAAAGCTGAAACTCAAGCTCCTGCGAAAGAAGAAACAAAAGCTGCAGCAACTGAAAGCAAACCAGCAGCTCCAGCAAAAGCCTTCAAATCAAACTTAGGTGATTTAGAAGAACGTGTTGCCTTAACACCTACACGTAAAGCAATCGCTAAAGCGATGGTAAACAGCAAACAAACAGCACCTCATGTAACCTTGCATGATGAAGTTGAAGTAACAAACCTTTGGGATAACCGTAAGAAATTCAAAGAAGTTGCTGCTGCAAACGGCACAAAACTTACTTTCTTACCATATGTTGTGAAAGCATTGACTGCAACAGTGAAAAAATTCCCTATCTTGAATGCGTCGATCGATGATGCAAAACAAGAGATCGTATACAAAAACTATTACAACATCGGTATCGCAACAGATACTGACCATGGGTTGTATGTACCAAACGTAAAAGATGCAGATCGTAAAGGCATGTTTGCTATCGCTGATGAAATCAACGAAAAAGCAAAACTTGCTCATGACGGCAAATTGGCTGCAGATGATATGCGTAATGGTACCATCACAATCAGTAACATCGGTTCAGTTGGTGGCGGCTGGTTCACTCCAGTAATCAACTACCCTGAAGTAGCTATTTTGGGTGTAGGTACAATCGCGCAACAACCAATCGTAAACGCTGAAGGCGAAATCGTTGTCGGACGTGTGATGAAACTTTCATTAAGCTTCGACCACCGTATCGTTGATGGCGCAACAGCGCAACAAGCAATGAATAATATCAAACGTCTATTAGCTGATCCAGAGCTATTAATGATGGAAGGATGATTAACAAATGGTAGTTGGAGATTTTGCTGTTGAATTAGATACAGTTGTAATCGGTGCGGGACCTGGCGGCTATGTAGCTGCCATCCGCGCTGCTGAAATGGGACAAAAAGTAGCAATCATTGAAAGAGAATACATCGGCGGCGTTTGTTTGAACGTTGGTTGTATCCCTTCAAAAGCCTTGATCGCTGCAGGTCATCATTATCAAGAATCTTTGGATTCAACAATGTTTGGTGTAACAAGTGAAAATGTTTCCCTTGATTTTACCAAAACACAAGAATGGAAAGACAACAAAGTCGTTAAAACATTAACTTCAGGTGTTGGTTTCCTATTGAAAAAACACAAAGTAGAAACGATTGAAGGAGAAGCTTTCTTCGTTGATGATCACACATTGCGTGTCATCCACCCAGATTCAGCACAAACATACTCTTTCAACAATGCAATCATCGCAACAGGTTCTCGCCCAATTGAAATCCCTGGTTTCAAATTCGGCGGACGTGTTCTTGATTCAACTGGCGGATTGGCATTAAAAGAAGTTCCTAAAAAATTCGTTGTTATCGGTGGCGGTGTCATCGGTTCTGAACTAGGTGCAGCTTATGCAAACCTAGGGGCAGAAGTAACGATCCTTGAAGGCTCTCCTCAAATCTTGCCAACCTATGAAAAAGACATGGTCAAATTGGTTGAAGAAGACTTTGCGAAAAAAGGTGTAACAGTCGTTACCAACGCAATGGCGAAAGAAGCAATTGACAATGGCGATAGCGTAACTGTCAAATATGCCGTAGATGGTAAAGAAGAATCAGTTACTGCTGATTACGTGATGGTTACTGTTGGTCGTCGTCCAAATACTGATGACATGGGCTTAGAACAAGCAGGTGTTGAAGTAGGCGAACGCGGATTGATCACGGTTGACAAACAAGGCCGTACCAACGTATCAAACATCTACGCAATTGGTGATATCGTACCTGGTGCTGCATTAGCACATAAAGCCAGCTACGAAGCAAAAATCGCTGCTGAAGCAATCTCTGGTAAAAAAGTTGCCGTTGATTACAAAGCAATGCCAGCAGTTGCCTTTACTGACCCAGAATTGGCTTCTGTCGGTATGACGATCAAAGATGCCAAAGATGCTGGAATTGAAGCAAAAGCATTCAAATTTCCATTCTCAGGTAACGGTCGTGCGTTATCTCTAGGAAAAACTGAAGGATTCATCCGCTTAGTAACAACGGTTGAAGACAATGTGATCATCGGTGCGCAAATTGCTGGTCTAGGAGCAAGCGATATGGTTTCAGAACTTGCTCTTGCTATTGAATCTGGCATGAACGCAGAAGATATCGCGTTAACGATCCATCCACATCCATCTCTAGGTGAGATCACAATGGATGCTGCTGAGTTAGCTCTAGGATTACCAATCCACATTTAAGCTTTGTGAAACTCGTTCATCATTTGGTGAACGAGTTTTTTTATCACCAGAAATAAAGCGATCCTATGCTATTGACAGAATCTTCTGGAAATGATACGATGCTCTTAATATTTCAACCGTTGATGAGGAAAGTAAATTGATTTGGCAAGCCTAGAGAGTCTTCGTAAGGTGCAAGAAGAACTTGTAGGATCAATCGAAAATGGCCTCTAAGGTGATCTTCTGAACTTGTACGAAAGATAAGGAGATCCGGGTGCGCCCGCTATCGCGTCAGAGTATAACGACGTTTATTTGTCGCGTACTTGCTGAGAAGCATGCTGGAAAGTCTGCTTGAATAAAGGTGGTAACACGTAAACACGTCCTTTGATATCTCGATATCAGAGGGCTTTTTTATTTGCATTATTAAGGAGGAATAGTATGACAGAAAGATTTGAGACGATTCAATTACACGGAGGACAAATACCAGATCCTACCACAGGAAGTCGCGCCGTACCCATTTATCAAACCACATCCTATGTGTTTGATGATGCTGACCAAGCGGCAGCGAGATTTAGTCTTAGTGAGAGCGGCAATATCTATACCCGTATTACCAATCCGACGACCGCGGTTCTAGAAGAGCGATTAGCCCTATTAGAAGGTGGTGTCGGTGCGTTAGCTACGGCTTCTGGCTCAGCAGCGATCACCTATGCAATTTTAAATCTCGCGCAAGCAGGAGATCATATCGTTTCTGCTGCTTCAATTTATGGCGGTACCTATAATTTGTTCGCCCATACATTGCCAGATTTTGGCATCACCACAAGCTTTGTCGATAGTGAAGATCTACCAGCACTAAAAGCAGCCATCCAAGAAAATACCAAAGCAGTTTTTCTAGAGTCTTTAGGCAATCCAGATATTGATATTGCCGACTTTAAAAAGATTGCAGCGATTGCTCATGAAGCCGGGATTCCCCTCATCATTGACAACACCTTTGCGACTCCCTATCTGTTTCGAGGGTTTGAGCACGGGGCGGACATCATCGTTTATTCCACGACAAAATACCTCGGTGGTCACGGGGCTGCTTTAGGAGGAGCTATTATTGATAGTGGCAACTTTGATTGGACAAACGGCAAATTTCCCAAGCTGGTCGATCCCGATCATAGTTACCATGGAATCTCATGGGTAGAAGCCGCTGGTAACGCTGCCTATATCACTCGGGCCCGAACGATTCTTTTACGGGATACAGGTGCTGCGATTTCTCCCTTCAATTCATGGGTGTTGCTTTTAGGCATCGAGACCCTCTCGTTGCGGATGGAACGTCATGTAGAAAATGCGCAACAAGTTGCTGAATTTTTAGCCAAGCACCCGGAAGTTTCTTGGGTTCATTTCCCAACCCTGCCGGACAGTCCTTATTTTAAGCGGGCGCAGGAGTATTTCCCCAAAGGGACCAGTTCGGTCTTTTCCTTTGGATTAAAGGGTGGGGCAGAAGCAAGCAAAACCTTTTGTGGCGCAACCAAGCTCTTCTCTTTGCTGGCAAATGTCGGGGATGCAAAGTCCTTGATCATCCATCCAGCTTCGACGACCCATTCCCAGCTTAGCGTAGAAGAACTTGCAGCAGCCAAAATTCGTCCAGAGACGATTCGCCTATCCATTGGATTGGAAAACATCAACGATCTATTGGAAGATCTCACGCAAGCCTTCCAACAGCTCTAAATAGTTGAAGCAGTAGGAAAAGCGCAGGATACTATGCTGCGCTTTTTTGTTGCTAGTTAGTGTTTCAAATAAAACTGCGGTTTCTGTTGATAGAAGGATAGTAAATCCATCGGTTCTGTGCTATATTTAGTTGCTAAGGAATATGGATAAGGTGGGGGATGTATGGGTAATCATGCAAGTGACAAGAGGATTCGGTTTTACTACACAAGTTTGCAATTTCTTTATTGGATGATGTTTTGCTCAATCTATGGCTTTGCGACACTCTTTTTGATTTATTTCAAGGTCGATCCAGCAAAAATTGGCGGTATTTTAGCCCTAGTCAATATTGCGTCTACGATTTTGCAGCCCTTCATCAGTCAAGTCATTATCAAAAAAAGCAAAGTACCACTGATCGTTGTCTTGAAAACGATGACAATCGGCGTGGTCGCGGTGCTCTTAGCAGGTGTGATGGTCCCTGGATTATCAATACTGACCTATGTTTTAGGAGGGATTTTGCTCGTTTCCATGCAGTCCTTTCTCAACGCCTTGGCGTTTGAATACACAAATAGCGGCAACAAAATCAATTTTGGCTTTTCCCGTGCCGGTGGGTCACTAGGATTTGCGGGTACCTCCTTTTTACTGGGGCAGCTCTTAGAGGAGTTTTCGGCAGCCCTTTTACCAATGATCGCTATCGGGCAAGCCGTTTTGTTTCTCATTATTTTGCTTTTGCTGCCAGCGATCAAGAAGCCAGAAATGCCCGTGATGCTTACAGAACAAAGTCATTCAGGTGCTTTTTTGAAAAAATATCCTTTTTTGCTCTTTCTCTTTGTCGGATTTAGCTTTCTCTTCAGCTTCCACACGATGATCAACAGTTTTTTGGCACAAATTTTTGCCGATATTGGCGGTGGCAGTAAGGAAGTTGGCATCGCCCTGATGATTGCGGCGTTATGCGAATTGCCAGGCATGATTTTCTTTGAACAGTTAGTGAGGATACGGTCTAGCCGTTTTTGGCTGTTGCTGTCCAGTGTTGCCTTTGCCATTCGTGGGGTGCTGATTCTGTTGATCAGCTCCATCATCCTGATGGAAATGAGCCATTTGATGCAAGGGGTTAGTTTTGCCTTGTTTATTCCTGCTTCTGCTTATTTGTTCAACCATAGTTTGGCAGATGAAGACCGGGTTTTTGGACAAACGATCATCATTATCGCTACCACGATCGGTGGCGTGATCGGCAACCTTTTAGGGGGGATGCTGATCCAAAGCTTCGGTGTCTGGGAAATGCTTTTGATTGGGACTGGGTTTGCCGTTTTGGGTGCTGTATTGACCTTTATCGGTGTGAAAAAAATCCCTAAAAGCAACAAAAAATTAGCGATCATAAGCGAATGATCGATAGGTAGAAAAAAGAGTTGCGGCCGTATTTCCTTCGGTCGCAACTCTTTTGAATCTGATCAATGGGTACTATTTCTTTTCTAAAACAGCAATAAATTCCCGCATATAGTCTGGTAGATCTGGGGGACGGCGGCTGGAAACGATATGTCCATCCGTAACCACAGGTGTATCGACCCATGTGGCTCCAGCATTTGTCATATCATCTTTGATGCCTGGTGTACTGGTGACTGTCTTGCCTTGCAGGATATTCGCAGAAATCAAGACCCAGCCTGCATGACAGATTTGTCCAATGATTTTTTGGTCTTTGTCCATCGTTCGCACGAAAGAGATGACCTCTGGGAAACGCCGTAATTTATCAGGTGCCCAACCACCCGGAACTAAGATGGCATCGTAGTCATCGGCGTGAATATCAGAAAAAGCATAGGCTGATTCTGCGGGTACACCATATTTGCCAATATACGTTTTATGCGCTTCTTCACCGACTAAATCGACTTGTGCGCCTTCTTCCCGTAACCGATGGACCGGATACCAAAGTTCTAAATCTTCGAAATCATTGTCGACTAAGGCAATGATTTTTTTGTTTTCTAAACGCAAGAGAATTCCTCCTTTTTCTTGTTATTCTTACTGTAACATCATGCCAAGGGAAACACCAAAAGTATGCTTCCTGAAAAATGCCAAGAAGCTATTCTGAGAATGGTCGTTCAGAGAAATGATATTGATGTAAGCGTTGTAATCATTAGGGGAGTAAGCGATAATAAAAGAAAGCCAAAGGAGGCGAAGATATGGAAGCATTCGAAAAAGCACGAAAATTTATTTACAAAAACGCGCGCCCTTTAGACCTTGCTCGTTGGCAGTACCATTTTGAAAATGGATCTCGCGAGGCTGTATTACAGGCGTTACAAGTCTACCAAAATGAAGATGGTGGTTATGGGCATGGTTTGGAACCTGATTATTGGAATCCCAATAGTACACCGATTGCGGTGTGGGAGGCATGTCGAATTTTACGAGAGCTTGAATGCCTTCATTCGTCAAATCCACAAGTCCAAGGGATTCTAAGGTATTTAGCTAGTGGAAAAGAATTTTCTGAAGGGAAATGGCTCAACCAAGTGCCGTCAACGGTATCCTATCCGCATGCGATTTGGTGGGAGAGTCCTGTGGGCGTGCCAGCAGACAACCCAACGGTCAGTCTAGCTGGTACGATCTTAAGAACAGGGGAAACGACCCTCTATCAAAAAGCACAAGAAATCGCCGAAACAGCAGTTGCAAGTTTTCTTAAGGAGCCAACCAGTGAAATGCACACATTAGTCGTCTATCTAGAATTATTACAAGACTGTGAAGAAATCCAGTATCAGCCTGTTTTAGCAAATGAACGCTTTCGCGAGATCTTATTCTGGCAAATTCGCCATGCAGTCTCAAACGAGCCAGAAGAGTGGTTCACATCTTATGTCAGCAAACCTTCAAATTTTTTCTTTACAAGAGAGCAGCTGCTTGGGATTTTTAGTGAAGAAATATGTAAAAAAGAAGCCGAAGAAATTTTAGAACACCAACAAGCAGACGGATCATTTGTCATTCCATGGCAATGGGGAACAGATTACCCAGAGTTTTTCATTAGTAAACAGTGGTGGAAATCAATTGCTATCATTAAAAATTTTTTGTTTTTGCGGGCTTTTCTAGACGAACCTTTTTGAAATCGGTCATCTTTTAATCAGCGATCTCGTTGAAAGAACAAAGGAATTTCCTTCTTATTTGAGATTCATGGAGTTCAGCTTCTAGAAATCCAAATAGTTTGTAAACCAGAGGTACATTCATTGCCAGAATGTACCTTTTTTGCAGCGGAGGCTCTGACCTATTTTCAATTTTGTGGTACACTGAATAAGATGAATAGGAGTGGTAATATGCGGGATTATCAATATCCTCTGGACTTAGATTGGTCGACGGATGAAATGGTCGTCGTCATGAAGATGTGGGAACGGTTAGAACAAGCCTATGAAAAAGGCCTTCCTAGCAGCACGTTTCTTGAGGCGTATCAAGCCTTTAAGAAAGTCGTTCCCAGCATTGGCGAGGAACGCCGTTTAGGTAGAGAATTTGAAGAACTATCAGGCTATTCGTTATACCATGCCGTGCAGGCAGCGAAAAAGACTGAGGGAAAACTAAAAATGAAAGGGTAGATCAACGAATGCATGAAATCGTTAATGAAGTTCGCCAGTGGATGATCGCTGCAGGCGAAAGGATCAAAGGCAATTTAAATAAAGAAGACTTGGTGGTCGAGACAAAATCAGGACGGAAAGACTTAGTGACAGAATTGGATAAAGCCACGCAAGATTTTCTGATTGGTAAGATCCAATCCTATGATCCGGATGCCAAAATTTTAGGTGAAGAAAACGGACTGGACACACTTGCCGACATGAGTGGACGGGTCTTCATCATTGATCCGATCGATGGAACCATGAATTTCGTGTTGGAAAAAGAAAACTTTTGTATCATGATCGCGATCTACGAAGAGGGCAAAGGGCGCTTTGGCTTTGTCTATAATGTCATGAAAGATGAATTCTTATGGGGGGGTCCAGAGATTGGTGTTTATAACAATGGCAAGAAGATCGAACCGCCGAAAGATATTGCCTTATCCGAGGGTCTCGTTGGCTTGAATTCACCCATGTTGATCCATAACCGCCACCACGAAACTGAAGTCAGTGACAAAGCATTAGGCATTCGTATGACTGGATGTGCTGGGGTAGAGTTGATCGCCCTCGCTAAAGGACAAAGAGCAGGCTATCTTTCTCATCTTGCGCCATGGGATTATGCGCCAGGGGGTGTTTTGTTAGAAACCCTTGGATTAAAAATGGCAAACATCAAAGGAGAGCCACTATCCCTGAATGGACGGGAATTGTTTGTCGGCGGTACACCGAAAGCTTTTGAAGAATTATTGGCGATCATTAATCAATAAGAAAAAAACCAGATATTTTATTAATATCTGGTTTTTTCTGTAAAAATGAAAACTTTGCACTATATTTCAGAAAGAAATTCTGGTATAATGGCTTGTCGAGTGCAATGTCACCAAAAAAGGAGTTTATAAATTGAATATTAGAAATGATATCCGCAACGTCGCTATTATTGCCCACGTTGACCACGGAAAAACTACATTAGTTGATGAATTATTGAAACAATCCCAAACGTTAGATAGCCATACCCAATTACAAGAACGGGCGATGGATTCAAATGCGATCGAAAAAGAACGTGGCATCACGATCTTAGCGAAAAATACAGCGGTTGAATACAACGGTACAAAAATCAATATCATGGATACCCCAGGACACGCGGACTTTGGTGGTGAAGTAGAGCGGATCATGAAAATGGTCGATGGTGTTGTCTTGGTTGTTGATGCTTATGAAGGAACGATGCCTCAAACACGTTTCGTATTGAAAAAAGCGTTGGAACAACACTTAGTGCCAATCGTAGTTGTCAACAAAATCGACAAACCATCTGCTCGTCCTGAGCATGTTGTCGATGAAGTCTTAGAACTATTTATCGAATTAGGTGCCGACGATGACCAATTGGACTTCCCAGTGATCTACGCTTCTGCGATTAACGGAACTTCAAGTGAATCAGATGATCCTGCTGATCAACAAAAAACGATGGCACCATTGTTTGATACGATCATCGAACATATTCCAGCGCCAATCGACAACAGCGACGAACCATTGCAATTCCAAGTATCATTGCTTGATTACAATGACTACGTTGGACGTATCGGTATTGGCCGTGTCTTCCGCGGATCAATCAAAGTCGGCGACCAAGTTGCATTGATGAAATTAAACGGAGAAGTTAAAAAATTCCGTGTGACGAAACTTTTCGGTTTCTTCGGTTTGAAACGTTTGGAAATCCAAGAAGCCAAAGCCGGTGATTTGATTGCCGTTTCTGGGATGGAAGATATCTTCGTTGGTGAAACTGTTACACCAATCGATCATCAAGATTCATTACCTGTTTTACACATTGATGAACCAACTTTGCAAATGACCTTTATCGTGAACAATTCACCATTTGCGGGTCGCGAAGGAAAATTCGTAACAGCTCGTAAAATTGAAGAACGCTTAATGGCGCAATTGCAAACAGACGTTTCATTGCGTGTGGATCCAATCGGACCTGACTCATGGATCGTTTCTGGACGTGGCGAACTTCATTTGTCAATTTTGATCGAAAATATGCGTCGTGAAGGCTTTGAATTGCAAGTTTCTCGTCCAGAAGTTATCGAACGCGAAATCGATGGCGTGAAATGCGAACCATTTGAACGGGTGCAAATAGATACCCCAGAAGAATACATGGGATCAGTAATCGAATCATTGGGAATGCGTAAAGCAGAAATGCAAGATATGATCAATACAGGGAATGGACAAGTACGGATCATTTTCTTGGCACCAGCTCGTGGCTTGATCGGTTACACGACAGAATTCCTATCAATGACTCGCGGCTACGGCATCATGCACCACACCTTCGATCAATATTTGCCAATGATCCAAGGACAAATTGGTGGCCGTCATCAAGGCGCACTTGTATCGATCGATACAGGAAAAGCAACGACTTACTCGATCATGAGTATTGAAGAACGTGGAACGGTCTTCGTTGAACCAGGTACCGAAGTGTACGAAGGAATGATCATTGGTGAAAACTCTCGTGACAAAGACTTAACGGTCAATATCACGAAAGCAAAACAAATGACCAACGTCCGTTCTGCAAACAAAGACCAAACCTCAGTTATCAAGAAACCTCGTATTCTTTCTTTGGAAGAATCACTGGAATTCTTGAATGATGATGAATACTGTGAAGTAACACCAGAAAGCATTCGTTTAAGAAAACAAATCTTGAACAAGAGCGAACGGGAAAAATCACAGAAAAAGAAAAATAACTGATAACTAAAACAGTGATCAAAAGTTTTAAACACTTCTGATCTGTTCGATTTTCCGAAGGATGGAAAAGGGATTGCTCCTGTGTTGCAGCGGCTCTTCGCCGCAGGACCCAGAAAAAGCAATCAGCCGATTTCCCTCCTTCGGTTCTTTTTTGCTCGAAGTCAAGTTGAACCGTTAGAATAAGCACCGCTTGCAATTTCGGCCATTCCTTTTTAAAATGAAGAAAGCAAGCACAAAGGAGAAATCTATGAAAAATTATCCTGTTAAAAAGAATCAGGAACTTGAAGTTGATATTTTGGATCTTTCCCATGAAGGAAATGGGATCGCCAAAGTCGATGGGTACTTATTATTTATTGAAAACACCCTGCCAAATGAACGTGCCTTAGTCAAAGTGTTGAAAGTCGGCAACAAATTTGGTTTTGCCAAAGTGATGAAATTGTTGCAAGCAAGTCCTGATCGGCAAGAATTGCCGAATGAAGCATTGTTGCGCACCGGTATCGCTCCATTGAGTCATTTGAGCTATGACAAACAATTAGCCTTCAAACAGCAGCAAGTAGAGAATGTTTTGGCTAAAATCGCCAAATTGCCTGAAATCACAGTCAATGCGCCAATCGGAATGGAAAAACCATTTGGTTACCGCAACAAAGCGCAAATCCCTGTGCAAAAAATCCATGGGGAATTAACGACTGGATTTTACCGCAAAAACAGCCATACTCTGGTACCGATCGAAGACTTTTATATTCAAGATCCAAACATCGATCAAGCAATCATCAAAGTCAGAGATATTTTGCAGCGGTTCAATGTCAAAGCCTACAATGAAGAAGCCCATGAAGGGTTCTTACGCCACATTGTCGTTCGTCGTGGGCATCACTCAGGTGAAATGATGGTCGTATTAGTGACACGTAAACCGAAATTCTTCAAAGGAGAAGAAATCGCGGAAGTGATCCACGAAGAGATTCCAGAAGTTGTTTCTGTCATTCAAAACATCAATGAAGAAAAAACCAATGTGATCATGGGGGAATTCGAGCGTGTGTTGTATGGCAAGTCATCGATCGATGATCAATTATTAGGTAAAACCTTCCAAATCTCAGCGAAATCTTTCTACCAAGTCAACACAGCGCAAACAGAAGTCTTGTATCAAACCGCCTTCGAGATGGCGCAACTGTCTGAAAATGATGTCGTTGTGGATGCTTATGCAGGAATCGGAACGATCGGGATTAGTTTGGCTGATCGCGTGAAAGAAGTGTTAGGGATGGAAGTCATTCCTGAAGCAGTGAACGATGCCAAAGCCAATGCCAAAAGAAATGGTGTCGAAAATGTGCATTATTTTATCGGTAAAGCCGAAAAAATCATGCCGCAATGGCTACGCGAAGGCATTCAACCGACAGTCGTCTTCGTTGATCCACCTCGCAAAGGTTTAGATGCTAGCTTTATCGAAACGACTGCTGCGGTTAAACCAGAGCGCATCGTCTACATTTCCTGCAATCCAGCAACCTTGGCTCGTGACCTCGCGTTATTTGCGGAAGAAGGGTATGTGACAAAAGAAGTCCAACCTGTTGATTTGTTCCCACAAACGACCCATGTGGAGTGTGTCGTGTTGTTAGAACGTCGTTAAGAAACAACAAGTTTTTTTTAGCAATTTTGATCTTGAATTCTTTTTATGGTAATTGTCATAAAATCTTACGATAGCAAAGTTATTAGAGAAAGCAAGTCAATTGAGAAATAAGCAACTAAAACCCATCTGTCTATCTAATTACGTCGATTGTGACGTTTAGAATGGATGAAATATAAAACCAGAAACTGGAACTGAAAGATACTCTTTCTGTGCCAGTTTTTTTGTTCTTTCTCACTATTGATGAGCGGGGAAAAAATCAATGCAAAAAGCAGTGAAGCTTCAAATATGCAGACATCCCAATCCTTTAACAAAATGGTTTATCGGCAATTTATAGTTAATGTGTATAAAAATATGGCGTGTGGTGATTAGAAAGTATTATAATAAACGTAGTGAATAGAAAATTTTTGTTAGGAGGGATTACACATGGCAACGATTCGTGCATTTTCACACAAAGAGATTACACCGCAGAATACGCATTTGTCGAGTTTTAAAGTGTTGATAGAGTCAGCTTTTTATGGGAACAATGTCACTTGGATTCATGATCAAGCCACGGCCTATCGCTTAGCAAAAGAATCTTCTGGCGCTATTCTTACGGATATGCCGGTCACACACACCAAGGAGTTAGGACTACCGGAGGATGCTAAAGTCATCGTGTTTAATGACGGAAAAGTTGTTGGACGGACAGCGGCAGCTCGACGCATCATCGGACATCCCGGGATTGATCGAAAATTGTATGAAGGGATTTTAAGAGATGCTTTATTTCAAGGGACACGTAAAAAATTCTATGGCGGTGAAGTTGTTGTAGGGTTAGACGAAGCGTTTATGGTCAAAGCACACCTGTTGCTACCAGAGTACTATGAAACCAATTTTTATTCTTATTTGTTGAATTTTCAAATGCTGACAAAATCATGGCAGGAAAGGTATCAACGTTCCAAAGAATATCCAGAAACGGACATTTTTTTGTACGCTGATCCAGATTGGTCTCATCCTGATTTTCCTTATGGGCTGTCTCTCTTTGATCCTGAACACAATGTTGCGGCAGTCTTAGGCTTAAACTATTTTGGTGAATTGAAAAAAGCGACATTAACTTTGGCTTGGGCTACCGCGCATCGCAATGGCTTTGTGGCGTGTCATGGGGGAATGAAGCAATATCAGTTACCGAATCGAACATTTACGATGGCTGCTTTTGGTCTTTCAGGATCAGGAAAATCGACCATCACATTGGCGGAACATGATGGCAAATATGATATCAAGGTTCTTCATGACGATGCATTTGTGATTAATCAAACAAATGGTGCGTCCACTGCTCTGGAGCCTTCTTATTTTGATAAAACGCAAGACTATCCATTAACCAACCCAAATGTCCGCTACTTTATCACCTGTCAAAATGTTGGGGTTACTTTAGACGAGGAAGGAAAAAAGGTCATCGTCACCCAAGATATTCGTAACGGGAACGGTCGAACCGTCAAATCACGGTATGTCACACCTAACCGGGTGGATCATTTAGATTCGCCGATCGATGCAGTATTTTGGATCATGAAAGATGACACGCTACCTCCTGTAGTAAAAATTGACGATCCGATTTTAGCC
Source organism: Enterococcus sp. NPDC086594 (assembly GCF_044746145.1). NCBI lineage: Bacteria > Bacillati > Bacillota > Bacilli > Lactobacillales > Enterococcaceae > Enterococcus > Enterococcus sp. NPDC086594. The sequence goes on from NZ_JBIVBP010000002.1 coordinate 347,896, forward strand.
GCTGTTTTTGGTTTGACCTTAGCTACGAAGCGCACGACAGCTGAACATGTTGTCGAGACCACGGATATAGATAAACTGGTCATCGAGCCTTATGCCAATCCATTTAGAGTCTATCCTTTAAAAGAAGATTTTGCCCATTTCATGAACTTATTCAAAGAAAACCAAACGGCTTGTTATATTCTAAATACAGGCTTTTACAAAGACAAGAAGGTCACACCTGAAGTCACGCTGACATCGATTGAAAAAATTGTGAAAGGCGAGGCCAATTTTAAGAGGTTTGGTGAAATCACAGAAATGAGTTACCTGCCAGTAACAGGGTTCGAAGTCGATTTTCAAGATGCCTCCTATGTTGCTCATTTAAGAGAGCGGATGCAAGGACGGCTGGACTTTATTTTGGCTCAAGAAACAGAAAATGATGGCTATAATAAGTTGCCTAAAGAGGTAGCAAAGGCAATGGGAAATGTGATTTCTACATTAAATGAGCTTCCTGGCTAATCCCATTGAATCAAACTTCCGCAAGCGGCTTTTCTTCCTGAAACACTTATTTTGTTAGCCAGAAAGGAGCGATTATGAACATTCAGTTTCACCATATCCAAATCACAGTCAATGATGTAAAAAAAGCAGAAGGTTTTTATGATCAATTATTTGCACTATTAGGTTTCGACCTTCAGAAGAAATATTCTGGGTATTTAGAACATGCCGATATGGAAGTAGTAGAATATATAGGGGATTCATTTGATTTCGGTATTTGTTCCCCACGAAAAGAATGGAAGAAGGAGAAAATCGATTCAAGAAAACCTGGCTCGGTTCAGCACATGGCGTTTAAGGCGGAAAGCCGCGAAGTAGTAGATGCGATCTTTCCCAAAATAAAAGCCTTAGGGGTAAAGATCCTTCACGATCGACCAATGGAGTACAAAGAGCGCATCGCTCCTAACTACTATGCCTTATTCTTTGAAAGCCCAGAAGGCATTCGTTTTGAACTATTTCATTATGCCTGATTCCTTTAACTAGAAGAGTGTGGCATTAAATTATTGCGTGAGCGCGTTCTTATTAAGGTGATCTTTCATTAAGGGGCTAGCATAATCAGGCGAGTTTAGAGAGAAACTTTTTTAGAACCTGTCATCAGGAAAATCTGAACACTCTTGTTTTAAGTACGTCCATCCTGAAAAACTCGTTGGTTCCTAAAATTTATTTGGACAATTCGAATACAAAAATCTAACTCATGTGTTGAAAAACGTCGATTTTATCTTTCTAGAAGCTGTTGCATTGTGGGTCAATAAGGATTGTTGCGTTGATTGCAGGGCACTTAAGAAATGGAGGAGGAACAATATGGATCAGACGGTTCAGCAAGATATCGAAGCGATCATTTCCCGTCAATATGATCTTGGCGCCGATTTATGGTCGACGCCAGACCATAAATTACTGAAAGGAGCACCCTTTACAACCTTAGAGTGTCCTCATTATTTGCTTGAACTTGGTATGTCGCCTGAGGAGAACTTATTAAAAGAGACCGCTGCATTGATCTTTTAAGGATGGAGAGAAGATGGCAGATTTAAAATTTCGCCATCAGGGGGGATTTATCCCTGTCATACAGCGCTGGCTTTGCGAACGCTGTGTGCTCTTGGTTACGCAAGGGACCCGCGGCTACAACAGACCTTTCACTATTTTCTTGCTACTCAGGAAACAGATGGCGGCTGGAAGTGCAATAAATACAGTTTTGGTCGCGGCCCGGAGACCCGCTATTCAACCCCGATGACGACGTTAACGGTCCTTGATGCCTTTCGATATACTCATGATCGTGAACAGATGGAAACACTTAATCAAGCAATCGAATGCTTGCTTGCTCATTGGGAGATTCGTCAGCCAATCAGTCCCTGTCATTACGGAATGGGCACATTGTTTATGCAGACAGAATACCCCTTTAGAGGGTACAATCTTTTTTATTATCTGTATGTCTTGTCTTTTTATCCTTCTGCCAGAAAAGACGCACGGTTTCTGGAGGCTTTGCAGCAGTTTGAATCGAAAGTTAAAAATGGCAATGTTATTGTAGAACGGGTTGTACCAAAACTGGGGAAACTGAATTTTTGTAAAAAAGGACAAATTAGTTCCTTCGCCACCCGACGGTACCAAGAAATCCTTGCTCACTTAGCAGAAGATTAAGGAAAAAACAGTCCTTTGGAATGTTCCTCCATCTAGACGATTCTTTTTCTTTTCTGGTACACTGTCTCTAAAGAACCGACCGAATAATCAACAGAGGGGAGAAAGACATGCAAAAAATCTATCTGGTTGAAGATGATGCGACGATCGTCTCTGTTTTAGCCGATTATTTGCAGCAGTGGGGATACGAATGCCATTCGGCCAAGAATTTTGCTGAACTCTTGCAAGAGTTTCACGACATCAAACCTGATCTCGTTCTTTTAGATATCTCCTTGCCTTATTACAATGGGTATCATTGGTGCCAAGAAATTCGCAAGGCGTCAGAAGTACCGATCATTTTTCTTTCGTCGATGGATCAGCAGATGAATCAAATCATGGCGATGAACATGGGGGCGGATGATTATTTAACAAAACCCTTTGATTTAGCCTTCGTTTTGGCAAAAATCCAAGCGTTGCTGCGGCGCAGCTATCAGTATAGCCACCAACAAGCGCTGACCTTTGACATAGGGCAAGTAACCTTTTATCCAACAGAAAATATATTAAAAAATCAGGGGGAACAGTTGCCGCTTTCTCCAAATGAAGCTCGGATTCTTTCCTTGCTTTTGCAGCATCGAGGGAAGATCGTAGCCAAAGAGACCATCATTGAAATGCTCTGGAATAGTGAAGAGTTCATCGATAACAATACATTAGCAGTCAATATGACTCGTTTGCGAAAAAAATTGAGCCAGATCGAACTATCCGATTTGATCCAAACGGTAAAGAATAAAGGCTATTTGATAGAAAAGGAACACGCCTATGACTAATGTGAAAGAATATTTCGTGTTGTATGGAAAGTTTTATCTCGTTTACCTGCTATTTAGTGCGGGTCTACTAGGGTTATTCTTTCTTCACAGCCTTCCATTAGAACCCTTCATTGACTATGCGGTTTTTTCAGGGGTGATTTTAGGAGGTCTTTCCCTTTTTCATTATTTTCGTTACGCACAAAAAAGAAAGCAGCTACAGCATTTATTAAGAAAAGAATGTATGACGGAAGCGGCGTTGGCGTTCTTGCCTGCCACTCGAAATCGTTTAGAAGACGAATACCAAGCCCTTCTAAGGCAGCTGGCAAAAGAAAAAACGCTGTCCGATTACAAAGCAACCATGAAAAATGAAGAAATTTATGAAGATTTCGGTTTGTGGCTTCATCAAATCAAAACACCTCTAGCGGCGCTAGATCTTTTGGTGCAAAGCGATTCGTTGTCACCGACGGAGGTCAAAGCGGAATTATTTAAGGTGAATGATTACTTGCAAATGATGTTGAATTATTTACGGCAAAATTTAGCCAATGAAGATTTTGTCTTTGAGTCGATTGCTTTAGCGCCCCTTGTTCGTCAAACGATCAAAAAGTATGCCTTGTTTTTCTCGAAAAAGAATCTGCAACTGGACATGGCGGTGGATTTGACGGTGACATCCGATCGAAAGTGGCTCGTTTTTATTTTTGAACAGGTTCTTTTCAACAGCTTGAAGTATACCGAAACCGGTGGCATCAACGTTTTCACTAAAGACAATGCCTTGGTGATCCAAGATAGCGGCATTGGTATTCGTAAGGAAGACTTGCCGCGGGTTTTTGAGAAAGGATATACGGGACAAAATGGTCGCTTTCAGCAACGAGCGAGCGGGCTAGGCTTATATATGAGTCAACAAGCGGCTGAAAAAATCGGCTGCCGTTTAGCGATTGATTCTGAAGTGGGACAGGGAACCATCGTCACACTTCATTTTCCCACCACAAATAACCGATAGCCGCAAACTTTCAACACTGTAAGTTTGCGGTTTTTATTGTAAGTCGCTTTTTTCTGCCAGTCAGCTTATTCTAAAAAGGAAGGAGGGAACAAGATGACACTTTTAAACATTCAACAAGTAAAAAAAATCTATCAAAGCCAGCTGAATGGGCAACCCGTCGAAGCGTTGAAGAATATAACCTTTAAGGTAGAAGAAGGGGAATATGTAGCCATCATGGGGGAATCAGGTTCGGGGAAGAGTACGCTACTGAACTTGATGGCGACGTTAGACCAACCGACAGCGGGTGAGATGCAGCTGAATGGCATCGATTTGACCACCATCAAAGAAAAAGATGCAGCAAGTTTTCGACGGGATCACTTAGGCTTTGTCTTTCAAGACTTTAATTTATTGGACACTTTTACGGTAAAGGACAATATTTTATTGCCATTAGTTTTATCGAAAGTTTCCGTCAAACAAATGGAATTGCAGCTTCAGCCTATTGTACAAACTTTAGGGATCGCCGATTTATTGCAGCATTACCCGTATGAATTGTCTGGCGGACAAAAGCAACGTGTTGCCGTCGCACGAGCGATCATCACAAAACCAGAACTGCTATTAGCAGATGAGCCAACCGGAGCGCTGGATTCGAAAACCTCTGATCAACTACTGACATTATTTCAGCAGATCAATCAAAACGGACAGACGATCGTGATGGTCACCCACAGTTCGATCGCAGCCAGTCGCGCACAACGCGTCTTGTTTATCAAAGACGGGTATGTATTTCACCAGTTGTATCGAGGAGAACGGAGTGATACCGCTTTTCTAGAAGCAATCGCCGAAACAATGACTGCTGTTTTTGCGAAGGAGGAGTAACGAATGTTCTTTCAAAAAATCGCCTTCTCCAATTTACGTAAAAATGCCAAAGCCTACACACCCTTTTTAGTATCCATGAGTTTCTTGGTAGCTGTTTTGATGATGACGCAAATCATCGTGAACAATCCGGGGATGAAGGAACTTCCTAGTAGTCAAAGCGCCATTTTCATGTTTCATTTAGGAAATATCATCCTGATGATCTTTGCGGCGATCTTTTCCTTTTACACCAATAACTTTTTGATCAAGCAGCGAAAAAAAGAATTTGGTCTCTACAATGTTTTGGGACTAGGAAAACGCGAGATAGCCTTCGTGGTCTTTTGGGAACTCTTTTACAGTTTTCTTATTAGTCTTGCGGCCGGGTTGATCAGCGGCTTATTGTTTGCACGATTAGGATTTTTGATTCTGAAGAAAATCTTAGCCGTAGGTGAATTCTTTGTTTTTAAACTTTCATTTGAGAGCATTGGATTTGTGATCCTCTATTTTATGTGCGTGTTTGGTTGTCTATTTTTATTTGACCTGTTGCAAGTACGCAAAACCAATCCACTTCAATTACTACAGGGAAGCAAGCGTAATGAAAAAGAGCCTCGCGCGAAAGGCATTTTAGCACTATTAGGTGTCCTTTGTTTAGTGGCGGGCTATACGATCTCTGTGACGATCAAGTCTCCCATCAGTGCCTTAGGCCTGTTCTTTGTCGCCGTCATCCTCGTAATCTTGGCTACCTATCTGTTGTTTATTGCTGGTAGTATCAAAGCATTGCAGTTTTTAAGAAAACGAACGACCTATTATTATCAAACGACCCATTTTATCAATATCTCTACCATGCTGTATCGGATGAAGCAAAATGCGGCTGGTTTAGCAAGTATTTGTATTTTATCAACGATGGTGTTAGTGACAGTTGCTACGACCGCCAGTCTTTACTTTGGACAAAAGAATGTGATCGAAACTCGTTTTCCATACGATGTTCAAATTGAGTCAGCGGCTGATTCCCAGCAAATCAACACAGTGATTGATGGACTTGAAGAGAAGCTAACGATCAAAGAGCGCCAGCAAGTCACTACAACAAGACCATTGCTTTTTACCTTTGAGGGCCTAAACTTTGTTCCTTCAACCACTTTTGAAGAAAATAGTGATAGTTTAGATAAAGCCGTGTACCTTACTTTTCTTACCAGGTCTGAATACCATGAAATCAGCGGGAAAACAGGACCTGCTGAAGATGAATTATTTGTTTTTCCCGCAACTTGGACCCAACAAGCATTACCAGAAAAGACCACGATCGATGATCGTCAATTTCGTTTGCGGGAAGTGAAGGAACTGCCAACATTCACGAAAACAGAAAACCCGGTTCAGCATCTTGTTCTTGTGGCGGATGATCAGTGGCTTACTGAAAAGCTAAGCTCTTGGTATCAAAAAGAAGATTTTCAACTTTACCAGCAACCAATGACAACAACAGTCTTTAATTTTCAAGCAGCAGAAGCAAGCGATCGCGAAGCGATCGCAAAAGAGATTCGCAGCGAACTTCTGGCAGCAGATGCTCATGCGAGCGTTCAGTCAAAAGATCTTTTTGAAGGTGAGACCAAAACCTTTACCGGCGGCTTCTTCTTCTTAGGCTTGATTTTTGGTGTGGTCTTTATTTTAGCTGCCGCATTGATCATTTATTATAAACAAGTTTCCGAAGGGATGGAGGACAAAGAACGCTTCGAGATTTTGCAAAAAGTTGGGTTAAGCCATAAGGAAGTCAAACAAGTGATCCAGCAGCAAGTCTTGATGATTTTCTCATTTCCATTGGCGGCAGCGATCATCCATCTCGCATTTGCTTTGCCGATGATTCGGAAGTTGTTGCTTCTTTTTGGTCTGACAGATCGCAACTTATTGATCACGGTATCGATTATCTCTGTTCTGCTGTTTACAATGATCTATTTAATGGTGTATTTCATCACTGCAAGAGTCTACTACCGACTTGTGGAGCGAAAACAATAGCCGTTAAAAAAAGTTAGTCGAACGAGTCGTCACCGACAGGACCTACAGTAAAATAGAATGTGAGAACACCTCATCCATGAAGCGACTTCTAGAAGTTAGAATTTTTGATCTAACTTTTTGGAATCACTATATGATTGAGGTGTTTTTTTTTAGCTACTCCTATTAGCCCACTTTTTTAGAGTTGAAAAAAAGGCTTAGGTGACCTATAGTGAAAAGGAGTAAAGCACAGGTATAGATTGCCGCGAGGCTGATAGTCATTTCCAAATAAAAGAGATCATGTGATCCAAAAAGGAGAAAGTCCTATGAAAGAGCAGCCGATAACCATTGAATTTCCCTTAAGAGGTGAGTGGCTTGCGCCGACTACACCAGCCAAGAAGATTCCTAGTCATGGCACCGATCGAATGGGGTTACGTTATGCGTTTGATTTTTTACAAGTCGATTTTGAGGGGAAAACAAAAGCTTTTCACGACCGAAGCTTTCTGCGCTATTTCTTCTTAGGAGTTCCCCTTGAGAACTGTTATTGTTGGGGCAAAGAAATCTATGCGCCCTGTGATGGTGAAGTGATTGTTGTAAGAGAGGGCTATCGGGAACGCAAAGTCGTTCATTGGGTTGTCGATTTTTCGATTGCTTTAAAAAATGGCTTGTTTTTTAATGAACAAAAAGATGAGTATCAACAAATAGCTGGCAACTACATTGTGATAAAAGCTTCTGAGGGCGTATATATGGCATTCGTCCATTTGCAAAAAGGATCCATCAAAGTTTCCGTAGGACAAAAAATCACCAAAGGGATGGTGATTGGCAATGTCGGGCATTCCGGCAATTCGACTTCACCTCATTTGCATTTTCAAGTGATGGACAGTAACGATATCGCCTATGCAAAAGGGCTGCCTTGTCGCTTTGAAGAATACGAGGTTTACCGAGCAGGACGATGGATAAAAGTTCGGAATCAGATACCAGATAGTACAGAACGGATACGATTTTTATAGGAGCATTAGGGACTAGCTGTGAGACTTTGATAGGGGGCATCGCCGAAATGCTTAGAAGAAAGAACATTTTAACGTTTCTGAGCTTCTTTAAAAAACTTGCAACAATCTTAGGTATTCAGAAAATGTATTTCAGGGGGAACAAATGAAGCAATTACCCAATATCATTACTACTTCTCGACTGATTCTAGCACCACTTTTACTATTCCTTCAGCCAATGTCTGGCTGGTTTTGGCTGCTTTATTCCTATTGTTTTTTAAGTGACCTTGTCGATGGGCTACTAGCAAGAAGGATGAACCTCACGAGTGAGGTCGGTGCCTTACTAGATAGTTTCGCAGATGTAAGCTTTTTTCTCGCTGTCTTTCTTTCTTTTCTACCGCAGCTTTTGGAAACCCAAACGATCATGGTTTGGATCTTGGTGATCGCTATCATCCGCTTCGTCAGTTATCTGATTGGCTATGTAAAATTTCAGTCTTTTAGCAGTCTGCATACATGGCTCAACAAAGCATTCGGATTTCTTTTATGTATTTTTCCATTGCTGCTCATAATATTCCATGAAAGAATTGTTGTCTTGATTTTGGGAGTCATCGGCACTATTTCAGCATTAGAAGAATTGCTGATAACGATACTCGCAAAAAAACTGGATAGAAATCAAAAATCGATATTCGAAAGTTTTATGTAAGGTACCTCTATCATTGAGGGCCTTTTTTGTTTGTTCCTCTGAAGTAGTCTTTTAAAAGTCCTTTCAAAAACAATTTTAAAAATAACATTGAAAACAATTTTTAATGGTACTATGCTTATCTTTGAAGGGAGGCTTCACAAATGAACAGACAAGAACTGCATGCATGTATCAGTAAAAACCAGCCCAATATTTGCCAAATTTCTGCCTACCAAAATGGAAAGGAAGTTTACTCGGATGAATGGCATGAGTATAAGCCAGACGATACTTGCCACCTTATGTCCGCTACGAAAAGTATCGTTTCTCTACTAGTCGGAATAGCGATAGATCAAGGCCTCATCAGGAGTGTCAATGACAAAGTACTCGATTATTTTCCAGACTATTCCGTAAAACGGGGCGAAAAAACGATTCACGATATTACCATCAAACACCTATTAACGATGCGAGCCCCGTATAAATGCAAAGGTGATCCATGGACAAAAGTTTGTTCGAGTGACGACTGGACCAGCGCCTCCCTTGATTTATTGGGAGGAAGAAAAGGAGTGACAAATGAATTCAATTATCAAACCGTTTGTCTGCAGATCCTCACTGGTTTGTTAGCGAAAGCTTCTGGAATGACGACCGTTGATTATGCGAACCATTATTTATTTCGCCCTCTTGGTGTAGCCGAAATAACCAATTATTATGCGAAAACGGCACAAGAACATAAGCACTTTACAATGAGCAAGGCACCAAAAAAACCAGTTTGGTTTTGCGATCCTTTAAATATTGGGGCGGCAGGTTACGGGCTATGCCTTTCAGCAAAAGATTTAGCCAAAATCGGTGAGCTATGCTTGAACCAAGGCATCCATCAAGGGAAACAAGTGATTTCCTCACAATGGCTCACTGAAATGGTCAATCCGCTAGAGACAAACATAGAGAAATTTCAAAACATGAGTTATGGATATTTGTGGTGGATTTTGGATACTGAGAAAAGCACCTATGCCGCCATCGGTAATAGCGGAAATGTCCTTTATATTGATCCCGAATCAGATTGCGTCATTGCTATTACGGCTTATTTTAAGCCAACTGTCTTTGATCGAATCGACTTTATCGAGACAGAGCTAAAACCATTCCTTTTGCAATAATGAGCGTTAAGAAAAAGCAGTCTACTGTCAAAAGTTGATTGCTTTTTTTGTAGGCGAAAGCTTTATGATCCTTTTAATGACTATGGCAAGCAGGTGACTACGGATAAAGCTTGGCTGCTAGTCTTTTATGAATTTAAAATCTAGCAATTTGATCCCGCATATAGGAGGCCAAATCAATAATAAACGGAAGATAAATGAGAAATGAATAAAATGACCAAACTATCAACGGCGTAAACTTGGTATACTATAATTGAGAAGAAAATCACAAGTGAAAGGAGCGGTCGGAGTGTTTTCAGAAATCAGTATTTATCAAGTAAAACCAAGTGAAGTCGATACCTTTGAAGCAATCATGCAGGAAGCAACAGAGGCAATGAAGGCCATGGAGGGGGCTTTGTTCTTTCGATTAATGAAACGAACCCATTACATTAAAGAAATGAGCACCATCAAGGAAGGACGCCTGCCTGATCCATTGACAAGAGTCATAAAATGTGTGAAATATGCCCACTATTGGGAGTTTGATACCGAAGAAAACTATGGCAAAGCCCAAAAAAGGCTGTATGAAAGCTATTGGAAAGCAATCGAGAAATGTTTGATCGTTCCCCACGACAAGCTTTTAGGGGAAGTGATTGAGTGATCGTTTTAGTATCGGATGCTCTTCAGATGAACGGACTTTTTGTTGCAACTGTTTAGAAATTATAGGGAAAAATACAACGGGATGTTAAAAAGTCATTCGAATGTTGAATCGACGACTATTAGTTGTTTAAATGCTCTGTTTCTTGAGGGAATCGGAAAGGAGGAACACACGATGGGACAGGTTGCATTTCATAACTTATACAAATTAATAAAAGGTGCTTCAACAGCAGAATTTGTTCCAGTCGTTGAACAATTCAACCGTGAATACATTTTCAAACAAAGAGGATACCTTTCTTTTGAATGATTAGTAGATTGAGAAATTTGGGCTGACATCACCAAGTTCGAAACGAAAGAAGATGCGGAAACATTTGAACAATGCGGTATCCCAGATGCCTTTGCACAAATGTTTTTATTCATTCATCAATCGAAACAGTTGCAGCTCTCACCTATACACGATTGAAAAAATGTTCCAATAACCATTCAGCATGGAATGGACAACGCTAAAAAACAATTCATATGAAAAGAGGAACTTCTTATGACAAAAACAGCAGAATGGTATCAAGGAAAAGCTGGGCGGGCAGAACATTTGGTCTATTTAAATAAGGAAGCCAAAGAGCTTGAGAAACTGATTCATGGCGACAAAACAATGATCATTCGGGGGGCAGCTGGCAGAAAATCACCCTTAGGAGGAAGAGCCAAAATCAACGATCTTGTTTATTTTGTGGAGACCGGCGGCGATTTGACCATCACTCATCGGGGCATCATTGCCAAAGTGACTGAATCTGAAAAGATGACGAAAGAAGAATCCATAGATTTTGTAGAACGCTATGAAAAAGAGTTGAATCTATCGAAAAAGCAAGTCGATCGTTGGGCAGGGAAAAAGTATCTAGCGGTCTATGAAATCGCTGAATTAGAAGAAATAACGCCATTTCAGTACAATCGTGAAAAAAATATGGACGATTGGGTCATCACTGATGATATCAACAAAATTAAATTGTAACGTAGCAAAAACCTAAAAAAAGCGCAAGGAGTTGAGCGAAAGGATGGAAGGCAAAGAGCAATTGTTTCGAGACAAAAACGTGAAACCAACAGAGCAACTGATTGCGGAATCACTGGGTGAGGGATATGCCATTTATCAACGTTTTGTCGAAACGCTTGAAAACGAGGGCATCTCTCTTATGGATTGGCGCTATTACCAAGATGGAAAAGCGTGGTTGTCCAAAGGTGAATACAAATGGACAACGACTCGTGGGACGAATAAAGTGAAACCAATTTTTTGGCTTTCGATGTGGGAGGGCTTCTTCAAAGTCTCCTTTCACTTTAGCGAGAAAGTCCGAACACAGTTGTTGTCTCTACCAATCAGTGATGACACAAAAGAAAGGATTCATAAGGCGCCGACCAATGGCACGAAAATGAAGTTTTTTTCTGTGATTTTTGATGTCGCTAATCCATCACTCTTTGAAGATATCACCGAATTGATCGTGTTCAAAAAAAATAAATAAAGTAAGAGTAAGATTTATTTAACTTGGCTAGTCTGATTTTATTGCATCTATCAAAAAGGAATCTTTGTTATAGTTTACCCATTTTTAGGTTTAGAAAAGTAAAAGTCAATCAGAAGACTTTAAGTTTATTACATTTCATCTGATTGATTTTTAATATAAGTAACTATTGGGAAAACCAACGCTAATTTTGATTAGATTGTCGAATGGAATTCACAATACAATAAATTTTATTCGATAAATATGTTATTATGGTTAACATATGCTTCAATTACTTTAAATAGATGAAAGACACATTCGAAAAGGAGAAAAGACAAATTGACCATTCAACGAATCACAGCTTGCGTTCAAGTCAAAGGAGACTATCAGAAGTGTTATGAATTTTATACGGAAAAAGTCGGCTTGGTACCAACTTATGGCGATGAGTCAGGTCCTTATACAAGCTTTGCATCGAAGAAAGAGGAGGCGCCTTTTTTTGGTATGTTCCAAGTGGATGCCGTGATCGATCAAATGGAGGGCTACCCGATTTCAGAGAATCGGATTTCATCTGATACGCTTTCGGCAACATTTCATACTACGGATTTTGAAGAAGATTATACGAGAATGAACAATGCTGGTGTAGTGTTTGAAGTAAGTAAAACCGTTTTGGGGGAAGGGGACCAAGCTTTTCATATTGCTTATTTCCGCGATCCAGAAGGAAATTTGCTAAGCTTGGAGGATGGCGGTGTCTAAAGAGTTCACATCCAAAATGAATCAGAAAAAACGTAAAGAAAGATTTATCTCATAGTTGTTTTGAGATAAATCTTTTTTTATTTGAAATCATTCTACTGTAAAGCGTTCCTTCATCCGCTCCGAGAAAAGTCCAGAAGCTTTTGAAAAAACTTGGGTGTTTTTCCAAATGACGTCAAGGTTTGATTCCAGTGCTGGGCTCAATTTTCTAAAACACAATTGGCTATCTGGGGCGAAGTTGACTAGTTTATCTAGAGTCAATCCGTAACCAACACCTTCTTCTACCAGCTTTGATGCATTGTAAACAAGGTTATATGTGGCGACGACCGTCAATTTTTTCAGGTCTTTTTTCAACCATTTAGAAAGTTCACTGCTGACCAAACTTTGTCGCGAAGTAATCAAGGGAACGTCCCAGAGATCTTTTGGGGTAATGACTTCTTTGACAGATAGAGGACTGTCTTTTCGCATCAACACGCCCCAGGTATCTTTGGCAGGTAAGCGTAAGGAATGGTACTTTTTGACGTCTGCTGGACTGATTACGACACCAAAATCCAACAATCCTTTATCCAATCGTTCTTTGACCTCATCGGCGTTGCCGCTATAAAAGTGAAATTTGATGTTGGGGTATTCAGCTTGGATTTCTTTGATGATTGCTCCTAGCAACTGAATCACATAAGTTTCTCCAGCTCCGATCGATACATTGCCGGCGATCGTATCTCGAGGCGACAAAAATTCTGAGCGGGTCTTTTCTAATAATTCTACGATTTCTTCCGCCCGTTTACGAAACAACAGTCCGTCTTCTGTTAGTGTGATTTTGCGATTGCCTCGGGTGAACAACGTCACGCCTAATTCTTTTTCTAGCTCCATCAATTGTCGGGACAAGGAAGGTTGAGAAAGATGCAGATGTTTTGCGGCAGCCGAAATTGTCTCTTTTTCTGCAACTGCTAAAAAGGTGGTCAGATTTTTTAATTCCATTTAAAATGCTCCTCTTGTTATTCGTATAATGAATAGTTAGGTATTTGATATTGATATTTTACATGGAAAAGACCGCGAAGTACAATAGATTTAATCCGAGAATCACTCTTTTGATCTATGAGTTGCTGGTAACAAACAAAAGATCAAAAGAGAAAAGGAGTTGTATATGTCGCCCTAAGGTACAGGATGATTGACCATGAAAGAAGGCGAATGAAATGAAAAATTGGCAAAAAAAGGCACTTGTATCACTATTGATGCTAGCACCACTTATTTTAGGTGCTTGCAGCAGCAATAACGAGGCGGCAAACGAAGCAACACAAGCCAGTTCAGGAGGAGAAACGATGACAGAAAATGTTTCATTTACAGATGAATGGGACAAAGTTTTCCCAGAAAGTGACACGGTGAATCACCGAAAAGTAACTTTTGAAAATCGCTACGGCATCACTTTAGTTGCTGATCTTTATGAACCAATTGATGCGCAAGGACCACTTCCAGCAATCGCGGTTAGCGGACCCTTTGGGGCAGTCAAAGAACAGACATCTGGTCTATATGCCCAAACGATGGCTGAACGAGGTTTTGTTACGATCGCTTTTGATCCTTCATACACAGGCGAAAGTGGTGGGGAACCACGCTATGTGGCATCACCAGATATCAATACAGAAGACTTTCAGGCAGCAGTCGATTTTTTGTCAGTCCAAGAAAATGTAGATGAAGAAAGAATCGGCTTGATCGGAATTTGCGGTTGGGGCGGGATGGCATTGAATGCCGCAGCCATTGATACCCGTGTGAGAGCGACGGTTTCCGCCACGATGTATGACATGTCGAGAGTCAATGCTCAGGGGTATTTTGATGAGATGGGGGCTGAAGGACGTCATGAATTGCGCCAACAGCTGAACGCCCAGCGGACAGTCGATTTTGCTAACGGTAGCTACGAAAGAGCAGGTGGAGTGCCAGATACACTACCGGAGGATGCACCGGTCTTTATGCAAGATTATTTCGATTACTACAAAACGGAACGCGGCTATCATGAACGTTCGTTAAATTCTAATGACGGTTGGAACGTGACATCATCGCTGTCGTTCTTAAATATGCCGCTCTTGTCGTATATCGATGAGATCCAAAGCGCCGTTTTATTACTACATGGGGAAGAAGCCCACTCTCTTTACTTCAGTCAAGACGCCTTTGAACAATTACAAGGCGATAACAAAGAGTTGACGGTCATTCCTAATGCTTCGCACGTTGATCTATATGATCAAACAGACGTAATTCCTTTTGATCAAATGACCCAATTCTTCCAAGAACATTTGAACTAAATAGCCACAACGATCTTCACGACTGTTCGGTCACTCTGCCTCTGCTGAGCAGTCGTGTTTTTTTGAAAATACGCATTCAATTGCCCGCTTCTACATAGAATCATCACCAGAAAGGAGCGAAGAGATGCTTATAAAATTGATATCCGCTATTTTGCTGTTCTTATTAAGTGCCTGTGGGACAAGCGAAACAGAGAGAACCAATATGCAATCCGCTAACGAAACTTCATCGGAAGCTAGCCAAGAGAATGTCCAGCAGTTTTCAGCAGCAACAGCTGTCGTCATTACGGTTGGTCAACAGGATTTTCTAGCGAAGTTTTATGAAAATGAGGTGTCTGAGCACCTAATGAATCAAATGCCCTTTACGGTGACAATGAGTGATTTGAACAACAACGAGAAATATTATCGTTTTTCTGAGAATTTGCCAGAAATGACTACAGAACGGCCGGAGATCATTCACGAAGGAGAAATCATGAGCTGGAATAGTCATACGTTGGTGCTGTTTTATCAGACCTTTACCAATTCTTATGGTGGTTATAATCGTATCGGTGTCATTGAAGATCCGACGGGGTTAAAAGAAGTACTTGGGGCGGAAGACGTAGAGGTTATTTTTTCGTTAAGAAATCCTCGTGAATAACAAATGAATAGGAGAAAAACACATGACGATCGATCAATTAAACAAACTCATGGCAAGTGGCGAACCCTTACTTGCCGGTTCGCAAGCTTCCAAACAAATGGTAGCTCTGAGTGCTAAGGCGAGAAAAATCACGATGAAAATCAATACAGTCTACCATGAGTCTGATGAGTTACAAGAACTTTTTGCCCAATTAACAGGAAAACCAGTTGAGCCGACTTTTTCGCTGTTTCCACCCTTTTATACAGATTATGGCAAGAATATCAGCATTGGCAAAGATGTCTTTATCAATGCGGGTTGTCATTTTCAAGACCAAGGAGGGATCACGATCGGTGATGATACCCTAATTGGGCATAACGTTGTTCTAGCTACCTTGAATCATGGCCTTCACCCTGAAGATCGTAGCACGCTTTATCCAGCCCCCATTACGATTGGGAAGAATGTCTGGATTGGCTCAAATGCAACGATCGTTGCCGGTGTGACCATTGGTGACCATGCGATCATTGCTGCTGGGTCGGTGGTGACCAAAGATGTCGCTGAGCGCACGATCGTGGCTGGTGTACCTGCAAAATATGTCAAAGAGGTTACTGAGTAAGCATAATAGCAATGAGTAAGAAAAAAACTGCTGTTCGCCTTGTCGCTTGTAAAGCGATGAAGACTAACAGCAGTTTTCTTATTCTTGAGGCGGCTCGCTCGTAGTGGAACTGGCGAAGTTTTCAATCAACGATTTCACATCAAGACCGAGGGTTTCTTTCAACGTTTCTTGTGTGGTCGATAAGAGATTGGTGGCGTAATTGGTGACACGATTGGCACCGCCACCTTCACCTGATCCTGTATCAACGACTGAAATTTTATCGATATTGCCTAATGGTGCGGCTGCTTCTTTGACTAATTGTGGCAGGATCTCGACGATCATGCTCAGAATGGCTGCTTCATCGTATTTCTTGAAGGCTTCAGCGACTTTTTCTTTCGTTTCGGCTTCTGCCTTTCCTTTCGCCAAAGTGGTTTCGGCTTCTGCCAAACCGATCAAACGAATCTTATCGGCTTCGGCTTTTGCCAAGGACTCTGTTCGAAATTGCTCGGCTTCAGTGGTAGCTAAGGCAGATGCTTTTTTGGCTAGCGCTTCTTGTTCAAGCGCATAACGATCCGCATCGGCTTTTTTCTTGATCTCTGAATCAAATTGCTTCTCACGACGCAAGATTTCTTTTTCTTCCAATTCGATTTGTTTTTGTCGTTCAACGACTTCGACTTCAATCTCTTGTTCTCGGACTTTTTGTTTCATGATGGCACTTTGTAGATGATAGGCTTGATCGGCATCGGCTTTGGCGATGTCTTGTTCTTTCTTATAAAGCGCCAGCTTCAATTCTTTTTCCTTCAATGCTTCAGCGATTTCGGTCATGCGTTTTGATTCCGCTGTTTGCGATTCTTGTTCCGATTGGGCTTTTTTGATGCGGGTTTCTTTCAGTGCTTCAGCTTCCGCAATTTCAGCATCCCGTTTGACTTGGGCGATTCTAGGCTTTCCAAGAGAATCCAAATAGCCGTTTTTGTCTCGTACTTCTTTGATCGTAAAGGAGACAATGATCAAGCCCATTTTCGCTAGATCGACAGAGGCTACTTCTTGCACACTTTGGCTGAATTTGTCGCGATTTTGATAAATTTCTTCCACAGTCATCGAACCAAGGATCGAACGCAAATGGCCTTCTAGCACTTCCCGCGCTTCATTTTCTAATTCTTCACGGGTTTTTCCTAGAAATTGTTCCGCTGCCGTTGCAATTTCTTCCACGGATGAGCCGATCTTAATAATGGAAGTTCCGTCACACATCACGGGAACCCCTTGTTCAGTGTAGACTTCCGGCGTTGAGACATCCAGCTTGCTGGAGAGCAAACTGATTCGATTCGATCGTTGAAACACTGGCAAAACAAAGGCTCCGCCACCACGCACGATTTTGATTTTGTTGTTGCTTTCATCGGCGTGCACATTTTTGCTACCTAGATAGCTTCCGCTGATGATCAATGCTTCATCGGGCTTGGCTGTTTGATATTTCGTGACAAAGACGATCAAAAGCATTAATAAAATGAATGCCACGATGGCGATCGGGAAAACGATTGGTGATAATAGAATATCCATAGATACACCTCTTTAGTGATTTAGTTTAGTTATCCAAAAATTTTTTTGTGTAAGGAACGACGTAGCAAACTCGTTCTTTGACTTCAATAATCAAAACCTTCGATCCAGCTGCTAATGGTTCATCGATTGGTTGGAAAGCCGTAGCTGGTCGATTGCTTGAACCAGTGACACTTGTGAGTTGAATTTCGCCCATTCCTTCACAAGGAATCGGCGTCAGCACCGTTGCGATGCGACCTTCAAAATCTTTCTCAGAACTTGACAGTGTCGCTTCCGCATTTCGCATGGGAATCAGCACGTAAAAATTCAAGAGAAAAACGAGCCCTGTAGCAAGGCAGCCGCTAATGACGAAAAGTAGGAGCGAATAGCCAGACAGAAAAGTTTCTCCTAAGTAACCGAAGAGACTTGTAAAGGCAAACCATGGAATAATTAACATCGGATCGACTGGTCCGTCGAAATCGAAGATATCCCCAAACAGAAGCAGCAAAAAGGCTAAAACAGCACAGCCAATCAAAACATACAAATAAATTTGCTCAGGTGCATAAGTGTGCAGCACATATCCACCTCCTTTCAAATAGCGTGATTTGTGAGAACGACGAAAGTTAGGAGACAATCGGAAGAAGAACGAAGGAAGCAAAAGAAAGGAACAGAGATTATGTTATAATTATACCAATAAATAATAAAAATATTCGATTTAATTAGATAAAATGATAAAATAATATAATAAATAGTGGTTTGTTATTTGGGAGAAGGCAACAAAAGCACATGATTTTTTCAAGAGCCATTGACAAACAATCAAAATCAAAGTAGATTAAATCAGGGTAGTAAAAATGTCAAAAGGAACTGCTGACTCTAGACACGTCAATAGGCAGCGTTTGTTTTTTAACCCAATCGAAATAAAGTAGTTGTTCGCAAACATAAAAGAAGTCAGGAACACTTCTTTTCAACCGACAGATCGTATTGCTAAGAAATAGAGGTGGAATCGATGGATCAAAAAGAAAAAATGTTAGAACTAATCAAGAAAAAACAAGGCGGCGGCCGTTCAAAAAAGATGGAATCCCCAAAAAATGATCGGAAAAACATGCGTAAAGGCCCGAAAATTTATAATAAGTAAGGCGATGGATTATTAATACGAAATGAGCGATTAAAAAAAGAGAGAAGGACAGGGTTGCTGTCTTTCTCTCTTTTTTTTTATTCCTCAGAATTCACGTACAACTCACTCAAAGCTGGCAGATCATGGACTTGGTATTTTGCTTTAAACGCTGCGATTTCTTCAGCACTGAAGCGTTTAGGATCAAGTTTCAGTTCTTCGACAGGAAGAGGTCGTTCGTTAGCGATCTTGACATCGATCACCACAGGTCCGTTGATTTCTTTAGCTTGTGTAAAGACGGATGCTAATTCATCTTCCTTCGTTACCGTGAAGCCTTTCGCACCTAATGCTTCCCCAACTTTACCAAAATCAGCACCGGCTAGTTGGACACCGAACTTGGTTTGCTCGGTATCTTCTTGCTCCGCTTCGATGAAGCCGAATGAGTCATTGGAAAAGACCACGTTGATGATTGGTAAATCATATTTCACTTGGGTGATGATGTCTTGCATTTGCATCGCAAAACCGCCATCCCCACTAAAGGTAAATACTTGGCGATTCGGATAGCTCAATTGAGCTGCGATCCCACCAGGTACACCATTACCCATTGTCGCAAACCAGCCAGACGTTATAAAACGCTGTTCACCCGTCATTTCTAAATGACGGATACTGTGGATCGTCACATTACCGACATCCGTGACAAACAGGGCATCAGGAGCTGCAATCCGGTTGATTTCTCGATAGACAGGTTCAGGACGCAAAGGAACTTGCGAATCATGGTAAAAATGATGGCGCCATGCATGCCAATTGCGACAGTTTTCTTGATTGGCTTTTAACCAAGCATCTGCAGGACGAGGGGCTGCCATCTCTGTCCATTTTCTAAGAGCGGTCGCACCATCTCCTAAAACGGAGACATCCGTCTGATGACGACGACCAAATTTCGAGGCGTCGATATCAACTTGGACAAAGTTGGCACCAGGATTGAAAAAGCGGCGGCCAAAAGGGAAGTCACTGCCGACAAAAACGATGAGATCGGCTTCTGCCAAAGCTTCATTGGCAGGTTTTGTCGCAACCCGTCCAGCAAATCCAAGAAAGTTTTCATAAAGATCAGGCACGATGCCTTTGGCTAAGACAGAAGCCGCTACAGGCATTGAGAAATGCTTAGAAAAAGCATCGATGGCATCAAAATGACCAAAGAGACCTTGTCCGATATAAAGGACGGGTTTTTTTGCTTGTTCAAAATAAGGAAGGGCAGCCTGTAAACCCTCTTCATCAGGCTGGAGAACACCTGTCTTATGATTTTTTGCGGTTGCAATCTCCTGTTCGTCGATTTCTGCAAACCCGTAATCGACCGGGATCGTTACCACAGCGACTCCTTTAAATTTGTAGGCTGCTTTAATGGCTTCGTCCACCACGTGGGGCAAACTTTCAGGGGACATGACCGTGCGATTGTAGATACTGACATCAGCGAACATCGGATTTTCATTCATTTCTTGAAAATCATTGTAGTTCATCGAGCTCGAAGCTACTTGTCCTAACAAGGCAACGACGGGCACATTATCCATTTGAGCATCGTATAAGCCATTGATCAAATGGGTGGCACCCGGACCAGCAGAACCAAAAACCGCACCGACTTTTCCCGTTAGCTTGGCATCAGCCGCCGCTGCCAGCGCACCCGCTTCTTCATGACGTACTTGAACATATTTGACCGATTGCCGTTCATGGTACAAAGCATCCATCGTTGAGTTGAAAGATCCACCGGGGATTCCATAGATATGGTCGATGCCCCACGCTTCAAAAATCTTGATCATTGCTGTACCAGCATTGATTTTTGTCATTTTCTTCACTCGCTTTCTCTGTTGTCATTCGTTCTCTTTTAAGTATAAACGTTTCTCAAAAAGACAACAAAGAATGCGCCTTCTGTCACAAGGCGCATAGAAAGACTTATTTTAGTAAATGAACGACTCAGTTGCGAAGCTCTTGCACGAATCGACTGGCGATCTCTTTTGGTCGGGTGATGGCACCACCAACCACGATACCGGTCACACCCATATCCTGAATTTTTTTTGCTTGTTCCGGTGTGTGGATCTTGCCTTCGGCTATTACCGGAACCTTCGCCGCAACCAATTGCTGGATCAACTGATAGTCCGGTTCGTCATTGGTAGGACTGTTCGCCGTGTAGCCTGACAAAGTTGTACCAACAAAATCGACGCCCGCTTCAAAGGCATTGATGCCTTCCTCATAGGTGGCGATATCTGCCATGAGTAGTTGATGGGGATAAAGAGTTTTGATTTGCTTGATAAAGGCATTGACCGTCAAGCCATCATGACGTTTGCGCAAGGTGCAGTCCAAGGCGATCACCGCAATATGTAAAGCTGCTAATTCGTGTACCTCTTTGATGGTTGCTGTGATAAATGGTTCTTCCGGTGGATAGTCTTTTTTGATGATTCCGATGATCGGCAAATCAACAGCTGCTTGGATCTCGCGAATATCGCGAACGGAATTGGCACGGATGCCAACAGCACCAGCTTCTTGAGCTGCTTTTGCCAATAGGGGCATGACACCGCCGTTTTCGGTATATAGGGGTTCTCCAGGCAATGCTTGACAAGAAACGATCACTCCGTCCTTGATTTGTTGGATAAAAACTTCTTTTTCCATGTATATGACACTTCCCATTCTTGTAAAGGTTCGTTTCTCCCTTCGACTATATCATGAGGCTTTATCCTTGTAAATGAAACGACACCTTCTTTAAAAGGAAAGCGAACACCAAAAAAGAAGCAAGCACCGTCATCAAGGGTGCTTGCTTCATTAGGAGGTGAGGATAGGGAATCCTTTATTCCGCTTGTTTTGACGTGCATTGCTTGAACTTCTCAAAATCGATCGTTTGATTAGCAGACAGCACTTCGTATTGCAATCGTTCTGTTTCTTCATCGTGAATGATATGGAGGATTTTTCCGTCTTCGTCTACTGGTCCCAGACTGATGATCGTAAACCGTTCATTGATGACTTCTAAATTCTGTAAAACCCCAGAAAACACTTTGCGAATATGATGGGCGGTCTTGATTTTTTTGTCTGCTTTTTCAACAGCCTTGGCTAACGTAAAGCCTTCATCTAAAAACGTTTTGATCATTTCCACTTTGACGACCGTGGGCAGTCGGTATTTTCGTGGGGCATTTTCTTCTTGTGGGACCGATTGAATAAATCCTTTTTGTTCCCAATAACGCAATTGGCGAGGGGAGATATCACACATTTGGCTAAGTTCGCTGATGCCGACCAACAAGTTTTCATTATCAACGAGTTTTCGAAAAAGATGAGACATACGGACTCCATTCTTGTAAAGGTATTTGTTAACATTGTAACTTGTTTTACTTTTATGTCAAGTAGGTTGACAAATGTTAGGGAAAGATTTAAAGTAAAGAAGGTTTTATGAAAAATATACTGAAAAGAGTGTGAAATATGTCAACGAGTCGTCCTTTAGATATCTACGGCAAACCTTACAATCGTTCCTTACTGGTTATGGTTTTGCTGATCGGTACGTTTTGTACTGTTTTGAACCAAACATTGTTAACAACGGCTTTTCCAACCTTGATGGATGCCTTTGACATCTCTGCATCTGATGTCCAATGGCTAACCACCGGTTTCTTGCTGGTCAATGGGATCATGATCCCGATCACCGCATGGCTGATCAACAAGTTCAGCTCAAGAAATCTTTACTTAACCGCAATGAGCATCTTCCTGGCTGGAACGATCGCTTGCTTTGCTGCACCGAACTTTTCTACATTATTGATTGGCCGCTTAGTGCAAGCTGCTGGTGTAGGGATCTCCATGCCGCTTTTGCAAAATATCATGTTGTCGATCTTCCCACCAGAAAAACGCGGTTCAGCCATGGGTATGTCCGGAATCGTTATCGGGTTGGCACCAGCCTTAGGCCCAACGTTATCTGGTTGGATCATTGATCATTATGACTGGCGTTATTTGTTCGGAATGGTCATTCCGATCGTCGTTTTAGTCTTAGTCTTAGCGCTCTTTCTAATGAAGAGTGTGATTGAATTGTCGCATCCGAAAATCGATCTGTTCTCAGCGATTTTATCAACGCTTGGTTTTGGTACATTGCTCTATGGCTTTTCAAGCGTCGGTGACAAAGGGTGGGGCAGTATTGAAGTAATCGGTTTTCTTGCAGCCGGTGTCTTTTTCATTGCTTTCTTTGCATGGCGTCAATTGCACATTGAGCATCCGTTCTTAGAGTTGCGCGTGTTCAAATCAACGACCTTTACCTTGGCATCGATCCTTTCAGGGGTCACGAATATGGCGATGATCGGTGCTGAAATGGTTCTCCCATTGTATATCCAAAACATTCGTGGTGAATCAGCGTTCCATTCAGGATTGATGTTATTACCAGGTGCGCTGATCATGGGGATCATGATGCCGATTACTGGTGCGATCTTTGATAAGTATGGTGCAAAACGTTTAGCCATCACCGGGATGTTTATCTTGACCGCCGCAACCTTACCATTTGCTTTCCTAACAAAAGATACACCGATTTTGCATATCATTATTCTTTATGGGATTCGGATGTTCGGGATCTCAATGGTGATGATGCCAGTAACGACTTCAGGAATGAATGCCTTGCCTGGAAACTTGATCAGTCACGGTACCGCAGTAAACAATACCTTCCGTCAAGTAGCCAGCTCGATTGGTACAGCTATCTTGATCAGTGTCTTAACAAACGTGACTAAAGGCAATTTGCCAAGTGATTCTTTGTTGGATAAAACGCCTTTGGCCTACAAAGACCAAGCAATCGAAGCGACTTTATCCGGCTACCATGCCGCCTTTTATGTGGCAGCGGTGTTTAGTTTCTTAGGTTTCTTGATCGCCTTCTCCTTAAAGAAAAAAGAACCACGATTGACGGTTCTTGAAGGAGGTGCGGACAAATGATCTTGCTTTTGATCGTTCTTAGCGTGTTAGGATTTGCGGTATTGAATGTCTTTGCCAAAAACAAGCGGCAAACAGGTTTATCATTGGTCTTAGGTCTAGTCTTCGTAGCTAGTGTCGTCGCATTGATGGCCAATTTGACTTACCATTTTGGAATGGAAAAAGAAACGACTGCTAAAACAACAGCACTGGTTTCTAGTGCCGATAACGAGAATTTTGATTTACTATTGTATCAGCCATTAGGAGATGGTACGGAAAAAATCTACCTGTATAAAACGGATACTGATCAAGAGGAACCAAAACAAACCGGTACTGATAAAGTGACCAATGTCGTGGAAACAGGGGCTGATTCAGCTCAATTAGAAACAAAAACGACGCGCTGGGTTTATAAAAGTGACCTATCACGCTTCTTGTTCGGAATCGCTGATAACGATGGCCAATATGTCAGCCGTACCAATACGTTCTCATTACCAGATTCATGGGAAGTCTTGAGTGTGGATCAAGCAAAAAAACTGGCTTCTTTAGCGAAAGAACAAGCGGACACCATGAAAACACAAGGACAAGCGTATGTCCAAGAAAAAATGCAAGCTGCATTAATGGCTGATCCAACTATGGACGAGGCAGCCCAAAAAGCAAAAATCGCTGAATTGACAGAAGCTTATCAAAAAGAAGCGATGGCAAAACTGCTTGAAGAAGCAAAAAAGTAAAAACGAGTAGATAGTCATGGGATGGAAGAATCAAATCGGATTCTTCTGTCCCTTTTTCTACATGAAACTTGTGATTTAGCGAAACAGCTGCTAAATGTTGGTCGTGTCCATCAACAATAAAAATCCCACACACTAGTAGTGAGTGGGATTTTCTTTATTCAAATGAGCACGCGGCAATCCGGTCGAAAGCTTCTTTTAACAAGTCCAACGATTGGGTGGCAGCTAAGCGAACATAGCCATCGCCGGTCGTTTCTCCAAAGGCTTTCCCAGGGATCATCAGCACACTGGTTTCTTTTAATAATTTCTCTACAAAGCTGACAGAGTCCAACCCTGTTTGTTCAATGTTGATGAAGGCATACATGCTTCCTTTGACAGGGGATAAGGAAAGGAATGGGATCTCAACAACCCGTTGTTCAATGTAAGTCAGTCGTTCCTTAAAGACAGCAACCACTTGCGGCACGAGGGTATCATAGTGATTCAATGCGTAAATACCTGCCCGTTGTGAAGGGGTTGGTGCCGAATAGGCGATCGCCTCATTGATCAGTTTTGCCGTAAGATTGATCGATTCAGGTGCGATCATGTAGCCGATCCGCCAGCCAGTCATGGCAAAGGCTTTTGAGAAACTGCTGAATGTGATGGTGTTCTCAGGTGCGAAGGCTGCCATCGGTACAAAGGTATCATCAAAGCAAAAGGCTTCATAGACTTCATCCGAGAGGATCAGCAAGTCATGTTCAATGGCAACTGCTGCGATTTTTTCAAAAGTTTCTGGAGAAAAAACAGCACCAGTAGGATTGTTTGGTGAATTGATGATGATCGCCCGAGTTTTCTCAGTGATGGCGGATTTTAAGACCTCGACATCGATTTGAAAGCCATCTTTTTCAAAGGTCGGGATAAAGACCGGCACACCACCGACTAGTTCGACTTGTTGTTTATAAGGTGAAAAGTATGGTTCATGAATAATCACTTCATCACCAGGATCAATGATGGCAGCCAAAGCTAAGTACATGCCATGCAATGCACCGACAGTTCCTCGTACTTGGCTAGGAGAAAAAGTAAGCTGGTATTGCTTTTGATAAAAATCAACGACAGTTTGGATAAAATCAGCACTGCCGTCTGAAGCGGTGTATTTTGTATGACCTGCTTTGACGTCAGCAAAAGCTGCTTCAATGATTGTCGCATCTGTAATCAAATCAGGATCACCAATCGACAAATCAATCAAATTTGGGGTTTTCTTCGCAAGAGTGGCGATCTCCATTAAAAGATTTTCTTCTGGTTGTAAAAAACGTTCTGCAATCAACGGACGGTTCATTTTGTCATCTCCAATTTCTATAAAACTTTGCTTAAAAAATCCTGTGTCCGCGCATTTTGCGGATGCTCAAAGATCTGTTCTGGTGTTCCTTGTTCTTGAATGATACCGTCAGCCATAAAGATGACACGATCGGCAACTTCTTTAGCGAAGCCCATTTCGTGGGTAACGACGACCATCGTCATACCTTTTTCTGCTAAAGCTTGCATGACTGTCAACACTTCTCCGACCATTTCTGGGTCCAATGCTGAGGTTGGTTCGTCAAAGAGCATTACATCAGGATCCATTGCCAACGCTCTAGCAATAGCCACCCGTTGCTGCTGCCCGCCAGAAAGGCTAGAGGGGAAACTATCCGCTTTTTCAGCTAAGCCAACTTGCTCCAGCAATCCTTTCGCTGTCTCTTCGGCAGCAGCTTGCTCTTGCTGTTTGACTTTGATCGGGCTGATAGTCAGATTTTCTAACACCGTTTTATGAGGGAATAAATTGAAGCTTTGAAAGACCATTCCCATTTTTTGACGAATCTGATCGATTTTCACCCCTTTTGCCAATAAATCATTGCCTTCGAAGGTAATTTTCCCGCCAGTCGGCTGTTCAAGAAGATTTAAGCAGCGTAAGAAAGTACTTTTCCCACTTCCTGAGGGTCCGATGATCACAACGACTTCACCAGGTGTCACTTCAAGATCGATTTCTTTTAAGACGGTATTCTCGCCAAATGTTTTCACTAATTTTTCAACTTTAATCACTAGTTTTCATTCTCCTTTCAGCAACACCCAAGAGACGTGAGAGGGCGAAGGTCAATACAAAGTAGATCAATGATACGATAACGTATGGTAAAAATGGTTTGAAGCTGGCCCCTTGAACGACGCCTGTTTGGAAAATCAGTTCAGACACACCGATTACCGATACGACCGAAGACTCTTTAATGACCGTGACAAATTCATTTCCTAGAGCAGGCAAGATGTTTTTGATGGCTTGCGGGAAAATGATGAAGCGCATCGCTTGGATCTGATTCATTCCTAATGAACGAGCGGCTTCCAGCTGTCCTTTGTTGACGGCATTGATCCCGGCACGAATGATTTCTGCCACATAGGCGGCACTGTTTAGTGCTAAGGCAATACAGCCGGCAGCTAATTTCGAAAGCTCTAAGCCTAACACGCCTGTTCCAAAGTATACAATAAATATTTGTACTAACAAAGGTGTTCCTCGAACATATTCAATATAGACAGCGGCAATGACTTTCAGTGCTTTTGATTTAGAAAGCTTCATAAAGGCTAACAAACTGCCACCGATAGAGCCGAATAATACCCCAACCAAGGCTAGGAAGATGGTATAGCCAGTTCCGGTGATGTAAAAAGGCAGATATTTTTCCCAAAAGCTTTGCTCTTCATCGATCGTGCCATCTTCGGTAAACATCAATCGATAGGCATCTTCTTTGTATTGGCTTAAAAGATCATTACTAATAATGGTTTCAATGGAGGAATTGAGTTTTTCCAGTAAAACCGGCGCTTCTTTCGAGATGGCGATGGCGGTTTCCTTCACACCGTTTTCAAACGTGACATTTTCGGCTAATGCCAATGTATCATTCGCCGTCACATATGCTTCGGCAACGGGACCTTCCATCACGATCGCATCGATCTTGCGTGATTTTAGATTGGTTATCAAATCAGGCACCCTTTGCAAAGAGGTGACAGTCGCGCCAGTCAATTCTGTATTTGCCAGCTCTTCTTGGGTGGTTTGTCGTTGTGCACCGACAGCCACACCATCAAAATCAGCCGTCGATTGGAAACGATCCGCGTCTTCCGCTCGAACTAGAACAGTTTGTTGGACTTCCATATAGGTGTCAGTGAAATTGACTTCTTTGCGGCGCTCATCCGTAGCAGCCATCCCAGAGATGACGACATCGATTTTACCCGTTTTTAACGCCCCTAACAACGCATCAAACCCAAGTTCCTCGATTTTCAGATCGACCCCTAAGTCATCTGCAATCTTTTGGGCAATGGAAATATCGATTCCCACGATTTCATTTTTTCCGTCAACATTGGCACGGAATTCATAAGGTGCATAATCGGCAGATAAACCCACGACTAATACACCATTTTCTTTGACTTTTTCATAGATTGGATCAGTTTCTTCTGCATGTGCTTGTCCGACAAAGAAAAACGGCAGCAATGCTGTGATGATCCCTAATAAAACAGTACCCTTACTAAACCTTTTCATGTAAACGCCCCTTTAACTTTTTCTGCGCATCTATTAAAAATGCAAATAATAACTAATAAATGTATAAAAATACATATAAGTGATAGAAACTATCATAGCATAACATCAGTTGAAGTCAATAAGTCAGAGAAAAAAAGTCAAAAAATGTTGTAGAGCGTAAAACCATTTATTCAATTTTTTTGCAATCCAACCAAGAGCAATGTGAAGAAGGCACAGCGTCTTTTTTCTAAACATATATATTCGATCTTTCACTTTGAAAATAACCGATAATAAAGAAATGTGACCACACTGAATGAACAAATGGAAAATGGTCTCAGAAGAAGCCAAAAAAAACGAAACATAAGACATTTTTTTGATTTCTTGCGATAATAAAAGTGAAGAGGAGGCGGTAGGATGAAGGTCGTATTGATTCGACACGGAGAAAGTGAAGCAAATTTCGAAAATTATTGGACAGGATGGCTGGATGTTTCGCTGACCAAGAAAGGCCGGCAACAAGCATGGGTAGCAGGGGAACAGATCAAAGCAATGGGGATTACTTTTGATTTTGCCTTTGCATCTGTGCTTCAACGAACGATCATCACGTGTGATGCCGTATTGGAAGCTAGCAATCAGCTTTGGGTGCCTGTACACAAAACATGGCGCTTAAACGAGCGTCATTATGGGCAACTGGTAGGGGTCAATAAAGATGAGATGGTGGCACAATATGGAAAAGAACAGGTGCAAAAATGGCGTCGAGGATATGATGAACCGCCTTTATATGTGGAGGAAAATGATTTCGATCGACGCTACGATTCTTTGGATCCTCGCTTGATTCCTAAGGGAGAAAATCTGGGAATGGTCGTGGCCCGAGTGGTTCCATTTTGGCAAGATCAGGTGGTTCCGTTACTTAAAGATCATAAGAATATTCTCATTACTGGTCATGGGAACAGTTTGCGGGCGTTAGTCAAATACTTGGAGGACGTGCCCAAAGATGACATGGATACGATCGATATTCCTAACGCACAGCCGATCATTTATGAGTTTGATAGCCAAGCAAACTTGATTGAACGGGCGTAATAACGAACATTTAAAGAATAAACCACATTTTCGTTTGATGTTACATCGAAAATGTGGTTTTGTTATGCTATAATAAGAAAAATTTAATGAAAGGCGGGAGAATATGAAAGCCGTATTAACCGTTATTGGAAAAGACAAGGTTGGGATCATCGCTGGTGTCAGCCAGAAATTAGCAGAATTAGAAATCAATATTTTAGATGTGTCCCAAACGATCATGGAAGATTACTTCACGATGATGATGCTTTTAAACATGGATGCCAATCAGGATTTTGACGGTGTTCGTGAGGAGCTTCACCAAATAGGTCAGGCATTAGGTGTGAAAATCAGCATTCAAAATCAAGAGATTTTTGATACCATGCATAAATTATAGGAGGCACTATGGAGACAAATCAAATACTTGAAACCATTCGCATGGTGGAAGAAGAAAACTTAGATATTCGTACGATCACGATGGGGATTTCATTATTGGATTGTATCGACGCCGATATTGATCGTACCTGTGAGAAAATTTTTCAAAAAATCACGACAAGAGCCAAAGACCTCGTCAAAGTTGGTGAAGAAATCGAAAGTGAGTATGGTATTCCGATCATAAACAAGCGGATTTCGGTTACGCCTGTAGCGATTGTAGTAGCAGCTTGCCAGCCGACACCCGCAGACTGTATCAAAGTTGCGAAGACATTGGATCGAGCGGCGCAAGAAGTCGGGGTCAATTTCATCGGCGGCTATAGTGCGCTAGTAGAAAAAGGCTATCAAGGCGGTGACCTTGCATTGATCGAATCGATTCCAGAAGCCTTGGCACAAACCAATTTTGTCTGTTCGTCGGTCAATATTGGATCAACGAAAGCTGGGATCAACATGGATGCAGTGCGTCTGATGGGAGAAACAGTCAAGAAGACTGCCGAAGCATCAGATATGGGCTGTGCGAAGCTGGTCGTTTTTGCCAATGCTGTGGAAGACAATCCCTTTATGGCGGGGGCTTTTCATGGAGTCGGTGAAGCTGATGTGGAAATCAACGTCGGTGTCAGCGGACCTGGTGTCGTCAAACGTGCCTTGGAAAAAGTCAAAGGCGAGTCCTTTGATGTCGTGGCGGAAACAGTCAAAAAAACAGCTTTCAAGATCACGCGGATGGGGCAATTAGTCGGGCGCGTGGCTTCAGAGCGCTTGGGCGTTCCATTTGGGATCGTCGATCTTTCGCTGGCACCAACTCCTGCAGTCGGCGATAGTGTGGCATTGATTTTAGAAGAAATGGGCTTAGAATCTGTCGGTACCCACGGAACGACAGCTGCTTTGGCATTGTTAAATGATGCAGTCAAAAAAGGCGGCGTAATGGCCTGCAACCATGTTGGTGGTCTGTCGGGTGCTTTTATCCCCGTTTCTGAAGATGCAGGAATGATCAAAGCAGTAGAAGCTGGTTTATTGAATTTAGAAAAACTTGAAGCCATGACGGCGATCTGCTCTGTCGGCTTAGATATGATTGCGATTCCGGGAGATACTTCGGCTGAGACGATCGCCGCAATGATCGCGGATGAAGCAGTGATCGGTGTCATCAACCACAAGACGACAGCTGTCCGAATCATTCCAGCGAAAGGCAAAGAAATCGGCGATCGCATCGAGTTTGGTGGTTTATTAGGGACGGCGCCAGTGATGAAAACCAATCCTGCGAAGTCTACTGATTTCATTTTGCGTGGCGGCCGTATTCCCGCACCGATCCATTCATTTAAAAACTAGCTCTTGTTCATTTTGTAAGAAAATATGATAAAGTGACCTTTAAAAGACTAATCAGAATGCTGTCTTTTAAAGGTTTTTTGGTCCTGTTACTATTTTTTTCATTCCTAAGGCGGATGTTTTTTTGTTTGGAATCGAATACAATGAAAGATAACACGATAAAAAGGGGTGGTAAAATGAAGAAAATCTTCCAACTTGGGATGTTGGTTTTTGTTGGTTTGATGGGATTTTTTGTCCTTCAACCATCAATTGCCTTCGGACAGACATTTGTTCGCGATGATGCCGGGGTCCTTTCACAAGAGACGATCGAACAGATCGATGCCTTGAATAAAGAGGGGTTCCAATCATTGACTGGCGCGCCAGAATATGCTGTGATCACGATCCCTTCCTTAGATGGGCAATCGATTGAAGAGCGTAATTTGGAACTGTTCAATGAATATGGTTTAGGAAATCCAGAGGACAATAATGGACTATTGTTTCTCTTTGCCATTGATGATCGTGAATTTCGTCTGGGTTATGGCGATGGACTATCCTATGTCTTCAGTGAGCTATCGGAAGATGATTTAGTGGATGAAGATGCCAAAGACGCATTACGAGATGAAGATTATGATACAGCGATATTGGCAGCTTCTAATGAAGTCTATCAGCGAATGAAAGAAGCGGATGAAACGATTGGATTAGGGACGATTTATCAAGATGGCAATCAAATGTTAGCAGAAAAACAGGCACAAGAAGCAGAAGCCACTAAGCAAATGTGGTTCACTATTGGAAAAATCGTCAGTGGTGTCGTAGCGGCAGCAGCTGCAGGCCTTGTCGGGTTCATCAGTTTTCGCCATCTTAAAACCAAACGGCGATTTGAAGAGCACCTGCCGTTGCCGAAACATCTGTTAGAAGATAGTCACTTCCAACAGAAAGATTTCTTGAAATGGGCTAGCAATAGAAAGAACTATCAGCGTTACCATCAGTATCAGACAGCAAAAGATTGTCAACAAGCATTTACGCAGTATGTGACGAGTACTTACGTGCCAGCGAAATTGAGTTCGATCACCGGATTGTCGACTGCGGATAAACGAGTTATCCAACATGCCTTGACGAATCCAGCAATTGGCTCTTATTTTTCAAACTTGCTGATGAAGAAAAAAACCACGGTCAAACATTTCGGTCAGGTGATCCTTACACAACATGACACCTTAAAAACCTATGAAGCCCAATTAGGCAGGGAAGTGTCTGAACGGATGGCAGACTATGATTTATCTGATGCGGTGTTACCTGAGAATTTGCCTTTAGCAGATGCGTATCGAGCAGAAATAGCTAAGCAAGCCAAAGAAGAGATCAGAAGACGCAATGAGCAGGGGCGTTATTTAGCGCAACTTGTGACGGAAAAAGCGACCTATGCTGAGATGGTACAAGCCATTCCGAAAGAAGTTTCTAATGTTCTAGCGGAAGTGAAAACAGATGCCTTGTTCCAAGTTGACTTGAAACAGGTTTATCAAAATCACCCAGATTTAGCAAACAAATTATCCTCATTTGATGCTTCTGATCGAGCAGCAGTTTTAAATAATGCTCGCCAAGAGTATGACCCGCATGGGATGAATATGGCGTTGTTCTTTGTGATGATGAATAATCACGTGTCCCATCAAGAACAAGTCATTGCCGATACACAAAGTTCTTCGAATGATTTTGGCGGTTTTAGCGGAGGAAGTAGCAGCGGTGGCGGTGTTTCTGGTAGCTGGTAATTATTTCAAATGCTTTTTTAGTAAAGATGAACGTTCATTAACCTGTAACATATTCCTTTGTATTTTGGTTTGTGCAAATGGAATTGTTACAAGGTTAATGGCTTTTTTCTTGTGGAGGAAATCCCTTGATAAATAAGACAAACCAAACAAAGTGTGGTAAACTTTTTAGAGTTACAGAAAATGAATGGAACTTTCATTCATTTGAAAAAGGGAGAAAACGAGGGATATCATGTACCAATCTTACATATGGGATTTTGACGGAACACTTTACGACAGCTACCCAATCATGTTAAAAGCTTTTATTAAGACATTGAAGGAGTATGGCTTCGATCCAGATCCAGCGGAGATTTATTATATATTGAAAGATTCATCTTCCAAAAAAGTTGCTGAAAAATACAACTTAGATTTTCAAGAGTTCACTAAAGCATTCAAAGCAAATGAAGCGCTGGATGATCGTTTGCCGTTTTCCTTTGTAGGAACCAAAGAAACATTAGAAGCCGTGGTTGCTGCTGGTGGCAAGAACTACATTTTGACCCACCGCGATGTCGTTTCAACAAAAGAGCTGTTAGAAAAAGAACAGATGGCAGACCTGATCGTTGAGATCGTAGGACCGGAAAACAACTTTCCCCGTAAACCTGATCCAACTTCATTGATTTATCTTGTCGAAAAATATCATTTAGACAAAGATCAGACCGTCATGATCGGCGATCGTACGATGGATGTTTTTGCAGGACAAGGAGCAGGTGTCAAGACGATATTTTATGATATAGAAGGTATCTTAAAAGATGTATCCGCCGACCATACCGTCCAATCCATGGCTGAAATACAAGAAATCATTAAGTCTTGAGAAATCAAGGCTTTTTTTGATTAATTTAAAAGTAAAAAATGGGTTTAGTGGCTGTTTCTTTGTGTAAAAAATGAAATGTGTATAGTTTACAGAGGCAGCCAAGCTATTACAATGGTGGAATGCTGTGGATAAGAAAGATTTTAATAAATGGGGAATCTTTAGTTGAATATAAATAATTACTTTGTTTTTATGTGATTGAATCTATTCAGATACTCTGCTACTCTAAAGGTGAAGTTCTCCAAGATAAGGTGGGATTGAATGGATAAAGATGAAGATAAATTGTTAGTTCGAATTGCTCAAATGTATTACCAAGAAGATAAAACACAAAATCAGATTTCAAAAGAGTTAAATATTCACAGATCGACCATCAGTCGGTTGTTAAAGAAGTCTCGTGAAGAAGGCATCGTAACTATTTCGATCAATTATAATAAAGCTGGAACTTATTCCTTAGAAGAGGCATTGGAAGAAAAGTACCAGCTGAAAAAAGCAATTGTGGTACCAGCCGGAGCAACTATGAACTATGATCAAAAGCTTCATTTATTGGGTGAGGCAGCAAATGAGTATATTCATGTGATACTAGAGGATCATATGGTAATTGGTTTTTCCTGGGGTCAAGCGATGTCCGCTTTTTCTGAAGAATTAAAACAAGGAACAAAACGGAATTTATTATGTATCCCTATGGTTGGTGGACCTGCTGGCAGGTTAAAAAGTGAGTATCATGTTAATACAATAACTTATGAGGCATCCAAGAATCTCGGTTGTCATGCATTATTAATTGATGCTCCGGCTTTTCCTGAAACAATTGAGTTAAAAAAAGCCTTAATGGAAAATGAATTCAATCAAAAGTTGATTCAATATTGGAGAGATATCTCAATAGCAATATTTGGGATAGGTAGTCCTAAGATGAAGGAAAGCGATCGTTGGCTTCATTTTTATGGAGAAGATATTTTTAAACACTTAGAAGAAAAGCATGTTGTAGGTGATGTAATTTCGAGATTCTTCGATAAAGATGGTGATCATATTCCAAATGAGTTAGATGATCGTATAATAGGAATTGATATCAATGAGTTGAAACGCATTCCTTTTCGGATAGGGATTGCAGAATCTTTAGAAAAATCAGCCGCGATAAAAGGTGCTTTACTTGGCGGATATGCTAATATAATTGTTACAACAGAAGAAACAGCGGAAGCTTTATTATCATGAAACACTATCACGCAGATAGTGTTTCTTTTTTTTACATTTGTGAACGTTTAATCACTTTTGTTAAAAAGCCCTTGACTTCTTATTTTGGATTGCTTATGATTGATTTGCAACAAATGTTAAATATAAATCACAAATGTGAGGCGGAGACGTATGGATTGGTTAAACATTAAAGGCAAATCAGTTGTTGTTACTGGAGGGTCCTCAGGAATTGGAGAAGCAATTATAAAGCAACTTTTAGACTTGGAGGTTAATGTAATCAATGCTGATATTAAAGAAGGGAGGATTAAACACAAACAATTATTTTTTGTGCAAACTGATGTTAGTGATCGTACTTCTGTAGAAAACCTAATTGACAAAGCAATGAAAAAATTTGGAGTAATTGATGCAGTTGTTAATAATGCAGGCATCAATATACCAGCGTTATTAGTAGATTCAAAATCTAGCAATTATGAAATTGGTGAAGAGTTATTTGAAAAAATGTATGCAATTAATCAAAAAGGGGTTTATCTTTTGAGCCAAGCCACAAGCCGTCAAATGATTAAGCAAGGACATGGAGTAATTATAAATATGTCATCAGAAAGTGGACTTGAAGGTTCGGAAGGACAAAGTGTTTATGCGGCTACAAAAGCAGCAATAAATAGCTTCACCAGATCATGGTCAAAAGAATTAGGGAAATATGGCATTCGTGTTCTTGGTATTGCACCAGGCATTATGGAAGAAACAGGTCTAAGAACATATGAATACGAAAAAGCGTTAGCCTATACTCGAAACAAAACAATAGAAGATTTACGAGCAGGATATAGCCAAACTACAACAATTCCTCTTGGTCGTAGTGGAAAACTAGATGAGATAGCTGATTTGGTTTCATATTTTATCTCTGATCGGTCAAGTTATATTACTGGTGTGACTGTTAATATATCAGGCGGTAAAACGCGTGGATAGTGGCGTCAAACGTTTGTGATTTTTTAGAGTTTAGGAGTGTAAAATGATGAAGATTATTTTAGTTGCACATGGAAAACTTGCGGATGAGATGAAAAACTCTACAGAGATGATTTATGGAAATATACCACAATGTTCTTCTGTTAATTTTTATAACAATGAAGGATTTGATTCAATTCAAAACAAGTTAAAAAACATTATCAAGCATTCTAAAGAACCAATCTTAATTATGACAGATCTGTTTTGTGGAACACCATACAATGCTAGCTGTGCAATTTCAATAGAAATGAGTAATCGAGATATTGAAATTATTTCTGGGATGTCATTACCTCTAGTTTTGGAAGCTGTTTCAATGAGTTCAAATGGTTTGACAGAAGTTGTGAATCATCTTGTAGATTTATCAAGTGATACAGTGAAAGTTTTTTCCCAAGTTTTTATTGAAGAAGAGGAGGAATTATAATGGATATTCGACTAGCTAGAATAGATGATCGGTTAATTCATGGTCAAGTTGCAACTGTTTGGGCGAAGGAAGCTGGCGCCAAACGAATCATTGTTGTGAGCGAAGAAGTTGAAAGAGATGAGATTCGGAAAACCTTGGTCAAACAAGCTGCACCTCCGGGAATAAAAGTGAATGTTATTAATGTTGAAAAAGCGATTAAAGTTTTTAATAATCCCAAATATAAAAATGAGACCGTTTTCTTTCTGTTCACGAATCCATCTGAGGTTCTCGAAATGGTAAGGGGTGGGATTCCAATTAAATTAATTAATATTGGAGGGATGCAGTTTAAGCAAGGGAGAAAACAAGTTACAAAAGCTGTTTCAATAACAGATAACGACGCATTAGCTTTTAAACAATTAGTCTCAGAAGGTGTGGAGCTAGATTTGAGAGTTATAGCATCTGATGCAAAAGGGGATTTTGAAGAAAAAATGAAAGAAGCTGGATTTTAAAAAAGAGAGGTGTAAATATGTCGGTATCGATTCTTCAAATTATTTTGATTTTCTTTTTTTCTTGTATCGCTGGGATGGGAAGTGTACTTGATGAATTTCAGACACATCGTCCTTTAATTGCTTGCACAATTGTTGGCTTGATTCTAGGAGATGTAACGACAGGAGTTATATTAGGTGGGACTTTAGAACTAATAGCTTTAGGCTGGATGAATATCGGAGCAGCTCAATCACCAGACTCAGCTTTAGCAAGCGTTATTGCTACCATTTTAGTGGTTGTAGGTCAACAGGATATTCAAGCTGGTATTGCAATCGCACTTCCGGTAGCAGCTGCAGGGCAAGTGTTAACCGTAATAGCTCGTACGATAACTGTTGCTTTTCAACATGCAGCAGATAAGGAGGCAGAAAAAGCGAATTTCAATAAGATCATCTTGTTGCATTTTAGCGCGCTATTTGTCCAAGCTTTACGAGTTGCAATACCTGCAACGATTGTTGCAGCTTTTGTCAGTGCAGAAATGGTTACTTCTATGCTGAATGCAATTCCGGACGTTGTGACGGGAGGGCTAGCAGTTGCTGGAGGATTTATTGTGGTTGTCGGTTATGCGATGGTCTTAAATATGATGAGTGTGAAATATTTAATGCC
Source organism: Enterococcus sp. NPDC086594 (assembly GCF_044746145.1). NCBI lineage: Bacteria > Bacillati > Bacillota > Bacilli > Lactobacillales > Enterococcaceae > Enterococcus > Enterococcus sp. NPDC086594. Next base: position 384,698 of record NZ_JBIVBP010000002.1, read on the forward strand.
ATTTTTTTTCTTAGGATTTGTCATTGCTGGCTATTTAGAATTCAGTCTCCTTGCATTTGGTGTAATTGGTTTTATTATCGCTCTAATATATGTTCAATTGAATCCCAATTTTCAAAAATCACAAACGACAAACGAGGTTATTACAATGTCAAATTCAGTCTTATTACAAGATGATGAATTAGAAGATTAGGATTAGGAGGGGAAATCATGGAAATGACTAATCAGTTGTCATCCGCAGACAAAGAAGTTTCTAAAGTGACTAAAAAAGATTTGATGCAAACATTTGTTTATTCTAACTTTCAACAAGCGTCCTTCAACTATGAAAGAATTCATGCGCTCGCATTTTGTGTTGATATGATCCCAACAATAAAACGAGTTTATAAGACCAAAGAGGACCAAGCAGAAGCTTTGAAAAGACATATGACTTTTTTTAATACTACTCCAGCTGTTTGTGGACCAGTAATTGGTGTTACGATAGCCATGGAGGAAGCAAAAGCAAATGGTTCTGACATCGATGAAGGGACAATAAATAGCTTGAAGGTTGGTTTAATGGGTCCTTTAGCTGGGGTAGGAGATCCACTAGTTTGGGGAACCTTGCGTCCAATTACAGCGGCTATTGGAGCATCATTGGCATTGACAGGTAATATTATGGGACCTATTCTTTTTTTCTTAACATTTAATGCTGTACGAATTGCTATGAAATGGTATGGACTAACGTATGGTTACCAAAAAGGTTTGGATATTATCAAAGATTTGTCCGGTAACTTACTACAAAAATTAACAGAAGGTGCAACGATTTTGGGATTATTCATCATGGGTGTTCTTGTGACAAAGTGGACAACTATCAATATTCCGTTAGTAATTTCTCGGACGGAAGGAATAGATAGAACTGAGGTGATCACCACAGTCCAGAATGTTTTAGATGATTTAGTACCAGGTCTATTGGCGCTTGCATTAACTTTATTAATGATGAAGCTTTTAAAGAAAAAAGTAAGTCCTATATGGTTAATATTTATCTTGTTTGCAGTAGGTATAATTGGATATGGGCTAGGAATTCTTGCTTAGGAGGATAATGATGAAAACAAAGGCAGTACGATTATATGGAAAAAAAGATTTACGACTTGAAGAATTTGATTTACCTAAAATTGAAGATGATGAGATTTTAGCTTCTGTCATTACAGATAGTATATGCATGTCTACTTGGAAGCTAGCAAATCAAGGTCCTGAACATAAAAAAGCACCTGATAATCTTGCAGAAAATCCGGTTATCATTGGACATGAATTTTGTGGTCAATTGTTGGACATAGGAGCAAAATGGACGAATAAATACAAAAAAGGTGAGCGGTATGTGGTACAGGCAAACCTTCAATTACCAGATAGACCTGATTGTCCTGGCTATTCTTATCCATACACCGGCGGCGATGCAACATATATTATTCTTTCAAAAGATGTAATGGAACAGGATTGCTTGATCCCATACAAAGGTGAGTCTTATTTTGAAGGGTCACTTATTGAACCGCTGTCATGTGTTATCGGTGCATTTGAAGCAAATTATCATCTAATGCCAGGAAGTTATGAGCACAAAATGGGGATAAAAGAAAACGGCACAATGTTGATTATGGGTGGAACGGGTCCGATGGGTTTACTGGCAATCGATTATGCTCTAAATGGACCCAAACGACCTAAAAAATTAGTAGTTACTGATAAAAATCAGGATAAATTAGATCGAGCTAAGAGACTCTATCCGAGCCGCTCCGATATCGAGGTTGTCTATATAAATATCGACGACTATCCAGATCAAACGAGGATTTTGAGTGAAGTCGTGAATGGAGGCTATGATGATATCTTCGTACTGGTCCCTGTTTCGAGTGTTCTAACAGATGCTTCAAAAATCATAAATCCAGATGGGTGTATAAACTTTTTTGCTGGACCGCAAGATAAGAATTTCATGGCAGAAATAAACTTTTATGATATCCATTACTCTTTCGTTCACTATGTAGGAACGTCAGGCGGAAACACAGAAGATATGAGAAAAGCAGTAAAATTAATAGAGGAAAAAAAAGTGAACGTAGCAAATGTCATAACACATATATTAGGTCTTGATGCAGTGGCTGAAACAACGTTGAATCAACCGGAAATTGGTGGCGGAAAGAAATTAGTTTATACGCATAAGTCATTGCCGTTGACCAAACTTAGTGATTTGAATGGTTCTGATCCTTTAGGCAAGATTTTAACAGCGAATGATGGTATATGGAATTTGGAAGCAGAGAGATATATTTTAGAAAAGCAAGAGCAGATATAATTTAATGCGAGAATACAAATTTATGAATCATAAGAGAATATAAATAGTACATTCAATCAAATATAAAAATGATACAAAGTGAAGAAGAAAACCTTCTTTGCCTTGTATCATTTTTTATTTAATTAATTAAAAATTTTTAATTCATAAAGAATGCTCATTCAGTCTCGGCACAACAAACCAAAAAGAAGTCACGCCATTTTTCGACTCAGCGCCATAATCGAAGGCGTGAGAAGTCAAAATGGTTTTCACGATCGCTAAGCCGATGCCGGTTCCTTCTTTATGTCCTGCTTGATGTTGGACGCGTTGGTATCTTTCCCAAATGAGTTCGAGTTGTTCTGGAGGGATATCTTTTCCGGGATTGATGACAGCAACTTTTGTTCTTGTAGATGTATTCGTTAATTTGATCAAAAGACGCTCGTTTTTAGGTGTATGGTTGATGCCATTGTTTATTAAATTACGCAAAACCTGTTCCATTTTGATGCGATCAAAAAGAGCAATTCCATTCTTACTATCTGCTTCAAAATCGACAGTGATGTCATATTGATTGGCGATCCCTCTTGCGTAGGCAACGACGGAGGAAACCACCTCGTATGTATTCCAGATTTCATTTTTAAGCTGTGTATAGCCTGCTTGCATGATAGAGAAATCCATGATGTCATCAACCATGGCACTCATACGGTGGGCTTCGCTGATAATTAGTTCCATATGTTCTTTTCGAAGGCGTTCGTCACTTCCAGAAACATCACGTACCATCTCCCCATAACCCGTGATCAACGCGAGGGGGGATCGTAGTTCATGAGAAACATTGGCAATCACTTCTTTTCGCAACACGTCTACTCGCTGAAGTTCTGTGCTTAAGTCCGCAACAGATTCAGAAAGTGTACCTAATTCATCGCCACGGTTTAGTTTGGGTACGGAATAAAGCTCTCCGTTGGTTAAGCGGATGATGGCTTCTTTGATGGTTTTGATCGGGCGAATAAAATGCTGTGCTAAAAAAAAGGAGATCGTTGATGCAAAAATTGTTAATATGATGGTGAATAGAAAGAGTTGCTGTCGATTCATGCTTTGAAGCGCTTCGATTTGAGTGATCGTATTGGAGAGCAAAAGGGCAGCTGGGCGTTGGAAAAGAGTCGTAGGAACGCCAATAAGAATGGCAGAAGACTTTTCAAAGTCTTCTACAGCACTAAGGCTCTCACCGTTAAGGACAGTGGGTGCATGAGATAACAACCAGCTGTATTCGTTGCTCAACCCATCTATGTTTAATTGTTGTCCATTGTTAAATGCCGCCAGAATTTCGCCATACTCGTCGACTAAAAAAAGAGTCCCAACGATCGTTTTACTGAGGAAAAGCAATGGATCTTCTGGTAAATCATCTGGATCTACTGCCATTTCTTCAACAGCGGCTGCTGTTTCCTGAACTGTTTCTAAAAGTGATTCTTTCGTTACATTGATATAATTTGGTTCAAAGAGCAAAATTTGAACAGTCCATAAAAAAGCAATGCCAATGATGACCAGCAGCATATTGGCGGACCAAAGCCGCACGAGTAATTTACTTTTGATGTAAGTAAAACCTAATCGACTAGTCTTCATAATCAAATTTATACCCAACGCCCCAAACCGTTTGGATCAACTCTCGGTAATCCCCTAGACGCTCTCGCAAGGACTTGATGTGTGTATCCACTGTTCTGGTATCACCGAAATAATCGAAGCCCCAGACACCTTCTAAAATTGATTCTCGGCTCAAAGCAATATGATTATTTTTTGTCAAATAGACCAGCAGATCGAATTCTTTTGGCGTAAGCGGCAGAGGATTCCCTTTGATCGTTACAGTATGAGAAAAAACATTGACTTCGAGATCGCCATAAACGATCTTTTCGAACTGAAATTGACTACTTCGTTTCAACACAGCTTTGATGCGAGCCATCAGCTCTTTAGGGCTAAATGGCTTGGCGATGTAATCATCAGCACCAAGATTGAAGCCAAAGAGTTTGTCATACTCTTCCTTTCGAGCGGTAATCATGATTACTGGCGTGTTACAGCTACCTCTGATTTCCGAAAGCGTCTGAAAGCCATCTTTTCCCGGCATCATGACATCTAGGAGAATCAAATCGAATGAATGATTGGTTAATTTTTCCAAAGTTTCTTTTCCATCTGATGCTTCAAAACATAGATACCCTTCGATCTCCGCATAAGTTTTCACTAGGGCACGCATATGAGTGTCATCATCGACAATCAATATTTTTTGCAATTTTATTCACATCCTTAAAAATAATTTATATTTTTTAAAGTATATCACAGCATAATCGCTGAATTAATAGGAAAATGACTCTTTGAAAAATAATTGTTCTTTCCCTCACAAGATCATCACAAATACCCAATACTATAGAGGTATATTCGATCGAAAGGGGCGCTTTGGCGATGTATGACTATCATATAGTCAAAAAGAAAAAAGCGAAGAAAAATCGTAAGCTAGTCGGTCATTGGTTATACATAATCAGTCTTGCGCTTTTTATGGGGTTTTCTGCACGTTTGATTTACATTGTTCAAGTCGGCGTGATTGCTGGCGTCTCTTTGTCTGAAAGAATAGAAAATTTGTATTATAGTTCACGATCCATCGAAACAAGTCGAGGGGCAATTTTTGATCGGCAGGGGACAGTGATCGCACAGGATATTCTTTCCTATACTGTTCGAGCGGTTCTTTCTGAAGATTACATTGATAATGGACGACCCATGTATCTTGACAGAGAGCGCTTTGAGGAGACCGCAACGATTCTTTCGGAGTATTTACCTATTTCTAACGAGCAAGTTTTGTCTATCTTGACAGACGGTGCGAATCAAATAGACCCGCCTGTCTTTCAAGTGGAATTTGGCAATGTTGGCAGTGGTCTAAGTGTGACCACTCGAAATCAAATCGAAGCGGCGTTTGATGCAGCTGGAATCAATGGTATCTATTTCGATGCTCGTTCAAGTCGCAGCTATCCGAATGGCATCTTTTCTTCACATTTGATAGGGACAACGTCAGATGATGATGAAATTCGAGTCGGAGTTTCTGGATTAGAATATGTACTGAACGACTTTTTGAAGAATCAAAATGGGCGAGAGTCTTTTCAAGTCAATGCTTCAGGGAATCCTGTTCCTGCAACCAATCAAATGGTAGAAGAAGGCGTAGATGGGAACGATGTTTGGACGACATTAGATGCTCATCTGCAGTTATTCACTGAATCAGTGATGGATGAGGTTATGGAACAAACACGACCAGAGAATCTGACGGCTTTATTAATGGATGCGAAAACTGGAGAGATTTTAACGATGGCTCAAAGACCTAGTTTTCATCCAGAGACCCAAGAAGGAATTGCGGATGAGCACTTTATTTGGCGTAATCTTTTTACGGAAGAGATGTATGAACCAGGTTCGACCTTGAAGCTGGCAACCGTTGCGGCAGCGATTGATGAAGGTGTTTTTGATCCGACGGAACGCTACAATCCTGTGAGTATGCAGATTGAAGATCGAGTCATCAACGACCACGACTCAGGAGCAAATGGTGAGTTGACGATGCGGCAAGCGTTAGCTTGGTCAAGCAACACTGGGATGGTTCGACTTCAGCAACGGATCGGTTTTGATGCATGGGCGCAGTATTTAACTGATTTTGGACTAGGGAAAGTTACAGGAAGTGAGCTTCCCGGTGAGGTGCCTGGTATCTTACCTTCAAGAAATCGGGTGGATTATGCCATGAGTTCTTATGGCCATGCGATTGGGGTCAATCAGATGCAGATGATGCAGTTATTTAGCGCATTTGCCAATGGTGGCGAGATGATTCGTCCGCAATTGATTCGGCAAGTGGGAGAAGAGATCCAAGTTTTTCCAGAAGTCGTTTCTCAGCCTATTGCACAAACAGCGGCTGATGCTGTATTGGAATACATGACCGATGTAGTGACGGATGAACGCTATGGCACCGCTTATGATGTATACCAACTGACGAACCATGAGATTTCTGTCAAAACAGGGACTGCTCAGATCGCCAATGAGAATGGTCAAGGTTACATGACAGGAGAGTTTGATTATATTTATTCGGCGGTCTCGATCTATCCAACGGATGATCCACAGTTTATTCTTTACCTCACTATCAAGCGACCAGAAGAATACGATCGTCATACCTTAGCTAAAATTGCCAATCCTTTGATGGAGCGTTCGATGGCGCTGCAAAGTTTTCGTGAGTAAAAAAGTTTCTTAACAGGAGCTTAAAAAGACATAGACCATCTAAGAAGTTTCATGCTGCAGCTGGTCAATTTTCCACAGGAATGATAGTCTTTAGAAAAGGCAGGACGGGTTATCAGCGATCCAATCTAGGGATGAATGAGTGGATAAACGATCGCGCTACAGCTAACACATAATGATTCATTGACGGAGGTGTCATATGAAAAAAATAAAATTCTTAATCAAAAGCATTTTTCTCATCGGGCTTCTTTATTTTGTAAGCCAGATGATTACATGGCAAGACGGGCGCTTGGCATTTTGGGATGCTCGACTCAACGAGATCACTCAATCTCTCTCGTCCCAATTTTCTCCTTCACAAGACACTTCAGCCAGGCCATCGGTAGAAACACCTGCCCAGACATATTTATATAATGAATCACGACAAGTGATCGAAGAAACCTTTGGAGAAGCGATCAATGAATCAGCGAATAGGTATGGACTGAACTGGACTTCCTATCACGATGATTTTCGTAACTTCATGATGGTGATGTACGATGAACATGATATTGCGCAAGGGATCTATACGAATCAAGACACGATTCTTATCGATGACACGCTAGGTATCGGGTCTTCAAAAGCAAGCGTTCGTAATCAGATGGGTACGCGCCAAGAAAGTCTACAACGAGGATCAAGACGGTATCGCATCGATTCCGATGCCGACTATGATCTGTTCTTACAAGACGATCAATTGATTACTTTTTTCTATGATGTTCATGCCGAAGATACAGTGACTGCGATTCAAATCATCAATCGCTCGCTAGAAACACGCCATGCGAATGATTTTCGCCAAAATCAAGCCGCCATTTTAAGCGGCTTACGAACACAGTTATTTGAATTAACGAATGCCACCCGAGTGAAATTTGGTTTGTCGCCCCTTGGATTCAGTGAAGCAACCAGTGAGACTGCCGTGAAGCATAGCCAAGACATGGCAGAACATCGATATTTTGACCATATTGGGTTAGATGGATCGACTCCATTTGATCGGATGCAAGAAGACGGGATCAGCTTCACTGCTGCAGGGGAGAATTTGGCATTTGGCCAAGCCAGCAGTATTTACGCCCATCAAGGTTTAATGAATTCAGAGGGACATCGGGCAACGATTCTAAACGATGAGTATCAATTTCTCGGGATCGGTATTGCGATCGATACCAGCGAACAGCCATATTATACAACGTTGTATCACCGAGGATCGGCGTCGTAAATTCCTGAATTGCTTGAAACTGATTAGTTAAAAAACACTGCTCATTTGAGATTGCTGCGTTAGCAGCATCAAGTGAGCAGTGTTTTTTTGTCGATAAAATGGTGTGCAGCAGTATTGTTTAGTTTTGACGGTAGGCATGAGGAGAGCACTGATACTTCTTTTGAAACAGCTTATAGAAGAATGAGACATTTTTATAGCCGACTTGGTGTGCGATTTGTTCCACAGGTAGGGAAGAGTTTCTCAACAATAAACTGGCTTGATTGAGTTTTAATTCTTGAAGGATCGTCACAAAGGATCGACCAAGCTGCTGACTGATACGGCGACTCAAATAGCTCGGGTTGTATCCAAATGTCTCCGCAACCGAAGCTAGTGTGCAAGTAGCGAAATGTTTCTCCAGATAGTCCAACACTTCTCCGAGGTACAATTGGTCGCTGTTTTGCGACTCGATCCGTTGCTTTTCCTGGAAGTTACGAACGAGTTCGGAAAAAATAATGATTATATAGGAATGGATGACCTCATGAGAACCGAAGGAGGGGTTGAAGAACTGGGCCAAGACCCCGAAAATCGCATCAATCAAATAGTCGTTGTTACTCGTTTCAAACACTAGGTATTGATTGTGCTTTTGGCTTTCAGATAACGCATTGATGGCAAAATCGGCGATCATGCTATTGGATGCTAACCGACTGAGCATCTGCGTGGAAAAGTACTCTTTGCTGATCAAAAAGTTAATAACAATGTCGTCTTGATTTGTTTCGATAATTTGGTGGATCACCCCTGTATCTAGTAAGCAAAAGTCACCTGCCTTTAGGATCACTTTTCTCTCATTGATCATAATTGTGACTGTTCCAGAAAAAACATAATTCATTTCGATAAAATCATGCTGATGTAGTGGCGTAGAAGAAAAGCGTGCATGTTTTAAAATCAAGAGCTGGCTTGTCTTAAGAAATCCGCTATCTTGCGGCCGTTTTCGTATGAGACGAGAAAGGTGTTTTTCGAATGTATATTGGTAGATTGGCTCATTTTTTTCAGTGTAGACTTTCTTAAAATCCTCATAATTGTATGGAAGAGATTGCGTCTTTTTAAGGGCTATTTCTTCGGTAGTCGTCAATTGTTGTAACTGCTGCAGAATGTTCTGTTTATCCATCGCTTTCTCCTTAGGTAAAAAATAGTCAATGAAATAGTAGAGTATCGTCATTGAAGACAGGTAGAGATAGTATATAATACTTGTATGATAGCGTTATCAATTATCATAATCCGGATGATAATAATAGTCAATAGTACCAGCAAATTCGAAAGAAATGGGGAATCACCATGAACCACGACAAACCATCATTAGGGGATAAGATCCAAAGTACCCTTGGTCCATTTGCAAGTAAAGTTAATGGGAATATTTATATTACTTCAGTTAGGGATGCAATGTTAGCTTACATGCCATTCACCTTTATTGCGTCGATCTTTTTAATTATTGCTTTTTTTCCGATCCAACAAGTGACCGATTTTATTACTATGGTGTTGCGAACAGAAGATGCTAGTGTCTGGCAAGAGAAATTGCTCTATGTCAACAATGCCACACTCGCAATCGGTGGTTTGCTAGTTGTCATTTCCCTCGCAAAATCACTGGCAGAAAAACTTGAAACAAACGTTTTGCAATGTGTCTTAACTGCTTTTGTTTCCTTTTTACTATTAACACCGTTGGATGCAATGGAAGCAGGGACTTTTTTAGATATCACCCGCGTTAGCGCGCAATCGATGTTTTTAGCGATTATTGTCGGTATTTTTAGTACAGTTCTTTATAAAAAAATTGAGGGTAAAGGAATCAAAATCAAAATGCCAGCAGCGGTACCACCAGCTGTTTCTGGTCCATTCGAATCGGTGATTCCATCTTTTCTTGTCATCACGACGATTTGGGTCATCCGACTCATCATCGAAGCCTTATTTAACAGTGATGCCATGACGTTGATCAATGGGACCCTTGGTATTCCATTAACTATGTTAGGTGGCTCCCTAGTTGGAATGGTCGTTGTGAAAATTTTCGAGCAATTCCTATGGTTTTTTGGCCTTCATGGAACCTCGATCATTCAAGCAGTGATGGACCCAATCCATCAAGTCCTTGAAGACCAAAATCGTGTGGCATCAGTGGCGGGAGAGATTCCAACGAATATTATCAGTATGAGTTTTCGGAATCATTTTGCTTCGATTGGCGTCGTTGGTGCGATCATTGCTATTTTGATCGTAGCAAAAAGTAAACAGTACAAAGAGGTTGGAAAAATTGCTAGTGTTCCTTATATTTTCAATATCGGTGAACCAGCGTTGTTCGGGATACCGTTGATGTTGAATTTCAGTTTTATCATTCCTTTTGTTTTTGCAAATGCCGTCACAACGATCGTCGCTTACTTTGCTTTTTATTTCGGGCTAGTCCCGATCCCAACTGGGCTTGCGCAAATTCCGTGGACGACTCCGCCGATCATTAGCGGCTATTTTGTCACTGGTAGTATCATGGGCGCATTGTTACAAATCGTCTTGATCGTGATCGCAACGATGATTTGGTTGCCATTTATCAAAGTTGCTGATAAGCAGATCTGTGTTGAAGAAGCACAATAACCCACGAAAGGAGCAGCTTATGAAAGAAACGATAACCATCAACGGAATGACAAAGCCATTAACAGTGGATTTAAATGATCCGATCCTTATTGAATGGTCGATGACCAATCACCAAGGCTACCGATTGCAAATTTTCAATGAACAGCAGCAAGCAGTGTATGACGTTTCCAACATAGCCGCTTCTGAGAATAAAATGGCGGTCCACTTGCCACAGCATCTGCAGCGAAAAAAATATCAAGTCAAATTGACCGCCGGAGCAGGAAACGATGTCACCAGTTACAGTAGTGTGTTTTTCACGATAGCAAAGCGTGAGAAACCTAAAGAAACTATGGGCAAGTGGATCACTCGCTTAGATGATCCTATTAAAAAAGAACGTTTTTACTTTTCAGAAGAGAAAAATAGCTGCTTGTCTCGCTCTTTCACACTGGAAAAGTGTCCTTCCTATGCAGTGATTGATTGCTGCGGGCTTGGTTTTTATCGCTTGTCTGTTAATGGAAAAACGGTATCAGATGTTTATTTAAACAGTGATGTAACGAACTATGATCGAGTCGTCTACTATGATACTTATGAGTTAACTGATTTTTTACAGGAGGGAGACAATCGGATCGAAGTTGAACTTGCGAATGGCTGGTACAACCCTGCTCCGATTGAGATTTTAGGTCGGTATAACATCCGCAAACAACTAGCGATCGGCAAACCCTGTTTCTGGGGGGAGCTTCAGTTAAATGATGGAGGAGAGAATCGCTACATTTACTCAGACAATCAGTGGCAAAGTAGTTTTGGGCCTTATTTGCAAAACAATCTTTATATAGGAGAAATCGTTACCGATGTACCTGATCCTCGTCCAGAAGGAAAAACGGTACAAATTGCTGGACCCGCGGGACGTTTTAAGCCAAGCTTTATTCCAAAAATCAAGCGCACACAATCGATCGTTCCCCAAAAAATGACCGAAACTGCAGCGGGACTGCTCATTGACTTCGGTCAAATCATCAGCGGTCAATTTACTTGTACTCTTGAGGAAGATTTCATTGGTCGGATCAGAATCAGCTATGCAGAAACATTAGACGAGCAAGGCAGCCCTGATTATACGTCTACGATCAGTGGAACTTATGGCGTCTACGATCCCTATGAAGGGAAGCAGCCAGATGATCCTATCGTTCAACGAGACATCATTGAGAAAACGGCAGCGAAGACGTTCGTTTTTGAAAACCGTTACACGTATCATTCCTTTCGCTATGCGTTGATCGAGACGAAACCTGCTGACAACCTTCAAGCGATTGTAGGAGCAATCAAAGCCTATCGCTTGCATACGGATGTGAAATCGTTGGTGACACTTGAAACCTCCGATCCTTTCTTGGATCAGTTATGGGCGGTTGGACAAGCCACGCGGTTGAACAACATCCACTCTTGTTTTGAGGACTGCACTCGTGAGCGCTTTGGTTATGGTGGGGACATCGTTGCGTTACTACCAACGCAGATGGCAGATCTGGCGATTGAGCCGTTGTTGGAAAAAGTGTTGTGGGATTTTGCCAACGACCAACGATCGGATGGTGCAATGACTGCAACTGCGCCATTTGTAGGAATCATGACAAATGGTCCATCAAATGGTGGTGGTGCGTTAGGGTGGCAATTGGTAGTTTCAGAGCTTGCTTTGGCCTTGGTGAAGACCTATGGGAAACAAGCAGCGGTTGCCAAGCTGCGTCCACAGTTGGAAAGGCATCTCAACTATTTACTCGCTTTTGATTTTGATTATATCGCCCAGTGCTGTCTCGGCGATTGGGGAGCAATTGATGAAACTCAGCAAAACGGGGTTATTACTTCGCCAGATCAGTCCTTTTGCTCTGCCTGCATGTATCTGCTTTTACTACAGCGTTACCAAGAATTGATCGACTTGAGGATCATTGGTAAAGAGGACTATTGTCAGCGAGTGACAGCAGCGATCCAGTACACGACACTGCAAATCAAACAGAAGTTTTCTAAAGAAAATGAGCAATACGGTGCGGGCACCTTGTCTAGCATGATCTTTGCAATGAAGACAGGACTCAGTGAGAAAAAACGAATATTGCCAAAACTAGTACAACGGATCAAGCAGCAAGAGGGTATTTTCTCTTTCGGCATCTTCGGGATGGCATGGAGTTATCAGTTGCTGGCTGAAGCTGGCTATAATGATATTATTTTTGATTGGTTAACGAGGAAATCTGCGCCTAGTTATGCAGCAATGCTGGCAAGCGGAAACGGCACTTTGATGGAACATTTTCCAACGCCGCAACATTCAGCCACTTACGAGGGTTCGTTGAATCATGCCATGTTTGCTTCTTATGGGTATTGGTTTGTCCGTCATTTATTAGGCATTCAGATGACAAGCGCTGGGATACTGATACAACCAGCCTTCGATGTACCTATAGCCCATGTCAAAGGCTCCTTACAAAGTACGTTTGGATTAGTAGCTTTAAGCTGGGAAAAGACTGATCGTACCGTTCGCTTAACGGTGGAGTTGCCACGAACATGTGGCTATGAAATCAGTCAGATGAAAGGTTTTAGAATAGTCAGTGAGAAAATAGAAGATGAGGGGGGGCGAAAAAAAGTTTCCTGCCTATATACGATTACTACTTAGCTAGTGAAAAAGTCGATACGTGGAAAGTGTTGACTTTTTTTCTGTCGTTTACTATCTTTTGCGTATTTCATCTATGAGGTGGTGAAAATGGATCGATGGAAGCTGTTCAAAGACTATTGGCGATTTGCAGTTGGTGGTGCTGTTTTGATGGTGTTGCTGATCATCTGGTTTGTACCGTTCTCGCAAAAAAAAGAAACAAACTGGCATTCAATGGCAGATGCAGCAGGTCAATCGTCTGAAATGGGGGAAGGTGGAGCCCTTCAAGAAGATAGTCTTCACGATGAAGAGTATGAGATCGTTATCGATGTCAAAGGGGAAGTGCACCAACCGGGAATTTATCGCTTGAAATCAGGTGCGCGGATGTATGAATTGATCGAACAAGCAGGTGGTCTGACAGAAGAGGCGTTAGAAACAGCCATAAACTTAGCACAAGTGCTACAAGATCAACAGATGGTGATCGTCCCTCATAAAGAGGATCAAGCGTTTATGGAGATGAATGCTTCAGGAGTAGGTGGCAGCCAAACAGCAGTGACACAAATCAATCTGAATCAAGCCAATGCACAGCAACTGCAAGAACTGCCAGGTGTGGGTGCCAAAAAAGCAGAAGCAATCATCGCTTACCGAGAAGAATATGGCTTTTTTAAACAGATTGATGACCTAAAAAAGATCACAGGCATCGGAGAGAAGACCTTTGAGTCCTTGAAAGAGATGATTACAGTGGCGGACTGAACCAAATAAATGTAAGAAATACTAAGAAATGACGGTTGAAAATTCAAGAAATTCGATTAGAATAGAACTAATCAATGACAAAGGAGCAAACGAATGAGCAATACGAGAATCCCATGGGACCAGTATTTTATGGCACAAGCTGTATTACTGTCTTTACGCAGTACGTGTTCCCGACTTGAAGTCGGCGCTACATTAGTCAAAGATCGCCGAATCATCGCTGGAGGCTACAACGGGTCCGTCAGTGGCGATGTACACTGCATTGACGATGGCTGTTATGTTGTCGATGACCATTGTATTCGGACGATTCATGCAGAAATGAATGCCTTATTGCAATGTGCAAAATTAGGGGTGTCAACAGACAATGCGGAAATCTATGTGACGCATTTTCCCTGTCTTCCCTGTACGAAAGCAATTTTGCAAGCAGGGGTCAAAAAGATCCATTATTTGAATGACTATCGCAACAATCAGTATGCAATGGAACTGATTCAACAAGTAGGTGCTTCCGTCCACCAAGTTGAACTCGATCCGGTGTATTTTGAAAAACTTTCGTTTGGTGTGCTGAATGATGCACAACCAACAAAAAAGAACTGATTCATTTTTATTTCTTAGTATTATTTTTGCTTGTTCGGTGACTGCTTACTATCGGCAGTCCATCTTACTGGGACTCATTGCACTTTATTATTTCGGGATGCTTGTCTTAAAACGACAAGCATTTTTGTGCATGATTTGTTTTGTCGGACTGTTGCTGTTAAGTGTCCGCGTTTCTCTTTCTCGGACTGGGAACATACAAGAAGGTGAGTATCAAGGGGTAGTCAATGTGCTGCCAGACACGATCAAAGTCAATGGCGATCTACTTACATTTGAAGCAAAATCCTCTGCAGGTAAAGTGATTGGCCGTTACACGGTTTATTCAGAGACTGAAAAACAGCAATGGCAGGATCGATCCGTTTGGGGAAGAAAGCTGCTGGTGAAAGGATTTTTTTCTCTTCCTGAAAAACCACGAAATCGCCATAGCTTTGACTATTCTGCCTATTTGGCCAGTCGATCGATTATTGGCACAGTCCATATTGAGAAAATTGTAGGAATGGAAGAAGCAGATGCAGGCTTTTCACTTGCAAAAGTTCGAGCAGAGGTTATTTCTTCTGTGCAACGAATCTTTCCTGAACGCTCAGCAGCCTATATCAATGCGTTGCTCTTTGGTTTTAAAGACCATGACTTTCAAGAAGTACGTCAAATGTATCGTGCGAGTGGCTTATTGCATTTTTTTACGATCTCAGGAATGCATGTTGTCTTATTTTTCAAATGGTTTCGCGGATGCTTCTGCCGATTGGGGTTTACGCAAAAAGAAATGCTGTTGCCAATGGGGGTCTTTTTCTTGGTCGTAATTGGGATTTGTGGCGGCGGCATTAGTGTCTGGCGTGCTGTCTTGGCATTGTCGGTTACTCAAGTGACCACTCTTTATCAACAACGGCTATCGGCAAGTGATCATTATGGGATCGTCTTAACGGCTCTTTTATTCGTTGATCCCAAAGTATTGCTTCAAACATCGGGGCAACTAAGTCTTTTGATGACCTTCTTGATAGTAATGCAGCGACCAATCGGATTGACGTGGTTTTGGCGCTGTCAGTTCCTCACGGTGCTGGCTGCGCCTGTCATTGTCTCGCTCTTTTATGAATTCCCATTATTTGGGGGCTTTTTGACGTTTGTCTTTTTACCGTTTTTTCAATTGGTTTTGCTACCAGCCTGTTTCGTAATGTTCATTGCTGGGACACTTTTCCCAACCATCAGTGGGCTGATTGCCCTTTTTGAAGGGCTTTTGCTGCTTATGGAAGTTGTCGTGGGCGCTGTAGGAGGCGTGTCGATAACGGTGGGTGCCGTTCCTGCAGGATTGGCTGCTAGTTGTTGTTTGCTCAGCTTGCTCTGTTACCAAAAGAAACGGTGGCTGCTGGTGATCTGTTTTTCGCTTGTTGTACCAATCGTCTTTCAGAAGAATCGCGTTTTACCCACCATTAGTTATGTCGACGTTGGTCAAGGCGATAGTATCGTTTTACAGGCAGAAAAAAATCGCGAAGTTTATGTGATCGATACTGGAGGTTCTCTGTCTTTTCCGAAAGAAAACTGGCAAGAGCGCAAACGACAAGCTGCCGCGGAATCTACATTGATTCCTTTTTTGAAAGGGGAGGGAGTCAGGAAAATCACCGGGTTGTTTCTAACTCATGGGGACACGGACCATATGGGAGATGCGCTAGCATTGATGAAGGCGATCCCCGTTGAAACGTTATATCTCGTACCAGGAAGTGAACAAGATCACCGCATCGCCAAGCTTTTAAACGAACTGCCTAAGCAGACAAGCGTTGTTTGGACGACGGTTGGCCAAGTAGTGGGTGATTTCCTTCAGTTGCAAGTATTGGCACCAGAATCAGGTGCAGGGCAAAACGAAGATTCGCTGGTGATTAAAACCAAGGTAGGGGATAAAACATTTTTATTTACTGGCGATCTCGAACAAGCAGGGGAAAAAAAGTTGATTCATGATTATCCGAATCTTAAAGTTGATGTATTGAAACTAGGGCATCATGGCAGTCGAACCTCGACGGCACCTGAGTTTGTTGCGGCAATCGATCCCCAATTCGGGATCGTTTCAAGTGGACGGAACAATCGGTACGGGCATCCTCATGAAGAGGTGCTTGAAACGTTGGTAAATCAGACCGTTTTGCGAACCGATCAGCAAGGCATGATCCAATTTATTTGGTCTGAAAAACAACAATCATTTTTGATAAAAACGCTGCTAGACTATCCGATTGACTAATGGTAGGATAAGAATGAAAGCGGGGGGAACGATGGAATTACAAAAAGCGTTGCAAGCAATTCGAACCAAGGAGTTGCAATCGATTTATCTAGTCATCGGCAGTGAAATGTTTTTACAAGAGCAAGTTCGCACGGCCTTTTTGGAGCGTTTTTCCGTTGGGAAAGATGATCTGAATTTTGCTTCCTTTGACATGGAGAAAGATCCCCTTGATATGGTGATCCAAGAAGCCCAATCGTTGCCTTTTTTTGGCGATCAGCGATTACTTTTCGTTGAGCGGCCATTTTTCTTAACGGCTGAAAAAAAGAGCAATGCACCTGAGCATGACCTAGATGATTTTTTGAATTACATCAAAGACCCATTGGAATCATCGGTAATGGTGATTTTTGCAGATGTCGATAAATTAGATGAACGGAAAAAAATTACTAAGCAGCTGAAGAAAGCCGCAGTTGTGATTGATGTCGCACCTATGAAAGAAGCCGACGTGCGTCAGTATCTCCAACAGTCGTTGGCCAATGATGGCATCGAGATGAGCCGAGAGGCGTTTGATTTGTTTTTACGGTTAACGGATCTGCAACTATCAAAAGCGATGCAGGAGTTACAGAAACTACGATTGTATGCAGGAAACGGCAATAAAATCACGAAAGAGATCGTCTTGCAGTTGATCCCTAAGACGTTGGAACATAATGTCTTTGAATTAACCAGTGATGTCTTAAAGGGGAACGTATCGGATGCGTTGCGCTTGTATGACGATCTATTATTGCAAGGGGAAGAGACGATCAAGATCAATGCTATTTTGATCAGCCAAGTCCGTCTACTGTTACAGGCAGCGATTTTGATGAAAATTGGCTACCAGCAAGCCAATATCGCAGAAACGTTGGGGATTCATCCGTACCGAGTGAAGTTAGCGATGCAGCAAGCTCGGGGGTTTGGAGAAAAGCAATTAGCGGCACTATATAGTGAATTGATCGAAAATGATTACTTAGTGAAAAGTGGTCAGATGGACAAAGAGTATTTGTTCCAGCTATTTGTTTTAAAACATGGCAAACAGTAAGTCAAAAAGAAAGGCGCAGCAATCGATGATTGCTGCGCCTTTCTTAATTTGCTTATTTTGCAATTTTTTTACTTAAACGAGATTTGTCGCGACTAGCTTTGTTCTTGTGGATCAATCCTTTAGTCTCAGCCATATCGATTGCTTTAACAGCATCTTTATATAACGCATCTACGTTATCAGCACCAGCTTCAACAGCTTGATCAAATTTTTTGATTGCTGTACGCATTGTGCTTACTTGAGATGAATTCTTAGCATTAGCCGCTTCGCTTGTGCGAACACGTTTGATTGCAGATTCAATGTTTGGCATGTATTTCACCTCCGAAAAAAAAGTTCAATTACGTTTAGAAAACGTATAAATCAACACTAGTCATTATACCTAATGCCAAGAGTGATTGCAATAAAAGTTGTAAAGAAATTTTACTTAACACAAAAATTTGTTTTTTGGCCGTGCTATTTTTTGCTTTATGGTTTTGAAAAATGCTTCTTTACACATTTTTTACTGAATAGTTATAAAAAGTTTACACAGAAAGAGCTTTCTATGCTATGATTACTTCGGAATTTTTAAATGGGGGAATCTATGTGAATATCGCTTTGTTTCTAACGATTGTCTTGTCATTAGGGGTGATTTTCGTCAACGGGTGGACGGATGCGCCGAATGCTATTGTAACCGCTGTCTCCACGAGAGTCTTACGCCCGAATATCGCCATTGGCATGGCAGTCGTCATGAATTTCTTAGGTGTGCTGGTGATGACGTATTTTAATGCGCAAGTTGCAGAAACCATCAGTAATATTGTGACTTTTGACTCAGGCGGGAGTTTTCGGGTCTCACAGATCGCATTAGCCGCTGCCTTGTTTTCAATTGTTGTTTGGACGGTCGCAGCTTGGTATTTTGGGATCCCAACCAGTGAATCTCACGCATTGATTGCGGGATTGACAGGGGATGCCATGGCTCTGGGTGGTTTACATGCAGTCAACGGTGAAGAATGGATGAAAGTCTTAATCGGTCTCGTTGTGTCTACGTTAATGGGGTTTATTGGTGGATTTTTGATCACGAAACTGATCGTATGGCTCTTTCGCGATACCCAACGGCGAAAAGCCAACAAAATTTTTACGGTTGGTCAAGCCATCGCGGCTGGTGCCAATGCCTTCTTGCATGGTGCCCAAGATGGACAAAAATTCATGGGTGTGTTCATGTTAGGCCTTTTTTACAACAATCTTGCTGAAAAGACCGGCAATGGCTTTGCCATCCCACTGTGGGTGATGGTTCTTTGTTCCTTGACCATGGGGATCGGTACATCGGTCGGTGGGATGAAGATCATTAAATCAGTGGGGATGGATATGGTAAAACTGGAAAAATACCAAGGCTTTTCTGCAGATGTTACTGCAGCAATCTGTTTGTTCTTGTCTTCCGTATTTGGTATCCCAGTTTCAACAACGCACACGAAAACGACCGCTATCATGGGCGTTGGAGCGTCTCGGCGTTTTTCTAGCGTTGATTGGCGCATTGTAAAAGAAATGATCTATGCTTGGATTTTAACCTTTCCTGGCTGTGGATTGATTGCGTTTCTAATGGTCAAATTTTTATTGCTAATTTTGTGAGGAGAGAAAGTAATGGCACGAAAAAAAGGATTCGATTATTTTGCAGCAATGGAGCAGTTGGCGACGAACGGCCATTTAGCTGCCAAACGTTTTTCGCTTTTGATCAACGATTATTCTGAACGAGCATTGACCGAAGCAGCAGCTGAGATTCATGCTTTGGAAAAAGAAGGGGATAAAGTGATCGCTGAGCTAACCAATGAGTTATATGATTCATTTATCACCCCTATCGATCGCGAGGACATCCTAGTCATTTCAGAGCGTCTAGATGATATTTTGGATGGCATTATGGGACTGACTTATTTATTTGAGAATTTGGTCATTACGAAGATCCGCCCTGAAACCAACTTATTTGCTGGAATGATCGTTCAAGCGACACAAGGCGTTGAAACGGCCTTAAAAGAATTTCCTAAGTTCAAAAATTCAAAAACATTGCGTCAAATGATTAATGATGTGAATACGATTGAATCAGAAGCAGACCGTTTGTATTCAAAAATGAAAAAAGCGTTATTCACAGACGAAACGGACGTTCTTGAAATCATTAAATGGAAAGATGTTTATGATCGTTTTGAATCAATTATCAACGACACCGAAAGTGCGGTGGATATTATTGACGGTATGGTAATCAAAAACACGTGAGGAACTAGAGACCTTTCAAACAAAAAAAGAGCAACTCTTGGGCAGGTAAGTGCCACAAGAGTTGCTCTTTTTGCTTATAATGGCTCTATAATTTATGGGACTGATGAATCAGAATTGATTCTTCAGTCCCATTTTCATTTTAGGTATTAAAAAACATATCGTTCTCTAGTATGAT